>JBBAOU010000025.1:0-30046 GCA_040401175.1 Methylotenera sp. | reverse complement strand
GATTTAGCCAACAAGCCGAAATTGGCCTAGGGCCTCAGCGACTTATTGCACTAAATTAAAAACCAGTTTATTATAACTTTTGTTATAACATTTAAGTTTGAGGTAAACATATGCATACTTTAAAACTCACGCAAATTGGTAATTCTGTTGGCTTAATTTTGCCTAAAGAAGTACTGGCTCGCTTGAAGTTGGAGAAAGGCGATACGGTGTTTTTAACCGATGCGCCGGGGGCTGTGACAATTACACCACATAATCCTAATTTTAAAGAGCAGCTTGATATTGGGCGAGAGTTTATGCGTGAATATCGTGACACTTTCAACGAGTTGGCAAAGTTAAGATGAGTCAATGGCGCTGTGTTGATAGGCAGCTTTTAATAATGCTACACGATAAGAGTTTGGCCATGCATGGTGGAGCTTCTGGTGTTCGTGATGAGGGTTTGTTAGACTCGGCATTGAATAGTGCAACACATTTGGCGTTATATGAAAAACAAGATTTTGCAGCATTAGCCGCAGCCTATGGCTTAGGCCTAGCAAAAAATCATGCTTTTGTAGATGGCAATAAGCGCGTAGCATTTCTTTGTGTGGGTTTGTTTTTAGGGCTAAACGGCTATAAATTAAGCGCTAGCCAAGTTGATGCAACATTAACCATACTCGCCCTTGCCGCTGGCGAGATTGATGAAGCTAATTTTGCTGGCTGGATTAGGCGAAATTCAGTCATTAGATTGATAGGGTGAGCGACTCGTTGCCCGCGCGGTTGCTTGAACGTGTGGTTGCCTCTTTAAAATTTCTTCGCGGCGAGGCGACGCTCTTATGGGAAAATGTCACGTTTGATTGGGTGAGTAAGCGCATATTTATTTAGCTTGTTCAGTCTAGCTAGTCTAAAATTACATTTTTATTGCACTATTAATTAATTACTCATTAAATTACGGATTTTACATATGCCAGTTTATCGTTCACGCACTACCACTCATGGTCGCAATATGGCGGGGGCTCGCGCTTTGTGGCGTGCTACTGGCATGAAAGATGGCGATTTTGATAAGCCGATTATTGCGGTTTGTAACTCGTTTACGCAGTTTGTGCCAGGACATGTTCATTTAAAAGACCTAGGCCAATTGGTAGCGCGTGAAATTGAACGTGCCGGCGGCGTGGCTAAAGAATTCAACACCATTGCGGTGGATGACGGTATTGCGATGGGTCACGGCGGTATGTTGTATAGCCTGCCAAGCCGCGATTTAATTGCCGATAGCGTGGAATATATGGTGAACGCGCATTGTGCCGATGCGATGGTGTGTATTTCAAATTGTGACAAAATTACACCGGGCATGTTAATGGCGGCTTTGCGTTTGAATATTCCAGTGGTATTTGTCTCTGGCGGCCCGATGGAAGCGGGTAAAGTAAACTGGCAAGGTGAAGAGTTGAAGCTAGATTTAGTCGATGCGATGGTGGCAGCGGCGGATAGTAAAGTGAGCGATGAAAAAGCTGAGGCGATCGAGCGTGCAGCATGCCCGACTTGTGGATCATGTTCTGGCATGTTTACCGCAAACTCCATGAACTGCTTAACTGAGGCGCTGGGTTTGAGCTTGCCAGGTAACGGTTCAGCATTGGCCACACATGGCGCGCGTAAAGAATTGTTCTTAAAAGCCGGTCGTTTGATTGTGGAAATTGCAAAACGCCATTACGAACAAGATGATTATTCAGTATTGCCACGTAACGTAGCTAATATTAAAGCCTTTGAAAACGCAATGGCGCTGGATGTTTCTATGGGCGGTTCAACTAATACCGTATTGCATTTACTAGCTGCAGCGCATGAGGCAGAAATTGATTTCACTATGAGTGATATTGATCGTATCTCACGTAAAGTGCCTTGTTTAAGTAAAGTCGCGCCTGCGACATCAAAATATCACATGGAAGACGTACACCATGCCGGTGGTGTAATGGGTATTTTGGGTGAATTGGATCGTGCCGGTGTATTGCACCGTGATACACCAACCGTGCATAGCGCGACGATGGGCGATGCTTTAGACAAGTGGGATATTATGGTGACGCAAGATGAAGATGTTAAAAAATTCTTCCGCGCGGCGCCGGGTGGTATTAAAACGACGATTGCATTCTCACAAAGTATGCTTTACCCAACTTTAGATGACGACCGTGCCGAAGGTTGTATTCGCGATAAAGCGCATGCTTATTCGCAAGATGGCGGGCTGGCGGTGTTATACGGCAATATTGCGCTAGATGGCTGTATTGTTAAAACAGCGGGCGTGGATGACAGCATTCTTAAATTTACCGGCCGTGCGCGTATTTTTGAATCTCAAGACACTACCGTTGAAGCGATTCTAGCTGATGAAATTGTGGCTGGTGATGTTGTGGTCATTCGCTATGAAGGCCCACGTGGGGGCCCTGGCATGCAAGAAATGTTATACCCAACTTCCTATTTAAAGTCTAAAGACTTAGGCAAAGTGTGCGCGCTGCTGACGGATGGTCGTTTTTCTGGCGGTACTTCAGGCTTAAGTATTGGCCATGCCTCACCAGAAGCGGCTGAGGGCGGCGCGATTGGTTTGGTAGAAGAGGGTGATAGTATTGAAATTGATATTCCAAACCGCACTATTCATTTGGTTGTGAGTGATGAAGAAATGTCGCATAGACGTACAAAAATGGAAGATAAAGGCAAAGATGCTTGGAAGCCGGTTGGCCGCATTCGCGCAGTTTCACCAGCCTTACGCGCTTACGCAGCCATGAGTACCAGCGCGGCGCGTGGTGCGGTGCGTGATGTTTCTCAGATAGAAAAATAGTACGTTTATTATTCGTGCTTAATTTTCTAACCAATTTCGAGCTAGCTAAAAAGTAAATCAATATGACACATGCAAGTTTACATCCCCAACCGATTATTGCTAATAGCATGCAGACTAACGATGTGCGCCTTGTTAAGGATGCTAATGGTTTGGAGTACCTTGAAATTAATAACCGCCACGCTAGCGCTAAGATTGCTCTACAAGGCGCGCATGTCATGCACTGGCAACCAAAAGCGGCAGTCGAGCCAGTACTTTGGCTTTCAAGTAATGCGCGTTACGTAGAAGCGCGTTCAATTCGTGGTGGTGTGCCCATCTGCTGGCCTTGGTTTGGTGCGCATCCTACCGATAGCAGTTATTGTCCGCATGGTTTTGCTCGAGTGATTCCTTGGCAGTTGGTTAAAAGCTGTAAATTACCCAACGGAACCACTCGATTATTTCTGGAAATGACGCAAACTGAAGTGACTGCAAAGCAGCTTTCGTATCCGTTTCAGTTAACTTTGGAAATTACTGTTGGTAATTATCTGCGTTTAGAAATGACTACTAAAAATCTGGCCAACCACCCATTTATGATAGGTGAGGCTTTTCATACCTATTTTAATGTGAGTAATATTAAAAACACTCATGTGACCGGCCTAGAAAATTTAGTCTACTCAGATAAAGTTGAAGGCTATTTACGTAATGTGCAACATGGCCCGCTAAAATTTGATGGTGAGTTTGACCGTGTTTATATTAATAGTGATGAAGATTGTATTATCCAAGATAGTGGTTTTAAACGTGCGATTCGCGTTTCTAAATCAGGCAGTAATACCACAGTGATCTGGTCGCCAGGTGCTGAGAAAGTTGCGCAAATGTCTGATATGGGCGAGCCTGATGAGTGGCGCAAAATGCTTTGCGTAGAATCTGCTAATGCGATGGAAAACAGTGTGACTATTTTCCCAAATGAAACACATACAATGGTGACTGAATACTCTTTAGAATTGTTGTAGTTAGAATTACTCTAGTAACTAGTCAATACTTTTCGCCGTCTAGGCTATATTGCAAGATATTTCGATGCAATTAATTCAGTAAATAGAAAAACACTAAGCAATGTAGAAGATGTCAACGGTTTGGATTGCACTGTCGTTATATTGTTACAGCGCTTCAATTTTCTGAAAAATGTTTTGAGTGACTGTTAGTTTGTGACTTTTAGCAGAACTGGCTGCAGAAGTTGGCGATTTAACCGATTTAGTTAACTTAACTCATTTTGACTCAGCTTTGACTTGTTGCAGTTTATATTTGTCGGTATGATTAGAAGTCGTGGAAAGATTGCAAAAAATATAATTATAAGATGTAAGTTTAAGGAGATAGCATGAAAGCATTATTGTTAGCAATTGCGGTAGCTGGTTCTATGTTAGCAGCCACTCAAGCCGGTGCCGTAGACGCAGCAGCCGCTGAAGCATTAGCACAAAAAAGTGGTTGTTTAGCTTGTCACAGTGTAGAGAAAAAAGTATTAGGCCCAGCATACAAAGATGTTGCAGCTAAATACAAAGGCGATAAAACTGCTGAAGCGCGTTTAGTCGCTAAAGTTAAAGCCGGTGGTAGTGGTGTTTGGGGTCCTATGCCTATGCCTCCAATGGGTGCGCAAGTTAAAGATCCAGATATTAAAACAATTGTTGAATGGGTATTAAGCCTTTAATTTATTAGATTTTAGTTAAAAATATAGATAAAAAAAGCCGGTCACTAATGACTGGCTTTTTTTATGAATAATACTTTCTTTACTTATTTAATTAGGCCGAACAGATATAAAAATATGGCAGTGATTGCAATTGGGGCAATAAAGTTATTGGCAATTCGCCATAATTTAAAGGCTTTCACTTGTAAGTCTAGCTCTTCTTGCACATGGACTTTTTTCATAAAGTAGCCGGCGAAAATAGCCATTAGCAAGCCGCCTAGCGGCAATAAAATAGCGGACGTGAGCTTATCTAATGTTTCGAAAATATTGAGGCCGAATATTATTTTGACGTCTTTCCATTCATTAAAAGAGAGTGCTACCGCAACACCTAGTAACCAGACGGCCAAGCCCAATAGTCCAGCCGCAGTGTGACGTTTAATTTTAGTGTTTTCTACTATCCAAGCTATGGCTGGCTCAACCAGAGAAATAGACGATGTCCATGCAGCAAACGCGACAAGGGTAAAAAACAGCATGCCGATGATATTGCCCGCTGGCATATGGCCGAATGCAATTGGCAATGTTTGAAATATTAATCCAGGCCCTGCATTTGGAGCTAAATGATTGGCAAATACTAAGGCGTAGATAGCCAAGCCAACCAATAGTCCCAACATAGTGTCTGCCAATGCAATGTAGATAGTCGTGCGGGCAATGGATACATTCCGTTGTAGGTACGAGCCATAAACCATGACCGCACCCATGCCTAAGCTTAGTGAGAAAAATGCGTGTCCTAAAGCTGATAGTGCGGCAACTGGCGTGATTTTAGAAAAATCTGGCTTAAACATGAATTGAAATGCCGCATGCATATCACCCACTGACATGCTGTAGCCGAGCAACATCAGCAAAATAGCAAATAAGGCGGGAATCAAAATGTTGTTGGCTTTTTCCAACCCAGAGTTCACGCCACGCGCCACAACACCCATCGTCATTAACATAAATACTGTATGCCAGAAAATTAATGTTAATGGCGATGCCAACAATGCATCAAAGTTAGCGCTAGCTTGAGGTGCGCTAATTTGCATGAAACTGCCGCTAGTAGCTTGCCAGATATATGCGAGTACCCAGCCACCAATTACGCTATAAAAGCCTAGTATTAGCAGGCCTGTCAACATGCCCATGCCACCCAGACATTGCCAAAGTGTAGACTTATTGGCTTCAACTGCCAGTGCATGCATGCCATCTAATGGGTTTTTTTGCGCGCGTCGACCTAGTAAAATTTCCGTCATCATCAGCGGAATGCCTACTAATAAAATACACAGCACAAACACCAAAACAAAAGCGCTTCCACCATTCACGCCTATCATGTAAGGCAATTTCCAAATATTCCCTAAGCCAATAGCAGAGCCCGCTGTGGCCAACATAAAGCTCCAGCGACTATTCCAATGACTGCGTTTTGAAGGGTTGCTCAAAGTATTAGATGACTAAAGCTTAGGCACGAAGCCGCATATCGGGCAAACGAGCTAGCAAAAAAGTGGCAATTATTGCTTGGATAGAATGCATGCTATTGGCAACAAGTGTTGATATTAAATAGATTATAGACAAAACTTGCAATCATGTGTGAAAGCCGGGTAAGTGAATGCACACTTTGCGTGAGCTTAACTAGCTCTTGTACATTTCTTTTAATACGGCAATCATATAGCTATGATCCAGCACGCCAGCACTTTCACGAATACTATGCATAGCCCACATAGGCGAACCGACATCTACGCTAGCTACACCTAAGTTTGATGCCACGATAGGACCGATAGTACTACCACAGCCTAAATCTGTGCGATGAGCGTATTGCTGATACGGGACGTTTGCACGTTCGCAAAGTGTGATAAAACGTGCCGCAGAATCGGCATTAGTCGCGTAGCGCTGGTTCGCATTGGTTTTAATAACCGGACCTTTATTCACCAGCGCATGATGTTCAGGCTCATAAGCTGTAGCATGATTAGGATGATAAGCATGCGCCATATCTGCGCTAATGAAAAAGCTTTGCGCTATGGCTTGCAAGCGCGCTTCTTCGCTTAATTGCAGGCTGATAGCTACGCGACTGACTACATCAGCTAAAAAACTACCGCTGGCGCCAGTTGCACTTTCACTGCCCACTTCTTCATGGTCGAATAATGCGCAGATACAAGTAGAGGCAGGATTTTCTGTCGCCAATAAAGCGGTTAAAGCGGCATGACAAGAGGCTAAATTATCCAGCTGACTACCCGCAATAAATTCTTGATTCGCACCCCAAAAAACTCCTTTTTGCGTATCAAATACATTCAGTTCAAAATTTAGAATGTCTTTCACTTCGACCGCCAGTGCCTCTGCAATGTGCTTTAAAAATTGCTGATCAGCGGCTATGCTAGCTTCAGTCTCGCCAAAAATAAGCGGTAAGCCCGTTTGTTTGTTTAATAGCAAACCCTTGTCATTCACTTCGCGATTCATGTGTATGGCAAGGTTGGGTAATCGCATTAGCGCATTATCAAATTTGACTAAGCGCGCCTCAAAGCCTTTTGCTGTCCGCACATTTACCCGTCCCGCGACACTTAAATCACGGTCAGTAAATGTCGCTAAAATCGGCCCGCCATATACTTCTACGCCAATTCTTACTAGGCCATCGCCACCATAAGCCGCATTCGGTTTGAGTCGTAAACTGGGTGAGTCGGTATGCGCGCCTATCATGCGAAAGCCGCTATCGGTGAGGTTCAGGCTACCCACTTTAAATGCAATGATAGATGCGCCACCACGAATTACATAATAGCTGTTGCCGGGCTTTAATTGCCAAGCTTGAGTTTCGTGCAAAGGTGTAAACCCTAGACGGATTAAGCGTTGCTCAACGGTATCAACTGCATGCCAAGGACTTGGGCTGGCATCAATGAAATTGAGTAAGTCCTGTGCTTGGGCTTTTATTTGTGTTTTAGGCAGCGTTTTTTTCATTTATTCTATACGCCTAATTAAACGCTAGCCAGCCAGTCTTTATCAATCAAAAAGTCAGAATAAAGTTTTGATTCTGGGCTGTTTGCTTCAGGCTTCCAGTCGTAACGCCATTTAACTACTGGCGGCATAGACATTAGAATGGACTCAGTGCGGCCATTTGACTGTAAGCCAAATAGTGTGCCACGGTCATATACTAAGTTAAATTCTACATAGCGACCGCGTCTATAGGCTTGAAAATCACGCTCATTTTCCGTGTATGGCGAATCTTTACGGCGCTGCACTATTGGCAAATAAGCTTGTAAAAAGCTATCACCCACGGCGCGATGCAATTCAAAGCTGCGTTCAAAGCCTAATTCGTTAAAGTCATCAAAAAAGATGCCACCTATACCGCGCGGCTCCTTGCGATGTTTTAGATGAAAATATTTGTCACAATGTTTCTTGAATTCTGGATAATACGCGGCATCAAATGCATCTAAAGCGGTTTTATTGGTGCGATGGAAATGCACACAATCATCAGTAAAGCCATAATAAGGCGTGAGATCCATGCCACCGCCAAACCACCAAATAGGGGTCTCGCCTTCTTTTTCTGCTACAAAAAAACGAATGTTCATGTGTACCGTAGGCACATAAGGATTACGCGGATGCAACACCAGCGAAACGCCCATTGCTTCCCAGCTACGCCCAGCTGCTTCAGGGTGCGCTATGGTTGCTGCTGGCGGTAATTTACTACCTAACACATGTGAAAAGCCTACACCGGCACGTTCAAAAACATTACCTTCTTCTAACAAACAAGACGTGCCCCCGCCACCTTCTGGTCGATTCCAGCTGTCATGCAAAAAGTTTTTACCATCGACTAATTCTAATGATTCAACAATCCGTGATTGCAGATCTTGCAGATAATGTAGAACTGATCGGGTGTCCATAGCCTTAACCTTTAATGGCGCGGTAGCCGATGTCTGTGCGATATTGTGCGCCATCGAATTTAATTTCATCGACTATTTTATAGGCTTGTTGTTGGGCAAATTTCACGGTTTCGCCTAAAGCTGTTACACATAATACGCGACCGCCACTAGTCAATACTTGGCCCTCAATTAACGCCGTGCCGGCATGAAAAACATGTGCGTCTTCTAAATGTTTAGGCAAGCCGGTAATCTCATCGCCTAATCTTGGATTGTCAGGATAATTGGCAGAAGCCATTACCACACCTAGCGCGGTACGCCTATCCCATATAGCTTCCGTTTGGTCTAGTGTGCCATTTACCGCATGCTCGGCCAGTGCGACGAAGTCAGATTTTAAACGCATCATAATCGGCTGCGTTTCTGGGTCACCCATACGGCAGTTAAACTCTAGCGTTTTGACGCCGCCATCGGGCGAAATCATCAAGCCAGCGTATAAAAAACCGGTATATGGCATACCATCTTTGGCCATACCTTCAACTGTTGGGCGAATAATTTCACGCATCACTTTGGCGTGGATTTCCGGCGTAACCACAGGCGCAGGTGAATATGCACCCATGCCGCCTGTATTGGGTCCTTGGTCGTTATCCTGCAAGCGTTTATGGTCTTGACTAGTGGCCAGTGCCAATATATTTTTGCCGTCTACCATCACAATAAAACTAGCTTCTTCGCCAGTAAGAAACTCTTCAATCACCACTCTTGCACCGGCGCTCCCAAGTTTGTTGTCAGATAACATGGCATTAATCGCGGCATGCGCTTCGTCATCAGACATTGCAACTACCACGCCTTTGCCAGCAGCCAAACCATCGGCTTTAATCACAATTGGCGCACCTTGTTGTTTTACATAAGCATGCGCCTCAGCGGCATCAGTAAATGTGGCATATGCGGCAGTTGGAATATTGTGGCGCACCATGAACGCTTTGGCAAAATCCTTAGAGCCTTCTAATTGCGCTGCAGATTGGGTTGGGCCAAAAATTTTAAGATTAGCTACATGGAACGCATCTACCACGCCAGCTGCAAGTGGCGCTTCTGGCCCCACGATAGTGATATGTATTTGCTCATCTTGTGCGAATTTTACTAAATCTGCCACATTGGAAATAGGCACATTGATCATATCAGGATCTGTCGCAGTGCCTGCATTGCCAGGCGCTACATAAACGCGGCTAACTTCTTTATTCTGGGCAATTTTCCATGCAAGCGCATGTTCACGACCACCACCACCTATGACTAATATTTTCATTGCTCTATTTTCCGATTTTCTATCGCTTAATGTCTAAAATGACGAATGCCAGTAACCACCATCACCAAACCATGCTCATCAGCGGCTGCAATTACTTCTTCATCGCGCATGCTACCACCCGGATGAATGACACAGCTTGCGCCAGCTTCTGCTAGTACGTCGATACCATCGCGGAATGGGAAGAATGCATCAGATGCAACGACTGAATCTTTCAGCGTTAGCCCGGCATTTTGCGCTTTGATGGCGGCGATTTTGGTGCTGTCCACACGGCTCATTTGGCCTGCGCCCACGCCCAGTGTCATGCCGTTACCGCAGAACACGATTGCGTTTGATTTTACATATTTCGCCACGCGCCAAGCAAATAATAAATCAGCCATTTGTTGCGATGTCGGTTGTTTTTTAGTCACAATCTTTAAGTCAGACTGGTTGATTTCATGATTATCAGCGGTTTGAATCAATAAGCCTGAACCTACACGTTTGCTTTCATGTGAGTTGCGGCCTTGCTCCCAATTGCTAGCACCGCCTTTAGGTTGGGCAATTTTAAGCACCCGTACATTCGCTTTAGCCGTAAAAATTGCCAAGGCTTCCGCCGTGTAATCAGGTGCAATTAACACTTCTACAAATTGCTTAGAAACCGCTTCAGCCGCTGCTTTATCTACTGTGGTATTGAAGGCAATAATGCCGCCAAAAGCACTGCTAGGATCAGTTTTAAAGGCTTTTGTGTACGCTTCAAGAGCCGTAGTACCCAAAGCCACTCCGCATGGATTCGCATGTTTGACAATCACGCACGAAGTGGTGTCAAAAGACTTCACTGTTTCCCATGCGGCATCAGCATCAGCAATATTGTTATAGCTTAATTCCTTACCTTGCAATTGCTCAGCCGTGACTAACGAGCCTGGTGCTGGGTTTAAATCCCGATAGAAAGCCGCTTTTTGATGCGGATTTTCGCCATAACGTAAATCTTGTACTTTAATAAAGTTGTTATTGCTTTGGGCAGGAAACTGTTGAGAAACCGCTTGATTGTTCGCCATGCTGGCGGTGTAATCAATGGCAGATAAATAGTTGCTAATAGCGGCATCATATTGTGCGACGCGATTAAAGGCGGCAACAGACAATGCAAACGTCGTGGCCTCGGTAACCGCACCGCCAGTGCTTTGTAGCTCGCTGATTAAGTTTGCATATTGGCTGACATCGGTTAAAACTACGACATGTTTCCAGTTTTTAGCAGCAGAGCGCACCATGGCTGGGCCGCCAATATCAATGTTTTCAATGGCATCTTCTAGCGTACAGTTCGATTTTTCAACGGTCGCTTCAAATGGGTAAAGGTTCACTACCACCATGTCGATATTTGGAATGTTAGCCGCTTTCATTGCCGCTACGTGCTCAGGTAAATCGCGACGGCCTAAAATGCCGCCATGCACTTTTGGGTGCAAAGTTTTAACGCGGCCATCTAGCATTTCAGTAAAGCCAGTGTAATCGCTAACTTCAATCACTGGAATATTGTTGTCGCGGAATAGCTTAGCGGTACCGCCGGTGGATAATATTTCTACACTTAGCTGAGTAAGTGCCTGTGCTAATTCTAAAATACCTGATTTGTCAGAAACGCTGATTAGCGCACGTTTAATAGTTGCCATAAATTTATTCCATAATGCAAATGATAACTGCGTTGACTTCGTCTTCAGCGTTTTGCCGTACTATTAGTACTGTCTTCAACGCTTCAGTTCTTGCCGCTTTGTTGTCCTTTGATTATGAAATAAATGAAAATTAAATAATCAAAGAAATGATTTTTACTCAATGTTGTATTGCTGAATTTTCTTACGCAAGGTGTTGCGATTTAAGCCTAAAATTTCTGCTGCTTTGCTTTGGTTGCCCGCTGCGTGTTGCATGACAAACTCAAGCAAAGGTTTTTCTATGCAACTCAATACCATGTCATATATCGCATGTGGCGATTCGCCGTCTAAGTCTTTAAAGTATTGATCTAGCGAAGATTTTACGCTATTTGCGAGCTCACATTTATTCATTAGGCGACCTTAAAGAATAGGCTGGTTTCAATTAGGCCGGCTGTTTCAGCGTTCTCATTGACCTCGTACTGTAAGCGGTTATCGCGACTCTGCAAGTGATCAAAAAACTCATCAATGGCAGCTAGTTGCAACGGTATTGTTTGCAGGGTATTCATATTGTGGCGAAAGTTAGCGGAATCTTTTAAGCCTTTGGTGTACCAAGAAATATGCTTACGCGCAATGCGCATGCCGGTTAACTCGCCATAAAAATCGTATAAATCATGCAAATGCGTTAACATTACTTCGCGAATTTCAGTCACTTCTGGCGGCGGTAAATGCTCACCAGTCTTAATGAAATGTTCCATTTCACGGAATATCCAAGGTCGACCTTGTGCGGCGCGGCCTATCATCACTGCGTCTGCGCCGGTATATTCCAGCACGAATTTCGCTTTTTCTGGTGTAGTAATATCGCCGTTGGCAATCAGTGGGATTTTAATTGCTTGTTTTACGGCGGCAATCGTATCGTACTCAGCATCGCCAGTGTATAAGCAGGCGCGTGTGCGGCCATGCATGGCCAATGCTTGAATGCCTAAATCTTCAGCCATTTTGGCAATTTGTACCGCGTTACGGTTGTTTTTATCCCAGCCAGTGCGAATTTTTAAAGTCACTGGCACATTTACAGCGGCGACGACCGCACGCAGAATTTTTGCAACCAGCGGCTCATCTTTAAGTAAAGCCGAGCCGGCCATCACATTACAAATTTTCTTAGCAGGGCAACCCATATTAATGTCAATTATTTGCGCACCGTTATCCACATTATGCCGTGCAGCATCAGCCATCATTTGTGGATCAGCCCCAGCAATTTGCACGGAAATAGGGTCAACTTCACCCTCGTGATTGGCACGGCGCAAGGTTTTTTCACTGCCATAAAGCAATGAATTTGAGGTCACCATTTCTGAAACAGCTAATCCTGCGCCCATCTTTTTGCAAAGCTGACGGAAAGGTCTGTCGGTTACTCCCGCCATGGGAGCTACGATCAAGTTGTTTTTTAGAATGTGTGAGCCGATTTGCACTGTTTTATATTCTTATATTTGAGTATTTAACACAAGATTGCCTATTTTATACGCAAATGACATGGCCGAAAACTTAAATCGTCATAAAAGTTAAAGTTTGTGTAATCATTTAAGCCGTAACTTAACACTGCTAAATGAAAGCACAATTTTGAATGCCAAAACGTCACCTTCTACCACGCACATTGCCTTTGCCAGCTTCATCGGCACCGCCATTGAATTTTACGATTTTTACATCTACGCAATGGCTTCGGCCTTGGTGATTGGGCAAGTATTCTTTCCCGTTGGCGAACCGGCCACTCAAGCATTAAATACTTTTTTAACGTTTGGTATCGCCTTCGTTGCAAGACCTTTGGGAGCAATTGTTTTTGGCCACTTTGGCGATAAAATTGGCCGAAAATCGACCTTGGCTGCGTCATTGCTGGTGATGGGTTTATCCACTTTACTCATCGGTTTTTTTGTCCGGTTACGACACATTAGGCACTTGGGCAGCAGTATTGTTATGCTTACTTAGATTCGGCCAAGGCTTAGGTTTAGGCGGCGAATGGGGCGGCGCTGCATTATTGGCCACTGAAAGCGCGCCTGCCGGTAAGCGCGGCTGGTTTGGTATGTTTCCACAAATGGGGCCCTCTATTGGCTTTTTACTCGCCACTTTAAGTTTTTTAGCTTTAACACTCTATTTGAGCGAAGCGGAATTTAAGAGCTGGGGTTGGCGTGTTCCATTTTTTGCCAGTGCCTTGCTCGTGCTAGTCGGTTTATATGTACGCTTTAAATTAGCAGAAACACCCGCTTTTGCCAAAGTTTTGGCGCAACATCACACACATAAAACCCCGATTATGGTCTTGCTTAAAGACCATCTTCGCCCAGTTTTACTGGGTGCACTGGCCATGACGGTATGCTACAACCTGTTTTACACTGCTACGGTGTTTTGCTTAAGCTATGGCACCAAAACACTACATATCCTACGCGCTGATTTTTTACAAATGCTCTGTGTAGCGGTCATTTTTATGGCTGTTATCACGCCAATATCTGCCAGTTTGAGTGATAAATTTGGCCGCCGGCCAGTATTAATGACCGGTTGTTTTCTGGCTGTATTAGCCGGTTTCGCACTCAACCCACTGATGATGAGCGGCTCAACATTACAAATCACCTTGTTTTTATCGCTGGCCTTATTGTTAATGGGCGCAACATTTGCCCCTATGGGCGCATTTTTGCCTGAGCAGTTTCCAACAGAAGTCCGTTACACCGGCGCAGGTTTAGCTTATAACTTAGGTGGCATTTTTGGCGCTTCTACCGCGCCATTTGTGTCGCAATTATTGGTCGATCGCGGCGGCTTAGTTTTGGTGGGTTATTACGTTTCAGCCATGGCGGTGGTTAGTTTAATGGCAGTGTTTTTTATGCAAGACTATGCACAAGTAGCAAAAGATTTATAGCTTTTTGATTAAAAATACAAAACCTTCTTCGGTCGTCAATTCTCTCAGTAATTCGCATGAATTATTCGCTGTGAACGTCCTTATGTTTCTAATAGTGCCTTCTTTGCTGGTGATGAGCTTTAGAATTTGGCCGACCAGCATCGTATCTAAAATATTTTTAGTGAGTATGGTTGGTAGTGGGCAATCTTCTTGAGACGCATCAAGAACAACATCGTAAATGATCATTTTAAATTATCCTATCGTATGTCAGTTAGACTTGGCTTTACTGCTTACTTGGTTTTATTGCAAATTAGGGGCCGTCGCTTTTTCTAAATCAAGCAACCATTTAATGGCTTGCCATGGTTCTTCGCCACACATCTCAAGACTTGGTGCTATTGATAAACACACGGAGGGTCGCTCAGGTTTGCCAAATAACTTACATTTGTTATCTAAGCTTAATTGAATGCAGCGCTCCCCAGCTATTTTTCCTTCAGGCATGCCAGGAATTGGTGATGAAATAGATGGCGCGATGCAGCAGGCGCCGCAGTTTAGTCTGCAATCCATAAAAATTAGCAATCATCCCATGTGAAACCTAGCGCGGTGATGCCGGTTCTTATGTCGGCGATGGCTGGCAATACTGCATTTTCTTCGCCTTTAACGCCTAGCTCAATTTTTCTGTTTACGCCAATTTTAGGTAGGCTAAATAACTTGGCGTTAGGATATTTTTGCACAATTTCATTCATGAAATCAATCAGTTGGCTTTCTCCAGCTTCGTAAACGTTAATCGCTTTTTCAATCAATATTATTTGATTAAATAAGTGGCTGTAATGTATGTCTAGCACCCATTCCATCATAGGCCAGGCCATTTGTGGAAAGCCTGGTAGAAAATAATGTGACTGAACAGAAAAACCGGCACAGCGGTTGATTGGATTAGGAATGAGCTCGGCACCTAGCGGAAAATCTGCCATCAATACCCTTTTAGGATAAGCGCCTTCGCCAAATTGCGCTTCAAGTTCGGAAACCGCACCAGCATGTCGCGCAATCGGTACGTCTGAAGCGGCTGCTGCTGCCTGGCGGGTAAAATCATCCGGTGTTGCACCTATGCCGCCGAAGGAAAATACAATATCAGTGCTTGCTAAGCTACGCTTAAAGCTGGCAATTAACTTTGCTGGATCGTCGCCTAAGTATTCGGCCCAAGCTAGTGATAATCCGCGCGCTTTTAGCGTTTGAATGGCGTTGTTTAGATGTTTATCTTCTCGCTTGCCAGAGAGAATTTCGTCGCCGATGATGTAGATGCCGATGTTTTGCATTAGTGAGTTAGTGTTGATTGATAATGATTATTCTAACAATTTTTTAAACGCAGTCATACTTTTTGGCTATGCCAATTTAAGTGGTTTGTTCAAATTATATAGGCAAGAATCTATTGAGGTTTACTTTAAAAAGGTTACTTGTACTAATTCAGAATATTGAGCCAATATGTTGTCGCTAGTCAGTAAATACGCAGGCAAACTTAATGTTTGTGCAATCAGCAATCGATCAAAAGGGTCGCGATGATGCCAAGCCATATTGCTGATTGCAAAAGTATGTTGCGCTTGGATGGCTAATTCGGTGAAGCCTGTTTCAATGGCTAGTTGGTGAATATTCTGCGGTAGAAAGTTAAAGTCTGCTTTATTTAAACTACTTTTAATGGCAATTTCCCAAATACTCGCTGCGCTAAAATAAACCATGTTTTCGGCATCGCTGAGTTGCGCATTTATGCTGTCATTTAAACGCTCTGGCGAGATGAGCGCGCAAAGTAAAATGTTGGTATCGAGTAATAATGTGCGCTGTGTCACGGGCTAATTCGCGTCAAACATGGCTTGAATTTCATTCGCATGTAAGGTGTCGAAACTTGAGGGTATGGTGTACAAAGCTTTTCCTAAGCCTAATTGACGCGTTTTGTTAGCCGCTTCTAACGGTACCAGTCGCGCTACAGGGCGGCCTGCACGGGCAATAATAATGCTTTCGCCATGCGTGGCTTGGTCTATATAGCGCGAAAATTGCGTTTTTGCTTCATGAATATTAACGATTTGCATAGTAATTCCCTTAACTAAATTAGCCCTCCTATCTAACGGACTAAGTCTAGTTCAGTCAAGCCGCACTTGTCAATCATAATACTTCATTAATGCGCACTTTCCCAATTATTCCCTACACCTACTTCCGCCAGCAACGGTACGTCTAACTTAGCCACATGTTGCATTAATAGCGGTAATTGAGTTTTAACCAATTCAAGCTCATTATCCGGCACTTCTAGCACCAACTCATCGTGCACTTGCATGATGAGTTTTGATGAAAGTTTTTCGTCTCGTAGCCATTGATCCACAGCAATCATGGCCAGTTTAATCAAGTCAGCTGCGGTGCCTTGCATGGGCGCGTTAATGGCGGCACGTTCTGCGCCGGCGCGCTTCATGCCGTTGGCGCTGTTGATTTCTGGCACCCATAATCGCCGGCCAAAATAGGTCTCTACATAGCCTTTTTGTTTGGCTATTTCTCGAGTATTTTCCATGTATTTGCGCACGCCTGGGTAACGTGAGAAATAGCGTTCTATATAGTTAGCGGCGGCGCTACGTTCAATATTAAGATTCTGTGCCAAGCCAAACGCGCTCATTCCGTAAATTAAGCCAAAGTTGATGACTTTTGCATAACGGCGTTGTTCGCTATCAACGGCCTCGCGTTCTACGCCGAATACTTCGGCAGCGGTGGCGCGGTGAATATCTTCGTTATTAGCAAAGGCCTGTAGCATGCCTTCATCCTGAGACAAATGCGCCATGATGCGTAATTCGATTTGTGAGTAATCTGCCGACACAATATGGCTACCAGCCGGCGCGATAAAAGCTTCACGAATACGTCGTCCTTCAGCTGAGCGTACTGGGATATTTTGCAAGTTAGGATCTGAACTGGCGAGCCTACCGGTAATAGCCACCGCTTGATTGTAGCTAGTATGTACACGGCCAGTCGCAGGATTAATCATGCGCGGCAGTTTGTCGGTGTAGGTCGATTTTAGTTTAGCTAAGCCACGATATTCGAGCAATATTTTTGGCAGCGGATAATCTAGAGCTAACTCTTGCAACACATCTTCATCGGTAGAAGGCGCGCCGCTAGGGGTTTTTTTGGTCGGTTTAATGCCGAGCTTACCGAATAAAATTTCTTGCAATTGCTTAGGGGACGCTAAGTTGAACGGTTGGCCTGCCAGCTCGTAGGCTTTATTTTCTAGGGCAACCAACTTCATGCCAATTTCATTGCTTTGAATGTTGAGCATGTCTCTATCTATCAACACGCCATTACGCTCAATGCTAAAAAGTACATTAGAGCTAGGCATTTCAATGTGGCTGTAGATATAGTCCAACTTGGCATCAGCGGCAATTTTCGGGTACATGGCTTGGTGTAACTGGAGGGTAATGTCAGCATCTTCGGCGGCATACTCAGCGGCAACTTCAACTGTAACTTGGTTAAACGTGACTTGTTTAGCACCTTTGCCGGCCACTTCTTGAAATGTGATGGTTTTTAAGTCTAAATGGCGCATAGCAAGGTCATCCATGCCGTGCGTTTTGTGCGACTCGAATATATAAGATTGCAATAATGTATCGTGTTCTATACCATTTAGAGCAATGCCGTGATTGGCCAGCACATGCTGGTCATATTTGAAATTCTGACCGACCTTTTTGATGGCAGAGTTCTCTAAAATAGGTTTTATTTTAGCTAAAGTTTCAGCAAAATTAAGCTGTTCAGGTGCATCAAAATAATCGTGTTTTAATGCTAAATAAGCGGCACTGCCAGCCTCTACGCTGAAGGACATGCCAACAATTTTGGCCGTCATTGGGTCTAGCGAGGTGGTTTCGGTATCAAAGCAGACGAGATCAGCCGCACTCAATTTCGCCATCCAGCGGTCTAGTTGTTCATTCGTTAAAATCGTTTCGTAATTTCTGCGGGTGTTTGTTACATGTTGGTTTACGGCAAACATATCAGTTGTTACGGATGGAATGGCTGATGAAGTAGGTCCAAGTGTGGCCAGTTTTGATGTTATTGTAGAAACTGTATCCGGCATATTATCCAGTTCTTTACGCCAGCTTCTAAACTCAAATCGCTCAAATAATTCAGCTAGTTTTACTTTATCCTGCGGCTGCGGCGCAAGGGCAGATAAGTTTTCTTGAATACCAACATCGCAGCGTATGGTAATTAATTGACGCGCAGTAGGCAGCCAGGTCAAGGCTTTGCGTAAGTTTTCGCCAACTACCCCTTTAATATTTTCTGCATTGGCGACAATATTGTCTAACGAACCATATTCTTTCAGCCATTTCACTGCCGTTTTAGGGCCAACTTTTCCCACGCCAGGCACGTTGTCTGAAGTGTCGCCGACCAATACGAGATAATCCACCATCAGGCTAGGCGGTATGCCAAATTTACGCTCAACGCCAGCAATATCAAGCACGTCGTCTACTCGTCTGAAGGCATCGCGCATGGTATTTACCACGGTAATATGCGCGTTTACCAGTTGTGATATATCTTTATCGCCAGTAGAAATGATTACCTGTACGCCTTCACGCTCAGCCTGCTTTGCCAGCGCGCCGATGACATCGTCGGCCTCAACGCCTTCTATCATGATGAGTGGCCAGCCCATCGCTTTTATGGCTTCATGCAGTGGCTCTATTTGTGGGCGTAAATCTTCTGGCATAGAAGCGCGATTGGCTTTATATTCAGCATAAATATCGTCCCTAAAAGTTTTGCCTTTGGCATCGAAAACACACGCGCTATAATCACTCGGGTAATCTTTATGTAAGCGACGTAACATATTCAGTACGCCTTGAATCGCGCCTGTGGGTTCATTCTGATGATTTCTCAAGTCAGGCATGGCATGAAAGGCACGATACAGGTAGGATGATCCATCGACTAATAACAACGTTTTCATATTGGCTTTCAACTATTTTTGTAATTATAAAATTAGCGACTCTAAAATTGGACTTATAAATTATGTCTTTTGCAAAAAAAATACCAAAAATCTCTGATCCGAATTTGCAGGGCAGACATCAAACTGGGCATGATTCATGGCACGCATTTGAGATTATGGCAGAATTTGTCGATGCAACAGAACGGCTTAAAGAAATTAGGCCTGCCGTTTCAATTTTTGGCAGTGCGCGCACCAAGCCAGATAGCCCTTATTATCAATTGACCGAGCATATTGCCCGGCTATTATCCGATGCAGGATTTAGCGTTATTTCAGGCGGTGGGCCTGGTATCATGGAAGCGGCTAACAAAGGTGCTTTTGCCGGAAAGTCACCTAGTATAGGCTTAAATATTGAGCTGCCGCATGAGCAAACGCGCAATCCGTATCAGGATCTGAGCCAGTGTTTTAAACATTTTTTTATGCGCAAGGTCATGTTTGTAAAATATGCTAGCGCTTACGTGGTAATGCCAGGTGGTTTTGGCACTTTAGATGAAGTGATGGAAGCAATAACCTTAGTGCAAACGGGTAAAACTTTGAAAATACCAATTATTCTAGTGTGTGAACCTTTTTGGCGTGGCTTGCTTGATTGGATTAAAACCACACTAGTGGCGGAAGGGATGATCGAAACCGCCGATCTTGATTTGATACAGGTGATTGATGATCCCGCGATGATAGTGGAAGCTATATTCAAGCATTATGAAACGCGTGGGTTTAAATTATCCTCGGCAGAAGAACGTGTTCAGGTTTATTTGTAATGAATACCGTTTTGTGACGGCTAATTTGTTAAAATAAATCATAAATTGAATATTTCAATTTATTTTTAAGAATAGGTAATTGGCTTATGCGTAAAATCTATCAAAAAATCGCTTTGTTATTAGTCTTTTCGTCCATCCAGTTGCCATTAATGGCTGTTGCTGAAACGTCTAAAGCCATCGCTCCTCCTGCTGGATTGCAAGCGCTGGAAGAAATTCCGCCACCGACGATTGTAGGCGAAGACCAAGTTACCGATGAGCCACAAGTGACTATTGTTAAGAGAAAAGGTGAAACGGTAGAGGAATATCGTATCAATGGTCAGCTTTATATGATGAAAATTACGCCAGCACACGGTGTGCCTTATTACATGCATAAGGAAGATCAAAGCGGCGGTTGGTTAATGGATGGGCCAAATCAGCCCTTAAGTATTCCAAAATGGACGTTGTTTAGGTTTTAAATAAAATTAAAGAGGGCGAATGCCCTCTTTAATTTATTGGCACTAAAGTGTGACAATAAATACCAATAGAATTACCAATAAAACGTAAAAATAAAACCAATAATAGAACGCATAATAAACCATTCGAAATAGTATTTTCTAGCCATCAACGTATTCAAATTTAATAGCCGCTAAACTTATGTCAGTATTTACTTCCGTCACTATTCCACAATTACAAGTATGGCTACAAGAGTACGCAATAGGCGAACTTGTTGAGCTTAAAGGTATTTCCTCAGGCATTACCAATACTAATTATTTTGTGACGACCAAGTCAGATTCGGCTGTTGAAAGTAAGTATGTACTTACATTGTTTGAACATAATGAAATTGAAGAATTGCCGTATTTTATTGATTTAATGAGTCATTTAGCAGCGCATGGCATTCCTTGCCCTCGGCCGGTAACAGATAAATCCGGCGTGAGTTTACACATGCTGAATGGCAAGCCGGCCGCCTTAATCAGTTGCTTAAAAGGGCGGGATGTTGAAACGCCAAATGTTACACAGTGTGGCTCTGTGGGGCGCGTACTAGCGCAAATGCATCTGGCTAGTTTATCGTTTGATGTGCAGCCAAATCACCAAAATACATATAATCCACGGGGTGCCGAATGGCGTATTAAAACAGCGGCGCTGCTTATGCCACACTTGTCAGCCGCAGACCAACAATTATTACAAGAAACTATGGCATTTCAAGCGGCATTTGATACCAGTCAATTAGTTACTGGTGTGATTCACGCCGATTTGTTCCGTGATAATGTATTGTTTGATGGTAATGAAATCGGTGGATTGATTGATTTTTATTATGCCTGCCATGATGTGCTGGCTTACGATTTAGCTATCGCGGTGAATGACTGGTGTGTAAACGCCGATGGTAGTTTAGATACGGCTAGATTAAATGCAATGTTAAGCGCTTATCAGACGATTAGGCCGTTGAGCGTAGCTGAGCGTGACGCTTGGGCCGGTTTGTTGACGATAGCCGCATTGCGTTTTTGGCTGTCACGCTTGTATGACCAAACTTTCCCACAGGCCGGCGAATTAACGCATGCGAAAGATCCTGACCATTTCAAAAATATTTTACAACATAGAATTAAGCGCTAGCATTAGGTATTAGGTATTAGGTGTTAGGTTTTAAATTCTGGTATCAAACTGCGCCAAGCTTAAGCCTAGGCTAGTGATCTTAAAAAAGGAATTGTTACACGATGGCTATTTTGGAAACAAACGCTAAAACTGGAAAAAGCTGGATAAGCGAGAGCCTTACTTTATTTAAAGTGGCACCAAATAAATGGATACTATTGGCTTCTGTCTACGTGGCGGTATTTATGATGATTCCATCATTGCCTGGCTTTCAGTTGTTCTCTTTAATTACTATTTTAATTTGGCCAGTTTTCATGGTGATCGCCATTACCATGTACCGTAATGAAGATCAGCAAGTTAAGCAAAATTTGAGTGAAATCATTCAGATGATTAAACCTAAAATGCGACCATTGATAGCGCTCGGCGGCATATTCTTAATTTATGGTGTATTGGTTAGCCTGCTACTCAATAGCGATATTGATGGCTTGGTCGGCATGACTAAAAGTATAGATACAATGACGGATACGCAAGCAGCTGCCATTTTTCAAAAAACATTACCATTTATATTAAAGCTAACACTGGCTTTGATTCCCATGATGATGGCGACATGGTTTTCTCCGATGCTGATTGCTTTTAACAACTACACGGTGGCTAAGGCGATTAAATCTAGCATTGCCGGTACTTTGCAATATATGTTGGCCTTATTGGTTACATGGATAATGCTGACGGTTGGAATTTTTGCGGTATTGATTATTGCCGGCATCGTAATTGCGATGATGGGTAGTTTGGCGCCTGCACTAGGCCAGTTACTCATGCCTATATTGTTATTCGGTTGCCTGCTGACCGCCACAGCGCTTATGTTGGCATTTCAGTACGTAAGTTACCGTGATGTGTTTCGAGCCGCATAGGTAAACAGTTATTTAACTTGCCGCTAGCTAACTGGAAAAAGCGGCATTAAGTTTTTGACCATAACTAATACTTTAGTAAACCAGTATTCTGTAACGAAATACTTTGTAAACACGCCACTTAAATCGGATTCAGTTTAGCAAACTCCATCGCTAGCCATTTTAAGCCTTCACGCCCAAAATTCACTTGCACCCGCATATCGCTGGCATTACCTTCATAGCTCACGACCACACCATCACCAAATTTAGCATGCGCCACTTGCTGACCAATTTTCCAAGGCATGGCATTTTTCTGTATGCTACTTTGTTGCTTACTCATCATGGCTGGTAGTTCGTTGTAGTCACGACTACCACCAGATCTAGCGACTGGCTTGCTGTTGAGGCGCTTGAGTAAGACTTCTGGAATTTCATCTAAAAAGCGTGACGGAATGCCGTAACGTACTTTTCCGTGCAACATGCGACTCTGTGAGTGACTCAAATATAAGCGTTGTCTAGCGCGCGTTACCGCTACGTACATGAGGCGCCGCTCTTCTTCTAATTCTGTATTTTCAAACAAGCTTTGCTCGTGCGGGCATAAGCCTTCTTCTAAACCACTAATAAATACTGCTTTAAATTCCAAGCCTTTTGATGCGTGTACTGTCATTAACTGTAAGGCATCGCGTCCTACGTCAGCTTGATGCTCGCCGGCCTCTAAACTGGCGTGGCTTAAAAATTGGGTGAGTAAATCCTGTTCGGTTTCTCCATCTACATTATTATGATTACCAAATCCTTGGTTAGTAAATGCGACAGCCGCAGTGACTAATTCTTCTAAGTTGGCAATGCGGTCTTCGCCTTCTTTATCAAGCTGATAATGTGCTTTTAAGCCAGACGTCGTGGTGGCTAGTTCTGCTAATTCCGGCAAAGTAATGCCGTAAGCGCTGTCTACCATGTGACGTATTAAAGCCACAAACCCTTCTATGCCTTTGCCACCTAATTTGCCATTGCCAACTTTATTAATAGCCGATTGCCATAGGCTGCAGTTTTCTGCGCGGGCGCTTTCTTGCAGTTGTTCTAGACTACGTGCCCCTATGCCACGCGCAGGAAAGTTAATTACCCGCAATAGCGCCGTATCATCATTAGCATTGGCAATTAAGCGCATATATGCCAGGGAATGTTTGATTTCTGCACGTTCAAAAAAGCGCAAGCCGCCGTAAACGCGATAAGGTAAATTGGCTGAAAATAAGGCGTGTTCTAAGATGCGCGACTGCGCATTGCTACGATACAGCAGCGCGATTTCGCCTAAAGAAGTACCTTCGCAATGCAACATTTTAATTTCATCGACAATAAATTGTGCTTCGTCAGTATCATTATAAGCATCGTAAACGCGCACGGGTTCGCCAGCGCCAGCCGCCGTCCAAAGGTTTTTTCCTAAACGATTGGTATTGTTAGCGATAATCGCATTCGCCGCATCTAAAATATTGCTGTGCGAGCGATAGTTTTCTTCAAGTTTCACAATATGCTGAATGTTGAAGTCTTTTTCAAAGTCTCGCATATTGCCCACGCGCGCACCACGAAAACCATAAATAGATTGATCATCATCACCCACCGCAAACATGCAATTAAGTTGCTGGCCGCCTTTGTGGCCAGTGAGCAATTTTAGCCACAAATATTGCAGCCGGTTAGTATCCTGAAACTCATCTACCAATATGTATTTAAAGCGACTTTGGTAATGCTGGCGTATGTTCGCATCGCGTTCTAGCAGTTCGTAACAACGTAGTAATAATTCGGCAAAATCTGCCACACCATCGCGTTGACATTGCTTGTCGTATTCTTCAAAGATCTCACACATTTTGGTTGAATGTGGATCATAAGCGTCAACGGCATGAGCGCGTAAGCCTTCATCTTTACAACCGTTAATGAATTGTTGCACCTGCTTAGGCGGAAACTTCTCATCATCCACATTCATCAATTTCATCAAACGTTTAATGGCTGACAATTGATCGGCAATATCTAAGATCTGAAAGCTTGCAGGCAAGCCAGCTTCGCGATGATGGGCGCGCAATAAGCGATTACACAAGCCATGGAATGTACCAACCCACATGCCGCGAGTATTGATAGGTAGCGACGAAGTGATGCGCGTTAACATTTCTTTTGCTGCTTTATTGGTAAAAGTAACGGCTAACAAACCGGTTGGCGATACTTGTCCAGTTTGAATCAACCATGCAATCCGTGCCGTAAGTACACGCGTTTTACCACTGCCAGCACCAGCCAAAATCAACGCAGATTGATGCGGTAAGGTCACTGCTTCTAATTGTTTATTGTTAAGCCCAGCTAAAAGTGGATCTGGCGCGAAAGGTGAGTTTTGAGTTTCCATGGCGATATTATCGCATGGCTGATAAAAAAATAAGCACGTTATAAAGCTTACAAATAAATACAAACTGTTACAAAAAACTATGAACTAATATCCAGTATGGCTAGTCTGAATTTACATGTTAGTTAGATTAATTTTTAGCTAACTTTCCGCTTCTTTCCTCCCTGAGCGGAAGCCTTATCAGTAAGGCATTTTCCCCCGATTCTCATCCCCTTGAATCGGGGTTTTTTTTGTGGTTTTTATGTGTGTTTAAATGTAAAAAAAGTCCCGCAAATTTGCGGGACTTTTTTATGTTACATAGCACATTCCAGCTTTAATTCGATGGTGAGGCTAGGCGGTGAAATCATTTGAGACGCAGGCAGTACGTTAAGTACGGCAAGAAATAAATGATGAAACCAACGAAGCATCACCGAAGAAGTGAATGTTGGAATTACATCATACCGCCCATGCCCCCCATACCGCCCATATCACCGCCACCCATTGCAGGTGCACCATCGCTTGGCAACTCACCGATCATACATTCAGTAGTCAACATCAAACCAGCCACAGACGCCGCGTTTTGCAAAGCAGAACGCGTCACTTTAGTCGGATCAAGAATACCCATTTCTATCATATCGCCATAAGTCTCGTTTGCCGCGTTGTAACCATAGTTGCCTGCACCCGCCGCAACGTTGTTCACTACCACTGAAGGCTCAACACCCGCATTGGCAACAATTTGACGCAATGGCTCTTCAACTGCACGTAACACAATCTTCACGCCAGCATCTTGATCATGGTTATCGCCTTTTACTTTAGCAATCGCCGCACGTGCGCGAATCAACGCCACACCACCACCCGCTACAATGCCTTCTTCAACCGCAGCACGTGTTGCGTGTAACGCATCTTCTACACGGGCTTTTTTCTCTTTCATTTCAATTTCAGTGGTCGCACCCACTTTAATCACCGCAACACCGCCGGCTAATTTAGCCACGCGCTCTTGAAGTTTTTCTCTATCGTAGTCACTAGAAGCTTCTTCGATTTGGGTTTTGATTTGTGTAATACGCGCTTTAATATTCGCTTCAACACCGTGACCATCAATAATGATGGTATTTTCTTTACCGACTTCAATACGTTTTGCTTGACCTAAGTTCTCAAGCGTGACGTTTTCAAGTTTTAAGCCGACTTCTTCAGCAATCACAGTACCACCAGTGAGCATGGCAATGTCTTCTAACATCGCTTTACGACGATCACCAAAACCAGGTGCTTTCACTGCTGTTGTTTTCAAGATGCCACGGATGTTATTCACAACCAATGTCGCTAAGGCTTCACCATCAACATCTTCAGCAATAATCAATAATGGACGACCAGATTTAGCCACTTGCTCTAAGGTTGGTAATAAATCACGGATGTTTGAGATCTTTTTGTCGTGCAATAACACGTATGGATTATCTAACAAGGCAATTTGACGCTCTTGGTTGTTGATAAAGTACGGTGACAAGTAACCACGGTCAAACTGCATACCTTCAACTACATCTAATTCACTTTCAAGGCCTGAACCGTCTTCAACGGTGATCACACCTTCTTTACCCACTTTGTCCATCGCATCCGCAATGATTTTGCCAATGGCTTCATCAGAGTTTGCTGAGATAGAGCCGACTTGAGCGATTTCTTTGCTAGTGGTACATGGTTTAGATTGCTCTTTAAGATCAGCAATAGCTGCAGCCACTGCTTTATCAATACCACGTTTAAGATCCATTGGGTTCATACCAGCGGCAACAGATTTCATGCCTTCGCGAATGATCGCTTGTGCTAACACTGTTGCTGTTGTTGTACCATCACCAGCAATGTCAGAAGTCTTTGAAGCCACTTCTTTAACCATTTGGGCGCCCATGTTTTCGAAACGGTCTTTTAATTCGATTTCTTTCGCCACAGAAACACCATCTTTAGTAATGGTTGGCGCACCGAATGAGCGTTCTAATACAACGTTACGGCCTTTAGGGCCTAGTGTAACTTTTACTGCGTTGGCGAGAATGTTTACGCCGTTGGTCATTTTTTGGCGAACATCGTCACCGAATCTTACGTCTTTTGCTGCCATGTTAAATTCTCCTAGTAGTGCTTAATTTGATTGAATATGTAGCAAGCGATCACTGTAGTGATTGCTGTATTGAATGACGCAATAGATTGCTTGAAATTATTCAACAATCGCCATAATGTCTTCTTCACGCATGACTAATAATTCTTCGCCATCTACTTTGACCGTTTGGCCAGCATATTTGCCGAATAATACTTTGTCACCCACTTTAACGTCTAAAGCGATGACTTTACCGCTGTCATCACGCTTGCCTGAACCAATGGCTTGTACAACCCCTTGGTCCGGTTTTTCTGTGGCACTATCTGGAATCACAATGCCTGATGCCGTGGTACGCTCTTCTTCTGAACGTTTTACAATGACGCGGTCGTGTAAAGGACGAATTTTCATACGATTTCTCCAAAATTAAATCAAAAATTAAATAACTTTAAACAATTAAAATCCCCATTATCAAATGCTAGAGGATTGCTAAAACAAAACTGGTATGACAAATCATAGTGCGCAACGCCTGATTTCTAAAAGATTACTTTAAACTATGCAGAACGAACGCGATTTTAGCACTCAAACCTATAGAGTGCTAGATAATGAATCATTTATTGGGGTAGGCGGATATATTTCAAGATTAAATCTAGAAATATTTTCATAAAAACCTTATGCTAGATATTGTATTCAATGTATAAAGTAAGGCTATGGCGCAAAACGAATCGGCAATTGAACAAATTAACCTTGGCTTTAATGAGCATGAGGATAGGCTGCTATTGAAAGTGGGCCTTGCTGATAAAACTGAAATTGCAGTCTGGGTCACACGGCGGGTATGCAAGTTAATGTATGCGGTGCTACAAACTGCCAGTCATACTTTGCTGCCCTCCGCGATGCAGTTTGCTGCACCAACCATCAGCACTCCAGACGGTAAGACCCAAGCGATTGAAAGCTTTCTGCATGAGGTTGCTACACAGCAAAAAGTCAATAATCTGGATTTTAAGTCTGAATATGTTGTTGATAGACAGGCACGATCAGACCAGCCAATGTTAGCGGTGCAATGCATGATAGTGACTGTCGGTAATTTGCTGCCGCAATTTGAGTTGCAATGTTCTAATGGGCAATCCTTTAAAATGGTGCTGACCAGCGAGCTTGTACATGCACTTTCCAGCATGATGCAGCTAGCAACGCGTGAGGCTGGCTGGGATCTATTAATGGTTACTGATGTCAAGCAACTAAACATTATTTCCGCAACGCAAACGTTGCACTAAGTGGATATTTAAAATCGTGCAATATCGTCAATTGGGTGGTTCAGATTTAAACGTTTCAGCAATATGCCTAGGCACCATGACCTACGGCGACCAAAATACCTTAGCTGAGGCGCATGAGCAGCTTGACTATGCGCTGGTGCAAGGCATTAACTATATAGACACAGCGGAAATGTACCCGGTGCCGCCTAAAGCTGAAACCTGTACTCGTACTGAAACCATGATAGGGAGCTGGCTTAAAAATCAGCAGCGCGATAAGATTATTCTCGCGAGCAAAGTCGCAGGGCCACGTCGAGCGATGAGCTGGATCCGTGAAGGGCCGGCGTCTTTAGATCGGACTAATATTCGCGCGGCGATAGAGGGTTCGCTTAAGCGCTTGCAAACAGATTACCTTGATGTTTACCAAATACACTGGCCAGAACGTAATGTGCCTATGTTCGGGCAATATCAATTTGACCCAGCAGGTGAATTTCAATCCGGTATATTCAACGAAGGTGGTGAAAAAACTTGGGTCACTATCCACCAGCAACTTGAAACTTTGGCTGAACTTGTTGCAGAAGGTAAAGTGCGCTATATAGGATTATCCAACGAGCAGCCTTGGGGCGTGATGGAGTTTTTACGCGTCGCTAAAGAATATAACCTGCCTAGAATTGCTAGCTTGCAAAACGGCTATAGCTTGCTCAATCGAATTGCAGAATTTGGATTATCTGAAATCACTTACCGAGAAAAAGTAGGGTTTTTAGCATATTCACCGCTAGCATTTGGCCACTTAACCGCTAAATATATTGACAAGCGAGACACCCAAGGCCGCGCAAACTTGTTTACGGGTTATGCGCAACGGTACACCAAACATAATGTGATGCCGGCCAGTGCGGCGTATGCGGCATTGGCACGTCAACATGGTTTAACGCCAACACAATTGGCGTTGTCATTTGTTTATCATCGTTGGTTTGTCACCAGTACTATTATTGGTGCTACCAATATGGCTCAGCTATCAGAAAATATTGCTGCTTGGGATGTGAAGTTATCCATAGAAGTCATGCAAGAAATTGAACGCCTGCACTTGATAATGATGAATCCTGCACCTTAGCTTATAATACAGTCAGAATTTATTGAACATCTCACTTTTATTAATAAAGCTAAAATGAGCAATTTACCAAAGTGTCCTTTATGCAGTTCTGAATTCACCTACGAAGATGGCGATATGTATGTTTGCCCAGAATGCGCGCATGAATGGAGCATAGATGGCGCTGCTGAAAATTCAGGCGAAACGCGTGTCATTAAAGATTCTAACGGCAATATTCTGCAAGATGGCGACACCATAGCCGTGATTAAAGACCTGAAAGTTAAAGGCTCATCATTGGTGGTTAAGGTTGGTACTAAGGTTAAAAATATTCGCTTGGTCGATGGTGATCATGACATTGACTGCAAAATTGATGGCATAGGTGCTATGAAGC
Source organism: Methylotenera sp. (assembly GCA_040401175.1). Lineage (GTDB taxonomy): Bacteria > Pseudomonadota > Gammaproteobacteria > Burkholderiales > Methylophilaceae > Methylotenera. The sequence continues at coordinate 633 of JBBAOU010000025.1, read as the reverse complement.
TGAAATCTGAATTTGTAAAGAAAGTATAAAAGCTAACATCCACAGTAAAAAACCTCAGCTACGTAGCTCGTAGCTGAGGTTTTTTGTTTTTAGATTAGTCGAAATAGCCTAGTTATTTTTTTGCATGAAACATCACGGTCTGCGGTGGACCCATCTTAATGACCGGTTTACGAATACTGCCCATCACATGCATTTCACAAGGTTTGCAATCAAATTTAAGGGTAAATCTATCGTTACCGTTAATCAGAGTCATCGGTTCGGCGGTTACTGTGCCTTGCACACCAATCACGCCCTTGGCTTCTTTTGGGCACATGCCGTGGCTAAAACGCAGGCAATGTTTGGTAATCATTAGCGGTACTTCGCCTAATTCTTTATTGGCTTCGTAGGCGGAGGCGATGAGTTTTACACCGTGTTTCTCATAAAAGTGCCGCGCTTTTTGGTTATACACATTGGCCAGATAACTTAAAGTATCTTCCGGAAAAATGGCTGGTGGCACTGCGGGTGATTTAGGTTTTGGGCGCTGATAACCAGTTTTGCGTACTTGTTCTAATTGCTCAATAGCTTCGCGACGTAAATTGTTGATCACAGAAGCCGGCACAAACCAAACTTGCGTAGTCTGCAAATAAATTTCAT
>JBBAOU010000024.1:0-30337 GCA_040401175.1 Methylotenera sp. | reverse complement strand
CTTGAAAACAGCAAAGGTGCCTTTGAAACGTTTGCTATTTGGTTTAAATCTCAGTTAGAAGTACTTAATTGGGTAAAAAATGTAGACGGATGGGACGCAGTTGAAGATGCCATCAATTCAGGCAAAGGCCTGATTTTTCTGACACCCCACCTAGGCTGTTTTGAGATCACCTCGCTGTATTACGGCGCACATTACCCAATGACAGTGCTTTATCGGCAGCCACGTCAAGCATGGTTGATGCCTTTAATTGCCGCGGGTCGGCAACGCGGCAAAGTAACGCTTGCCCCCGCCAATAGCCAAGGTGTAAAGCTACTATTGCAAGCGCTTAAGCGTGGCGAAGCCATAGGCATTTTGCCAGACCAAGCACCATTAGAAGGTGAAGGTGAATGGGCACCATTTTTTGGCCGCCCCGCTTACACGATGACTTTAGCTTCAAAGTTAGCACAAAAAACTGGTGCGCAAGTCTTCATGGCATTCGGTGAGCGACTTAGTTGGGGCCGTGGTTACGACATTCACATACATGCAATTGAGTCAGGCTGCATTAATACACCAACGCTATTGAATGCTGAAATTGAACGCACAATACGGCAATGTCCAACACAATATTTATGGATGTATGACCGTTACAAAACACGTTAGTAGCAATATCAGCAAATTCATACAACCGACTTGGCGCCTAGCTGGATTTCAATCGATTATTTAAATAATTAACCATTATTTTAAATCCTGAGCTTGAGATTTTTTAAGCCACCCCCATTAAACAAAATACAGAACAAAATATTTAGGATGCTTCATGACCGAAAACACACAAGACTCACAATCTGCAGATTTGCAAAGCCAAGAAATAGATGCCGAAGATTACCTACAAGAAAACGGTGCTGCTGGCTCATTAGATGATCGCATAGGTGAATTAGAAACCCAACTTGCAGAAGCGCAGGCGGCGGTTTTATACATAAAAGCTGATGGCGAAAACATTCGTCGCCGTGCGATGGATGATATTGAAAAAGCGCGTAAATTTGCTTTAGAAAAATTCTCTAATGAACTATTGGCCGTTAAAGATAGTTTAGATGCAGCCTTGCTAATTGAATCTGCCGATGTGCAAAGTTATAAAGATGGCGTTCAAATCACCACTAATCAGCTTGCTTCTGTATTTGATAAATTCAATATTGCTGAAGTTAACCCGGTTGGCGAAAAGTTTGATCCAAACAAACATCAGGCCATTAGCATGTTAGATAGTGATCAAGAGCCTAATACAGTGCTTACTGTATTGCAAAAAGGCTACACCTTGAACGACCGCGTATTGCGCCCAGCATTGGTAATGGTAGCAAAACCAAAATAGTTTTTAGCTATGTTTAAGCTAAACCTGTGGCTTAGCTTAAACAAGTAATTTACCAAGAAACTATTGGTTGAAACTAGTTATTAAAAACTACTTGAAATAAATTAATTGAACACCATTGTTACAACATGGTTTAAAAAATCGCCAGTAAGCTAAGTCGCTAAACATTTAAAATTAAAGATTTAGCTTAACACCTGGATAATCTGTCATTAAAAAAGGAATAAGAAACATGGGTAAAATTATTGGTATTGACTTAGGTACAACGAACTCTTGCGTAGCCGTAATGGAAGGCGGCAAGCCACGTGTTATAGAGAACTCTGAAGGTACACGTACTACACCTTCTATTATTGCTTATCAAGAAGATGGCGAAATTTTGACTGGCGCACCAGCAAAACGCCAAGCGGTAACTAACCCAAAAAACACGCTGTATGCAGTTAAACGTTTGATCGGTCGCCGTTTTGAAGAAAAAGAAGTACAAAAAGACATTGGTTTAATGCCTTACACGATTGCTAAAGCTGATAACGGCGATGCATGGGTTGAAATCCGCGGCGTTAAAATGGCACCTCCACAAATTTCTGCTGAAGTGCTCCGTAAAATGAAGAAAACGGCTGAAGATTATTTGGGCGAAGAAGTGACTGAGGCGGTGATTACTGTGCCTGCTTATTTTAACGATAGCCAACGTCAAGCCACTAAAGATGCTGGCCGTATCGCTGGTTTGGATGTTAAACGTATTATCAACGAGCCTACTGCTGCCGCACTAGCGTTTGGTTTAGATAAACAAGAAGGCGACCGTAAAATTGCCGTATATGACTTAGGTGGCGGTACTTTTGACGTTTCAATTATTGAAATTTCTAACATTGATGGCGAACATCAATTTGAAGTACTTTCAACCAATGGCGATACATTCCTAGGTGGTGAAGACTTTGATAACCGTTTAATTGACTATTTGGCTGATGAGTTCAAAAAAGACAATAACGGTATGGATTTACGTAATGATTTATTGGCAAAACAACGCCTTAAAGAAGCGGCTGAAAAAGCGAAAATTGAGCTTTCTGGCGCTACGCAAACTGAAGTTAATTTACCGTACATTACTGCCGATGCCACTGGCCCTAAACACTTAGTGGTAAAAATCACACGTGCTAAATTAGAGTCATTAGTTGATGATTTAATTGAGCGCACAATGGCTCCTTGCCGTACTGCGATTAAAGATGCTGGCGTTTCAATTGACGATATTACCGATGTGATTTTGGTTGGTGGTCAAAGTCGTATGCCTAAAGTGCAAGAGAAAGTAAAAGAGATTTTTGGTAAAGAGCCACGTAAAGACGTAAACCCTGACGAAGCAGTAGCGGTTGGTGCTGCAATTCAAGGGGGCGTACTAAAAGGTGATGTTAAAGATGTGTTGTTACTTGATGTAACGCCATTATCTTTAGGTATCGAAACATTAGGTGGCGTGATGACGAAAGTGATCAAGAAAAACACTACGATTCCTACTAAAGCTTCACAAACTTTCTCTACTGCTGATGACAACCAAAATGCGGTTACGATTCAAGTGTTGCAAGGTGAGCGTGAATTAGCTTCTGCGAATAAGAGCTTAGGTCAATTTAACTTAAGCGATATTCCACCAGCACCGCGTGGAATGCCACAAATTGAAGTGACTTTTGACATTGATGCCAACGGTATCTTGCATGTATCTGCTAAAGATAAAGCGACTGGTAAAGAAAACAAAATTACCGTTAAAGCGAACAGCGGTTTAAGCGAAGCTGAAATTCAGCAAATGGAAGAAGATGCAGTTAAGTACGCGGACGAAGATCGCAAATTACACGAACTTGTAGATGCACGCAACGCAGCTGATGGCATGGTTCATTCAGTGAAAAAATCATTGGTTGAGCATGGCGATAAATTAGAAGCGGCTGAAAAAGAAGCGATTGAAACTGCGCTTAAAGAGGTTGAAGAAGCGATGAAAACTGATGATAAGGACACCATTGAAGCTAAAACCAATGCATTAACAGAAGCTGCTCAGAAACTTGGTGAAAAAGTTTATGCTGATCAACAAGCGCAAGCCAACACTGAAAGTGCGCAACAACCTCAAGGCGAAAAAACAGTAGATGCTGAAGTAGTTGATGCTGAGTTTGAAGAAGTTAAAAAAGACTAATATTGAACGCTATTATTAATACTTAGCCTGTATTGCAATAAACCAGTGCAATAAACAAGAGCCACGACCTTCGTGGCTTTTGTCTTGGCTAAATCAGCTTTTCATTTAAGTAATTGGATTAACAATGGCTACAAAAAAAGACTATTACGAAGTATTAGGCGTTAATAAAGACGCTAGCGAAGAAGATATTAAAAAATCATATCGCAAACTGGCGATGAAATATCACCCGGATCGCAATCCAGATAACCCAAAATCAGAAGAACAGTTTAAAGAGGCGAAAGAAGCCTATGAAATGTTATCTGACGACCAAAAACGTGCTGCTTATGATCAATATGGTCATGCTGGTGTAGAGCAAGGTGGTGGCGGTGCAGGCTATGGTGGCGCTGGTTTTGGTGATGCGTTTGGCGATATATTTGGTGATATATTTGGTGGTGCCGGTGCGCGTGGTGGACAACGTAACAATGTTTATCGCGGTGCAGATTTACGCTACAACATGGAAATTTCTCTAGAAGACGCAGCCAAAGGCACAGAAACTAAAATCCGCATTCCTGTGCAAGCCACTTGTGAAACCTGTAAGGGTTCTGGCGCACGTCCTGGTACACAACCTGTGACTTGTACTACTTGCGCGGGCCATGGCCAAGTACGCATGCAACAAGGCTTTTTCTCTGTGCAGCAAACTTGTCCAAAATGTCATGGTAACGGCAAAATGGTTAAAGATCCATGCCCAACTTGTAGTGGCGCAGGACGTTTAAAACAAAATAAAACACTGTCAGTTAAAATTCCTGCTGGCGTTGATGAAGGCGATCGCATTCGCTTAAGTGGCGAAGGTGAAGCTGGCGTTAATGGCGGCCCAACGGGTGACTTGTACGTGGTAGTGCATTTGAAAGAGCATGCTATTTTTCAGCGTGAAGGTGGAAACTTACATTGCGAAATGCCGATTAGCTTTAGTACAGCAGCACTTGGTGGTGAAATTGAAGTGCCAACTTTAGGCGGCTCTGCGAAAATGAAGATTCCAGCAGAGACACAAACTGGTGGCGTTTTCCGATTACGTGGCAAAGGCATTAAACCGCTACGTTCATCAGACTATGGTGATTTAATGGTGCATGTGGTGGTGGAAACGCCAGTCAAACTAACAAGCCGTCAGAAAGAATTGTTACGTGAGTTTGAAGATAGCACTCAAGCAGATTCTGGAAAACACAGCCCTAAAAGTAAGGGTTGGTTAGATAAGGCTAAAGACTTTTTTGAGTGATTAGGTGAATTCAGCGAAGCTATAGCTGTTCTGTCAAATAATCCGATGTAGAACTAACTCCTCATCGTCGTCATACCGACGAAAGTCGGTATCCAGTGTCGTAAGCCACTAGATTCCATGTCAAGCACAGAATGACAGGTTATTTAGTGGAATTAGCTAAAAATCCCAAACAAAATCCTGCAATTGCAGGCTTTTGTTTGGGTGCTAGCTCAAAATTGAATCAGAAACTACAACTCTAATTTATTCGTCAAAATATTGCATCTTCTTGTATCTAGGCAGGTTTTTTAATTGCGCTTCTGCAACACTGGCGCTTGAGCGGTCTGGGTACAATCTTGAAGCCATAATTTCGAGTGGTGGATTAGCTCTGGTATAGCGCGCACCTTTACCTGAAATATGCGCGGCAAATCTGGCTTCTAAATTATTGGTAATTCCAGCGTAGTAGGCACCGTTATTACACTTGAGCAAGTATAAAACCCAGCACATAGACTAAAATTTAGTAGACTACAACTTAAAAGACATAATCTTAGTAAGTTCCGGCCTGAATAAATTCCACTTTATAGCCATCAGGATCTTCCACAAAAGCAATAACGGTAGTGCCGTGCATCATCGGACCAGCTTCGCGCACGACTTTACCGCCAGCGTTTTTCACCGCTTCACAGGCTTTGTAGGCATCATCCACTTCTAACGCAATATGGCCATAAGCTTTACCTAAATCATAGCTTTCAACGCCATAATTATAAGTAAGCTCAAGTACAGTGCTATCACTTTCTGGGCCGTAACCAACAAAAGCGAGTGTGAATTTACCTTCAGGAAAGTCATGTTGACGGAGCACTTTCATGCCTAGCACTTCAGTGTAAAACTTAATTGAACGCTCCATATTACCGACACGAAGCATGGTGTGTAACATACGCATATTGAATATCCTTAGTTATTAGATGGACTTATTTTACAGCAGTTAACTTATAGTATTTTTCTAGCAATTGTTCTTTATTCTCAACTACATCGGGGTTAAATGGAATGCAGTCAATTGGGCAAACTTCTTGGCACTGTGGTTTATCGTAATGGCCGACACATTCTGTGCATAAATCTGGGTTGATTTCGTAAATTTCTTCACCTTGATAAATGGCATTATTAGGACAAGCGGGTTCGCACACGTCACAATTAATACATTCATCAGTAATCATTAACGCCAAAACTAATCTCCTAACTTTAGTTTAATAGCATCTTCTACCGTAGGCGAGACGAATGCGTGTACATCGCCTGCAAGGGTTGCCACTTCTCGGACTAGACTGGATGAAATAAACATAAACTGCTCAGAAGGCGTTAAGAATAAGGTTTCAAATTCCGGGTAAAGTTTGCGGTTCATGCCAGCCAATTGAAATTCATATTCAAAATCTGACGTAGCACGCAAACCACGTATGACCATTTGTGCATTTTGTGACTGCACAAATTGCATTAGCAGGCCTGAAAAACCCAGCACTTCTACATTGATTAGGTTTTTAAATACTGTTTTCGTCATATCCACACGTTCATCCAAACTAAACATGGTGCGTTTATTTGAACTTCCAGCAACAGCCACTATCACTGAAGGGAATAAATCTGAGGCGCGGCGAACTAAATCTTCATGGCCCAGCGTCACTGGGTCAAAAGTACCGGGGTAAACAACTTTAAGCGCTTTATTGTTCATGAGCTAATTTTAGCAGATGATAAAAAACATTGCCCGCTTTGCTTTGTTTAATCACGTTCCACTTCTCCGCGAGGCTTGTATCCGTTTCTAAAGCGTACTCAGCTTCTACATAAACAAAGGCATCTGCCTGCAAATGTTCAGCCAATAATGGTAACACTTTGGCTAGCCATTGCTGATTATAGGGTGGGTCTAAAAATACCAAATTAAATTTTTGCGTATTTTGGCTTAAAAACTTAAGTGCATCTTGGTGAAAAATCTCTGCTTGCTCGGCTTTTAACAGTTGTTTATTTTCTTTTAGGGCTTGATAAGCCGGCATAGATTTCTCTATCAAAGTTGCCGTTGCAGCTCCACGTGATAGTGCCTCAAAACCCATTACGCCTGTACCGGCAAATAAATCTAGACAAGTGAGTCCAGTTAAATCTTGGCCTAACCAATTAAACACGGTTTGACGCACCCGTTCTGGCGTTGGCCTTAAGCCAACTGCATCAGGAAACTTGATAACACGACTTCGCCATTCGCCAGCGTTAATACGTACAGCATTGAGTTTTGGGGTTGCCATGTTGGGATATGCAAGCTTGTTAGAAAAGACCTGCATTTTACTACTTATAACTAAGCTCACAAGCCCTGCCACTATTGAAGGCTGTGCTTCAAAGTGGCCATCATTGTAAAAAACTACTTAGCGTCTGGGTCACCCACAATAACTGTCACAAAGTTTTCAGGCTTCAACCTGCGATTAAACGCCTCTTTAATCTGCGCTGTCGTGACACTGGCCACTTTCTTGTTATATTCATCCAAATAATTAAGCGGCAATTTATAAAAACCTATCACAGATAAATAATCCAGAATCTTGCCATTACTATCAATACGCATAGGAAAACCACCGATTATGTTGGATTTGGCCGCAATTAACTCTTTTTCAGTAACACTATTTTTCAGGAATTTATCTAAGGTTTGATGCACCAATTTAAGCGCAGCATTGGCTTGGTCTTTTTTAGTTTGCAGTCCTATTTGAAAAGGGCCTAATTCAGCCATTGGCATAAAGTAGCTGTAGACGCTATAAACAAGGCCGCGCTTTTCACGTACCTCTTCCGTTAAGCGTGACACAAAACCACCACCACCTAAAATATAATTACCGACATAAAGTGGAAACAAATCAGGGTCGCCACGCTTAATACCAGGATAACCTAACAAAATATGCGATTGCGATGCTGGATGTGCAATGCGGAGCTCAACTGGCGCTGTTGGATATTCAACCTTTGCAATCGGGCCAATATCAGCCGTTTTAGGCATACCATTGCTGATATTTTCTGCAATGGTATTGGCTTGATCACGTGTTAAATCCCCAATCACCGCAATCACCGCGCCTTTTGCGCCATAGTGTTTATTGTAAAAATCGAGTAGATCATCACGCTTAATATTGCTAACCGTTTCAACTTCGCCACTATCATCCAAGGCATAAGGATGTTTGCCGTACATCGCAGTCATAAAAGCTTTACTGGACATACTCTCAGGCTGGGTTGCAGATTCTTGCAAACCAGAAATGATGCGGGCCTTTTCGCGGCTTAGTACTGCTTCAGGAAAATCAGGTTTTTGTAATACTTTAGTAAATATTTCTAGCGCTTGCGATTGCTCACGAGGGCTGCTTAAAGTACGTAATTTAAAAGCGGCTCTATCAACATCAAAATCGCCACCCAAAACTGCGCCAATGTCGGCCATTTTATTCGCGATGACTTCATCACTCATGCCAGCCGCACCAAGAGCCATTAAATAGCGCGTGATGCCGGCAAGACCAGATTTTTCAGCGCTATCACGCGCACTACCAGCGGCAAAGTTAACACTTAAATCGACAATCGGTAAATCATGGTTTTCAACGAAGTACACCTCAGCACCGGCGCTGGTTTGCCATTGCTGAATTTTGACAGCGGCATGGCTATTAAAAGCCACCAAACTACTTATTACTAGAATTAATATTTGAATTTTTTTCATCTTATTACCTTAACTGGATTCCTGTTTCCGATCTAAGTGTCAGTGGTTTTGCAATGACCTTATTCGAAGGAAAATAAAGAACTTAAAAACTAGCTAATTTATTCAATTTCAAACTGCTAAGCTAGATTAGGCGCGCAATGCCGACGTGTACACGAGGAATTGTATAACGACGTATTGCGAAGCAGATTGAAATGAACATTAATGCACATGCGGCTTGCCTTTAGGCTTGGCATTAGGATCTATAGGCTGAGGATCTAAAGTGGCCACAGTTAGATTATCTTGTAGCAAATATTTCCTTGCTACCGCCTGCACTTGTTCCGCCGTTACTGCACGTAACTTAGCAGGATATTCATCTAAAATTTTCCATGAAAAACCGATGCTTTCTACCGTACCTATTTGCATCGCTTGATAAAACATAGAATCGCGTTGATAGACATCTGCTGCAATGACACCGGCCTTGACTCGATCTAATTCTTCAACCGTAACGCCTGACTCTTTGACCTTTTCAACTTGCGCCAACAAAGCCGTTTTAAGTTCAGCAACGGTTTTACCTTCACTAGGCGTACCATCTAACTCAAACAAACTTAAGCGACCACGCGACAATAAATCGTAACCAGCGCTAACATCAACCGCGAGCTGAGTTTCACGCACTAATCTTTGATTCAAACGTGCCGCCGGATTACCACTCAACACGCCAGCCAGCACTTCAAGCGCGTACGGCTCCCAATCTTGTTGTGGATCATTTAAAGCAGGAACGTGATAGCCCATCAGTAAATATGGCTGTTTAGCGGGTGCTTTAACAATAATACTACGCTCACCAATTTGTGCAGGCTCTACTTGCGGCTTACGCGCTGGCAAAATTTTCGATTTAAGTTTGCCAAAATATTGCTCCGCCAATTGATACACTTCTTTAGCATTAACATCGCCCACCACCACTAAAGTCGCATTGTTTGGTGCGTACCAGTTGTGATACCACTCACGCGCATCTTCATATGTCATGTTCTCTAAATCATTCATAAAGCCAACCACTGGTCTTGCGTATGGATGCGCACGATAAACCGTACCTTGAAAAGCTTCATTCACCATGGCTTGCGGCTTATCATCAGTGCGCCAGCGACGTTCTTCCATCACCACTTTAATTTCTTTATCAAACTCAGTCTTAGTTAGCTGCAAGTTCGCCATGCGATCGGCTTCTAGTTTAAAAGATAACGGTAAGTGTGATTTTTCTAGCTGTTGAAAGTAACAGGTGTAATCTGAGCTAGTAAAGGCGTTTTCTTTACCGCCGGCAGCGGCAATTAAACGGGAGAATTGTCCTGCAGGAACTTTCTTTGTACCCTTAAACATCATGTGTTCTAGCACATGCGCCACGCCAGTTTTACCGTTTACTTCATCGATACTGCCTGCGCGATACCATACTTGAGAAACTACCACCGGCGAGCGATGATCTTCTTGCACGATGATTTTTAAGCCATTTTTAAGTTTAAATTCTTCTACTGCGGCCTGTGCAACAGCGCTAAATAAACTTGCTAGCACCGTACAAATAATGGCTGTATTGCGGATTATTTCTGTTTTTTTTATCATTACTCAATGACTTCCTGAAATTCATTAATCAATTGTAAATAAACTATTTAACTATTCACGCCCATGCGAATGACCTGACATTTAGGTATTTAGTTCTATGCGTTTAGCGCGGTAAGTTTATTTCATTATATATGCAGCTACGCAACAAATGCGCAAGTACGCCAGTTTACGCTAAAATAGCTGCATTCTTTTCGATGTGAAATTATGTTTAATATTTTCAAAAAAACGCCTGTAGCGCTAAGTGATAATCAAGATCAACAGATCGTAACGCCTGCCGCGCAGCCTAGCTTTTCTGAGCGCCTAAAACTCAGCCTAAGCAAAACACGTAAGCAATTGAGTAATCAGCTTGCCAGCTTGTTTGGTGGCGGAAAAATTGATGCCGACGTTTACGAAGAACTTGAGACCATTTTAATTACTTCAGACGTAGGCGTAAACGCCACAAAGAATTTATTAGCCGATATAAAAACGCGTGTTAAAGCGCAAAGTTTAGATGACACCGCGCAACTCAAAGCAGCGTTAAAAGACGCAATGTCGGACTTACTCACGCCATTACAAATACCACTGAATACTAGCGATCACAAGCCATTTGTCATTATGCTGGCAGGCGTCAATGGCGCAGGTAAAACCACCACCATAGGCAAGTTAGCAAATGCGTTTCAGGCTGAAGGAAAAACGGTATTAATTGCCGCTGGCGATACCTTTAGAGCGGCTGCCCGCGAGCAATTACAAATATGGGGTGAGCGTAATGGCGTGCATGTGGTTTCGCAAACCAGCGGTGACGCTGCCGCGGTAATGTTTGATGCAATCAACTCCGCCAAAGCTAAAAATATAGATATTGTGCTAGCCGATACTGCCGGCCGACTCCCGACGCAAATGCACTTAATGGAAGAAATTGCCAAAGTAAAACGTGTGATGGACAAAGCCCTACCCGGCGCACCGCATGAAGTACTATTGGTACTGGATGCCAACACTGGTCAGAATGCCGTCAATCAAGTAAAAACCTTTGATGATGCGCTAGGTGTAACAGGCTTAGTGCTAAGCAAATTAGATGGAACAGCAAAAGGCGGTGTGATTGCGGCAATCGCCGAAGCGCGCCCTATTCCGATTCGTTACATTGGTATTGGCGAGGCCATTGATGATTTGAGGCCGTTTAATGCCAGTGAGTTTATTGATGCAATGATAGATTAATCAGTTTTTTTAGGCGCAAGCCTAAATTCTAAACTACTTTTTTGCGTTGGAAATGTAATTGCATCAAACAGGCAAAATGTATGTCTTAAGCCACCGTTAAGCTATAATCAAAAATATATTTAGCGATGCCTATCGCTATTTCTAGCAATAAATATAAAGAAAAGCATGATTAAATTTGACCAAGTGACTAAGCGCTACCCTGGCAGCGACGAAGTATTAAAGAATGTTAGCTTAAATATTGAAGCTGGCGAATTCGTGTTGGTCACAGGCCATTCTGGTGCCGGTAAAAGTACCTTGCTTAAACTTGTTGCGGCTATTGAGCGTCCAACTAGTGGCACGGTACTTGTCGCTAACCAAAACATCAGCAAACTTAAATCATCAGCAATCCCCTATATGCGCCGTAGATTTGGCTTGGTTTTTCAGGACCACAAATTATTATATGACCGTAATTGCTTTCAAAATGTAATTTTGCCACTTCATATCAATGGCATTACTGGTGTTGATGCGGCAAGACGTGTACGTGCCGCTTTGGACAAAGTCGGATTATTACATAAAGAAAAAGCAATGCCGATCACGCTTTCTGGTGGTGAACAACAGCGCCTAGCCATTGCCCGTGCAGTGGTCAGTCGTCCTTCTATTTTAATTGCGGATGAACCTACAGGCAATTTAGATGCTAGTTATGCCGCAGACATTATGGCTATTTTCAACGACTTCAACCAAGTTGGGGTTACCGTGATTACCGCCACACACGACGTACAAGGCATGGCGAAATTAACCAACCGGATATTGCACCTAAATAATGGTGAATTACAATCAAATTCATCAACATCATGAGTATTTTTCTAAGCCACCACATACAAGCCATTAAGCTGGTAGTTATGCGTATGCAAAATAACAAGCTATCTACATTTATGATTAGCTTGGTCATTGGTGCGGCATTATGCTTGCCCAGTTTATTTTACATAGGCGTTAATAATTTAACTAAATTAACCAACCACATGCAGAATGAAACTGAGATTAGCTTATTTGTTAAATTAGACGCTAGCGCAAAGACTGTTGCCAGCATTGGTCAGGCATTAGCCAAGAATGAGGCTATTCAAGAATTTCATCTAGTCACAAAAGATCAAGCTTGGGAAAAACTTAAAAGTAAATCCGAAAATAATAGTGAAACCAGCGGTGCCGTTAACGAGCTCAATAAAAATCCGCTACCTGATGCTTTTTTTATTCAAACCAAGACTACCGACCCAGTCGCGCTAGAAGCGCTTAGAGCTGAGTTACAAAGTATTTCGGGTGTAGATCAGGCGCTGTTAAATGCTGAATGGGCTAAACGTTTATCAACCTTACTAGCCCTCAGTAAAAAAATCATAGGGTTAATTTCATTGTTATTAGCCTTGGCGCTTATAGTGATTATTGGCAATACGGTGCGCATGCAAATTCTGACGCAAAAAGATGAAATTGAAGTGAGTAATTTAATAGGCGCTACAACTAGCTTTATCAGAGTTCCATTTTTATATGCGGGCATGCTCTACGGTGCTTTTGGTGGTCTACTAGCGATTTTAATTATTGTGAGTATTTTACAAATTTTCAATGATTCTATTGCGCAAATATCCAACCTTTACAACAGTGATTTTAGTTTGTCACTATTTAATGGGCCGCTATTTTTAACGATTATCGCTGCGGCTATTTTTATTGGTTGGCTTGGCTCTTATTTAGCAGTCTCGCGCGCAATCACTTCATTTAAACTCAATTAATATTAATTTATCTCAATTGAACCTTTTAGTCACTAGCACTCTCATAGTAGGAGTGCTAATATATAGACTATTGAAGGGAGCAAATTTCAATGAGTAATGCATTAACCTTACCTGTTTTAACCTCGGCTGATAGCTTAGAGCAATATTCTAGAGCGATTAAAGCCTATCCTATTCTGACCGCAGAAGAAGAATATTCTCTTGCAGTAAAATTCAAAAATGAAAATGACTTAGAATCAGCGCGGCAATTAATTGTTTCGCACTTACGCTTAGTGGCAAGTATTGCGCGTGGCTACAACGGATACGGCCTACCACAATCAGATTTGATTCAAGAAGGTAATATTGGCTTGATGAAAGCCGTAAAACGTTTTGACCCAGAGCGTGGCGTTCGCTTAGTATCCTTTGCCATGCATTGGATTAAAGCAGAAATGCACGAATATATCGTACGTAACTGGCGTCTTGTTAAAATAGCCACCACAAAAGCACAACGTAAATTATTTTTTAATCTACGCAGCATGAGAACTGGTTTAAGTACATTGCAACCAGCTGAAGTTGACCGCATCGCTCGTACCTTGAATGTAAAGCCTGAAGAAGTAATCGAAATGGAAGCGCGCTTAAATGGCCACGAAATTTCACTTGAAGCTAATATTGATGATGATAGTGATGAGCATTACAGCCCCATTGCTTACCTGCAAGATGAAAGCCTAGAACCACTAGAAATGATGCAGGCCAAGCAAATTGAATATGCTGAAACTTCTGGTCTAGCGCATGCATTAGATAACTTAGACGACAGAAGTCGCCGCATTGTTGAGGCGCGTTGGTTACAAGAAACTGGTGGCAAGACCTTGCATGAACTCGCTGCTGAGTTTGGTGTTTCAGCTGAACGTATACGCCAAATTGAGCAAAAGGCTATGCAAAAAATGAAAACAATGATGTCACTTAATCGTTAACTATCTGCTTAACAATTTCTCTAGATAACGTCATACTTATTTAAGTAATCAATATATATAAAGGCTGCAAATTGCAGCCTTTTTAATTTAATCTGCTCAGTACATAATTGCATTTCGAGATCTTTCTATCGCCAGAATGTCTCGCCAGTTCATGCATAATTGATCTATATTAAGCAATACTGTCCGCGTCATTCTTACAATCGATTGTTTTTATGGTGAAGACTGACTCTTCAATGTCAGCAAGCTAGCTCGTTCTGTTATTATCTTAATTTTAAAAGTATAGCTAAATTATGAGCGGCCTAAACCCAAACTCACCTCGCCCAATTGACATTCGCTTGCATCAGGCATCGAGATTGCTGGAAATAAAATTTGACAATAACACTGAGTGTCAATTGTCCTGTGAGTTTCTGCGTGTTTATTCGCCATCGGCAGAAGTAAAAGGCCATGGCTTAGGCCAAGAAGTATTGCAGCTAGATAAAGAAGATGTAAATATCGTGGCAATAGAACCTGTTGGCAATTATGCAGTCAAGTTAGTGTTCTCTGATGGTCATAATACCGGTTTGTATTCTTGGGATTATTTGTATGATCTAGGCCGTGATTATGAAGCGCTATGGCTGGAATACTTAGGCAAGCTAGACGCCGCTGGCGTGCATCGTAAATAATCGCTCAAATAATGGCTTTCGTTAAAGCTAAATTAAATTGAGTTAAATAGCACTGGGTTAAGCAAATACTATGACAACTGAAAACAACACACACTTTGGCTTTAAAACTGTAGCAGAAGCCGACAAAGCCAAAAAAGTTGGCGAGGTATTTCACTCGGTTGCCAGCAAATATGACTTGATGAACGACGTAATGTCGGCGGGCATGCATAGAGGCTGGAAGCGCTTTGCGGTAGAAATTAGCGGTATCAGTAACGGCGATAAAGTATTAGACATTGCTGGCGGTAGCGGCGATTTATCTAAACTGTTTGCCAAAAAAGTGGGTGCAGATGGGCAGGTTATTTTAACCGACATCAATGCATCGATGCTGGCCGTTGGTCGAGATCGCATGCTAGACGATGGTCTAAACGTACCTGCTTTGCAATGTGATGCAGAAAAATTACCATTCCCAGACAATTATTTTGACTGCGTGATCGTAGCATTTGGCTTACGCAACATGACGCATAAAGACCTAGCATTAGCCGAAATGCATCGCGTACTTAAAGTGGGCGGCAGATTACTGGTGCTTGAGTTTTCAAAAGTTTGGCAGCCACTGGCAAAAATCTATGACGTATATTCATTTAAATTATTGCCATTTATGGGTAAATTGCTCGCCAAAGATGCTGAAAGTTACCAATATCTTGCCGAGTCGATACGCATGCATCCAGATCAGGAAACATTAAAGCAAATGATGCAAGATGCCGGTCTCAGTAAAGTAGACTATTACAATTTATCTGCCGGCGTTGTAGCCTTGCATAAAGGCTATAAAACTTAATGAAGTACTTAATTATGTTAAAAAAATTATCCACCCTCATCCTGCAACATTTAATTTCGCAAAATAGCTGGGCGAATGCAATGCTCAAACCATTTGCAGGCAAATCTATACAAATTAAAATTGCTGCTTTGAGTAGCACATTGGTAATTTTAGAAAACGGAAGCTTGGCGATTGCTGGCGAAACCGATGTGCCTGATGTCACAGTAGAAATGTCACTAAGCTTGACTTTACGTTTAATCGCCAAAGACGAAGCAGCAAAAAGGCTAATCAGTATTGAAGGCGACACCCATTTAGCGGCTGAACTAGCCAAAGTATTTAGCAATATGCGCTGGGATTACGAGGATGATCTAAGCAAAATAGTCGGCGATATTTCTGCCAACAAACTGGCAGGATTTTCACGTGATGCTATTCAATCAGTGAAAGAAACCAGTATTAATCTAACTGAAATGTTAATTGAATACTGGCAAGAAGAAAGTCCTATGCTTGCAAAAAAACGTCATGTAGAGACCTTTATTTCACAAGTAGATACCTTGCGAGCAGATGTTGATAGGTTAGATAAAAGACTGTCGAAGCTAACAAAAAAATCTGGCCACAATAAAGCTGCTAGTTTAAATAACTCACCTACACAACACAGCCACAACGCTGAAGATAGCACAACATAAACCTATGCGTATTTTTCGACTTTTTTATATCATTTTCATCGCACTTAGATTTGGGCTGGATGAATTCATCTTAAGTCACACCAAGCTAAAGCCATTGCAAGGGCTGATTAACCTAGTATTGTTTTGGCGAAATAAACAACGTCCGCGTGCTGAAAGACTAAGACTAGCGCTAGAAGCACTAGGGCCGATTTTTGTTAAGTTTGGACAAATGCTATCTACTCGACGTGATTTGATTCCGCTAGATATTGCAAACGAACTTGCCAAATTGCAAGACCAAGTGCCACCTTTTGCCTATGCCGAAATTGAAAAGACTATAGCGCGAGCATACAACTTGCCACTTAGTGAAGTATTTTCTGATTTTGAACAAATAGCGGTTGCTAGCGCCTCGGTTGCACAAGTGCATTTTGCGCACTTGCTAGACGGTACCCCGGTGGCCGTAAAAGTATTGCGCCCAGGCATTGCGAGCGTTATTAACAAAGACTTAATGTTGCTAGATACGGCAGCTTGGCTACTCCAATTTTTATCAACTGAAGGAAAGCGCCTTAAACCACGTGAAGTCGTTGCTGAGTTTGCAACTCACACACACAGCGAATTAGATTTAACTTTAGAAGCCGCTAATTGTAGCCAACTGGCAAGAAATTTTCCTGATAAAGATTTATTAGTCCCCGAAGTGCATTGGGATTGGTGTCGTGAGCAAGTCATGGTCATGCAACGCATGATAGGCACGCCTATTAACAAAATTGATGTGCTACGCGCTAAGGGTATCGATATACCAAAGCTAGCCCGCGATGGCGTCAATATATTTTTCACTCAAGTATTTCGAGATGGATTCTTTCACGCCGACATGCACCCGGGCAATATATTAGTGGCCGATGACGGTCGTTATATTGCGCTCGATTTCGGCATTATGGGCACTTTGAGTGAAATAGATAAATATTATTTGGCACGCAACTTCTTAGCTTTTTTCAATCGCGATTACCGTGACGTGGCGATGGCACATATCGAATCTGGATGGGTACCTAAAGACACTAACGTTGAAGCACTAGAAACAGCTGTACGGGCGATTTGTGAGCCTATATTTGATAAGCCTCTGAAAGATATTTCTTTTGGCCGCACGCTATTAAGTTTATTTCAAATGTCACGCAGATTTGGCGTGGTAATACAGCCGCAATTGGTCATGTTGCAAAAAACATTATTAAACATTGAAGGTTTAGGCCGTGATTTAGATCCAAACATTGACCTTTGGCAAACGGCAAAACCATTTTTAAGCCGCTGGATGAGTGAGCAAATTGGCTGGCGCAGCATTGTAAAATCGCTCAAGAAAGAGCTGCCGCATATCGCAAAAAATCTACCGCAGATGCCACGCTTGGTACATCAGTTTTTATTACAGCAAACACACGCTGAGCAAAACGCACCAATGCGCGAAACTATCGCTAGCTTAATAGAAGTTCAGCAAAAACAGGCGCGCTGGCAAAAGCGGCTGGCGCTGTCCATCTGGTTGCTATTACTATTTCAGCTTGCTGGCTTTTTGTTTGTGTCGTTATCTTAATTTAGAAAAAACCAGCATATTTAGTACGCTAGTTTTATTAGCGTTAATGCTAGCTATTAGCGCTTTTGGCAATGCTCACAAAAAAATGTGGAGCGCTGACCTAATCGTATACATTTGATCGGTTTAGCGCACACTTTGCACGGTTCATCTGTGCGACCATAGACAAAGTATTCTTGCTGGAAATAGCCGGGATTTCCATCTGTACCAAAAAAATCACGCAAACTACTACCGCCTGCTTCTAGCGCATCGTGCAAGGTACTTTTAATTTCCACCACAAGCTTTTCACAGCGTTTAATAGTTAGTTGCTTAGCTGCAGTTTCTGGATGTATATGCGCACGAAATAGCGATTCTGAGGCATAGATATTACCGACTCCCACCACCAGATGCCCGTCCATAATGGCATTTTTAATCGCTAGTGTTTTATTGCTCAATGCTTTGTGTAAATATTTAGCATTAAAACCATCTTCTAGTGGTTCTGGGCCTAAGCTATTAAGTAAGGTATGGTTATTTTCTTTATTGTCTAACCATAATACCGCACCAAATCGACGTGGATCACGAAGTCGTAACACCTGATTATCAGCAAATTCAATATCAAAATGATCGTGCTTTTCAGGTGGATAATTGCAATCTAGCAATTGAATGCGGCCAGACATGCCTAAATGCAACAATAAGGTGCCACTATCAAACTCACACAAAATGTACTTAGCCCTGCGGCTAAGTCCGCGCAAGGTTTGGCTTGGTAGCGTTTCAGGTAAGAATTTTGGAATTGGCCAACGCAATGTGGCATGACGAATAGTGACGGACTTAACGGCTTTGCCTACCAAAGGCAAAAGTCCACGTCGCGTGGTTTCAACCTCTGGAAGTTCTGGCATATAGCGGCTTTACCGTGAACTAGTTTGGTAAATTAAGCGGAGGATTCAGCATAGTAAAACCTGTATCAGCCGGAAAATTGTAAATCAATCCTTCATCTGGACGACCTAAAAGTAAGTCTGGAGATTCTTGAATTTTATCAAAATGTACACTTTTACCATCAGCAGTTTTTACTTCAAGTGAAGGGTAAGTTACTTTACGATCCGGCGTATAAAAGGCTACAGACTTAGCCATGGTATGCACCCATGAATAATCTAACCATTCATTCAATTCATTTTGCTGTAACTTGGCAGTAGCGATTGACGCCTTCCACTTACCATCGACTAAATCTAAATGTAGACGGGTAGATTCCCATTGTTCTAGGTGACTAAAATCAAAACCGGAAACTTTATCAGTTGGTTTTAATGGCGTTTTATCCACAAACTCAATTATTTGCGTTGCCGCAGCTTCACCATAAGCATTTGCAACCAGGTAAATCGCATTTCTATGCGCTACATATTGCTCGTCAGTCACAGGATTATGCGTACCAAACAAAAATTCTTCACTGCTATCTTTATTTCTAATAAGCTTCAATTTTAGTGATGGATTGTTGAGTCCAAATTTTTCTAAATCGACTGCTTCAAACTTTTCTTTGGTAATTTTATCTTTAGATTTTGCAGCAATAATCGATAAAATGCGTTGCACCGCCGCTTGGTCTGCACGCGTTTGATTAGGTGCCGTCAAACGCCAAAAACCATTTACTTTTTCAAAAGTGACCGGCGCCTTACTAGGAAACTCAACGCTAATAGCGTTAAACTCAGACAATTTATAGCTGGAAATTTCGTAGCTGCTACCTTGATCTAGCGTTTGTTTAGGGCGCAGAAATAAAAAAGTGACTAAGCCTGCAATCACGCACAACATCATTAAATTAAGTAGCCAACGTTTTTTCATCTATTGCCTTTTGCATCGTGAGTTAAAGCTGTAATTACCTGAAGTTACTAATAAACAAGTTACCAAATAACAAACAGGCCAAGCGCATAATCTAACTTACGCTTTTCTACGTTTCCACCATAAATAGAATCCTGCAATCAACATGCCTAGTGGAATGAAATATTGAAAAGCATGAAATACCATCCAAGCAATCAAGCGACCAGAATCAGTATCAGGAATCGTCACATTTATATCTTTCAGCGGCATAGGCTGAATGGTAATGAGCTTGTCATCGCCAGCTAGCCAGTTAATCATATTGACGCCTAAGTCTAGATTGCCGCCATTAGTAATGAAAGTGTTTGATAAAAAGTTACCATTTCCCATCACCACAATACGTTGGCCTTTTTTACCATAAGTACGCTCAAGCGCAACGCCAATATTAATCGGGCCTTTTTTGTCATTTTTTTCGTTGAATACTGGCTTAGCATCTTTAGCTAATTTTTCTGAGGCCAACCAACCATTCGGCGCAACTTCAATCAAATTACTAACCTTCCAGCCATTTTCATCGGTGCCGTGAGCGGTCACTTCATGCGCTTCAGGGAAAAGTGTTCGCAACATAAAGTTCGAGGTAATCGCGTGCTCTCCGTACAGGCTAGCAAATGAAACTCTAGCATCTGCGCCATATTGTGCTGATGCCATATCCATAGCTATCCCAGGTGAAACTTGTAAGCCTATATATTCAGCAACTTCTTTTAATCCATGCAGATTATTGTCATCCAATAACCACAATAAATTACCGCCTCCTTCAAGATAAGCTTTGATCTTTTTAGCTTCAACCTCACTCACATCAACTTGCGGGCTGGCAATCACTAACATCGCGCCATTCTTCGGTACCGCTTGTACAATCGTTAAATCTGGGTTGGCGAATTTGAAACCTTTAGCCTGTAGTTGTTTACCAAATTCGCCAATGTCAAAGTTTTTAACACCAATCAGGTTACGTTCACCATGACCATCAAGGTACATGACCGCTTGTTGATTCGTGCGAGATAAACGCACCAATAAATTGGTCATTTCTTGCTCTGCAATCGGCGGCGTGATGTGTTCTACATGTTTTTGGTATTCGACAACGACTTCACCATCATTTTTAACGCCGGCATCTTGCGCTAATTTAGGCTCTACAGAAGGATTTACAAAAGTTAAATGCACATTCTTTTTTTCGCGCTGATAACGCGCAACGAAATCGATCATGCCTTTACGGAAATTGTCACCGCCGGTTGCATCGTCTTTAGTGGCAAAAACAGTGATATTAATCGGCTCTTTCATTTGCTTAAGTACGTTAACACTGCCTTGCGTTAAGATATTACGATTAGCCTGAGTAATGTCTTTTGCATAGCGATATTGGCTGGCCAAATAGCCTAGTAAAATAACTAGCATTAAAAACAGTACGACAAAAAAACTGTTTTGTACTAATAACTGAAGGCGTAATTTACGATTGATGTTCATTTTACAAGATCCAATATTTCACAATTTCTAAATGTGACCAGTAATAATTTAACTGGCAATAATTTAACTGCTAATCTTAACTAGCACTCAACTTAACCACGTAAGCGATCGGCATCTAAGCGGCGTACCGTTAACGTTAAGAAGGTCAAAATAAATAAACCAAAATAAGCAATATCCGCCGTATCAATCAAGCCACCTGAGAACGATTGAAAATGACGCGTTAGCGATAGGCTTGCTAATGTATTGCTTGGATCACCAGCAAAAAAGCGGTCTAAAAACATCAGTGCGAATAACGCGACGAAGGTTAATATAGCCGCGACGACTGGTTGTTGCGTCAGACTAGAAAAATATAATCCTAGCGCAGAAAAACTAGCCACCATGAGCAATAAACCAATCGAGTTAGCCAGAATAAAACCAAAGTCAATATCAGCCCAAATATTCAGTGTGCATAACATGGCGCCAATAAAAACTACTAATATGCCTAAAAATGCGACTAAGCCTAAGAACTTACCCACCACAATTTCCGTCAGCGAGATTGGCGCACTAAATAGGAATGGTAAAGTTTGACTACGGCGTTCTTCACTAATTAGGCGCATAGAAAGTAGCGGCACCGCAAACAACACCATAAATGAGGCAAAGCCATAGACCATTTGCCCAACAAACTGGGTGACGCCTGTACGCTCTGCTGGACGCATGGCGCCTGACATTACGGCAAAATAATCGTTAACACCATTTAAATAATACGTACCAAAAGCAAACATCAGCAATGATAAAATCACCCAGCCCATAGGCGAGGCAAACATACTTTTTAGTTCTTTTCTTGCTACATTGATAATCATGATTCGACCTTAATGGGTATAAGTTAGCTGATTGAAGCTTCTGCTACGGCTTGTTCTTGATAAGTCAGCTGTACGAACACATCTTCCAAGCTGGTTTGATCTGGTGCGATTTGATGTAAACCCCAGTTATTTTGCACGGCAGCCAGCACAATCGCTTCAGCAGGTGCTGCACCATCGGCAAAACGCACACGCATTTGACCTGCTGGCAATACTTCAACTTCAGTGACGCCAGCTATTTTCAACATCGACTCTGCACTTGGAGGATTATGCATAGTAATCAAAAGCTTATTACCGATGCGCTGTTTTTTAAGCACATCAATTGCACCGTTGAATACCAGTTTACCTTTATCTATAATCTGAACGTGGTCACAAACCATTTCTACTTCTGGCAGAATATGTGTGGAAATAATCACGCTACGTTCAGCACCCACTTCACGGATCAATGCACGAATATCACGGATTTGAATAGGATCTAGACCAACAGTAGGTTCATCTAAAATAACCACCATTGGGTTATGAATAATGGCTTGCGCAATACCAACCCGTTGTTGATAGCCATTCGATAAATTCTCAATTAAGCGCTTGCTCATATGTCCTAAGCCACAGCGTTCTTTAGCGATTTCTACTGCTTTTTTAATGTTTCCAGAACTTACACGATGCAATCTTGCCGCGATAGTTAAATACTCATCGACGGTCAGCTCTTTATATAAGGGTCGCATTTCAGGCAAATAACCAATTAGCGCTTTGGCTTCTTTTGGATTTTCTATCATGTCTATGCCGCAGATTTTGACTGAGCCATTACTTGGCGCAAGATTACCTGTCAGCATTTTCATGGTGGTAGATTTACCTGCACCATTAGGCCCTAAAAAGCCTAACACTTGCCCTTTACTTAAGGTGAAACTTACATTACTAACGGCTTCACGTCCGCCATAAAGCCTAGTAAGTTCAATGGCCTCTACTGTAAAATTATTCATAGTTACTCTACATTATCGTTGCTAAATTATCGTTGCTAAAAATACCAACTTTTACTCACAAGCCAATATTTACCCATAAGTAAAGCTCAGAAACTCTCACCTAATAAAGGTTCTATTTTGATTCAAGTGTCTTGACAAGCATTACATCCAATTCATAATTATGGAGGAACTTGCCGTAAGTGTCACGGACTAAGAAATAGAACAACTTAACATTGAAATAATGGCTTATTATTCCAACATATTATTTCACTTGTTATTTAACTCGTTATTTAATTTGAATTAAGCTTTTAATCAAGCAATGTATCCAATACAAATAATGCAGTCAATACGAAAAAAATTAATCTATCAATAAGAAAAATCTTATGCGCCCTCTTGCTCTGTTATTAAAAAACGAACTTCATCCCAATAGATTTTTACATCAAAGGCTTTCAGTGTTGAGTGTTTGCCTGATGATTAGCGCATTTAGTCTTAACGGATGTGCAACAAACCCTGCGCCTATTGCTACCGACACGCCGGAAATTGTTACTACATCTAATGAAAGCAACTTATCCGCTGAATTTATTTACAAATACTTAGTTGCAGAAGTGGCTGGTCAGCAAGGAGATTTGGCCACATCTGCTTCAATTTTTTATGATTTAGCCTCGTCAGAAAAAGATCCACGCCTTGCCGAGCGTGCGGCTAAAACTGCCGCTTATGGCAATGTGCGTGGCTTAACAATGCCAGCTGTTACGCTGTGGGCAGAACTTGATCCTAACTCAAATGAAGCGCAGCAAGCCATGACCGAGATGCTGATTGCCTCAGGTAAACTCAGTGATGCCGAACCTTATTTAGCTAAACTGTTGCTAAAAGAAGAATCTAGAGCGGGTGGATTTTTATACGTTAATGCGTTGTTAAACCGCAGTGCGGATAAAAAAGGCATATTAAACTTAGTGCAATCGTTGGCTAAACCCTACCCCAATTTAGCTGAAGCGCAATTTGCTATCGGGCAATCCGCATGGGCGGCTAATCAAGATGAATTAGCCCTGCAAGCACTCAATAAGGCAGAATCACTCAAGCCTGGTTGGAATGTCGCAGCATTACTTAAAGGACAAGTCTTATTTGGAAAGTCACCACAGGTAGCACTAGACTTTTATAAGGATTTTGTAAAACTTCATCCCGAAGCGAATGAAATTAGACTGAACATGGCCAAGCTCTTAGTCAGCCAGAAGCAATATGAGGCCGCAAAAAAAGAGTACCCAACTATACTGGAATATGCAAAAAATAGCCCGGCAAAAAATATTGCAGATGTCACGGCAATTATTGGCTTGCTGTCATTTCAAGCGAACGACTATCTTGCTGCAGAAGGCTATTTTAAGCAGGCGCTGACATTAGGCTTTAAAGATGCAGATCAAATTTACATTTATCAGGCACAAACATTAGAAAACCTTAAGCAGGATGTTGCCGCAATAGCGGCTTACAATAATGTAAAACCTGGTGCACACTATTTTGAGGCGCAACTTGGTCTGGCTAACGTGATTGTCCGCACCGAATCTATCGACAATGCCATTGAAAAATTAGATGCCATGGAAGACTTAACCAATGAACAACAAATTATTGTGATTCAGTCGCAAGCATCCATGCTAGCCAAGGCTAAGCGCGATCAAGATTCTTTTGAATTGCTAGACAAAGCAGTTAAGAACTTGCCCAATACACCCGACCTTGTCTATGACTACGCATTGGCGGCAGACAGAGTTCACAAGTTTGATGTGATGGAATCTGAATTACGTAAAGCAATTGCCGCAAAGCCTGATTTTGCTGCCGCCTATAACGCACTTGGCTACTCCTTCGCAGACCGTAATATTCGGCTAGACGAAGCACTAACACTCATAGAGAAAGCCTTGTCTATTAACCCTAATGATCATTATATGTTAGATAGTTTAGGCTGGGCACATTACCGCAAAGGCAACTTAGACAAGGCTATTACTTATTTGCAACAAGCGTATAAATTTAGCCAAGACCCTGAGATAGCCGCGCATTTAGGAGAAGTGCTTTGGCAAAAAGGCCAGCATGATGAAGCCAAAAAGATTTGGAGTGAAGCATTAAGTGCTAACCCTAAAAATGAGGTTTTGCTCAGCACCACCAATAAATTTAAATCTTAAACTGGTGTATAAAAAAGTCTATTCATCAAATCTTAACGACTCACTCAAAAATGTCTCTCGTGCGCCTATTATGCTTACTTTGCGGTATTGCTATGCTACAAAGCTGCGTGAGTATTCCGCTTACTAAACCAATCGATCAGGTAAACTCATTAAGCTCAAATCAGCAGCACTTAAACAATCTGCTGACGATTAATCAATTCACCCTTCAAGGCCGTATTGGTGTGCAATATGATGGCAAAGGTTTTTCCGGCGGACTGCATTGGCAACACTTGCTTGCGGGCGACAACGTCTCGCTATTTTCGCCACTAGGCGGCCAAGTGGCCAGCATAAAAAAAACCGCAGGCAAAGTTACCTTAGAAGATGCTAATGGCAATAGCATTTCTGCGACAGATATAGAAAGTCTGACTCAAAGCACTCTAGGCTGGCAATTACCAATGGTGGGATTAGCAGACTGGTCATTAGGGCGCCCAACTAATAGCAAAATTGACGCAATCACTTGGGATACGCTTGGCCATTTAAGCACATTAAAACAAGATGGCTGGACGATTGAATATCTAAACTACGCGGAACAAGGCGGCCACTTCTTGCCTAGTAAAATAACATTTAGAAACAATAACGTGTATTTAAAGCTACTGGTTGAAAAATGGGCGCTTATCAGTCAACCATAACAGCATAGCGTCTAAATACGTTAAAATACCCATCTATGCATGATTTTCAGCCATTTTTAGCCCCCGCCAAAATAAATTTATTTTTACACATCATCGGTCAACGTGCCGATGGCTTCCATGAATTGCAAACCATTTTTCGTTTGCTAGACTTTTATGACACGATTTACCTAAAACCAACGAATACTAGCGAAATTAAACGTGTCAATGAAGTGGTCGACGTACCAGAAGCACAAGATTTATGTGTACGCGCAGCAAAATTATTACAGCAATACAGCCACTGTAAGTTGGGTGCAGAAATTAAAGTTGAGAAAAATATCCCCATGGGCGGCGGCCTAGGCGGCGGTAGCTCAGATGCTGCCACAGTACTATTAGCGTTAAATCGCCTGTGGCAACTTAATTTAAGCCGCGAAAAACTACTGCAGCTTGGCCTGCAATTGGGCGCAGATGTACCATTCTTTATTTTCGGCAATAATGCATGGGCGGACGGAATTGGCGAACGACTAAAGCCCATAACATTGAAAGACGCCTACTATGTGATATTAAATCCAAAAGTTAATGTCTCTACATCACAAATATTTGCCAATAAGCAATTGACAAGAAATGCGATTCCTAAGACAATGTCGGACTTTTCTGAGAAGACAAATTCTCTAAGCGGTAATATCGCTTTAGAATTCGAAAATCAGCTAGAAAAAATAGTTTGTAATGATTATCCTGACGTTTTAGCATGCCTCCAGTGGCTTAGGCAATTTGGCGATGCAAGAATGAGCGGATCTGGTGCGTGTGTATTTTTAGAAGTAGCCAATAAAGAAGTTGCATACGAAATTTGTAATCATAAGCCTACAGATATTGAGGGTTTCGTTGCAAAAGGGTTAAATCAGCACCCAATGTTTGAATATTGATATTAGCTATTAATAGTTAAGAAAAAATAGTAAAACGGGCTGATTAAAATATTGGGGAGTCGCCAAGTTGGTTAAGGCACTGGGTTTTGATCCCAGCATCCGAAGGTTCGAGTCCTTCCTCCTCAGCCAAATTTAGAATGCAGATTGATCTGCATAGCTTAAAATAACAAGCGTGTAGATTATAAATTTACACGCTTTTATTTTTTGTAAGTTTTTTGTTGTATATATTCTTTTATCGATAGTTTGATGCTGGTGCGAATCAACGCCCAGCTATATAGGAAATCAAATGGTGTCTAACGGCAACTTGATGGTCTTTACTGGCAATGCCAACCCCGCACTAGCGCAAGAAGTTGCTAAACACTTAGGCATAGACCTAGGTCGTGCGCATGTAGGAAGATTTAGTGATGGCGAAATTACCGTTGAATTGCTTGAAAACGTACGTGGACGTGACGTTTTTATTTTGCAATCAACCAGCCACCCAACGAATGACAGCTTAATGGAAGTCATGGTAATGGTTGATGCGCTACGTCGCTCATCTGCAGGCCGAATTACTGCAGCAATTCCCTACTTTGGTTATTCGCGTCAAGATCGTCGCCCACGTTCAGCCCGTGTAGCGATTACCGCTAAAGTCGTCGCTAATATGCTTACAGGTGTTGGTGTTAATCGTTTATTAACGATGGATTTGCACTCAGATCAAATTCAAGGCTTTTTTGATATTCCGGTTGATAACATTTACGCTACACCAATTTTGCTAGCTGATTTATTATTACAAAATCATGAAAATTTAATGGTGGTTTCACCAGATGTTGGCGGTGTAGTTCGTGCGCGTGCTTGCGCTAAACAATTAGGCTCAGATTTA
This sequence comes from Methylotenera sp., assembly GCA_040401175.1. Classification (GTDB taxonomy): domain Bacteria; phylum Pseudomonadota; class Gammaproteobacteria; order Burkholderiales; family Methylophilaceae; genus Methylotenera. The sequence goes on along the minus strand of JBBAOU010000024.1, from coordinate 3,117 downwards.
GCCATCATCGACAAACGTCGTCCAAAACCAAACGTTGCTAAAGTAATGAATATTATTGGTGATGTTGCTGGCCGTACTTGTGTGATTATGGATGACATGGTGGACACGGCAAATACGCTTTGCGAAGCGGCTGCCGCATTAAAGAAACATGGCGCTAAAAAAGTAGTCGCTTATGCTACGCACCCAGTATTATCTGGCAGCGCGACAGATCGCATTATGAACTCAGAGTTAGATGAATTAGTAGTGACTAATACCATTGCACTAGGTTCAGAAGCAGCAAACTGCAAAAAGATTCGCCAATTAAGTGCTGCTGAGTTACTGGCAGAAACCATACGTAGAATTAGCTCTGAAGATTCAGTATCTTCATTATTCATGGACTAAAAAAGTCTGCAACAAGTTTTTAACCCTGCAAACTGGTCGCGGTATGCAGTCTATAGTGTAGTAAAAGAAGTAAATTTAGGAGTAGTAAAATGGCTATTGAAATTAATGCAGTAAAACGTGATGTTAAAGGTACGGGTGCGAGCCGCCGTCTTCGTCACGCTGGAACAGTTCCTGGTGTTGTATATGGTGATGGAAAAGACGCTATCGCATTAGAAATTAACTACAAAGAATTGTTTTTACAATTCCGCCACGAAACTTTTCATGCTTCAGTATTAAGTCTAATTATTGACGGCAAAAAAGAAAGCGTTTTGTTACGTGACTTTCAAATGCACCCAGTACGTAACACGATTCAACACATTGACTTTCAACGTGTAAGTGCTACAGAAAAAATCCACGTTAAAGTGCCATTACACTTCATTAATGCTGATGTTGCACCTGGCGTTAAATTAGGTGGCGGTATTGTTGCGCACATTCTTACTGAAGCAGACGTAAGCTGCCTAGCAAAAGATTTGCCAGAGTTTATTGAAGTTGATGTAGCAACACTTGAAATGGGTCACTCAATTCACTTGTCACAAATTAAATTGCCAAAAGGCGTTATATTTGTTCAGCTTGCTCATGACAACGATGCTGCGGTTGCTTCAATTGCTAAAACACGTGGCGGCGCATCTGCTGCTGCGGCTGCAGAAACACCAGCAGCTTAAGTTTTAGTCGCTGTAGCTTCAGAAGCTTTGGTTTAGCAAAATAATGACGCGCGCTTTTATCAAAAAGTGCGCGTTTTTTATTGAAACTAGCTTATATTAAGCCAAGTAAAAAAAACTAAAATAACCGAAACGAAAGCAATCAAAGCAAACTAAATATGAGCATCAAACTATTAGTTGGCCTAGGTAATCCGGGCGATAAATACCAAGCCACGCGACATAACGCCGGTTTTTGGTGGATAGATCAACTGGCAGCATCAACCAATAGTAAATTAGCCGCGGATGCAAAGTTCTTTGGGGTTGCAGGAAAATATTCAGGCACAGATACCTGGCTACTTAAACCGACCACTTTTATGAATGCTAGCGGCAAAGCCGTGGCTGCATTAGCCAATTATTACAAAACTTTGCCTGAAGAAATTTTAGTCGTGCATGACGAACTGGATTTACCCCCGGAAACCGTAAAGCTTAAAAAAGGCGGCGGGCACGGAGGGCATAATGGTTTAAAAGACATTACAGCAGCCCTCGGAACCGCTGACTTTTGGCGTTTACGCCTAGGCATAGGTCACCCCGGTGATCGCAATGAAGTCATCAATTTTGTGCTTAAAGCACCATTAAGAGATGAGCAAACTGCTATCAACCAAAGTATCGATATCAGCATAGAAATAGTGCCACATCTATTAAACGGTGACTTTGATGCGGCAATGTTAAAATTGCATACTAAAAAACCCACATAAAGAATTGAATAGAGAAAAAAATGAAATGCGGAATTGTTGGGCTACCAAACGTTGGAAAATCTACACTATTTAATGCAATCACCAAAGCTGGCATTGCTGCTGAAAACTACCCATTCTGCACTATTGAGCCGAATATAGGCATTGTAGAAGTGCCTGATACGCGCATACAACCGTTAATCGATATTGTAAAACCACAAAAAATACAACCTGCTATTGTAGAGTTCGTAGACATAGCAGGGTTAGTAGCGGGCGCCTCAAAAGGTGAAGGTTTAGGTAATAAGTTTTTAGCTAACATTCGCGAAACAGACGCCATTGCTCACGTAGTCCGCTGCTTTGAAGATAGTAATGTTATCCATGTAGCCAATAAAATTGATCCAATGTCTGATATTGAAGTCATCAATACCGAGTTAGCACTTGCAGACATGGAAACCGTTGAAAAAACCATGCACCGCGAAAGCAAAAAAGCAAAAAGCGGTGACAAAGATGCCATCGCATTAATGGCCGTGTTAGATAAAGTATTGCCATGCTTAAATGAAGCCAAAGCTGTGCGTACGCTAGATTTAGATGATGACGAGTTGCAAATTCTTAAACCGTTATGCTTAATCACCGTTAAGCCAGTCATGTATCTAGCTAACGTCGATGAAACTGGTTTTGAAAATAATCCACTACTACAAAAAGTATTAGATTTGGGTGTAAAAGAACACGCGCCGGTTGTCGCTATTTGCGCAAAAATTGAATCTGAAATCTCAGAACTAGAGGACGAAGACAAATCTTTATTCTTAGAAGAGTTAGGACTAACAGAACCAGGTTTAGATCGCGTAATTCGCGCCACTTACGACTTACTAGGCCTACAAACCTACTTCACCGCTGGCGTGCAAGAAGTGCGCGCTTGGACCGTTAAAAAAGGTGCCACCGCACCACAAGCCGCCGGCGTGATTCATACCGACTTTGAACGCGGTTTCATTCGCGCAGAAGTAATTGCCTACGCAGAATTTGTTAAAAATAAAGGCGAACAAGGTGCTAAAGAAGCCGGTAAAATGCGCCTAGAAGGCAAAGAATACATTGTGCAAGATGGCGATGTAATGCACTTCCGCTTTAACGTTTAAGGCTATTTTATTCAAGACGTGCGGCATTAAGTTTTATCGCCAATAAAAAATATGTCTGTGTACGAAATAACACAAACTTATTTTGACAAACTAGCCTTAAAACACTAGAATTGCGCCCTTGCTGAAATTTAAGCAAACCGGTTTACACGGTGATGTAGCTCAGCTGGTTAGAGCACAGGATTCATAATCCTGGGGTCG
>JBBAOU010000023.1:0-32028 GCA_040401175.1 Methylotenera sp. | reverse complement strand
TTGGCGGAGAGCTAGGGATTCGAACCCTAGATACAGGGTTAAGCCCGTATGCTTCCTTAGCAGGGAAGTGCCTTCGACCACTCGGCCAGCTCTCCGTTTATTTCAACTTCGCTTTAATTAGTCTTCACTAATAAGGGCGCGATAATACGTGAATCAGAGACAAAAATCAATGGGATAATTGAATCCGATTTAAATTGTTATCAATCGCCTAAGCTTCTTCTAACTCAAAGGCCTTGTGCAATACACGTACCGCTAACTCTAAGTATTTTTCATCTAAAACAACAGCAATTTTGATTTCTGATGTTGAAATCATTTGAATGTTGATACCTTCTTCAGCTAGTGTACGGAACATTTGACTGGCAATACCTACATGTGAGCGCATGCCTACGCCGACGATAGAGACTTTAGCAATTTTGTCATCGCCACTAATTTCACGTGCACCGATATGACTTTGTACTTTATCCCTAAGGATAGATAGCGCTTTGTTCATTTCATTTTTATGCACGGTGAAAGTGAAGTCAGTCGTGCCATCTGCGCCTGTGTTTTGAATGATCATATCGACTTCAACATTGGCTTCAGCAATTGGGCCTAATATTTGATATGCGATACCTGGTTTATCGGGAACGCCCAGCACAGTAATTTTTGCTTCGTCGCGGTTAAATGCGATGCCTGATATAACGGGTTGTTCCATGTTATCTTCTTCCTCAAATGTAATGAGCGTGCCGTCGCCTTCTTCTTCAAAGCTAGAAAGCACACGTAATTTAACTTTGTATTTTCCTGCGAATTCAACGGAGCGAATTTGCAGTACTTTTGATCCTTGGCTGGCAAGCTCAAGCATTTCTTCAAAGGTGATTGATTTTAAGCGTCGCGCTTCTGGCACCATGCGTGGGTCTGTCGTGTAAACGCCATCCACATCCGTGTAAATTTGACATTCGTCGGCGTTCAGTGCGGCAGCTAATGCCACACCTGTCGTATCTGATCCGCCACGACCTAGTGTAGTGATATTGCCTTCTTCATCAACGCCTTGAAAACCAGCCACTACGCATACATAGCCGGCATCTAGGTCCGCTCTAAGATTATGTTGATCAATATGGCTGATACGTGCTTTGGTAAAAGAATTGTCAGTTAATATTTTTACTTGTGCACCTGTGTAGCTTTTGGCTTTTATGCCAAGTTCAATTAGCGCTAAGGCAGTTAGGCCTATGGTTACTTGCTCACCAGTAGAAATGATCATGTCTAATTCGCGTGTATCTGGATCAGCCATCAGTTCTTTGGCTAAGTCAATGAGTCGATTAGTTTCACCAGACATGGCTGAAACCACCACTACGATTTGGTGGCCCATTGCTTTATAGCGGGCGACGCGGCGCGCTAAACTGCGAATCCGTTCAGGATTAGCGACCGATGTGCCGCCATATTTTTGTACGATTAATGCCATTTTTGACTCTTTTTAATTGTCGGTAATTTAAATTTTTTTACTTATGGTACTTTCTTATTTATAAATTATTAACTGAATAATTTACTCGTCACCCAATCATTTACGCTAGCTAAGGCTTTTGGTAATTGGCTAGCATCTGTGCCGCCCGCCATTGCCATATCTGGTTTGCCGCCGCCTTTGCCGCCAACTTGCTGGGCGACAAAATTTACTAAATCACCAGCTTTAATTTTAGCAATTAGATCGGCTGTAATACCCGCGGCTAAACTAACTTTGCCATCATTGACGCTGGCTAGGACTATTGCGGCGGATTTTAGTTTATCTTTCAGCTTATCCATAGTCTCACGCAAGGTTTCTGCGTTTGCACCATCCAGTACAACCGCTAAAACCTTCACACCAGCAATTTCAGTAGCTTGCATACTTAAATCGTCACCTTGGCTATTGGCTAATTTTGATTTTAGGCGGGCTAATTCTTTTTCTAACGATTTTGCATGGTCGGCTAATTGTGCTACTTTATTGGCTAATTCAACGGTAGGCGCTTTAAGTGCGTTAGCTAATTGATCAATTAATTGCTGTTGCGCGTTAATTATTTTTAATGCGCCATTGCCTGTGGTGGCTTCAATTCTACGCACGCCAGCAGCAACGCCAGATTCACTGGTAATTTTAAATAAACCAATATCACCAGTGCGGCTTACATGTGTTCCACCACATAATTCGCTGGTGCTACCAATGTCTAGTACGCGCACTTCATCGCCGTATTTTTCACCAAATAACATCATGGCGCCGGTTTTTTTCGCTGATTCAATATCCATAACACGTGCCCGGGTAGCGCTATTTGTTAAAATTTCAGCGTTAACTATTTGTTCAACTTGTGCGATTTCAGCTTCAGTGACTGGCATATTGTGAACGAAGTCAAAACGCGTTTTTTCAGTATCTACCAACGAGCCTTTTTGTTGCACATGGTCACCCAATACCGCGCGTAAAGCGCTGTGCATTAAATGCGTTGCAGAATGGTTGCGCATGCTACTGGCCCGAGCTTGTATATTCACTTTTGCATTGAGTTGATCACCCAGTTTTAAAGTGCCAGTTTTAAGAATGCCGTGATGGCCAAACACTGCTGCTTGAATTTTTTGCGTATCTTCTACGGCAAAAATTCCATCTGAGCTACGTAATTCACCAATATCACCTACTTGACCGCCAGATTCTGCGTAAAAAGGTGTGTTATCCAGTACCACAACACCTTGCTCGCCTTCAGTCAGTGCATTTACAGAAATACTGTCTTTATATAAGGCCAGTATTTTGGCCGGTGTTTCTAAGGTCTCGTAACCTTTAAATTCTGTATTTTCACCGCTGTACTCAAGGTTCGCAGCCATTTTGAACTTGCCTGCTGAACGTGCCTGCTCCTTTTGGCGTGTCATTGCTGTATCAAATGCAGCGCTATCAACAGTGACATTCCGTTCGCGACAAATATCAGCGGTTAAATCTAGAGGGAAGCCAAAGGTATCATGCAGTTTAAATGCAAGGTCGCCATTAAACGTGCGGTTACCAGCTTTTTCCATGGCGGCGAGTTCTGTTTCCAAAATCTCCATGCCGTTCTCAATGGTCTCGAAAAAGCGATCTTCTTCATTTTTAAGAATGCTGGTGATGCGCGCTTGCTCAGCCTTAAGTTCTAGATAAGCATCGCCCATTTCGAGTACTAAATCTGCCACAATTTTATGGAAAAATGCCGCTCGACTACCTAATTTATAGCCATGACGAATGGCTCGACGAATAATGCGGCGCAACACATAACCACGGCCTTCATTGCCCGGAATCACGCCATCAGCGATTAAAAATGAGCAAGCACGAATATGATCTGCCAACACTTTAAGTGATGGGCTAATTAAATCTGTCGCTTTGGTTTCACGTGCGGCGGCAGCAATTAATTCTTGAAATAAATCGATTTCATAGTTGGCATGTACGTGTTGCAGTACCGCAGATAATCGCTCTAGCCCCATGCCGGTATCAACGCTAGGTTTAGGTAATGGATGCATTACCCCCGCTTCATCGCGGTTGAACTGCATAAATACGTTATTCCAAATTTCAATAAAACGGTCGCCATCTTCATCTGGACTGCCCGGTGGGCCGCCAAAATGATGGTCGCCGTGATCGTAGAAAATTTCGGTACAAGGTCCGCAAGGCCCAGTGTCGCCCATCATCCAAAAATTATCAGAGGCGTAACGCGCACCTTTATTATCGCCAATGCGAATAATACGTTCCGCTGGCACGCCTATGGTATTTTGCCAGATGTCGTAAGCTTCTTCATCGTCGGCATAAACGGTGACGGTTAATTTTTCTTTTGGCAGTTTAAATACTTCGGTGAGTAATTCCCAAGCATAGGCAATGGCATCTTGTTTGAAGTAATCGCCAAAACTAAAGTTGCCCAACATCTCAAAAAATGTGTGATGGCGTGCAGTGTAGCCTACGTTTTCAAGGTCATTATGTTTGCCGCCAGCCCGTACACATTTTTGGCTGGTAGTGGCGCGCGTATAAGGGCGTTTATCAAAGCCTAAAAATACATCTTTAAATTGATTCATCCCGGCATTGGTAAATAGTAATGTAGGGTCGCCATGCGGCACTAAGGAGCTAGACGCTACAATTTGGTGGCCTTTGGAAGCGAAGAAGTCTAGAAACGCCTGACGGATTTCATTGCTGCTTGGGTTGTTGCTTAGTTTAATGGTCATAGGTTTATTCAATGTATGTTTTTTGCGACTGTGCTGATTGCTTTTCTAGTTAATCTTCTGATTCAGTGTGATTTAGTACTTTCTTAATCACATCAAAGCCAAAGCCACGGCTTTGTAAAAATCGTGCTTGTTTTGCCCATTCTTCGCGTGTTTCTGCGCTTGCTTTATACTTTTTTTGCCACACATTACGCGCATTATCTAATTCATTTAACTTTATTTCAGCGACGGCGTTGGAAATCAATTCGTCCGCCACACCTTTTTCGTGTAGTTCGTTAGCCACTCTAGCACTGCCAAATTTAGTCTTGCGGGCATGCACTAGCATTTCGGTAAAGCGCTTATCAGATAACCAACCTCGCGTTTTAAAATCATCTAAAATCGAGGTAATTTCGTTTGTGTCTTTACCTGCTTCTGCGCCAAAGTATGCGTCAGAGTCTTCGCCAGTCTCTTTTACATATTTACTCAGCTTTTGCGCGAGCTCAGTATATGAATACTCGCGCTTAGCTAGGTAATCTAGCGCACGTTGCCGTAAGCTTTTAGGCTGAAAGTTGATAAGCTGCCCCGCTGACAATCATACTAAGAATTAATCTTCTTCAGAGCGAACTGCAGGTGTTGCCTCTGTTAAGGCTTTCATATTGGTGCGAATTTTTGCATCAATCTCGTTGGCAATCGCTGGATTAGCTTTAAGGAAATCGCGTGAGTTATCTTTACCTTGACCAATTTTTTCGCCATTGTAGCTATACCAAGATCCAGCTTTTTCTACAAATTTAGCGTTAACGCCAAGCTCAATAATCTCACCTTCACGTGAAATGCCTTCGCCATATAAAATATCAAATTCAGCTTGTTTGAACGGCGGTGCGACTTTGTTTTTGATCACTTTTACGCGCGTTTCAGAACCAATGACCTCGTCACCTTTTTTAATTGCGCCAGTGCGGCGAATGTCTAAACGTACTGAAGCGTAAAATTTAAGGGCGTTACCGCCGGTAGTCGTTTCTGGGCTACCGAACATGACGCCGATTTTCATACGGATTTGGTTAATGAAAATCACCAATGTATTTGTGCGTTTGATATTGCCAGTCAGTTTACGTAAAGCTTGGCTCATTAAGCGCGCTTGTAAACCCATGTGGCTGTCGCCCATTTCGCCTTCAATTTCGGCGCGTGGTGTGAGTGCGGCCACAGAGTCAACTACCACAATATCTACTGAACCTGAACGTACTAGCATGTCGACGATTTCTAGAGCTTGCTCGCCAGTGTCTGGCTGTGAAATCAATAAATCAGGGACATTAACACCTAATTTAGCCGCATATTGTGGATCTAATGCGTGTTCTGCATCGATAAATGCCGCAACACCACCGGTTTTTTGCATTTGTGCGATGACAGAAAGCGTTAGTGTCGTTTTGCCAGATGATTCTGGGCCATAGATTTCAACCACACGGCCACGCGGCAATCCGCCTATGCCTAAGGCAATATCTAAACCTAATGAACCAGTAGAAACGGCTTGAATATCATCGCCAATATTGCTATCACCCATGCGCATGATAGAGCCCTTGCCAAACTGTTTTTCAATTTGCGCTAATGCGGCGGCAAGTGCTTTGCTTTTATTGTCATCCATGGATTTTACCTTTGATTTAGAGTAGCTTAAATAACTACTAATTATTCCATAATTTAGCAATTAAGGTAAGCGAAACAATGGGTCATGCACAGGTATTTATATGTGAAAATAGTATTAATATTTAGCGCTTAGTCTTAGATCATGACAGTATTTGCTAATTACTCTTGTAGATTAAATTTTTCAGGCCTAGTTTTGTATGATTAAATCTATAGGTAACATTGCTATAGCCCGTGAATTGACCATATATTCACTGCTGATTTAACCGTTCGATAAGCTTAATCATGATGGTTGCTGCGGCTTGCTGGCGAATTTCATTACGGTTACCGCTAAATTTAACAGTAATCGCTTGTGTTGGATTCCCAACTTCTGCCCAAGCAAAACATATAGTGCCGATTGGTTTTTCTATCGTGCCGCCATCAGGGCCAGCAATGCCGGTAATACTGCCAGAAATATGTGCCTGACTATTTTTTAGGGCACCAAGTGCCATTTCTAAGGCTGTTTCTTCGCTCACAGCACCAAATTTCACCAAAGTTTGTTCGGCTACACTTAGCATTTCAATTTTGGCTAGATTGCTGTATGTGATAAAGCCACGATCAAACCAAGCTGAACTTCCAGCTACGCTGGTAACGGTCTGCGCTACTAAGCCGCCAGTGCAAGATTCCGCCAAGGCTAGAATGTAAGCTTTAGCCTTTAAGGCGGCGCCCAGTTTAGTCGCTAGCGCTTCTAGTGCTGGATTACTTGTAGTTGAGCTTGTATCGTTAGCCATATAAATACTTTCAAAGCAATAATCGCATAAATCGCTGCAAGTAAATCATCAAACATCACGCCGAAACCATTTTTGAATTTAGCGTCACATTGACGAATTGGGAACGGTTTCCAAATGTCGAATAAGCGAAATAATAAAAATGCAGCTAGCCACCATTGCCATTGGTTTGGCGTAAAAACTAGTACCAACATCATGGCGACAATTTCATCCCACACTATGCCGCCATGGTCTGACACGCCCAAAGCTTTGCCTGTAACCTCGCAAAAATAAATACCGACTAAAAATAAAGCGCCGATAATAATCAGTTGCGCAGGCATGGTGTAAATAGAAATTAGCCAGAATAACGGCAAACCAACTATGGTGCCAAATGTGCCTGGGGCTTTTGGGGCGAGACCGCTACCAAACCCAAGGCCAAATAGATGTGCTGGATGCTGCAATAAAAATCGCGAATTAGGTGTTTTAGTTTTGGTTACCATGGTTTTCTTGGGTGGCTCAGTTGAAGTGGTCAAAACCAGTTTCCTTAATATCCAAAATTTCATCATTTAAACCATGCACAACAACACCAGTCTCATTAGTAATCTGGCCTATGCAGCTTAATGATAAGGCCAACTTCTGGCTGAGCGCTAGAATTTCTGCACGTTTTTCAGTTGGCGCAGTAAAACATAGTTCGTAATCGTCACCACCGGCTAATAATAGCTTAATAATTTCTTTATTCTGCAAAGTCGAAATATCGCAATATTCAGAATGCGGAATTTGACTCAGTTGAAGAGTCGCACCTACGTTTGAAGCTCGTAAAATATGCCCTAGGTCGGCTAACAATCCATCTGAAATATCTATTGCGCTATTGGCAATGCCATGCAAGGCAAGGCCTAAAGTGACTCTTGCTTGCGGGCGGTGTAAGGCGGGCGCGCAGGCGGAAAAAGCCTGGGCTGTTAAGGTTATTTTTTTTTGCATGTGTGCTAAAGCTAAAGCGGCATTACCCAATAAACCACTGACCCAAATGTCATCAGAAGCTTTTGCGCCACTGCGTTTAATCGCTTTTCCACTTGGCACTTCGCCCATCATTTGTACACAAATATTTAACGGCCCATGCGTGGTGTCGCCGCCGATTAAATCGACATCAAACTCAGCCGCGCAAGCAAAAAATCCACGTGAAAATTCATTAAGCCATTGTGTGTCGTTGTTTGGTAGTGCAATCGCCAGCGTTGCCCACTTTGGCTTTGCGCCCATGGCGGCCATATCCGACAAATTAACAGCCAGCGATTTCCAGCCTATGTGATAAGGATTAGCATCTGCAAAAAAGTGTGTGTCTGCAACCAGCATATCGGCAGATATCGCCAATTCCATACCTGGGCTGATGCTGATTAAAGCGGCATCATCGCCTACGCCAAGATTAGTATAGCGGGTAGGGCGGGTGAAATGCTGTTTGATTAAGTTGAATTCTGACATGCCGGTTTGTGTTTAATTTTAGACTGTGGTTTTAATGGCAGATTTTGGTCTGAAGGCTAGTACGATTGTTTCATTGGTTTCAAGGTATGGCATCGCCCGTTCTGCTGTGACTAATAAGTCTAAGCAATAAGGTACAGCGGCAAATATCCCGTGAACTTTCACGATGCCAGCATCATTTTTTAAGCCTTCAAGCGTCTGCGCAATGGCTTTCGGTTGGCCTGGTAAGTTGATGATTAAACATTGCTTGCGTATTACTGCGACTTGTCTAGATAAAATAGCTGTTGGCACAAAATTTAAACTAATTTGGCGCATTTGCTCACCAAAGCCGGGCATTTCTTTATCCGCCACTGCTAATGTGGCTTCCGGCGTTACGTCACGCAAAGCTGGGCCGGTGCCGCCAGTGGTTAAAATTAAATCACAGCCTTCTTGATCAACTAAATCTATCAGGGTAGATTCAATGTCAGATTGTTCATCGGCAATCAAACGCGCGACATATTGCACCGGACTTGTAAGCGCATTATCTAGCCATTTCTTTAAGGTTGGAATGCCTAAATCTTCATAAACGCCGCTACTTGCGCGATCGCTAATTGAAACTAAACCAATTTTAGTGAATTCTTTTGTCATTCGTTTGTCATAGTTAAAATGTAAGCCTTAATAATACCATTACCGACATTAAAGGAATTTTTCATTGTGCCTAATACATATTATTCTAAAAACAAAAATGCAAGTGATGCAAAAATACTGATCACTAAAAAAATTACCACAGCATTAATGCTATTGGGCTTGCTTAGCTTAGGTACAGCGCTTATTGCTACACAATTACATGCCGCTGAAGCGAATGTCGCTGGCATTAACTTGTATGCTAAAAACTATAAAGAACAAAATGGTTATCACCTGAAGTCACAGGAGATTAGCCCAGATACTAAGATTTTTGTAAGTAATCATAAAGACGATGACAATATTAGTATGCTGGAAAAAGGCTACGATATGATGGGTTCATCAGGCTTTGATGGGGCGACGGCGCCTGCAGATTGGGCCTTGCAACACGGAAAAAATATTAAAGCCGATACCGTGCTTATTTATAGTAAATATGGTTCAACCAAAACGCCGCACGGCAAGCTGGAGTTAATCAAAGAAGCGGCCAAAAGTGGCGGCGAAATTGATGCTAAGGATTTAGTTGAAGAGCCTATTCAATATCAGTATTACGCGAGCTTCTGGGCTAAATTACCCATGCCTTTACTTGGAGTTCATGTGATTAAGTTGGTTAAAGCGGAAAATAACGAAGATGCACAAGCCACAGGTGATCGCGGTTTAAAGATAATTGCCGTCATACATGAATCTCCAGCGGCTAAGGCTGGTGTGGTAAAAGGTGATAACTTACTTAAAATAGGTGATGTTAATTTAGCTAAAGCCGATGACTTATTTGCCGCGGTTAAACGCTATGCTGGACAAACGGTGGAGCTAGAGTTTTTGCACAATGATACGCTGACTAAAAAAACTGTAGCATTAAACACTCGTTAATAAGTTTTAGCGTGATGCTAAGATTCTAATAAGTCCAGTTTACGTGCGAGCCACCCGGTAGTTGTGGCTTGCACCAATATCGTGATTAAAATGGCCATAAAAGTAACAGAGGCAATGACGTCACTATGCGGCACTTTCATTCCTATCAGCATGCCGGCAAGCGCACCAGGAATAACACCCGTTTCGCGCGTCCAGCACATAAATAATAGTTCTTTAAACGACCATTTTGCTCTGCGGTTAGGCAATGCACAAATAAATACTACGGCTGGTCTAGCCACAAAAATAAAGGCGATAACTACACCCAGTGCGTCCCAGAAATATTGGTCTAACAAGGCGAAATTAACTTGAGAGCCAAGCAGCATAAATATAAAAATGCGCATAATGAGTGAGGTCGTGAGTATGAAATCTTCTAGCTTACGTTCATCATCATGTTTCATTTTGAAACCGAATAAATCCTTATTGCCTAGCACCATACCAAATACAAATACCGCCATAAAACCACTGGCGTGCAGCATATCTATACTTAAATAGGCTGTTGCGACTGACATAAGTGTGACCACTGGCGCATATTCAGCCAAAAAGCTATATTTTTCATGGGCAATTAAAAGTGCGGCTAAGTAGCCTAGCACTAGGCCACCGATTAAGCCGAATATAGATTGTTGTAGTAATAAGAGGATATTCGCGCTGATGGAAAAGTTGTCGCCTGAAAGGGCCGCAGCCAGCACCGCAAAAGTTAAAATAGCGCCCATTGCATCGTTAAAGGCCGATTCACTCATAATGGTTTGTGCTACTTTCGCACGCACTTTTACTTGTCGGAAAACGGGTACTAGGGTCGCTGGATCGGTAGAAGCAATGACGGCGCCGAGTAACATAGCGAAAATAAATGGTAGATGCAAAAAATATTGGGCCGCTATGGCTGTGATAACTGCGCTGATAAGCACGCCTAAAGTGGATAGAGAAAGTAGTGTTGGCCAAACGCCTTTAAGTACATTTAAGCGTATGCTCGCACCACCATCAAACAGAATGTAGCATGAGCCAAAAATTAATAGTAATTGGTTTAAGGTTGAATCTACCTTAATATTGATTAAACCGAGTCCAGCGTCACCTAAAGCCATGCCAGCCAGCAAGAACATTACTACGTCCGGCACTTTTAGTGAGCGTGCTATAAATCCTGTTAGTGTACCTACGCCTAAAATAAGGCCCAGCAGAAATAACAGTTCTTTAGCGTGCAGAATAGCTGGAGAGTGTTCCATTATAAATTCACTTGTAAAGTACAGCTCAATTAACGAGCTACGTGATTTGAATGTCAGTACTTTTATTACTAGCACTTTTAACACCCATGCATTGAATACGCGTACTTTGAATCTTATAAAATAGCGTGCGGCCTAACTATGTGGACTCAATAAAGATGAAAATTAATATTGGTCTTTTTCAACCGCTTACGTTGTTTCTGCATTGTTATCCAGTTCTTTTTGCGCAGCTTCAGTTACTTCACGTAGTAATTTGAAAATTTCACGGCTACTTTTAGGTGGCTTTTCAGCAGCGAGTTCTTTTTGTGCATTACGTACTAAAGTTCGTAATTGCTGAATATCTGTCAGTGGATATAGTGCTATAAACTCAGCTAAAACATTGGTGTCAGCAATCATGCGGTCACGCCAGCGCTCTAAACCATGAAAATAAGCATTTTCTGCAGTATGTTTGCCATCCCAGCGTGCAAGTTGCTCTAGAATAGGTGCATTATCAATTTCACGCATCAATCGACCTAAGTATTGGCGGTGGCGTCTAATAGCGCCGTTGGCTGTAATTTTTTTAGTATCGAGTACTGCCGTTAATACCGTATCTGGCAATTCTAATTTGAGTAGCTTATCTTTTGGCAGCTCAGATAAGCGTACACCTAATGCCTGTTGCGCATCGGCCTCAGCTTTAAGTTGAGTCTTGCTAGTGGGTTCTTCAGCGTTTAATGTTGAGGCTAAATTAGCATCATGGCTGAAATCAATGCGAGTAGTTGTCTTTTTAGGTTTCATGCTGCGGTATGATAGCATTTTTTAGTAGATAATTTTAGGCTCGTTTGTTTTAAAACACTCGGCCGTTGTCGTCATAACCATAGAAAGATGAAAATTAATGGCAGATTCAGGGTTTAGTTATTCTTTAGACGAAATTAAGCAAATGTCAGAAGACGTGCTTAAAGTGGCTAAGTTACAAGGCGCAAGCGCAGCGGAAGCTGAGCTGAGTTTAAGTATCGGGCAGAATGTGTCGGTACGCATGGGCGAAACGGAAAATATTGAATATAACCGTGATAAAGGCATGTCGGTCACAGTTTATTTTGGCCAGCAAAAAGGTCATGCAAGTACGTCTGATTTAAGTCCACAAGCGCTAAAAGATACTGTTGCTGCGGCATGTAACATTGCTAAATATACCGCTAAAGATGAATTTTGCGGATTAGCTGATGCCAAATTAATGGCCGCAGATATTTTGGATTTAGATTTGCATCATCCTTGGAATATTTCGGTAGATGAAGCCATTGAAATAGCGAAAGAGTGTGAAGCCGCTGCTTTGCATGTGGATACACGCATTAGCAATTCTGAAGGTGCCAGTGTTTCAACGGGCACTGGTTACTTTGCTTACAGTAATAGTCACGGCTTTACTGGCGGCTATCCAAGTTCCAGACATGGTATTAGTTGCTCAGTGATTGCTGAGGCTGATGACAATATGCAGCGTGATTATTGGTATAGTACGGCGCGCTCAGCCACAGATCTGCAAGCAGCGGTCGAGATCGGCAGAATTGCCGGTGAACGCACAGTGCGTCGATTAAATTCAAGAAAAATTAAAACCTGCCAAGTGCCAGTTTTATTTGAGGCAACGCTGGCCAGCGGTCTTATTTCATCGTTAATCAGTGCGATTTCTGGTGGTAGTTTATATCGTAAATCATCGTTCTTACTCGATAGTTTAGGCAAGCAAATTGCCAGCCCGCTATTAAATATTGTTGAAGAGCCACATCTCAAAAAAGGTTTAGCAAGTAGCCCGTTTGATAATGAAGGGGTGGCGACGCATACACGTCAATTAGTTAAAGATGGCGTGTTGCAAGGTTATATGCTGGGTAGTTATTCTGCACGAAAATTAGGCATGCAAACGACAGGTAACGCAGGCGGCAACCATAACTTAATCGTGCAATCTGGCGCGGATGATTTTGCTGATTTGTTAAATAAAATGGGCACAGGCTTGTTCGTTACCGAGTTGTTGGGTAGTGGTATTAATATGGTAACAGGCGATTATTCGCGAGGCGCTGCTGGCTTTTGGGTTGAAAATGGTGTTATTGTGCATGCGGTAGAAGAAATTACCATAGCCAGCAATATGGCTGATATGCTGAAAATGATTGTTGCGATTGGCAATGATGTGTTGGTGCAAGGCTCAAAACAAGTAGGCTCGATTCTAATTGAGCGCATGACAGTGGCGTGTGAATAATGGGATTTATCCCATATATTCCACGGACAAGACCCATGCAGTTTTCAATTAGAATTAACGTTATATAAACAAAAAAGCTCCATTTCTGGAGCTTTTTTGTGGATTTAATGAGCAGTAATTACTTTATTAATGACTTATTTTGCTGGCGCAGGGCTCGCGTCATTAAAATCATCTTTCATAAAGTCTTGAGTCACGTAGCCATCTTGAATTAGATTTGCACGTCTTTGTAAGTACGCGTCGCGCATAAATGCGTATGGATCTAAAGAAGCTTCGTCCACTAAGTCTGAGGCAACTAGCAAATCGGTACGTTTGTCTATGAATTGAGCGATTCGTATTTGGTTGTGCAACCGAACTTCACCAATATTGTGTACGTAATTCACTGGGTCAGTGGTACTTGTATCGAACACTAGGCCAGTAACATCACGCAGACTTGATGGACCAAGAAAAGGCAAAACAAGATAAGCGCCATTGCCTATACCCCAAAAACCAAGCGTCTGTCCAAAGTCTTCTTTGTGAATGGCTATTTTATCCATAGAGGCCACATCAAAGATGCCGGCAATACCAAAGGTACTATTAATGACAAAACGGCCAGCATCTGTAAATGCACTAGTAAATTTGAACTGTAATAAATCATTGAAAACAGTGGTGATTGAATTCAAATTACTAAAAAAGTTATTAATACCTTTACGTAAAGGCGCTGGAGTAACCGCTTTATATGCAGTTGCCACAGGTTTAATGACAGCCTTGTCAGCGACGTCATTAAATTTATAAATACCACGATTCAGACCCTCAAGTGGGTCTTTGTTTGCGTTAGTTGCACAGCCTGAGAGCAATGATAGGGTGAGTAAACCTGCGATTGCTATGATTAATTTTGTCCGCATTTGAAGCCTTAAAGTTGTGATTTTTTTCTAAAAACAAGTTTCATAGCTATTAATAATAGTTAATTAGCCACTTGAATTATATAATAAAAAAACTTAACATTACTTTAACTTAAGCGAGCCCTATTTGTCTACTATTTTGGCTTGTGTGGCAGATTTATGTGATAACTTCATGCCATGGTTGAAAAGCTAAATGATCTGATGTTATTGGTTTTGAGCGGTTATAATTAAGCTCACAAAGCTTATTTGTTAAATCGATATTAACGCTAAAAATAGATCGTCTAATTTAGACTTTAATATGATGCCACTATTCACAATTGCCGATTTTTTAGCAGATCACCTTTAATGTGAGCATCAAGATGCGCTGGCGCTAATGCTGTCTGACGTTGCTACAGCGTGCAAAAAAATTGTAGTGGCTATTTAGGCTGGTGCGATTAATGGCAATGTGGGTAGTCTAGATTCAGCAAATGTTCAGGGCGAAGTGCAAAAAGCGCTAGACATGATTACGCACGATATATTTATTACAGCCAATTAGCAAAGTGGTTACGTGGTAGCGATGGCGTCTGAAGAAGTAGCTGAAATTATTGCGGTATCCATAAACTATAGACAAAATGGCGATTATCTATTGGTTTTTGATCCGTTGGATGGCTCATCAAATGTCAATGTTAATATATCTGTAAGTAGCATATTTTATATTTTAAAAAGTACAAATAAGCAGCCTGCTTTAGCTGACTTTTTGCAGGCTGGAACTGCCCAGATATGTGCTGATTATGCGTTATATGGCACATCTACCATGCTGGTGTTTACTACAAGCAAAGGCGTCAATGGTTTTAAGCATGACAGTAAAGTAGGAGAGTTTTATCTAACTCACCCTAATATGCAAATTGCTCCAGATACACAAGAGTTTGCTATCAATATGTCTAATTATCGATTCTGGCAAGAACCTATGCAGCGTTATGTTGATGAATGTTTATTGGGTGCTGATGGCATACGTGATAAAGATTTTAATATGCGCTGGCTGGCCTTCATGGTCGCAGAAGTGCACCGAATATTAGTCCGTGGCGGCATTTTTATCTATCCGCTTGATACGAAAACCCCTACTAAAGCCGGTAAGTTGCGATTAATGTATGAGGCAAATCCGATGAGTTTTATTGTCGAGCAAGCCGGCGGAGCCGCGAGCACTGGAGTGCAACGCATTATGGATATACAGCCTAGCGGCTTGCACCAGCGCGTGCCGGTAATAATGGGCAGTCGTAACGAGGTAGAACGATTAATTGAATATCATCAAATGAATGCGGATTAGCCTAATTTAGCCAAGCCTCATCTAGCCAATCCCATTGGCGGCATCTTCCAATACCTGTAAAAATGCATCTCCGTAACGATCTAGCTTGGCTTGACCAACGCCACTAATTTGACTCATTTCGTCTATATTGCTTGGTCTGCGGTTTAGGATTTCCAGTAGCGTGCTGTCATGGAATATAACATAGGGCGGCACGCCTTGTTCGCGGGCTAGTTCGGTACGTTTTGCTTTTAGAATATACCAAAGTGGGTCTTCGCTCACTGCACTATAGATTCCTTTGGCATTAGCGCCTCGGCCAGCTTTACTGATTTTTTGTTTCACCACTTCGGCATCGCGGCGTAACCATACTTCACTTTCACTGCGCAGTACTGGGCGCGCTAACTCGCTTAGTTTTAAGCCGCCATAAGCTTCAATATCGCTTTCGAGATAGCCGCCCGCCACTAATTGCCGATATACGCTGCTCCATTGCTGTTGTGAAAGCGCCTTGCCGATGCCAAATGTGCTGAGTTGTTGGTGGTTGAATTGTTCGGTTTTTGGCGTGGCTTTGCCGAGCAATACGTCGATTAAATGCACCACGCCAAATCTTTGTCCGGTACGGTATACGCATGAAAGTGCCATTTGTGCGGCTTGTGTCGCGTCCCACGTATCAACCGGTTCAAGGCAGTTGTCGCATTGCTCACATTGGCCTAGGTGTTCTTCACCAAAATAGCGCAATAAAGTTTGATGGCGGCAGCTGGTCGATTCGCAAAAACCTAATAGTGCATCTAGTTTTTGCCGTTCGACCTGCTTGCGTTCTTCTGGAGCATCTCCAGAGTCCAGCATTTTTCGCATACTGACGACGTCGCCAAGTCCGTAAGTCATCCATGCGTTGGCGGGCAGGCCATCGCGACCGGCGCGGCCCGTTTCTTGATAATAGCCTTCCATACTTTTTGGTAAATCCAAATGAGCGACGAACCTTACGTTTGGTTTGTCTATGCCCATGCCAAAAGCTACCGTTGCGACCATAATTACGCCTTCTTCACGCAAAAATCTTCGCTGATTTTGGTTGCGAACGCTGGCATCTAAACCGGCGTGGTAGGGCAGTGCATCCCAGCCGTGAGACTTTAACCATTCGGCGGTTTCTTCCACTTTGCGACGTGATAAGCAATAAATGATACCAGCATCATTAGCATGCTCACGCTCTAAAAAGGATTCTAGCTGCTGGCGTGCATTGGCTTTTTGCATCACGCGGTAGCGAATATTGGGGCGGTCGAAGCTAGAAACAAACTGACGTGCTTCTTCTAGCTTGAGCCTTTCGATAATTTCAGCGCGGGTAGGTGCATCGGCTGTTGCTGTTAGCGCAATGCGTGGCACATGTGGGAAACGCTCGTGCAACACGGTAAGTTTACGGTATTCTGGCCGAAAATCATGCCCCCACTGTGACACGCAATGTGCCTCATCAATGGCAAAAAGTGCAATGCCAGCACCTTCTTCTATTTCTTCTAATAGCGTTAAAAAGCCACTCATTAATAAACGTTCTGGCGCAACATAAACAATCTGTAAATGACCACGCATCAGCTGTGCGGTGATTTCCCGTGACTCTTCAGCATCTTGGCTGGAATTCAAAAATGCTGCCCGCACGCCCAGTTGCTTTAGTGCATCAACTTGGTCTTGCATTAACGCGATTAGCGGAGAAACGACAATCCCAACACCCTCGCGCAATAATGCCGGTAGTTGGTAACAGAGTGATTTTCCACCGCCGGTGGGCATCAACACTAAGGCATCGCCACCTGCGGTAACATGGTCTACGATAGCTTGTTGTTCGCCCCTAAAAGACGAGTAGCCGAAAACATCGTGCAGAACTTGTTGAGATTTATATTGGGCAGCGGAATTTGACATGGCGTCATTGTAACACTGCACTGCCTACGCACTGTCGGCTAGCAGAGCTGCGATGTTTTGTTCGGTAGAAAACCTGGAGTGGACTCTTTAATTCACGTTGCAATCATCATCACTATTATCATCAGAGTTGCTACCACCAGCGCGGCTTAATCTGTCCAATACCGCCGCCCACTCTGGGCTAGCCGGAGGTAATTCAACCAGTAATCGGTCTGTTTTTAGCGCGTCTAAGCGATGCAAGCTGTCATATAATTGTTCGGCAACTTCGGCCGGTTTGCTGGATAAACGCAGCACGGTACACGCTGGCGCGTCACCTTCACCTATCAGTAAGGCCGCACAATTTAAATCTGCCTTGGCTAAGGCTTGCTGTTTATGAATAAGCGCCACTTTATCTTTAAATAATAACAATGGCGTGCGTGGTGAATAATGAAGTGCATGCTGACCGGGTGCTTTTGGTGTCGATATTTCACTGGGCTCTGAGGCCGAGGATTTTTTACTTTGAGGCGTTTGCCCAGCCACTTTAGTAATTTCAGCTACACTAATCATGCCTGGTCGTAGTAACTGCCATTGGCCATTTTCCGCCACACTCACAATCGTAGATTCAATGCCAATTGTGCAGGCGCCACCATCTAATACCGGGATGGTTTCGCCCAATCCAGATTCAACATGGGCTGCCGTAGTTGGGCTTAGTTGGGTAAATAAATTAGCCGAAGGTGCTGCAACACTTAGCCCGCTGAGTTTTAGTAGCGCCAGCGCAATGGGGTGGTTAGGCACGCGAAGCGCAATGGTAGGCTCATCGCCACGCACGATGCGAGACACATGGCTTTTTGCCGGTAATACCAAAGTAAGCGCACCTGGCCAAAAAGTCTTAGCCAGCTTGACTGCAACATCAGGAAAACATGTCGCCCAATTGTTCACTTGGCTAATGTCACTAATATGTACAATCAATGGGTGATCTGCAGGACGTTGCTTGGTGGTGAATATTTGCTGCAAAGCGCTATCATTGCTCGCATCTGCCGCAAGGCCATATACGGTCTCAGTAGGAATCGCTACAACTTCACCACGCTTGAGTCGCGCGACTGCATCTTCTAAACTAATACGCATATTTAAAACACTAACCACATTTAAAAAACATATTTTACTACTCTAAGGGCCACTATCACATCAATTCGGCTGTGATGCTATAAAATAGTGAATCATTATCTTTAAAAGAAAACAATATGAGCCAAGCGAGTAGCAATAAAATCACGGTTGAAAAAAAACCTAAACAAGCTAAGTTAGATGCGCTGGGCGTAAGCAAATGGCCAACTTGGCAGAAAGAGGTTTCAGTATTCCCTTGGACTTTTCCTGAGCAAGAAATTGCCTATATTCTTGAAGGTGAATGTGTAATTACCCCTATAGGGGGCGCTTCAGTGACTTTTGGTAAAGGTGATTTAGTCACATTTCCTGCTGGTATGACAGCTAGTTGGGAAGTTAAAAAATCATTACATAAATATTATCAATTGGATGGTTCATTGATCGGTCGTATTTATCGTCGTTTAAAATTAAAGCTAAAACTCTAAGGCTAAGTATTTTTGCAGTCTTGGAGCCTGTTGAACCAAATCATCCAACTAGGCAACGTGTCAGATTAATTAGACATTGATCAAAGGCTGGGTGCTGATGGTTTTAATGAGCGATAAGACTGTTTTTATCTGACAAGCGCTCGTAATTCACCACGTTGATAACGTTCCGCCATCATTTCACAAGAAATCGGGCTTATCGCGCTAGCATGGCCGGCAGATCCAAAGGCAATATAGCGCGCTTTGCAAATATCCCGCATACCGGCGACAGAAGCCTTCAGGTATTTTCTAGGGTCAAATTCTTTTCTATTTTGTGCAAAATATCGACGTAGCGCACCGGTTGTAGCCATGCGTAAATCGGTATCAATGTTAATTTTACGCACACCATGTTTAATGCCCTCAACAATTTCTTCTACCGGCACTCCGTAAGTTTCGCCCATGTCTCCACCAAATTCATTGATGATGTGCAACCATACCTTTGGCACCGATGACGAGCCATGCATGACCAAATGCGTATTTGGAATACGCGCATGAATTTCTTTAATGCGACTAATTGCCAAGGTCTTTCCTGTGGGAGGCTGGCTAAATTTGTAGGCACCATGGGAAGTGCCAATAGCGATAGCCAAAGCATCTACGCCAGTTTTTCTGACAAAGTCGGCGGCTTCTTCCGGATCAGTCAGCAGTTGTGCCTGATTCAAAATGCCAGTTGCACCAGAACCATCTTCGTCGCTTGCTAACCCAGTTTCTAAGGAGCCCAGTACACCAAGTTCGCCTTCAACGGAAACGCCAATGGCGTGGGCAAAATCTACGATTTTTTTGGTGGCGTCTACATTATATTGAAAGGTAGACGCTGTTTTGGCATCTTCCATTAATGAGCCATCCATCATTACGCTTGAAAATCCAGAGCGCATCGCCTGAATGCATACGGCAGGCGTATGGCCGTGATCTTGATGCATGACAACCGGAATATGCGGATAAGATTCTATGGCGGCTAATACCAAATGTCGCAAAAAAGCCTCTCCGGCATATTGGCGTGCACCCGCAGAACCTTGCAGAATGACTGGGCTATTCACTTCATCTGCGGCCTGCATAATGGCGTGAACTTGCTCCATATTATTCACGTTGAATGCCGCAAGCCCGTAATCATGTTCTGCCGCGTGGTCTAGTAATTGACGCAATGAAACGAGGGCCATGATGTATTCTCAAATAATTAAAACCGTGTTTACTGATAAAACAGTCTATGCTCTTAATGACTAAGTATGAAATACTAATTTTGGACAAGTAAGCTTTTATCGACTAAATTAGACGAACGGTAAATACTCGCTTATGTTGACTCTATTGCTCAGCATCTCTTATCATATCGTTTCGTATAAAACTGATATTTTACTACTGGTAGATTTACGCTTAATTTTTAATTACAGGGAAATTAATCATGCCTTTTCTCAAAATAGCCTTAACATTTTTTCTGTTCAGCTTAATAAATGCAGCATTTTCCGGAGAATTCGGTGACCACTGCACGAATAGTCTGTCGAAAAATACATTTCATAAAACAAATTGTGAAATCAATGAGATTTTTGGCGGTAAAACCTACTGCTTTAGTAATGAAGGCTCACGCGATTCATTTCTGTTTGAGCCGCAAATCATGATAGATAAAGCGGCGGATTTCTATGCAAAGAATGCCGAGCCGGAGCGCGTAAAGCTGACGCAAGAACAAGCCTTAAGCCAGGTAAATAGTAAAAGCTGTGATTTGTCCAATAAAGATGTGGCTTATCTTAATTTTAATGGATTGGATTTACGTCATTGTAATATGGTCAACACTAGCTTTTTTGGCGCCTATTTGATGGGCGCTAATTTAAGCAATGCTGATATGCAAAGAAGTTACTTAAATTTAGCCCGACTTGAAAGTGCCAATTTAAGTGGTGCCAATCTAAGCGATGCGACAATCTTCCAGGCAATTTTTGATAAAACAAATTTCCACGGGGCTAACCTTACCAACGCTAGGATGATAGGCACGCTAGGTAATGTGGATATGAGTGATGCCGTCGTTAAACACGGTAGATTTGGCTTTGATATTGGCAATCAACCGATGGGCGCGATGCGCTTTGATGCGATTGGAGGTAAGTTTGCCAACACCAATTTTGAAGGTGCTGATATTAATCGTACCAACCTAAAATTTGCGGATTTACGCAATGCTAACTTGCGTAATACCGATTTATTTCGTGCGGATTTAAGTAAAGCTGATTTAACTGGAGCTGATATTACTGGTGCGAAAATGGGCGAAGCCATTTTGGACGACACCATTATGACCAACGTTAAAGGCTTAGAAGCCATTAAAGGTTACGATATGGCTAAAGGGAAATGTATTAATTGCACCATTAAGTCTGACTAATTTTACGCTGTAAAATTAACTGTTCTTATAAAGCGCCAACGCCAGTGCGCGCTGAGTTGCATGGTCAACCACAGGCGCAGGATAATTTTTGCCTATCACCAAATCTAAATCCATCATACGAATGGGTGAAATCAGCCACGGCGCATGAATTTCCTTGTCGTTGCATTTACTGAGTTCTGGCACGTATTTACGAATAAACTTGCCCTGACCGTCAAAGCGCTCACTTTGGGTGATTGGATTGAAAATTCTAAACCAAGGCTGCGCGTCACAGCCAGTACTGGCCGCCCATTGCCATCCGCCATTGTTAGCGCTTAGGTCAAAATCTATTAACTTTTCTGCAAAATAGCGCTCACCCCAGCGCCAGTCTATCAGTAAATCTTTGACCAAAAAGCTCGCCGCAACCATACGCAAGCGGTTATGCATAAAGCCGGTGCTATTGAGTTGGCGCATGGCCGCGTCTACTAAGGGGTAACCTGTTTTACCTTCACACCAAGCTTCAAAAAGCGCTTGATGGTTAGGAAAAGGTAGCGCCTCAAATTCTGCTTTGTATGCCTGACCCAAAGCGACACGTGGGTGATGATGCAAAATCTGCACATAAAAATCACGCCAGATTAATTCATTTAGCCAGGTCTGCGCACCAGCATTAGCTTCTTGAAGCGCCTCACGTGCCAAATGGCGAATAGATATGGTGCCAAAGCGTAAATGTACCGATAAATAAGACACACCTTTAATCGCCGGAAAATCGCGCGCATCTTTGTAGAGATACATACGCTCTTTAAAGTCATTGAATAGGCTCAATCCACCTGTCATGCCAGTAGGCAAGCGCATACTGGCTAGGTTGGTGCGTTCGAACGCCATACTTTCTAATGACGATAATTCACTAGGCTCAATTATTGCTAAATTTTGAATATAAGCATCAACCGGATAAGGCTTAAGGTGAAAATCATTAACGGTTTTAAGCCACATGTTTTTGTAAGGTGTAAACACGCCATAAGGCTTGTTCGCTAAAGTTAATACTTCATCCTTTTCAAAAATCACATGATCTTTGTAATGATGAAAGCTGATATTGTTTAGCTTGAGTTGTTTGGCTGCATGGTTATCACGAGCAATCGCGCTGGGTTCGTAATCGTGATTAACTAACACTGCTTGCACCTGCAGAGCTTTGGCTAATGTCACAATTTCATATTGAGCACTACCATGCAAAACGATTAAATCGCCACCTTTAGCTTGCAAAGCTAATTTAAGCTCTCGTACGCTTTCCCAAATAAACTCAACACGGCGATCCGCTTTGTCGGCTAAATGATCAAGAATATCGGTATCAAACACAAACGCGCAATAGACTTGTTGGCTAGATTTCAGCGCATGATAAAGCGCTGCATGGTCGTAATCACGCAAATCACGTCTAAACCAAACTAAGGATTTTTCATAGTTTGGGCTTGCTGGCGTTGCTGACATAATTACTCGCGATGATAGGGATGATTGCTAATGACTGAGTGCGCGCGATAAAGTTGCTCGGCAAGTAAAACTCTCACCATGGCGTGTGGCAAAGTAAGTTTAGATAGCCCCCAAAGCCAATCGGCTTTTTGTTTGACTGAGACGTGTAAACCATCCGCGCCGCCAATAATTAGCGCGACGTCACGACCTGAAAATTGCCAATCTTTAAATTTATCGGCTAATAGTAAAGTGGTCACTTCTTGACCGCGCTCATCTAAGGCGATGCAATAATCTTTGCCTATCATGTCTAAGATGCGTTTTGCTTCAATAAGCTGGATATTTTCGGTGCTATTACCTGCGGCACGTTTTTCGGGCTTGATGTCGATAATTTCAACACAGGCTTCACGCGGCATGCGCTTAGTGTATTCAGCGCAAGCAATTTCTACCCAAGCTGGCATTTTGTGACCGACAGAGATAATACGCAGTTTCAAATATTAACCTTTTAGCAGTCACTTCGCAGGGTAATATTTTTATATCACCTTACTGGTTTTGACGCTTTGCTATTTTTATTAATAAATGCGTATTAATCTTCGCCGTTATCTAAAGGATTTAAATTGTCAGGCTTAATATGGCCGCGACGGTTTTCTGCTTCGCCCCATAATTGCTCAAGATTATAATAAGCGCGCGTTGTTGGTACCATAATGTGCACCACAATATCGTCTAGATCGACTAATACCCACTCACCTTCTTTTTCGCCTTCAGTACCACGAATATGGTAGCCTTTTTCTTTTAGCTTTTCACGCACGTTATCGGCAATAGCTTTGGCTTGGCGGCTTGATGTTGCAGAAGCAACAATCATATAACTCGTCATGCTGGTAAGCTTGCGCACATCCATCACGGTGATATCAAAGCCTTTAATATCTTCAATTGCATCAACTACTGCAAGTTTCATTGCCTCTAAATAGATTGCGTCTGATTTTGCTACATTTAAATCTTTTGTCATTTAAGCGGCCTGTACTGGAATTTTATTGCGTTGAGATTGTATGCGGTTTTGTTCGTCCACATACACAAGTTGCGGGCTGAAACTTTCTAGTTCAGCCTCTGAATATTGGGCATAGCTAGCAATAATCAAAATATCGTGCGGTGCAGCTTTGTGGGCAGCCGCGCCATTAACAGAGATAATGCCTGAATTGCGCTCGCCAAGGATGGCGTAAGTGCTAAAACGCTCGCCATTATTCACATTGTAAATGTGAATTTTCTCGTACTCACTAATATTAGCCGCTTCAAGCAAGGCCTCATCAATAGCACAACTACCTTCGTAATGTAACTCTGAGTGGGTTACATGTACGCGGTGCAACTTAGATTTGAGCATGGTTCTTTGCATGTGCTTAAGCGTTTTCCAAAAGGGACTGCATTATAGTCTTTTCAAACACTTAGCGCAAAAATTCAATATTATCAATCAGTCGTGTGTTGCCTAACTTGGCCGCAGCAAGCACCACCAAATGGCTATCGATACCATTCGCGGGGCTTAGCGTGATTGCTGATCTAATTGAAATATAATCGACCATCCAGCCTTGCTCATTAAGCGTTGCGCTGGCTTCTTGTTCCAATCTATCAAATTCAGCATGGCCAGCTTTTAGTTTTACAACTATATTCTGCAAAATAGCATTTAATTGACGGGCTTGATGGCGTTGCTCGTTAGTTAAATGGCCATTCCGTGAGCTCATTGCCAAGCCGCTAGCTTCACGTATCGTTTCGCCGGCAATGATTTGTATTGGTAAATTCAACTGCTTCACTAGCTGTTTAATGACAAATAATTGTTGGAAATCTTTTTGGCCGAATACTGTAGTAGCTCGTTGTACGCCATTCAAAAACACCATGTTGAATAGTTTCAACACAACAGTAGCCACGCCAGAAAAATGTCCTGGGCGACTAGTGCCACACAGATCATTGGCGATGCTTGGCAGTGCGATGCTCATCGTTTGGTTCAGATTCACGCCATCAAAGTCTGGATACATTTCCAATACTGTTGGTGTGAAAACAATGCTAGCGCCTGCGGCTTTAAGCTTTTCACAATCAGTGTCTAAGGTGCGTGGATAACTAGCTAAATCTTCATTGGCGCCAAATTGTAAGGGGTTTACAAAAATGCTCACCACCACACATTCCGCCTTTTGTTTGGCCAAAGTGACTAAGTGAATATGGCCCGCATGCAGATTGCCCATGGTTGGTACAAAGGCAATGTTTTCTTGATTTTTTAATGCAAGTCTTAAGGCGGCAACAGTGTGGATTATTTGCATCGGTGTTTGTTTAATATGTGTTTATTTATAATAGATATATGTATGATTAGTAACTATTTTTAATAGCAGGAAAACTTTTATTTTTTACCGCCGCCACATAAGCTTCAACTGCCGCTTGTATGCTGGCGTTTCCGTTAATTGAGCACTCTTTTAGAAAATTATGCACAAAACGTGGCGCTTTAAAATCACTGGGTGATTTGCCTGCGACGCCAGTATAAATCCCCAGTAAATCTTGCAACACCAACACTTGGCCACTACAGTCCACGCCGGCACCTATGCCGATAGTGGGTGCTGATATATTTGCCGTAATTGCTTTGGCTAATGCCGCCGGCACCATTTCTAGCAACACGAAACTGGCGCCAGCCTCACTCATCGCGATAGCATCGACCATGATTTTCGCCGCACTTTCGTCGGTTTTCCCCTGAATTTTATAGCCACCCAGTTGGTTCACTGATTGCGGTGTAAAGCCTAAGTGCGCGCAGACTGGAATGCCGTGCTCAACCAAATAACGTGCGGTTTCTACCCGATGACCGCCGCCTTCAAACTTGACAATATGTGCGCCAGATTTAATTAACCACAGTGCATTTTTATAAGCCGCTTCATTATCGTGCTCGTAACTACCTAGCGGCATATCGGCCATAATTATGGTATTTGGCGCACCGGCCGCAACACTTTTGGTGTGATAAGTCATGTGGTGCATGCTTACATTTAAGGTATTTTCTGCGCCTTGCAATACCATACCTAATGAGTCGCCGACTAATAAAATATCTACACCCACCAATTCCATTAGCTTGGCAAAGCTTGAGTCATAGCAGGTGAGCATGGCGATTTTTTCGCCAGCGAGTACTTTATAGGTAAGTTCGGATAATGTCATGACTAGATGTAAGGCTTGTGATTAATCAAAATTCGGGTTAAAAAACTCGCGCTGACCTTTTAATTGCAAAATTCTATTAATCAGCAAATCTAAAGCACCTTTATTTTTTAATATATTGAGTTTTCCGTTATTCACAATCAGTACTGGCGATTCATCGTAATTGTGAAAGAACTCACTATAGGCATTGGCTAGGCGCTCAACATATTCACGTGGAATATCTTGCTCATAACTCACTTTTCGGTCTTCAATCCGCTCTACAAGTGCATCTAGGGGTGTTTGTAGGTAAATCACTAGATCTGGCTTGGTCGCCTTCACATGCAGATGCTGGTAAATTTGATGATACAAAGCATATTCTTCATCATCTAGATTAAGTCTGGCAAATATCGGATCTTTCTCTAAGAAAAAATCAGCCACAATCGGTTTAGCAAACATATCACGCTGACTTAAATCTTTAATTTGGTTGGCGCGTTGAAATAAAAAGAATAGCTGTGTTGGTAAAGCGTAGCGTTGTGCATCTTGATAGAAGCGCGGTAAAAAGGGATTGTCCTCAGCTTTCTCTGATAAATAATCGACCGGAAACTTACTGGCTAGCATTTTAGCCAGCGTAGTTTTTCCACAACCAATAGGACCTTCAACGACGATATAGGGAAACTTAGTGAAAATGCTCATACGACTTTTACCTGTAATATTTTTGGGCTGTATCTAATGTTAGCAATCAAGCTAAGCCGACAGTTTATTCACGCCAGAAAATTGATTGCTTTGTATCAATTCTGCTATTTTGCCATGATTTACTAATGATAATTGCGGTGCGATTTCAAATAATGGCAATAAAACAAAGCCACGCGTGTGCATGCGCGGATGTGGCAGTATTAATTTTGCAGTATTCAAAATAACATTCTCATATAGCAATAAATCACAATCCAATACGCGCGGTGCATTGGGGTAAGGCCGCTCGCGTCCGGCATTGTTTTCAATCTCAAGCAGCGCATCTAATAAGTCCATCGGCAACAAGTCTGTTTCAATAGCCACTACTGCGTTAATGAAGTCGGGCACTTGGCTTATTTGATCGGCCTCATAACCCACCGGCGCGGTCTGATATAAAGAAGATACTTGGCATACGCGAGTATGTGGAATGTTCGTCAAGGCAACCATCGCATTTTTTACTTGCTGAATAGGGTCGAGTAAATTACTGCCTAAGGCAACAAAAGCTTGATGCATAAATGATTTATTCAGAATCACTAACGCTAACTACATCTGAGCTAGCTGCGCCAACTTTTTTGCGACTTCTTTTCCTACGTTTTTTAGGTGCAGTGTCGGCTTGCAACATGGCTGCGCGCTCGTCGCCTTCGGCGTTGGCAAAAGCTGTCCACCATTCACCAATTTCCATCGGCAATTCGCCTGATTCGCAACGAAGTAATAAAAAGTCGTAGCCTGCGCGATAGCGTGGGTGCGTTAATAGGCCAAAAGGTCGTTTGCCGGCACGTTGTTCAAAGCGTGGTTGTAGCCCCCAAATTTCTTTCATTGTGGCTGTATAGCGATTATGAATGGCCAATTTTTCAGCTTGAATAGCAATTACTTCTGTCATTGCCATGTGTAAAGCGGGAATTGCATGATGACCTTCTGCCTGAAATGTTTCCCAAGCGGCTAACATTTCATGCCAAAGTAAGGTGGCGAATAAAAAGCTAGGATTAGCCGTTTTGCCAGATAAAATTCGGTCATCGGTATTTTGCAAAGCCAGCATAACAAAGCGCTCGCCCATCGGTTGTTCTAGTACTACATCCAGCATCGGTAATAAGCCGTGGTGCAAATGCTGTTCGCGTAAGGCGCTCACGCTTTCAATGGCGTGCCCGGATAAAAACAACTTAAGCATTTCATCAAATAAGCGGCTAGGCGGCACATCTTGCAATAAATCTGCCATTTTTGCGATAGGCGCTTGAGTGCCAGCTTCAATTTTTAATCCCAATTTTGCTGATAAGCGCACCGCCCGCAACATGCGAACAGGATCTTCGGCATAGCGCGTTTCTGGTTTGCCTATCATGCGCAAAACACCTGATTCTATGTCGGCATAACCCTTATGAAAATCCAACACTTCTTGACTAGAAGGGTCGTAATATAAGGCGTTTGCAGTAAAGTCTCGGCGTACTGAGTCTTCGAGAATTGAGCCAAAAACATTGTCGCGAATAATGCGGCCTGAGTCTGCCACTTTAGAATCGCCATCTGTTTCTAGATGGCTACCGCGAAAGGTTGAAACTTCTATTGTTTCATCACCAAATAATACATGCACTAATCTAAACCGGCGACCAATAATACGTGAACGCCTAAATACACGATTCACTTCTTCAGGGGTAGCGTTTGTCGCTACATCAAAGTCTTTAGGAATACGTTTGAGCAATAAGTCTCGTACCGCACCGCCAACAATGTAAGCTTCAAAGCCAGCTTTTTGTAAGCCTTCAATAGTTTTTTGTGCACCGCTGCTTAATAGCATGCGATCTATTTTATGGGTTTTATGCGAGATAGTGAGTGCCGCACTTTTACTGGTTTGGTGCTGATTCAGCTCAGCATTTTTACGAGATATCTTTTTAGTCGCAAGTATCGGCCGATTTGATTTGGCCTGCTGAGGCTTGCTAGCATCAGGCTTAATGTTCCTAGGTTTGAAAATTCTATCTAGCAGTTTTTTAATCATAACCAAATTATAAAGCATAGCCGCTAGATTGTAATTTTACATTTAAGCTAAGCATGTTCATTTTTCCATAAAACATCACTCACGCCAGCTTCTTTATTAATAGTGCGGCACATCACAAACAGTAAATCAGATAAACGATTTAAATATTGCAATGAAATATCTGTCACTTTTTCATTCCGATGCAATTCAACTAACTTTCGTTCCGCGCGACGGCAAGCGGTACGCGCCAAATGGCAATAAGCTGCCGCTTTAGTGCCGCCCGGTAAAATAAATTCTTTGAGTGGTGGTAAGTTTTCATTCAAAGTATCAATCACCTGCTCCAAATCATCAATGCGAGATTGCTGCAAAATCACATAGCCAGGAATGCATATCTCACCGCCTACATTGAATAAATCATGCTGAATTAGTGTCAGCGTAGCAACTAAAGTATCCGGCATGCTTTCCGTCATCATAATACCAATGACAGAGTTCAACTCGTCCACATCGCCCATCGCTTCTACGCGTAAACTGTCCTTATTAATGCGACTGCCATCACCCAAGCCTGTTGTGCCGTCATCGCCGGTACGTGTGTAAATTTTGCTTAATCGGTTGCCCATTTTCATTCCTTTTACTAATTTTTTTAGTGATTAAATCGTACTAATTAAGCCCTTGCAGGCTTATTAGTGCAATCGTTTATAATACAAGTATTGTAACTGATGCCGACACTGCTATGAATTTTCAAACGACTCAGCCTAATGAAAGACCAATCGCCGTGTTTGATTCAGGCGTGGGTGGCATTTCTGTTTTAAAGCATATTCACGCCTTATTACCAAACGAGCAATTGCTTTATGTAGCAGATAGCAAATATGCTCCATATGGCAACAAAACTGCTCAAGAAATTCAATCGCGTTGCTTTGAAATAGCCGATTTCTTAATTGCCAAAGACGCAAAAACTTTAGTGGTGGCCTGCAACACCGCTACTGCCGTCGCGATTGATGAAATGCGCTTACGTTATAATCTGCCAATAATTGGTATGGAGCCTGCCCTTAAGCCGGCTGCGGCAGCGACTAAAAATGGCATTATTGGTGTACTAGCCACGACTGGTACACTCAAAAGTGCACAGTTTGCCGCGCTGCTAGAAAGTTATGGCCGCAATGTTGAAGTGGTGACGCAAGCCTGCGTCAGTTTGGTGGAATGTATAGAGCGTGGCGAGTTAAATGCCAGCAATACCAGAAATTTAATCCAACAATACTGTGCACCGCTATTGGCTGAAGGCGCAGATACCATCGTGCTGGGTTGCACGCATTATCCATTTGTACGCGATGTCATTGCAGAGATTGTAGGCAAAGAAGTTATTTTGATTGATACTGGTGCGGCGGTGGCGAATCAGCTAAAACACCGATTGATGCAAGAAAATATGCAAGCTGGGCGACTAGAAAAAGCTAGCGTAATGTTTTGGACGAATAGTGCTACGGACAATGCGAAGCAGGTGATAAGCCAGTTATGGGGTGAAAGCGCAGAAGTGTTGACTTTTTAGTGCTAAATCCTATGCAGCGAGAATCACGTGGGGATGTGGGAGTTTTTCCCGAACTGATTGGGATTATTCATCTTCAAAAAAACATATAAAACACAATAATAATCATGTAGTTAAATTTTTTTTAGCGTGTATATTGAATGAAAATATTTCGTTAAAACACAGAATATTTTGAAAAATGCGGTTATTTTTAGCCGCTTAGTTTTTGATGAATGCTAAAAACCACACCTAGATAGCGTGAGGTAAGAGAATTTGATGAATATTGCTGTTATATGATCAATAAATATCAATTCACAATAATCCCTAGAACAAAATTTAGTGAAATAATAAATTCTTGTGGCTATTTTTCAATCGCTTTTTGCATGCTTTTTAACAAATCGTTTTGCTGAAAGCGTATATCATTTTTTAAATTCAACCACCACCTTGTGATATGTATTTTCAATGCGCTGCAACACTTGTTTAGCATCTGCATTGGCTATGCCCAATCGCTTTGCGTAATCCATCAAGGCAATCTCACTGAGCTACTGGCGCTGTTGGCTGGGCAGTCGGTTGGAAACCGCCCAGGACGAATAGAGCCAAGGGCGATAAAACGACGACCCAAGACCTACCGGCTACTGATAAAAACAAGGGGCTTGGCAAGGAAGCATGTGAAACAGCATGGGCATCCTAAAAAGCTTAAGTAAGTGTCATTCTGGTCTGTCTGATGCAGTAACAATCGCGCATCCGCGTCCTAGTCTTGCGCTGGGCGGGTACTTACAATTTAACTCCTGGTCCTGTAAAGCCATCAATGCCAATTTCTTTGAGTGACTCAACCTCATCATGGTTGCTTACACCTTCAGCAATCGCTTGTATGCCAATAGAATGGGTAATGATACACAAACCTCTTAACAGGGTTTTGTTGGTCTCGTTGGTATTAATTCCTCGAACAATAGAGGCATCAAATTTAATATAATCTAAGCCAACATCATGCAGTTCGCCTAGGCGTGAAAGACGCAAGCCGACATGCTCAACGCCAATATGGCAACCCAAAGCTTTTAGTTTGTTGCAGAAATATTTGAACTCGTTTAGATGATCAAAGGCAGCAATTTCAGTTACTTCAAAACTTAAATGATTGGGATGCTGTAAATGCTGCTTTATAAGTGTTGCAGCCTTTTGAATATAGTTACGGTCACACATTGCACTAGTAGAGACGTTTAAGCACAACGGGCTAGTACCTTGTGCTAATAGCATTACAGCAGTTTCTAAAACCAATTCATCAATTGCTTTAATAAGGTTGAATTGCGTTGCCCAATTAATAAATTCGCCTGCACAATACCATTTCCCATTTTCCTCTAATTGAAGTCTTACAGGGCTTTCATTGTGAATGAGTGTTCCTTTGGTAGTCATTACTGGGTAGTGTTCAAGCTTGATTCTTTTATTTGCTATTGCATCACTTAGTAAAGTTTTCCATTCAACTAGATATTGACTTTCTGTCTCCACGTTAGCATTTGCATTAATCACGCGAAGATAGTTTTCTTCACTTAGGCTAGAAAGATTCAAGATGAGTTCAAGCGCTTCAAATAGCGATGCTGTTTCGTCTATTTTTCTTGTTTTTGTTGACACCACTAAAAAACGAGCTGTTAATTCAGATTCACTATTTTCAGCGGCTTGGGTGACAGCATCTTTTAGCTGATTGGCCAGAGCAAATTCATCTGTAGTTTGGTTACAAAATACTGCAAACTCGGTTCCACTTAATCTACCAGACATGAGCGACGAATCATCTTTACATTTAGACTCTAGCGCGCCACCAATATTTCTAAGCAAGGCATTTGCTTGAGGATACCCCATGACTTTGTCTAGTTGAGCTAAGTTTGACAGCCTAAATATTACTAGAGCACCTTCATTGTATTCACGGTGGCTGAGCTTAGCTTCCATAGTATTTACAAAATAATCATGGTTCATCAGACCTGTTACATCATCATAATTCATTTTGTAACGCAACTCTTCTAAGCGAACAGACTCTTTGCTAACAGTTTCTTTGATACGATTTGAAAGCTTATTCATCTCCTGCACCAACGTTTTGAACTCTAAAGTCTTAGGTTTACCAATTGTAATGAATCTGTTTTCACCAATCGCTTTTGCTTGATTGACTACTTCATCAAGTGGACTAATGATTTTCCGTAGGATTTTCCCACCAGCATAACAAGTAAGTAGGCCAATCAGAAATGTCCACAGTGCAATTAGTAGAGTGGTATCCCAAAGCTTAGCGTATGCAAAATCAGTGT
>JBBAOU010000022.1:0-33648 GCA_040401175.1 Methylotenera sp. | reverse complement strand
ACAACAACAAATTGGACATTGAAAAATGTCTGCATTATTGGGGGAAGTCCACTACTGAGCCAATTACTGGTTGAAAACCATACACAGCTTTAGAGTTAGCTTGGCGTGACATTTACCAACGTGAAGGTCGTTATAACTGCCATTCACAAATGATACGTCCCAAACGCCAGAGTCATTTTCTCGCACATTAGCGCAAATAGTTGAACTAAGACCAGACAGAATCGCACTTTATGCCTATGCGCATTTGCCTGAACGCTTTAAACCACAACGCCGCATTAGTGAATACGAGTTGCCAGCAGCGCCGGCTAAAATAGCCATGCTGGCCGATGTTTTATCCGCGTTTTTAAAAGCTGGTTATGTCTATGTGGGCATGGATCACTTTGCCCTACCAGACGATGCATTAGCCATTGCCAAGCGCCAAGGCCGCTTACATCGTAATTCTCAGGGCTAGAGCACACAGCCAGATTGCGATTTAATTAGCTTAGACGTTTCAGCTATAGGCCGCGTCGGTGCAACTTATAGCCAAAATGCTAAAACTATAGAATAATATTACGACTACTTAAACCAAGGCCGTTTTCCAGTGGTGCGTGGCCTCGCGTTAACGCGTGATGACTTAGTGCGCCTTGCCGTGATTATGGTGCTGATATGCCAAGGCGAACTGCAATATGAATCAATTAACTTGGCCTATTTGATTGATTTTAAAACCCACTTTGCCAATTAATTGGAGTCCTTAAAAACATTAAAAGGTACTGGCATGGTCGTGTTAGAAGTTAGCGGCATACAAGTTACAGACACAGGCTGGTTCTTTGTCCGTGCTGTGACCATGTTGTTTGATCGCTATTTGCAAACAGACCGCAATAGAGCGCGTTTTTCTAAAATCATCTAACTTCACGCTGTAAATCTAAAAAGCCGATGGTTAAATACCATCGGCTTTTTAGATTGCACTTGGATGACTTCTCATCTAGCTAAAATCTGCAATGAACAATGATACAAACAAAAAATGCCCCTGCTAAAAACAACAGGGGCCAAGGTGGAACCAGTGAAAACTTTATAACGGTATTTAAATTATCTTAAATACACTGAATTAGAATTTTTTACCGAAACCAACTGAAACGACCCATGGATCAATATCTAGGCAGTCAATTTGCTTGAAGCCAAAACCAAGATTTAATTCAAAATTAGTACCAACAAAAACTTTTTTCACATCAAAGTTATCCATCCATTTATCTTGTAGGTTTACATCAAAACCAGCTTGCAACACAGTACCAAAGTTGTTTCTGTCAATGCGGATTGGGTAGTCAGCAGGAGTTGCAGTGTGTGCATTAAACCATTATCCATGTCACGTACATAAGCCAAACCAGCGCCAACATAAGGATCAAAAGTTTGATCCGGCATGAAATTCCATTGTGCCGTTAAGGTTGGTGGCAGTAAATTAACACTACCTAATGCCTTAGCCACGGCACCTGAAGTGCCAGAAACATTAACATCATGACGAGTACCTAAAGCCAAAATCAACTCAGCCGCGATATTTTTAGTGAAATAGTAAGAAATATCTAATTCTGGAATAGTATTATTGCCACTTCCAATTTAGCATCAGAACTACCATAAAGAGTCGCGGCAGACAACCCAACTTGTGAAACGTCAGTCTGCGCACCTAAATTACTACTCACATCCGTTGAAACATGCGTTGCACGAACACGCACAACGGTATCGCCAGCCTCAGCTTGAGCTAATACTGGGGCAAAAGCGGCTACTACTGCTAATAATGACTTTTTTCATTTTCAGACTCTCCACATAAAGAAACAAACAAATTCGATAGGTGAATTTTATGCCTAATGAAAAAATCTGATTTGACCTGTGTCAAACGTAGACATAAAACAAACAAATTGTTGTTTTATTACAACTTCAGATCTAAATCAGGTCTAAGTATTTTTATGTAAATGTAGGATAAATAGATTAAGCCGCGCGCTCGAACCAAGCAATAGATTCCACATGTGCGGTATGTGGGAACATATTAATTACGCCAGCCGCTTTAAGAATGTAACTTTTTTCGTTCACCAGCACATCAGCATCGCGCGCCAAAGTTGCTGGATTACATGACACATAAACAATTCTTTGCGGGCTATTACTGTCATCTAAAGATTTAATCAATTCAAAAGCGCCATCGCGCGGTGGGTCTACCAGCCATTTATCAAAACGACCTAAATTAGTCAGTGATTCTGTTGTCATTTTGAATAAATCAGCCACGCCAAACTGCGTATTAGTAATTTGATTCAGTGCCGCGCTTTCATTAGCCCTATCCACCAAGTTAGCCAATCCTTCTAAACCCAACACCTGCGCGCCACTGCGGGCAATTGGCAAAGTAAAGTTACCAATACCACAAAAGAAATCGGCAATTTTTTCGCCCGCTTGTGGATTAAGCAATTGCATCGCGCGACGTATCATCACTTGGTTAATTTGCGGGTTTACTTGGGTAAACTCATTCGGTTTGAATGGGTAAATCAAATCAAACTCAGGCAAGCTGTATTTAAGCTGCGGCAAGGCTTTTTCTAAGGTGCTGATTGGATAAAACGGCTTAATGGTATCTGGGCCTTTTGTTTGCGTCCAAATCTGCACTGCATGTGTGTCGGCAAACGTTTTTAGATGCGCTTCATCTTCCACCGTAAGTGGCGCCATAATGCGAAAAATCAATACAATGACTGGCAAGCCTTCATTGCTGGATTGCGCCTCAGACTCTTTATTTGAGTGGGCTTCAGGCTTTTCATTTGACTGGGCTTCGCCTACGGCCAGCTCAATTTGCGGCAGTTTATCTCGAATACTCAGTTGCACTATCATGCCTTGCAAGGGCTCGATTAATGCTGAGACTTCAGGCACTAATACTTCACAACTATTCATATCAGCCACATAACGCGTGGCTTTTTCGTTAAAGCCAACCAACACACGCTGCTTTTTATCGACATATTTAACGCTTAAACGGGCTTTATGGCGATAACCCCAAATTGGACCATAAATCGGCGGCAAAATATTGTCCGGCCTAACCTTACCGATATGCGTTAAATCATTTTCCAGTAGCCTTTGCTTTGCCGCTACTTGTGCAGCAAAATCCAAATGCTGTAATTTACACCCGCCGCATAAACCATAATGCTTGCATTTAGGCGTCACTCTTTGGTTAGATTGCTTGAGCACCTCAACCACATTTGCCACTTCGTAGCTCGGTTTGATACGGTGCGATTGAAAGGTGACTTTTTCATTAGGCAAAGCCCCGTCGATAAAGATAGTTTTACCCTCTAAATGCGTGACGCCACGGCCTTCTTGGTCAAGCGACTCAATAATTGCCTGCTTGGTTTCTGGAATAACGGAGACTTGATTGCGATTTCTAGAACGGCGTGCCATGAAAAAACCTGAATTTCAAAGAAGTTGAGATTTTAACGCATTATGCTGCAAATAATGTCAGCACTATTATAAGAGCAACATTATTCGTATGTAGGCGGAAATTTATGCTTGAATCAAGCGAGCTTGGCCCAGCGACTTAATCAAGTAACTTAAGCCAGTAATTTTATTTCGGCCTCGTAAGCGGCGTGGCTAAGTTGCCCACGCATGAGCTGAAAGCGTAAATAGAGCAATTGTATGTTCGTCACAGCGACTTCACCATCGGCTCGAATAGCATCAATGCCGCCGGCCTTGTAAATATCCCATAATTTAACGCCATCCAAACTCGACTGGCCAGAAAAACCGCACAATTTAGCCAAGTCATTCGGCGCTGTATTGTTATGGTGGCTAAACGCGGCCAACTTAGCCATTAAATCTAGGTGGCAGGCAGGGCTATGGCCATTAACACCTATATCCACTGCGTATAAAGCCCAATAAGCGCTTGCGTTAACGCCATGTATCAGTGCGCGATAATGCAATACCGGCAAATCAAAAACATTGCCATTCCATGAGATTATTTGAGGCTTATATTGATCTATAACAGCAAAAAAACTTTGAATAATTTCAGCTTCAGGCGCGTTATTGCTAGCCAAACTCCAAACTTTTAAATTTTCACCTGCTCGCAATACACACGAAATCGCGCAAATATGCTGTTGGTACAAGGGTAAAAATTCTGTGCCATGCTGCTGACGAGCTTGATGATAGGCAATGTTGGCCACATCTTTCGCCGAAGTATCTTGCGGTAAATCGTACAAAATGCGCAGCCCATCAGTATCAGGAATGGTCTTAATATGAAATGCGAGCGTTGCTGTCATGAATGTTTTTTCTTAAAAATGGAATAGATTATTTTTTGGTCCAGCCGCCATCTTGCTGAAAATACCAACCACTTTGGGCTTTATCTATCCAGCGTCCAGCAAAAATATTACGTACTTCTCCTTGCCATTCAGGATGTCCGTTACCAGCTGCAATCTCTTTATAAAGCGCATTCCGGTCGCTATTTTCAGCAGCTACTAGCGCGTTAATGCCTTGTCTATCTTTTAACGGCAAGGCAGTTGCATCGCGTACCGCAATTAAACCATCTTTAGTTAAGCCTATTGCACCGCTGGCATAATGTCCGGCTAATTGTGCATGACGGTTCTGCATGCTACTTTTAATAGCCGAAATGGCCGGTGTGTTGACGTCTAAATCTGCGGCGGCATTCACCCAACTGCTATAAAATAAACTGAGTAGCAGTAACAAACTAAAAATAATTTTTTGCATATTGTTTTCTCTAAACATGATGTTTCCTAAAATAGGATGACGAAATTATTTCGCAGGGGGTTCTATTACTTTTTCTGTCGTTTTTTTTGGTGCCTTGCTAGCAGGCATTGCCACACCGTCTTTTAGTTGCCAAACTTCATCAATAATTTTGTCCGCGGCTTTTTCTGCGGCTGCGGCAGGAAAGTAAATATTAATGGTGACACAAGCCGTTAAGAAAGCCGTTAAACTAATACTAAGCGCTAATAAACTTAAAGTACTTTTCATATAATTCCTCTAGTCAATCGACTGATATTCAATTTCAATTTTTTAACCTTAATTTTTAAAAAAATCTACTTAACAATTATCTTACTATTGCTATCAGTGATGCGTTTAATTCTACCCAATAAATCTTCTAAACTCACACGCTGCGTAAAGCCATTCACATTGACTGATGGAATACCTTTACCTTTAACGATAATATACCCGGTTGGGGTTGACTCCACCCCGCCCATTTCACATACATCTTGCCGTAATTTGCAGCTCAAGCCAATTTTATCGTAATTAAACTCTTTAAAAAATCGCAAAAAAGTACGTTGTAGCGCAGCCGCTGTACCCTCGCCACCTAATGCGGTAATATTTTCCACTGCACGCTGAGATATTTTCTTCAGGTGTTTACCACTACTGGTCTGTATTGAAGCATCCAAATACACCGGCTTCCAGTTTTCTAACACCATATTTTTAACGTCGCCGTCGAGCTTACCCTCAATATCACCGAAGCTAAAAGTGCGTGTTAACGCGCCTAAATCCAAGTTAAGCATCAATAAATCAGCATGTAATCGAGGCACCACGCCTAAAGGATCGTCAATTTTTAAATTATCCATGCCTATAGTGCCATTAAATACATTAAAGGTCATGGCACCATCCATATTCAGCTGTTTACCAGCATAACTAACTTGCGGCACTTGCCCCGAAATTTGACCTTGCATCTTAGGCCAATCCATTGCCGTACTAAAATCACTCATAGAAATTGGCGTTAAGTCCATGCGCAAATGCCAGTACCAATTATCCGCAATCATGGCAGCTGAAAGGTCATATAAATTTAATGCGCCACCTAAAATTGGTAAGCTAAGTTTGGGCGACACCAATGAATAGCGATTAATTTCCGCACTTAGATTAGTGCTGTCGAGCGGCATATTGAGCAAATGGCCGCCATTATAATTCAGATGAATAGTTTTGGCGTGGTCGTAATCCCAAGGCAGATTTGCGTTGATATGCTTAAAGGCGAACTTACCATTTTTATCGACAATATTAGCCTCACGTAAATTAAGCTCAAAACTACGCGGCGCTAGATTTTCAATCTCAAATTGCCAATCAGCCTTGCCAGATACTTCTAGATTGCCAAATACAGATTTTTCTAGCATAGGCTTCAAAATTATTGTATAAAGCCCAGCAAAATCAACGTTATTGGCTGAAACTTTTACATTTTCTATCGCATTGGTTTGGGTGTTAATTTGCGCACTACTGCTAATTTTACCGACCTCATTCAGCAATAAACTGGCATTTTCAATAGTTAACATCGGCGAATTAAACCTGCCGTTGATCTCCAATACGTTGCCGGCTTTTCCTAAATAAAAAGGCTGCCAAAATAACTCACCTTGAGTCCAGCTAATTAAGCCATTCCATCGCCAAATATTGTTAATACTTTTGGCAGCAAGTTTAATTTGTCCGGTAAGATTTTCGCCGGCATGCAAGCCAGATTCATCACTAAAGCTGGCGCCATTAAACAAAATGTCCGCAGAAAAGTCGTTGGGAATACTCGCGAAATGAATAGAGAATGGCACATTAACTTGCTTAGCAGTTAAGATGCCATTGAGACAATTTATCTGACCAATTTTATCTGTATTGAATTGGCCACATTTCAAATAAAATGGTATAAAAGATTGTTGCTTAATCGGCTTAACTTCGGCGTGCAATTTAAGCGTGGGCGCCTTAGCTTTTAAATCGACCTGAAATTGTGCATTTTTGAACTGGCCAGCAGGCGAGTTAACTTCGCCTATTTGAATTTGTATCGCACTAATAGCATAAGCATGTTGGCAAACCAATACTGAGCATAAAACTAAGCCTAAACATAAACCCAGAAAAGTCCAGAATTGACGCAACATTTAGGCGGGATAAACTCCGGTAGATAAATAGCGATCACCGCGATCACAAACTATTGAAACGATGACTGCATTTTCTAACTTTTTAGAAAGTTGCAAGGCCGCATACAAACCGCCACCCGATGAAACACCGGCAAAAATACCTTCTTCAGTAGCCAAGCGACGCATGGTTTTTTCTGCATTGGCTTGGCCTACGTAGATTAATTCATCGACACGTTTTGCCTCATAAATTTTAGGCAAATATTCTTCAGGCCACTTGCGAATACCAGGAATCTGCGCACCCTCTTCAGGCTGTACGCCAACAATCTGTATGTTGGAGTTTTGCTCTTTTAAGTAGCGCGAAACACCCATAATCGTGCCAGTCGTGCCCATGCTCGCCACAAAATGCGTGACTTTTCCTGCCGTGTCACGCCAAATTTCTGGGCCTGTGCCTTCGTAATGTGCCAGCGGATTATCCATATTACCAAACTGATCCAGCACTATGCCCTCACCTTCAGCCTGCAGCCTGGAGGCCACATCGCGCGCCAACTCCATGCTGCCATCTTTTGGCGTAAGCACTAATTCTGCGCCATAAGCTTTCATGCTTTGGCGGCGTTCTATACTTTGATTTTCCGGCATGACTAATATCATTTTATAGCCGCGCATAGCCGCAACCATTGCCAGCGCAATGCCGGTATTACCGCTGGTCGCTTCTATCAATGTATCACCGGGCTTAATGTCGCCACGCGCTTCTGCACGCGTAATCATGCTGTAAGCGGCTCTATCTTTTACTGAACCAGCAGGGTTATTACCTTCAAGTTTCAGCAAAATAGTATTGCTACTATTGCCGCCCATGCGCTGCAATTTTACTAGTGGCGTGTTACCGATAAAATTTTCTATTGTTGTAAAGTTCATTCTTTTTAAATTCGCTGTTTTAAAGTGTGTTGTTTTAAATTCGTTGTTTTAAATTAATTTTTTACAGTTAATCGTTATTTTCTAGCTAAATAAACCGCATAAGCGGCAAAACCGGCAAAGGCAAT
This sequence comes from Methylotenera sp., assembly GCA_040401175.1. GTDB lineage: Bacteria > Pseudomonadota > Gammaproteobacteria > Burkholderiales > Methylophilaceae > Methylotenera. Next base: position 25,802 of record JBBAOU010000022.1, on the reverse strand, counting down.
GAACGCTAATTGCGGAATACTTAAGCCTATAAAAGTCCAATCAATCGCCGCACAATCGCCAGTGCCACGGAACACTAAAGTCAGCGCTTTTTTTAGCGGAAAATTATCAAACATGTAATCAAAACCAACACCGCAATCAGCAATAATACTTTCACGGTGCGCTTGCAAATACCAATGGCGAATTGCCACGCCAGCGCCACCCATTGCTGTGAGCACTTGTAATAAGGTGAATATGTTTTTTAATAAATTAGCTGGTGGAATAAACGCGGCGATTAAAAATAAAATTCCTAGATTCATAAAAATGATGCGCTGCGAAATACATAATGGGCAAGGCTCTAAATGATAGTACGTTTGAATGACTAAAGCCGTTGCAACCAAAGAGAAACAAGCAAAAAAGGCTAATAAATAGCCGCTTCTACCAGTTAGCAATTGTTTAATTGTAGTTTTAATCTTAGTTTGGAACATAGCGATTTACACTTATAATTGAATTCAAGAAAACATTGTAATAGATAACGCATGATGACTGAACCAACTTTATTCGCCAATAAGAAAATTTTAACTGTAAGCGAGTTAAATCGTTTAGCCAATCAAGTATTGACCCAAAGCTTTCCGCTATTTTGGGTATCAGGCGAGGTTTCTAACTTAACTCGCGCAGCAAGCGGACATTGGTATTTTTCACTTAAAGACAGTGGCGCACAAGTGCGTTGCGTAATGTTTAAAGGTCGCAACAGTTATTTGGATTGGGCACCAAAAGAAGGCGATAAGGTTGAAGCGCGCTGCACGGTAACACTTTACGAAGCACGTGGCGACTTTCAACTCACCATTGAATTTTTACAGCGTGCCGGACTAGGCGTATTATTTGAAGCGTTTGAAAAACTTAAAACAAAGCTACAGCTTGAAGGCTTGTTTGATGCTGCCTATAAAAAGCGCTTGCCGGCACACCCTAGAAAAATAGGCATAGTTACCTCGCCAGATGCCGCCGCGCTTAAAGATGTGCTCACCACGCTTAAGCGCCGCATGCCTAGCATTCCAATTGTGATTTACCCGACGCCTGTTCAAGGCAAAGGCGTGGCAAACTTAATTGCCAATGCAATCAATAACGCCAACGAACGTGCCGAATGCGATGTGCTGATTATTTGCCGTGGTGGTGGCAGCATAGAAGATTTATGGCAGTTTAATGAAGAAATCGTCGCCCGTGCCATTGCGGAATGTTCAATACCCACCATTAGCGGCGTTGGTCATGAAACTGATTTCACCATTTGTGACTTTGTCGCAGATATGCGTGCTGCCACACCAACAGCGGCGGCAGAACTAGCAGCACCATCACGCCTAGGTATGCTGAATGCGCTTAACCAGCTTAAACAGCAACTCACCAGAAATACGCAATATTTGCTTAACCAACGTGGTCAGGCGCTAGATTATTTGGCACGCAGGCTGATCTCACCTCTACAACAAATTGAGCTGCAAAGAACGCAATTGGTACAAATTGGTTATCGTTTAAACGCCGGCGCTAATCAGCAATTACAAAGAAGACAGCACAACTTGTTGCGCTTAAGTCAGAACTTACAACACCTGAACCCGCAAGCAGTACTGACTCGCGGTTATGCTTTTGTGCAAAATAAGCTAGGCACAATTATTAGCGCCAGTAAACAATTACATAGTGGTGATGATGTTGTTTTAACCTTTGGCATTGGTTCAGCTGAAGCTAAAATCAGTAAAATAAAACCTTAATTTAAATACTAATGTAATTATTTCAGACTGGAATGACACCGGTCACTTAGTATGTAATTTAGCATAATACCCTAGGCTAATGCGCACCACTGCTTCATGCGCGGTTTAGTTACAATCCATCACTCAATTAAGCAATTACACACTTAAAAATCACAGAATAAAAAAATTTTTAGCTTTAAAAAATTAAACCACAAGATATCTTGTCAAAAATCTATTGGTTAAGTATCTAAGTTGATTGATAATAGTGACTTATAAAATTTAGCTGTGATTTTAATGTCATCTCCTACTGGCAGTAAAACTAAACTCTCCGCCCTTACTCTAGCCGCCCTTGGTGTGGTTTTTGGTGACATTGGCACAAGCCCTTTATACACAATCAAAGAAGTGTTCTCAGCCGGCACGCACCCAGTGCCACTGACTGAAGCGAATATGTACGGAATATTGTCGCTGATTGTTTGGGCACTTATCATGGTGGTTTCGGTTAAATACGTAGCATTTATTATGCGCGCAGATAACCGTGGCGAAGGCGGCATTATGGCTTTGCTAGCATTGGCCAGCCAAAACGCGGCAGACAACGTCAAAAAACAACACACCATTATGTTGTTAGGTATTTTAGGCGCCTGTATGTTTTATGCAGATGGCATGATTACGCCAGCCATTTCGGTTCTTTCGGCGGTTGAAGGTTTGGAATTAGCCGCGCCGATGCTTCACCCACTGATCATTCCAGTCACATTAATTGTACTAATCATTTTATTTTGGGCACAAAGCAAAGGCACCGCATTAGTCGGTGCTTTTTTTGGGCCTATCATGCTGTTATGGTTTGGTACTTTAGGCGTTCTCGGCGTCCAAAGCATCTTGCAAAATCCTACTATTTTGCATGCGCTTAATCCGATCTATGCTTTTCATTTCTTTACAGTTAGTCCTTGGATAGCGTTTGTTGCACTGGGCGCAGTGGTTCTTGCGGTCACTGGCGCTGAAGCGTTATATGCTGACATGGGCCACTTCGGACGCTTTCCGATTCGCTTAGCTTGGTTTGGTTTTGTATTGCCCGCCTTGATACTTAATTACTTCGGTCAAGGCGCGCTGATTTTAAAAAATCCTGAAGCGGTTAAGAACCCTTTTTACTTACTCGCGCCAGAATGGATGCTATTCCCGCTGATTATTTTAGCTACACTTGCCGCTGTTATTGCCTCGCAAGCGGTCATTACCGGCGCATTTTCAGTCTCACGCCAAGCCTTACAACTTGGATTCTTGCCACGTATGCATGTAGAACATACATCTGAAAGCCAAGAAGGCCAAATTTACATGCCACGCGTTAACTGGGGTTTAATGCTGGGCGTAATGATCTTAGTGTTGTCATTCAAATCCTCAGGAAACTTGGCCGCGGCTTACGGCATTGCAGTCACGGGTGACATGGTGATTACCACGCTATTAGCTGGCATCGTATTCCACAATATTTGGGGTTGGAGCAAATTACGCACAGGCTGCTTAGTCGCTATGTTTTTAGTAGTAGACGTGTCATTCTTCAGCGCAAACGTTTTGAAAATACCTGATGGTGGCTGGGTACCATTGGTAATAGGTATTGTGATTTTCACTTTAATGCTCACCTGGAAAACTGGTCGCACGCTACTTTATCAACACCTTAAAAATGATGCGATGGCGCTCGATCCGTTTATAGAAGCCATCGGTGCGCATCCGCCTACTCGTGTTTATGGCACAGCGTTATTTATGACGCCAAACTTAGAGGGTGTTCCGCATGCGATGTTACACAATCTAAAACACAATAAAGTATTGCACGAAAAAGTAGTGGTACTGACAGTTAAGTTTTTGGACTACCCACATACCTCAATTGAAGAGCGTGTCGAAGTGGTGGCAATGCCTCATGCGTTTTACAAAGTTACGGTGAATTACGGCTTTAAAGATGAACCGGATTTACCGCGTGATTTATTACTTTGCGCGCCTAAAGGATTGGTATTAGACGCGATGGATACTTCATTTTTCGTCGGCAAAGAGATTCTTATCTCCAACGAGAAAAAGGAAATGGCTTTTTGGCGTAAAAAGATATTTATCGGCTTATTTAGAAGCGCTGAAACAATTACCAACCAATTTAAATTACCGCCAAATCGCGTAGTTGAGCTTGGTTCACAAGTGTCGTTTTAAAGCTCAACGTTGTATGCGGTTTAGGTTAAAATACTGCTTTTATTAAACTTACCTAGAGAATTGTATGGATCCACGTCAAAACATCATTGAAGCCGCTTTTGAAGACCGCGCTAACATCAACCCAGCAAATGCCAGCGCAGAAGTTAAACAGGCTGTCGCCAGCGTTATTGCTGACCTTGATGCGGGCAATTTACGTGTTGCCTCTCGTATTGGCGATACGCAAGATTGGGAAACACATCAATGGTTAAAAAAAGCGGTACTGCTTTCATTCCGCCTAGACGACAATGTGTTGTTAGACGGTGCTTGCACACAGTATTTTGATAAAGTGCCAGCAAAATTTGCTGATTATTCAGCGGAAGACTTTAAAGCCGGCGGTGTGCGCGTAGTGCCTGGCGCTATGGTGCGTCGCGGTTCATTTATCGGCAAAAATGCGGTGCTGTTACCTTCTTTCGTGAACATTGGTGCTTACGTGGGCGAAGGCACTATGGTTGATGCTTGGGCAACGGTTGGTTCATGCGCGCAAATTGGTAAGAACGTGCATTTATCTGGCGGCGTTGGTATTGGCGGTGTGTTAGAACCTGTGCAGGCTGGCCCAACAATTATTGGTGACAATTGCTTTATCGGTGCGCGCTCTGAAGTGGTTGAAGGCGTTATTGTTGAAGATAACTGCGTGATCTCTATGGGCGTTTACATTGGTCAATCGACTAAAATTTACGACCGCGAGACAGGCACTGTCACTTATGGTCGCGTGCCAGCTGGTTCAGTAGTCGTTGCCGGCAACCTACCTTCTAAAGATGGCACTTACAGCCTTTATTGCGCAGTAATTGTTAAAAAAGTAGATGAAAAAACCCGTGGTAAAGTTGGAATTAACGAATTATTACGTGGCATTTAAGTGTTAATTAGTACAATCTTGAAATTAGCTTAGCGTCAAAAAACTAACCAATAGAATTTCTAATAGAATTTAAAGTATTAGCCAATTAAAAGCACTGCCCTGACACCCGCCCTGTGCGGGTGTTTTTTACTGCGCACATTCTTGAACAATGAAGTCCCAAACTTAAAAGCGTTAAGCCATTGTTTGACAAATACTTAATTGAAAGTTATCAGTCGCTTATTGTGCATAATTTCAGCGCTTTACTGTAATACTGTTAAAATAACGCTTTATTAAAAAAGATGGTCTAAATCGATCATCGCTAAAATCACATTCATGCAGCTATTCGGCATTCCAAACTGTAGTACCGTTAAAAAAGCACGTGATTGGCTAAGCAATAATGCTGTGGCTTATACGTTTCATGACTTTAAGAAAAACGGTGTCAGCCATGATTTACTTGAAGACTGGCTAGGCCAAATGCCTTGGGAAAAACTGGTTAATCGCGCCGGCATGACTTGGCGCAATTTAACCGATGTAGAAAAATTCGAGGTAATTGATGTTAACTCTGCGCTTAATTTAATGTTAGAAAAATCCTCAGTGATTAAGCGGCCAGTGTTGGTGAAAGATGGCAAAATCGTATGCTTGGGATTTACTGAAGCAAGATATCAAGAACTACTGAAAGAAATAGTATAAAGAACTAATATAAAAATACTGCAAAATAAACATGAAAAACAACTCAAATACTCCTAGCAAAACTTTAAGTTTGGCGATTGATTTACTCACGCGCCGCTCTAACACGCCAGAAGATGCTGGCTGCCAAGAATTGATGATCTCGCGATTAGAACCGCTAGGGTTCAAAATTGAGCGTATGCGTTTTGGTAATGTGGATAATCTTTACGCTAGGCGTGGCACCACTGGCCCACTATTAGTTTTTGCTGGCCATACCGATGTAGTTCCGACTGGCCCGCTAGAAAAATGGCACACGCCTCCATTTGAGCCTACCATAAAAGATGGCATGCTATACGCACGCGGCGCAGCAGATATGAAAACCTCGCTGGCATCATTCATCACCAGTATTGAAGAATTTGTCGCCGAAAACCCAAATCACAGCGGTTCAATTGGCTTATTGATTACTTCTGATGAAGAAGGTGTAGCCGTTGATGGCACCATTAAAGTGGTGGAAGCATTAAAAGCGCGTGGCGAATTGATTGATTATTGCATCGTCGGCGAACCGACCAGCAATAAAGTAGTGGGAGATATGATTAAAAATGGTCGCCGTGGTTCACTTTCCGGCAAGTTGGTCGTTAAAGGCGTGCAAGGCCATATTGCCTACCCGCATTTAGTTAAAAATCCTATCCATATGGTTGCCCCTGCTATTAAAGACATGGTCGACACCGTTTGGGACACAGGCAATGAATATTTCCCACCAACCTCATGGCAAATTAGCAATATGAATGGTGGCACCGGTGCAACCAATGTGGTGCCGGGCGAAGTGGAAATTTTATTCAACTTTAGATTTTGCACCGCCAGCACTGAGGCCAATTTAAAAGAGCGCACTTATGCCATTTTAGATAAACACGCGCTGGAATATGATTTAGAGTGGGAATATTCACCACCCTACATTACACCGCGTGGAAACTTGGTAGAAGCCATTACCGAAGCGATTCAGCAATCTTATGGCGTTACGCCTGAATTATCAACCACTGGCGGCACGTCTGATGGCCGATTTATTGCCGATATATGCAAACAAGTCATTGAATTTGGCCCGCTAAATGCAACAATTCATAAATTAAATGAATGCGTGGGCGTGGCGGATATTGAGCCACTTAAAGAAACTTACAAATTGACCATGCAAAAACTGTTGGGCTGAGTACAAGATTTAATAAGAATCTTAGAAAAAATTTACAGCAAAAATTTACAGAAAATCTTTATAGAAAAATCAAGCAATGACAACCAGCAACCCAAATAATCAGACTGTAATCTCCGAGCTATTCACCATCCGCGACTGGATACGCTTCGCCGTTAGCCGGTTTGAAGCTTCTGATATATTTTACGGTCACGGCACAGATAACGCCTATGATGAAGCTGTTTGGCTAATTATGAGCGCGTTACATTTACCTTTGGACACGCTTAATAATTTTTTGGATGCCAGAATAACCAACACTGAACGTAGCAAACTTGCTGGTTTTATTGAGCAGCGTATTACAAAGCACACACCTACCGCTTATTTGGTTAATGAAGCTTGGTTACATGGTCTTAAATTTTATGTGGATGAACGCGTGCTTATTCCACGTTCATTTATTGCTGAGTTGCTTAATAACGACTTGAGTAATGGTGACTTAAATACTGACAGCTTAAGCGCCTGGATTGAATTCCCTGAAATGATAGAAAGTGCAGTAGACCTTTGCACAGGCAGTGGTTGTTTAGGCATTTTGCTTGCCAACGCCTTCCCAAACGCCGCTATCGATGTGATTGATATTTCCCAAGATGCGATTGATGTGGCAAATATCAATATTGCCAACTACGGCTTAGAAGAACAAATTACCGCGATTAAGTCTGATATGTTTAGCACACTTAAAGGTAAGACTTATGATGTCATTATCAGCAATCCACCTTATGTGGATGCGCCTTCAATGGCAGCGTTACCAGCAGAATACCAAAATGAGCCGCAACTAGCCTTGGGTAGTGGTGTTGCTGGCTTAGACCACACGCACACCATTTTGCGCGAAGCGGCCAAGCATTTAAATGAAGATGGCATACTGATTGTTGAAATCGGCCATAATCGCGAAGCCCTAGAAGTAGCTTATCCAAACATTGCTTTTACTTGGTTAGAAGTTTCTTCCGGCAATGAGTTTGTATTTTTACTAACTAAATCACAGTTAGAGTAAATTTGATATAGCTATTTCAGTTTTATAAATAACAGTTTTATTATTTAAAGTTATACCAAATCAATAGTTACCTTAGGCAATCATATTTTGAACATCACCCCAACATCCAGCCAAACCATTAGCTGGCAAGAAGCTGGCAAAACAAAAACCAGCATATGGCATTCTGAAAACGATGCTCCTGTACCTAAAAAAGTACAAATTACTGACGACACCATCAAAGCTGATGATGCCTACAAACTTTGTTGCGAAGGTACTGCTCTACTTTGGCGCGGTGATTTTCAAAATGCAAAACTACTCATGCAAGCACTTTCACGCAGAATAGATCGCCCGCGTAAAAAACCAAAGAAAACTGGCGAAACCATGTTGCAATCATTTCATTTGCATCGCCAAGGCCAATCGCAAAAAGCCCGGATTTTAGGCATGTTAGTAATTGAATTAAGCGTGGGTTACAACATCAGCTTACGCCGCGCACCAGATGTTAAAGCCGCTTGCGAACATGCTTACGGAAAAAGTACGCAAGGTATTGTGGTTTCATTACGTGAGATTTTGGGCTTGGTTGGCGCTTATGAGTGGAGCAAAAATGGCGTAGATATTCCAGTCATGAATAATAAAATTTATCCTAGCTACGGTGTGTTTTCGCCGATTCGCGGTGAATATTTAGACTTGGTTGACGTTGCACCGATGCCTGTGCCTTGTAATGTAGCATTTGATATTGGTACCGGCACAGGTGTGTTAGCAGCAATTTTAGCTAATCGTGGCGTGACAAAAATTATCGCTACCGATAACTCACACCGCGCGCTAGATTGCGCACTCAAAAATATGAATCTACTAGGCTTAAAAAACAATGTGACTTTGCTCGAGGCCAATCTATATCCAAAAGCAGAATATGGCAAAGCAGATTTAGTGGTATGTAATCCTCCTTGGCTACCTGCACACCCAAGCTCAGCCTTAGAATCTGCTATTTACGATGAAAAAAGCCAAATGCTTAAAGGCTTTTTAAATGGCTTAAGCGCTCACTTAAACGACACTGGCGAAGGCTGGTTAGTGCTTTCAGACTTTGCGGAACACTTAGGCTTAAGAACGCGTGAAGAATTGTTAGGCTGGATTGCAGCGGCAGGTTTAAAAGTGTTAGATAGAACGGACACCAAAGCAAGGCATGGTAAAACGCAAGATGCGGCTAATCCGCTACATGCTGCACGTAAAGCTGAAGTGACTTCTTTATGGCGTTTGGCTAAGCAATAAACCTATCTATTTTGTTAACTACAACTTGTTAATTATATTTAACAAGCTAATTACCTAACCGCGACCTCTATTTCCATCGCTTTTCTTTTTCACATCTGGCGCTGGTAAATCGCTAGTTTGTCTAACGCGGCGGTTTTCATTTTTGCGTGGTGCGGGTTTTTTAGCTGACGGGTTTCTAGCGGTATCAGATTTAGTGCGATATGGTTTAGCTGAACCATCGGCAGCGTCACGCGGCGGACGGTCTAAAGCACTTACGCGTTGCCTACGCACTTTTGGCATAAACACCGTCGTTGCTTTTAGCTTTTCGCGTTGTGTAAGCTGTCTAAGCGGTGCGCTTGGCACTGGCAATTCAGCCCATTCAAGCAGACCAACCACTTCTTTTTGCTCTAGCTTTAACATGGTGCCACGTTTAACGCGCGGTGGTAAATTTACTGGGCCAAAACGCACGCGCATCAAACGGCTTACTGGTAATTGAAACGCTTCAAATAAGCGACGCACTTCACGATTACGGCCTTCACGCAGAATCACTTGGTACCAATGATTTGCACCCTCGCCGCCCTGCGCTTTAATGCTATCAAAATTAGCCGGGCCATCATCAAGCTCAATACCTTCAGTTAACTGGATCATCTGACCATCGGTCAATTCGCCAAAAATACGTACCGCATATTCACGTTCAACTTCATAACGGGGGTGCATAAAGCGGTTAGCTAAATCACCGGACGTGGTGAAAATTAACAGGCCGCTGGTATTCATATCTAAGCGACCAATGGCAATCCATTTAGCATTTTTAACTTTTGGTAATTTATCAAACACGCTAGCGCGCCCTTCTGGGTCGTCTTGACTAACAATTTCACCTTCTGGTTTATGATAAATCAACACTTGCGGAAGTTCTGCGACAAATGGCAGTTTAAGAATGCGGCTATCTAAACGCACCACGTCAAATTGCGTAACAGCTTGACCCGTAGTCGCTGGCGCACCGTTGACGGTAACCCGACCACTGGCGATTAGCGCTTCCATATCGCGACGTGAGCCCAGACCAGCCAACGCTAATAGCTTATGTAGCCTTTGCGTAGGTTCTGCAACGGCATTTTCATCAACAGCTAATTTAGTGAAACTGGTTTTTGCGCGGCGCGGCGTTGCTTGCGGGTCGCGTTGGGTCTTAAAGGGACGTGCCATAATGATAAACTATTGATTGTAATAGCGCATTTTACCGCAGTTAGTGATAATCACCGCACATTAAATGGTTTTACTAAAGAATCGAGTTTGCTGTCTTTTTTTGCTTTCATACCTCGCGCTTAAGTCAGTATGCACTTATAAATCCAGTTGAGTATCCTGCGAAATGAACGCTTCCATCGCCGGCAAATCAGCCAACGAGCGTAAATTAAGATCATCTAAAAAGTGTTTGGTTGTCGCATATAGCGAAGGCCGCCCCGGCACTTCACGCTGACCGACAATATCTACCCAATCGCGTTCTAACAATTGACGCATCACATTATGGTTAACGGCAACACCGCGAATTTCTTCAATGTCGCCTCTTGTCACGGGTTGGCGATAGGCGATAATCGCTAAAGTTTCCATCACCGCACGCGAATATTTAGACTGCTTTTCAGGATTCAATCGCGCTAAAAATGTAGCATATTCAGACCGCGCTTGAAAACGATAACCGCTGGCAACTTGCACCAATTCCATCGTCCGTGCCTCCCAATTTTGCTTGAGTTCATCTAACAACATGCGCAAAGTGCTGCGTTCCATACGACCTGAAAAAAGTTTTAGCATGTCATCCAAACTTAGTGGTTGGGTGCTGGTAAGCAAGGCGACTTCAAGCACTTGTTTGGTTTGCATCGTATTTTCTGGCTGTGTCAATTAAAATAAACCGTTAAAATAACCCATTAAAATAAGCTGTTAAAAATATGCCATTGAAACAACATTATCATGCCTGCACATTTAATTGCACATAAATCGGTGAAAAAGCAGCTTGCTGGGTAATCCGTAACAAACCTTCTCTCGCCAGCTCTAATATTGCTAAAAAACATACCACTAACTTAGCAATGCCGTCTTGCACCACATCGAATAGCTCTGAAAACTCCAGCAGATTATCGGTTTTTAAGCGGCGTAAAATTATACTCATATGCTCACGTACAGAGAGCTCGGCTTTCCCCACTTGGTGATGCTGAAAGTGACGGGTACGCTTAAGCACATTGCGCCAAGCTTCGGCTAAATCATCTAAGCTAAATTCCGGTGGCTTCACTTCACTCATTTTTTCATAATAAGCGCTAGCAACACTGATATCTTCGCCAACTTTGGGCAATTCATCTATTTTTTGTGCCGCTAATTTAATGGCCTCATACTCCATTAAGCGTCTGACTAGCTCAGCTCTAGGATCCTCTTCAGATTCAACATCAGCAGGTTTAGGCAATAAAAATCGTGACTTAATTTCTATCAACATGGCAGACATCAATAAATAATCTCCCGCCAATTCTAGTTTGATGTCCTGCATCTTTTCGACATAAGCTATATATTGCCGCGTTAAATCGGCCATAGGAATATCGAGAATATTGAGATTATGTTTGCGAATTAAATACAGCAATAAATCTAACGGGCCTTCAAAAGTATCTAAATAAACCTCTAGTGCATCCGGTGGAATGTAGAGGTCGTGCGGCAATTGAGTAAAAGCCTCACCGTGAATACGCGCATCTAAAGTAAGCTGCGTTAGCATACGAGTTAATGCCCTATCGACTTCGAAAAAACATTAATAATGACTACACCAGCAATAATAAATCCCATTCCTAACATGGCCGGTATATCCAAGGCTTGCTTATATACCAACCAACCTAGTGTCGATATCAACACTATTCCTAGGCCGGACCAAATGGCATACATGATACCTACCGGAAACACACGCATACTGATAGTCATAAAATAAAAAGCGACCCCATAACCTAGCGCAGCAACCAATGACGGCAGCAAGTGAGTAAATTCATCAGAAGCTTTTAATGCCGTGGTGGCAATCACTTCTGCCACAATTGCGATGGCAATCGCTAACCAGTGGTTCATGCTAGCAACACTCTTTAGCGTGCATTAAGAGTAATTTAAACCCATTACTTCACGCACATCGCGCATAGTTTCTCTAGCCAACTTACGGGCTTTTTCACAACCTTCTGCGACGATATTTTTCACTAATGTCGGGTCTTCAGCATATTGTGCGGCGCGTTCTTGAATCGGTTTTAGCTCAGCTAACACGCCTTCAATTACCGGGCCTTTACACTCTATACAGCCAATACCTGCACTTTTACAACCTGCTTGCGCCCAGTCTTGCGTGGCTTGGTTTGAATAGATCTGGTGTAATTGCCAAACCGGACATTTTGCCGGATCACCAGGATCAGTACGGCGTACGCGCGCTGGATCAGTTGGCATGGTTTTGATTTTTTTAGCGACCGAATCTACATCTTCACGCATTGAAATGGTGTTGTTGTAAGATTTAGACATTTTCTGGCCATCTAAACCTGGCATTTTTGAAGCTGGCGTAAGCTTGTAATCTGGCTCGACCAAAATCATTTTGCCGCCGCCTTCTAAATAGCCAAGCAAGCGCTCTTTGTCGCCCATGCTCATGCCTTGCTGCTCTTCTATCATTGCGCGTGCTGAATCTAAGGATTCAGCATCGCCGCTTTGTTGATAAGCGTTACGCATTTCTTGATATAAGGCACTGCGTTTACTGCCTAATTTTTTAATCGCAGCTTCAGCTTTTTCTTCAAAGCCTTTTTCTTTGCCGTAGATATGATTAAAACGTCTGGCGATTTCACGGGTAAATTCAATATGCGGAATTTGATCTTCGCCAACGGGTACTTGCGTGGCTTTATAAATCAAAATATCAGCACTTTGAAGTAATGGATAACCCAAAAATCCATACGTTGATAGATCTTTACTGGCAAGTTTTTCTTGCTGATCTTTATAAGTCGGCACACGCTCTAACCAGCTAAGCGGTGTAATCATACTTAATAAAGTATGTAATTCAGCATGTTCTGGCACACGAGATTGAATAAAAATTGTTGAGTTTGCCGGATCTACACCGGCAGCTAGCCAATCAATGACCATCTCCCACACACTTTCTTCTATGATTTCCGGTGTATCGTAATGCGTGGTTAGTGCGTGCCAATCGGCCACAAAGAACAAGCATTCATGCTCGTGCTGTAGCTTAATCCAGTTTTTTAATACGCCGTTGTAATGCCCTAAATGCAAATTACCGGTAGGACGCATGCCTGATAAAACACGTTCGATTGCCATGTGATAAAACCTTAAATGTAATACTTGAGTTAAATAATGTTGTTATTATACAAACAAGCTTAGCCGAATAAGCTATATATTAGCGCATAAACCACATTGATTAGCGGGTTTAAGATTTGGCTGAGTACGCCAGAAAACATCAGTGCGATTAAAATAATGAATCCGTAGCGCTCTAGCTGTGCAAATTTCACCGCGTATTGCATGGGTAATAAACTCACAGCAATGCGTCCGCCATCTAATGGTGGTAATGGTAGTAAATTTAACACCATCAACACAATGTTAATGCTGATGCCGGCTTTGGCCATCATCGCCAACGGATAAGCGATAGATTCTGGCGCGCTCATTGAAAACTTAAAAACAAATACCCAAATGATAGCCATCACAAAATTGGAGGCTGGACCAGCAGCAGCGACCCACAACATATCTTTTTTAGGATTACGTAAGCGACTAAAATCTACCGGCACAGGCTTAGCCCAACCAAACAAAATTCCACCTAGCGCTAAAGTTAATGCTGGCAGAATAATCGTACCAAAAAGATCAATATGCCGTATTGGGTTTAGACTGATACGACCTGCTTTATAGGCAGTCATATCACCAAAATACTTGGCTGCATAACCATGCGCAGCCTCATGCACGGTAATGGCAAAAAGCACAGGCAGTGCATAAATGGCTATTTTTTGTATGAGCGATAATTCCATTAGGGACTCTTTAAATTAATTAAATATTTGTTTATTTACTTGGTTTATAAATGTTATTTGCTAAAGGCCAAAAGGTGCTAAATCACCCAAACCTTCACGTATTAGTGTTGGTGCATCACCGGTCAAATCAATCACAGAGGTAGCGCCTGCCACACAATCGCCAGCATCAATTACCAAATCTACTTGATGTTCTAGCTGATCGCGTATCTGCCAAGCTTCGCTTAATGCATAGTCTTCATTGGGTATTGTCAGCGTCATGCTCAACAACGGTGCATCAATAGCCTCTAATATCGCTTGAGCAATAATATGTTGCGGCACACGCAAGCCTACAGTACTCCGCTTGGGATGCTGTAGTTTACGTGGCACTTCACGCGTGGCATTTAAAATAAAAGTATAAGCACCCGGTGTATTGGCTTTAAGTAAACGAAACTGGCTATTGCTGACAATCGCATAATTACCCAACTCACTTAAGTTTCGACAAATTAAGGTGAATAAATGCTTATCATCAACGCCGCGAATTTGGCGAATTCTGGTCTGCGCATCGCCATTACCCAACATGCAGCCAAGCGCATAGCCAGAATCTGTAGGATAAGCAATCACACCACCTTTACGCAAAATATCTGCGGTTTGCGTGATGAGTCGCGCCTGCGGATTATCTGGATTAACATTAAAAAATTGCGACATACGGGTAGCTTAATTTTCTCTTTTTAAAATTTAGCCAGAAACTGCGTCTAATACCCGCTTTTCAACAATCTGATTTTGAGCAATTGAGCTTTTTGCAAACGTAGCCTCTGGCCAATCTTGCCAAACAGGCACACAATTACTTGGCAAAGCAGGCAGGCGACCCATTTCCATAAAGCTGATGCCTTTGCCGTGATAGTCTGAGCCTTGCGAAGATTTGAGGCCAAATAACTGTGCATATTTTGCAAACTCTAGATATTGATCTGCGGTATGGCTACCAGTAACCACCTCAATAGCATCACCACCAACAGCGCGAAACTCTTCTAACAGCAATAACATATTAGTGCGGCCTAAATCATAGCGCCCTGGGTGCGCAATTACCGCCACACCACCACTGTCTACAATCCAACTAACGGCTTCTTCTAAACTTGCCCATTGATGCTCAAAAAATCCAGGCTTACCTTTGACCAAGTAGTTTTTAAAAACTGCTTTATTATCTTTGGCTACGCCTGTATTAACCAAAAATCGTGCAAAATGTGTACGGCTGATAATGCCCTCTTGCGCATATTCATAAGCGCCTTCTAAGCTGCCCATAATACCGACTTTATCTAAACCTGCTGCCATACCAATAGCCCGAAGATGTCGGCCAGCACGAATGGCCGCCAATCCTTCTTTTAATGGTGGATACTCTGGATCGATCTTTAACCCGACAATATGAATTGTGCGTTTTTTCCAAGTGACGGATATTTCCACGCCTTTGATTAATTGCATGCCTAAGCGTGCAGTTTCAATCTCGGCAATCGCTAAACCGCTAGTATCGTCATGGTCAGTTAAGGCCAATAGTTTAATATTGTGATTAAACGCATGCTCGACCAGCGCTGAGGGCGCTAGCAGTCCATCAGAAATATTAGAATGTGCATGCAAATCGATGCTTAAAGACATGGATGTAAGATATACCCTAGAAAAATGACATGCCAATTAGAAATTAATTGAGCAGTCCGCTTGCAATTACTCCTTGCGACGCAACATCAATCATAGCAAAATAGCTCCTTAGGCTAAAGCACTGTTGTTGATTATGTGAATTAAAATATATCATTAATTAAAATTGCCTTAATTAAAAACACTAACAACTGCCCAAGCCTAGCGCTATTCTATATGATGCCGCTACAGCTAGCTTTTTTACACCCAATATCATTTGAGACCTAATATGAAGTTTTTGTTTGATCTGTTTCCTGTCATTTTGTTCTTTGCCGCATTTAAATTTTTCGGTATCTACACCGCAACCGCGATCGCCATCATTGCTACAGTTGGCCAAATTGCATACAGCAAAATCCGCCATGGCAAAGTCGAAAAAATGTTGATGGTTAGCGGCGTGATTATCACCGTATTTGGTGGCGCAACCTTATTACTGAAAGACCCAACGTTTATTCAATGGAAACCAACGGTTTTGTATTGGTTATTTTCAGCCAGCTTAATCGGCGCACAATTAATATTTAAAAAAAATCTCATCCGCAATATGATGCAAGCACAAATAAGTTTGCCTGAAAACATTTGGAGCACACTCAACTTAGCTTGGGCGCTGCTATTTTTAGCTTTAGGATTTTTAAATCTGTATGTGGCATTTAATTACTCGCAAGATGCTTGGGTAAACTTCAAACTATTTGGCATTACCGGCATCATGTTCGTATTCATTGTGTTACAAACATTCATACTCAGCAAATATCTAACCCCTGATGATGTTAAAAGTAAAAACGAAGATGGTAATAAAGACCTAAAGGACGGTTTAAAATAATGTGGTATGCCATTATTGCGGAAGATACTGCCAATACTTTAGAAAAAAGATTAGCGGCTAGAGCTGAACATTTAAACAGATTGCAAATATTGCAAAATGCAGGCCGTTTATTGTTGGCAGGGCCTTTTCCAGCCATAGATAGTCTAGATCCAGGACCTGCAGGTTATAGCGGTAGCCTAATTGTGGCAGAATTTACAACGCTAGAAGAAGCGACTGTTTGGGCTAATAATGACCCATTTGTCATCGCCGGTGTATATCAGCACGTTGTAGTGAAGCCTTTTAGAAAAAGCCTACCAGCTTAAGCTTCATTATTTAAAACGACAATTCCAGTCACTTTAATTTCAGTAACCTTAATTCTAATAACTTTAATTTCAACAACCCTAATACCAGTGACCTTAATGACAGAATCTTTAATTCAAGAAATTACCAAACGCCTGCAAGTTCTAGCGCCAACTGTGCTTGAAATAATAGATGAAAGTGCCATGCATGCTGGACACAAAGGTAATGGTGGTGGCGGGCATTTTAAGCTTCACATGACTAGCTCGCATTTTTTTGAAAAATCACAGATAATACGCCATCGTCTTATTTATCAAGCACTTAATGATCTTATTCCTAAACAGATTCATGCGCTAAGTATTCATGCGCTCGCACCTGATGAAGCATAAAAACGCCACAAACCAATAAGAAAATAAAACCCAACTACTATAACCTTGAGGATTTTTGCATGAAATTTAGCCAAACATTAATCGCTGCAGCCATTTTATCTTTAACTTCTACCGCTTTTGCGGCTGATAATGTTGCTACAGTAAACGGCAAACCGATTAAACAATCGGTGTTTGATTACATTGCCAAAGACGCTGCGGCACGCGGTCAAAAAGTTGATGCGCCAGTAAAAGATGCTATTGTAAATAAATTAGTCGATTCTGAATTGGTCTATCAAGAAGCGCAAAAGCTAGGCTTAGATAAACAACCAGACTACATTGCACGCGAAGAACTTTCTCGCCGTGAACTATTGACTGGCGCATTTTTACAAGACTTCGTGAAAAAAAATCCAGTTTCAGACGCTGATAGCAAAGCCGCTTATGAACAATACAAAAAAGCTTACGGCGATAAAGAATATAGCGCGCAACACATTTTAGTTAAAACTGAAACTGAGGCCAAAGATGTGATTGCGCAACTAGGCAAAGGCGGCAATTTTGCTAAAATCGCCAAAGAAAAATCAATGGATCCTGGCTCTAAAGAAAAAGGCGGTGATTTGGGCTGGTTCTCACCAGCTACAATGGTAAAATCATTCAGCGAGGCTGTTGCTGGCCTACAAAAAGGCGCTGTTACTGCCACGCCAGTACAAACACAATTCGGCTGGCACGTGATTAAATTGTTAGATACACGCCCTTCACAACCACTTGCTTACGATAAAGTGAAAGAAGGCCTACAAAAAAATCTACAACAACGTAACCTAGAAAAAATGATGGCGGACTTACGTAGTAAAGCCAAAATTGACATTGTAAAATAATCAATTAATAGCTTTAAGCGTTGATAAAAAGGCCCAATCTTGGGCCTTTTTCTATGGCACCACGCTATTTTAGCTGTGGTATGCGAAGTAAAATAATCAGTTGGTTAGCATTTCAACCTACCTTATTAAGTCATGTCACATCTAATTATAAATGTCACTTATTGATATTTACTTACAGTCTAAACATCTTCTTAGCCGACGCTTGATTTAGATCTAATCCGGCAGCAACCGGCCAATAGGCTCCATTCAATCCTAGTTCATCTATCTAAGCTTTAGCTAAGTTTCTATGATTAGAATTTTAATTTTAAATTTAAATTTAAACAATTCAATCAGGAGACTCTGCAATATGTTACACACCCAATCAACAGTCAAGCTAATTAATAAGGTTCCAGAGGTTACCTTATTATTTTGGATTGTAAAAATTATGACTACCACAGTCGGAGAAACGTCCGCCGATTTCTTGAATTTTAATCTTGAGTTTGGTTTGTCCATCACTTCAGTTGCTATAGGGGTACTTCTACTTGCGAGTTTATTCTTTCAGCTTAGGCAAGCTAGACATGTCCCATCTATTTACTGGGCTACAGTCACTTTGATTAGTGTATTTGGCACCTTGGTTACAGATAATCTAACCGACCAGCTTGGAGTTCCACTTAGCTTAACTTCATTGGTCTTTGGATTGCTATTGCTTGGTACGTTTAATCTTTGGTTTCTGAAAGAAAAAACTTTATCAATACATACAATTCATTCAGGTAGAAGAGAGTTGTTTTATTGGCTGGCTATTTTTATTACGTTTGCCCTAGGAACGGCTATGGGAGATTTTGTTGCAGAGCAACTCCAATGGGGTTATGCATATTCCAGCATCATTTTTGGTGGGATAATTGTATTGATATCAATAGCGCACCATTTATTAAAATTGAATTCAATTCTTTGTTTCTGGCTGGCTTATATTTTAACCCGACCGCTCGGTGCGTCACTTGGCGATCTCTTAACGCAACCTCCGAATAATGGTGGCTTAGGTATGAGCAGCATGGTAATTAACCTAGTGTTTATTTCTACCATTATGCTTATCGTCGCTTTTTTTTCAATGAATCAATTAAAGTTGGAAATAAAGTTACCATGACTGCACATCTCCATACAACATTACTCACTTCATTGGTAACTTTGATAAGCCCATTGGCTTTTGCAGGTCCTCCCTTCATCACGGATGATCCAGAGCCTGTTGAGGCCAATCACTGGGAAATAAATTATGCGGTAAGCAAAACTTGGCGTTCAGGTGGAACATCTGCTGGTGCTCCAAGTATTGATATTAATTATGGGTTCGGCCCCAACATTCAGCTACACGCCCAGCCCAAATACGCTTATGAAAAAGATGGTCGAAATAAGCACTCGGGTGTAGACAATACTGAAATCGGCGTTAAGTATCGATTTATCAACCAACAATATGCAAATGCAAATTGGATGGTAGGTATTTATCCTATGCTGCAATTGCCAACAGGCCTTGGCAAACTAGGGGATAGCCGAGGTAAGGCACAGGCATTCTTGCCGCTTTGGATACAACGCAATTCAGATAACTGGACAATCTATGGGGGTTTTGGTTATCGATTAAATCAATACGCTGATAGTAAAAACTCATGGTTTTCAGGGATAACTGCTTTATATCGGCTAAGCAATCAGCTGCAGCTTGGAGGTGAAGTCTTTCATGAAACTGCTGGCAGCGCTGGAGTACGGGGGTCGTCAGGTTTCAATATGGGGGGGTATTTATAACCTCACCGACGATTACCATGTCTTATTTTCATTGGGCAAAGGCTTGAGCAACGTAAGCGCTACCAACCAATTTTCGGGCTATCTTGCCCTGCAAGTTATTTATTAAAGGAGTTCTTGATGAGCAACGCAACGCTTAATCATTTAAGTAAAGTACCCGAGGTTACCCTGATGTTCTGGGTGATTAAAATTCTGGCAACCACCCTAGGAGAGACTGGCGGGGATGCCGTTTCAATGTCCATGAATTTGGGTTATCTGGTTAGCACGCTGATTTTTGCTGTTATTTTTCTCGTGGCCGTATTTGCACAGGTTAAATCCAAACAGTTTCACCCTTATTTATATTGGGTAACCATCATAGCAACCACCACGGTTGGCACCACGTTGGCTGACTTTGCCGATAGGTCGCTGGGGATTGGTTACACGGGAGGCAGCACAATTCTGTTTGCACTTTTAATGGCTTCACTCACCATTTGGCATCGCTCGATGGGCACCGTGGCAATCAGCAGCATTCACTCTCCAAAAGCTGAAATGTACTATTGGATCACGATTATGTTCTCGCAGACATTAGGTACAACCCTTGGCGATTGGACTGCCGACACCGCTGGCCTAGGTTATGGTGGCGGTGCAGTGATATTTAGCGTTTTGCTTGGTTTGGTGGCTACGGCCTATTATTGGACATCCATCTCAAAAACATTATTATTCTGGGCAGCTTTTATCTTAACTCGTCCACTTGGTGCAGTCGTAGGTGATTTTCTGGATAAACCAATTGCGGTAGGTGGACTCGCTTTGAGTCGTTACTCGGCTTCGGCAGCGTTGCTTGGTTTGATGATAGTATGTATTTTATTATTTAAGCAAAATGCCGCAAAGCAAGCACATTGATTCAAGATTACTCATATTTAAATTGCAAGGAGGTACCTAATGCGCGTCTTATTAGTGGAAGATGACTTCATGATAGGTCAGACCCTTCAGTCTGCCTTAAAAGAAGCTTCTTATGCTACTGATTGGGTGCGTGATGGGCAAGTGGCACTTGATGCCGTATACAACCAACATTATGACTTGATATTGCTTGATCTTGGATTACCTAAAAAAGATGGATTTGAGGTGTTGAAATCTATCCGCAGTAAAAATAACCAAACACCTGTTGTTATCATGACCGCTCGTGATGCAATTGAAGATCGAGTCATTGGCTTGGATAACGGAGCAGATGATTATGTAATAAAGCCATTTGAGCTTATAGAGTTATTGGCAAGAATGCGCGCAGTGATTCGCAGAAAAGGAGGAGTTGCTTCACCACTCCTATCTAATGGGCAATTGAGTCTTGATCCGTCGACCTTTCATGTAAAACGTAATGATCAGGAAAATATACAACTTACCAATCGAGAATTTGCTCTTCTACAAGCATTAATGCTTCGTCCTGGGGCCATTTTATCCAGAGCAGAACTAGAAGAGCGTATTTATGGTTGGGGGGAGGAAGTTGAAAGCAATGCTATTGAGTTTATAATTTTCTCATTACGAAAAAAATTAGGAGCAGATGCGATCAAAAATGTAAGGGGCGTGGGATGGTTAGTCTCAAAACAAGGATGAATAATTCTTTACAGTTCAGGCTTTCAGCATGGCTATCCATCGTCATTGTAGTAATGGCTATCTTTGCCGGTGCTTTCTCTTTCATCACCACTTTTCAAGAGGTCAATCAGATACAGGATGATCTGTTGAGGCAAATTGCTTCACTTTTTGATGCTGAGCATTTACCAGTGCCACATCATGGTGATGGTGGACGATTAACCAAAAGTGATGAGGAGTCGCGGGTGGTGGTGCAATTCCTGAATGCACCCCCATCAGCAACTCAATCTAGCGATGAAATCCTCCCATTAGCGCTTTCCGACAAACTCCCAGATGGCATTCAAACCGTAGAAGTAGAGCATGAAACTTATCGTGTTTTGGTTAAAACAGTGAGTTCTGGCGAGCGCATTGCGATTGCTCAAGAAACAGCCATTCGAAATGAGATTGCGGAAGCTGGAGCACTAAACACACTTTTCCCATTTTTAATTCTCCTGCCAATCTTGCTGCTCACTATTGCAGTAATTGTCCGCAAACTGTTCAGCCCTATAACAGTACTTTCGAAAGAAATCGATCTACGTCGTGAGGCAAATTTACACCCATTTAAAACTGAGGGATTGCCTCTAGAAATAAGGTCTTTTGTAATTGCAATCAATCTCTTGTTAGAAAAGGTATCTTTATCCATCAGCGTTCAGCGACGGTTTATTACAGATGCAGCTCATGAATTAAGATCACCATTGACGGCATTATCATTACAAGCAGAACATCTTTCGAACGCTGAAATGTCCACAGAGGCAATCGAACGGATAAATATGCTCAGAAGGGGTCTTGAACGAAGTCGACATTTGTTAAATCAATTACTTGAATTTGCCCGATTACAGTCAACCGTTAGCAACAATTTATCAAAAGTTTCAGTCAAGCGTATATATCGTGATGTTATAGAAGATTTATATCCCTTAGCGGAAGAAAAAAAAATAGATATAGGCATCACGGATAGTGATGATGTTGAGCTAACAGCGGATGAAACTGATTTAACCATTCTTGTTAGAAATCTGGTCGACAACGCAATTAGATATACACCGAATGGCGGTAAAATTGACCTGTCAATAAAGCTGGTTTCTAATCAGGTTCAATTGATTGTCACAGACTCTGGCTCTGGCATTCCCATGGAGTATCGACAAAGGGTAATGGATCCTTTTTATAGGCTAGTTGGTAACAATGAGGTTGGGTCTGGTCTTGGGTTGTCAATTGTTAAACAAATTGTTTTTAAGATGAATGGAGAGATTCGCCTTGAATATAGCAACCAATCAGAAAGCACAGGCTTAAGTGTTATTGTGGTGCTTAATAAGGATTAGTTCTTAATATTATTATATATCCAGTGTCTGTTAAGGGTAGAAAGTGGTGGTGCTGAACGTCCTCTTACAGGAGTTTTATTTTTATTAATTCCAAGATGAATGCCATACACACATCACAACCCATATCTGATTAGCACCCATCTACGTTATATAAATATCCACGCAACCTAAGCTAAATGAAAAGCCACTATTATTAACTTAAAGTTAGCTTAATTCTGCACTTGATGCCGCACATAAGCATCAATTTATGCCATAATCAAGAATCATTATCATTTACGAATAAGCAACCGATACGCCCATGCAACTTCTATCGCAATTAAAAATCGGCCAACAAGCGGTCATCTCGGCGATAGAGGCGGATGAAATATTATTTCATCGTTTATCTGCATTAGGTTTTCGCGTTGGGAAGCCGTTGAGCATTATTCGCCAAGCTAATTTTAATGGGCCTCTTCAAGTACGTTTAGGTACCACAGATGTCATATTACGTAGTGCCGAAGCTGCACGTATTCGCATTAACACTCATGTAAATTAATAACCCATGAAACGCATCGCATTATTAGGCATGCCCAATACAGGCAAATCCACTTTATTTAACCGAATTAGCGGCGCCTCTGCAAGGGTTGGTAACTGGCCGGGAATTACGGTTGATTTAATGAGTGCAAAAATTTTAATCGGCGGTCACATAGCCGAGCTGATTGATTTGCCCGGCATTTACGATCTGCATGGTTTTTCTGAAGACGAGCAGGTAGTCAGGCATTTCTTAGCCAGTAACGCGGTAGATTTAGTGATAATTTTGCTGAATAGCTCACAAATAGACCGTCAGCTTTCTCTTGTCTTACAAATTAAAAAACTAAATCTTCCTTCTGTTTTAGCCTTAAATATGGCGGATGAAGCCAAGCAAACTGGCATTACCATTGATACCGATAATCTAGCCAAAGCGCTAAAAATGCCGGTGCTGCAAATCAGCGCTAAATACGGTGACGGCTTACCAAAAGCTTTGCAAGCGGCTACGGCAATTATCAACCAAAATCAGCCAGCTTCTGACCCGCAGCTAATCAGGAAATTATTGCAAGAAGACAATAAAATTGAGCAAGAAATGGACGCCTTGATTCAACATCACGTGCAGATTCCAACTACATTTACAGACAATACCACCGATAAGCTAGACAAAATATTGCTACATAAATGGCTGGGCTTGCCTCTATTTTTTGCTGCGATGTTTATGTTGTTCCAATTTATCTTTAGCGTAGGCAAACCTTTACAAGATGGCCTAGCTTGGTTGTTACTACTGTTACGCACCAGTATTTTAGAGCCTATTTTCGCATCAAGTCCAGCTTGGTTAAGTGGCTTAATGCTTGATGGTGTTTACAACGGCGTATCAACTGTGGCTGCGTTTGTCCCTATTATCGTATTATTCTTTTTAGTGATGGCAATGGTAGAAGATAGCGGCTATTTGTCCCGCGCAGCTTTTCTGATGGATGCGTTAATGGCTAGAATGGGCCTAGACGGCCGCGGATTTGTCATGATGTTGATGGGCTTTGGTTGCAACGTGCCGGCCTTAATGGGCACGCGCATTATGCGCTCACGCCCTATGCGCTTACTCACCATGCTGGTCATTCCATTATCACTTTGCTCAGCTCGACTGCAAGTGTTCATCTTTATGATTACTGCGCTATTTGCCGCTAAACAAGCGCCGTTAATCTTATTTTCACTGTATGTGATGAGCTTTCTAACCATGTTTCTCACTGCGTTACTATTCCAAGGCCAATACAAAAATTCAGAGCCGTTTATTTTAGAGTTACCGCCCTATCGCTTTCCTACATTACGCCAAATCGTATTGCGTGGCTGGCAAGAAGTGAAGCATTTTTTAACACGTGCCAGTAAGTTCATCGTCATCGGCGTCGTGCTGGTTTGGGCGCTAACCAACTTTCCAAGTAATGTTCCGCCAGCAAGCATCGGTACTTTTGCCGGTCAAATTGGCGTGTTATTTGCGCCTATTTTAGATCCATTAGGCATCAATAGTCAGCTTGCTATTGCTTTAATCTTTGGTTTTGTCGCTAAAGAAATCGTGGTCGGTGCGCTGGCAGTGATTTATGGCTTGCAAGGTGATGCACTAATGACACAAATGGCCACGCAGATAGATTGGGTGCAAGCCATGAGTTTTATGTTGTTTACTCTGATTTATACGCCTTGCTTATCGACTATTGCCACGCTTAGAAATGAATCAAAAAGTAGTGCGTTTATGTGGCTTTCGATTGCTTGGTCATTAGCGTTGGCTTGGGTGGTCAGTTTTGTGTTTTACCAAGGTGCGCGCTGGCTGGGCTGGTAGAAATTTAACTTAACTTCTAAACATAAAATACACAGCACCCATTATGCATAAGCCTGCCCACAAAAAATCCAACTTTAGTGGTTGATGCATATACAACACCGCAAATGGAACAAATGCCGATAAAGTAATCACTTCTTGTAGAATTTTTAGCTGACCCAGGGACATCACAGTAAACCCAAAGCGATTGGCTGGCACCTGAAAAACATACTCCATTAAAGCAATGCCCCAACTAATTAATGCGGCAATTAACTACGGTTTTTGACTTAATTTTTCTAGTTGTGCATGCCAAGAAAACAACAAAAAAACGTTTGAAATAGTGAGTAATAGTATGGTTTTTAAAATGGTTGGCATGTAAGCTTAGTAACAATCAAATCAAGTAATTACTAGGCGCGATTTCGAAAACCGTATACTTAGTACGGCAATCGTTTGCGAAGATTAACTAAAATTGCTAAACGGCTGATTCGCCAGTTTCGCCAGTACGAATACGGACGACCTGCTCTACTGCACTGACAAAAATCTTACCGTCACCAATTTTACCTGTGTGGGCAGCTTTGATAATTGCGTCCACTGCCGCGTCTACCATATCGTCAGATACGACTAACTCTAGTTTGATTTTTGGTAAAAAATCGACTACGTATTCTGCCCCACGATAAAGCTCAGTATGGCCTTTTTGGCGGCCAAAACCTTTCACTTCCGTAACCGTTAGCCCATTGGCGCCTATGCTGGATAGTGACTCGCGCACTTCATCTAACTTGAATGGTTTTATGATTGCTTCAATTTTTTTCATGTTCGCCGAACTCCGTGGATGTTTTATTATAATATATTGCTAGTATTTAGAGCTTGTCTGTTTTTGCTAAATATGAAGTCAGTGAACTATCCCGCCCTAAAGGACGAAGCTTCTAACTTCAACGGCGCGAGCGCAATACTGGACTTACGTCCAGCACCGCGA
>JBBAOU010000021.1:17768-34162 GCA_040401175.1 Methylotenera sp. | reverse complement strand
AAAGAAAGCTGCATGGATAGCTGCTGGGAAACACCCCCACGGGCGTGGGGAAAACTACGGTCAAGGTTAAGTCTAGCCATATCGAATGGAAACACCCCCACGGGCGTGGGGAAAACTCTTCATCACTCAATGGCTTTTGAACTGTCCGGGAAACACCCCCACGGGCGTGGGGAAAACTTTCGTTAAGTCCAGCAGGTCTGTAGTGATCCAGAAACACCCCCACGGGCGTGGGGAAAACAGTCGTACGACTGTGCGTATACAGAGAAAACTGGAAACACCCCCACGGGCGTGGGGAAAACTATCTGATTGCACAAAAGTTACTGTCATGTGTAGAAACACCCCCACGGGCGTGGGGAAAACGGTTTGAAGCTAGAAATCAACACGATTCTTTAGGAAACACCCCCACGGGCGTGGGGAAAACACACGTAAGCCGTAATTTCCATACCTAGTCTGAGAAACACCCCCACGGGCGTGGGGAAAACATTATTGCGTAAATACGAATACCTACGTGAATAGAAACACCCCCACGGGCGTGGGGAAAACCCCAGAAAAACACCGCTATTGCGCCACCGATAAGAAACACCCCCACGGGCGTGGGGAAAACGAATCGCATCAATACGTACCTTATGGCTATCGGGAAACACCCCCACGGGCGTGGGGAAAACACAAAGCACTTAATTCTTTAGCTTGCCCAATTGGAAACACCCCCACGGGCGTGGGGAAAACTACCATTGAAGGCATCTTGAGCATTTTTTAATGGAAACACCCCCACGGGCGTGGGGAAAACCATTAGCCATACGAGATGAACCAAAATTACCAAGAAACACCCCCACGGGCGTGGGGAAAACTACAGTTGTACAAGGTTGGTTCCAAGGTGTATGGAAACACCCCCACGGGCGTGGGGAAAACTATATGTAGACATTTTGCTCTTTTTTATACACAGAAACACCCCCACGGGCGTGGGGAAAACCTCCTGAGTCAATAAACTCTTGCTCGGCAACAAGAAACACCCCCACGGGCGTGGGGAAAACCATCGCCACTTGAATGCTCTACTACGCCACTCAGAAACACCCCCACGGGCGTGGGGAAAACTAAATTTGGTTCTCAAAGAAAAGCAGCCGAAGCGAAACACCCCCACGGGCGTGGGGAAAACTATTGTCAACTGCTTGACGAATTTGGATAAGCAGAAACACCCCCACGGGCGTGGGGAAAACTAATTAACTAGTTGCTGAATATTTAAAGAACAAGAAACACCCCCACGGGCGTGGGGAAAACCATCAGTCTTAACTGCAAAGCAATCAAATACTGGAAACACCCCCACGGGCGTGGGGAAAACCTATATCAATGGCGCGTTCTACAACGCTATCAGGAAACACCCCCACGGGCGTGGGGAAAACTTCTCACCCCAGCAAGTTAGCCAGATTGAAGTAGAAACACCCCCACGGGCGTGGGGAAAACTCAAACTTCATTGTTAATGTTGTTTCTGAACTAGAAACACCCCCACGGGCGTGGGGAAAACCCATTCTCTTAGTTTACTTTCAATGTGCGCTTCAGAAACACCCCCACGGGCGTGGGGAAAACCATCAATATTTAAAGCTTTAGAGGCAAGCAATAGAAACACCCCCACGGGCGTGGGGAAAACACCAAGCGTAGATATATATCATGAGTTGACGCAGAAACACCCCCACGGGCGTGGGGAAAACCCATTATATATTCTTAATTTACTGGTCGTTGTGGAAACACCCCCACGGGCGTGGGGAAAACTACTAGAAAGCTGCGAGGATCTACCGGACTATAGAAACACCCCCACGGGCGTGGGGAAAACCTTTAAACGATTCAATTCGTAACTGCCGCATGGGAAACACCCCCACGGGCGTGGGGAAAACATCAGCGATGACATGCTGGGCAGTACGATAGGTAGAAACACCCCCACGGGCGTGGGGAAAACCGCTCGTGTTAGCTTCATAGGTACTTAATGGGGGAAACACCCCCACGGGCGTGGGGAAAACTTCTACCAGTTACAGGATATGAAGATAAGTATAGAAACACCCCCACGGGCGTGGGGAAAACTAATGTCTGGGCAAGCATTGCTTCTTTGCTTAGGAAACACCCCCACGGGCGTGGGGAAAACCGTGAGCGCTCTCAGGTGTGAAGGGGTTGTGTAGAAACACCCCCACGGGCGTGGGGAAAACCCTTTATCTGCGCTCGTGTTAGCTTCATAGGTAGAAACACCCCCACGGGCGTGGGGAAAACAAACTTAATATATAGCCATTAGGTGGTACCACAGAAACACCCCCACGGGCGTGGGGAAAACATTGTAATTTTGCTTGAGCCATTTGACTATCTGGAAACACCCCCACGGGCGTGGGGAAAACTTGACTACAGCAGCTAACTTATCACAAACTTCAGAAACACCCCCACGGGCGTGGGGAAAACACAATGGACTGCTGTCATCTAACTCTATGTTAAGAAACACCCCCACGGGCGTGGGGAAAACTCTTCTAATGTCATTCATCTTCCTTTTGCATTAGAAACACCCCCACGGGCGTGGGGAAAACATGATGACAAGCAAGCCGAAGATTGGAACGTTGGAAACACCCCCACGGGCGTGGGGAAAACGTAACGGTGGTGGCTATAAAACTGGCGGTGTTGGAAACACCCCCACGGGCGTGGGGAAAACTTAGCGGATAATGAAGCTTTTGACTCTCCAAAAGAAACACCCCCACGGGCGTGGGGAAAACGATTACTTACAAGAGTCATGGGACATGATTCAAGAAACACCCCCACGGGCGTGGGGAAAACCGCATGATCAGCATAAGAAACAACTATTGTTGGGAAACACCCCCACGGGCGTGGGGAAAACTGAACGTGATCCAGAAGGTCGAGCTTATGTTGGGAAACACCCCCACGGGCGTGGGGAAAACGGTTTTTTAATAGTCATAGCCTTCCTTGCTCAAGAAACACCCCCACGGGCGTGGGGAAAACTACAGAAAGAGCGCTTATTAGAATATCTTAAGAGAAACACCCCCACGGGCGTGGGGAAAACTTACTATAAATGAATTTGAATGGGTTGATCTGGGAAACACCCCCACGGGCGTGGGGAAAACCCCATCCAGCATTTACACCGATCGCGACATTCGGAAACACCCCCACGGGCGTGGGGAAAACCTTGTTGCTTTGCTTGCTTTGGTCGTTTAACGAGAAACACCCCCACGGGCGTGGGGAAAACCGCAGGTAATAAAGTTTTTCCGCAAGTAACAAAGAAACACCCCCACGGGCGTGGGGAAAACCATTTATGGATGTCGCGCCGTTTCCTAATAAAGGAAACACCCCCACGGGCGTGGGGAAAACTCAATCGCGAAATATAATCCGACATATGAATCAGAAACACCCCCACGGGCGTGGGGAAAACGATAACCCATAAAATGATTAAGGCAATGCCCCAGAAACACCCCCACGGGCGTGGGGAAAACTAGATGATTTCTCAGCAGATATTTGTTCTTCTAGAAACACCCCCACGGGCGTGGGGAAAACCTAATGTCACAACCGGTGCTAATAATATTGCAAGAAACACCCCCACGGGCGTGGGGAAAACAATCGCTAGTTAATATAATATTTGATCACGGGGGAAACACCCCCACGGGCGTGGGGAAAACGGCGTTGTCGCGGTGCCTGACGTTGTCGGCGTAGAAACACCCCCACGGGCGTGGGGAAAACGATCTAATTCGTTAGGAATTGGTTTTAATATTGGAAACACCCCCACGGGCGTGGGGAAAACAACGGCTAGAATTCAAGACGAACCCGGTCAAGAGAAACACCCCCACGGGCGTGGGGAAAACAAGATATTGCTAAAATGTATCAAGCTGGAAAAAGAAACACCCCCACGGGCGTGGGGAAAACCAAGCACCTAAACGAAAGCGATCCACATCACCAGAAACACCCCCACGGGCGTGGGGAAAACCAATTAATGGCTCACTTGAATAATCCATAGTCAGAAACACCCCCACGGGCGTGGGGAAAACTTTAGTTCATCACAACGAAAGCCGCTAGATATAGAAACACCCCCACGGGCGTGGGGAAAACCTTATACATTATCAACAAACGAAGCTCAATCAAGAAACACCCCCACGGGCGTGGGGAAAACCGTTTCCGGTATTTGTGCCGCCTCGCTTAGTGGGAAACACCCCCACGGGCGTGGGGAAAACTTTCTTCAGTAAATGTTTGTTCTTGTGGCTGTGGAAACACCCCCACGGGCGTGGGGAAAACTTAAAAAGGTACTCCCATTGCATACAATAAATGGAAACACCCCCACGGGCGTGGGGAAAACGCGCCAACAGTCAAAAAATATGGCCCTGCCGTAGAAACACCCCCACGGGCGTGGGGAAAACTTGCTACGCCATTTTTAAATTGACCATTTAATAGAAACACCCCCACGGGCGTGGGGAAAACTGAACTAAATACGAGAATTGGCGGCGCTGAAAAGAAACACCCCCACGGGCGTGGGGAAAACGTAGGTTACCTTCCTTGTCGTAAACTGGCATAGGAAACACCCCCACGGGCGTGGGGAAAACGTATGCACTAATGAGTTGAGCATGAGCGATTGAGAAACACCCCCACGGGCGTGGGGAAAACTGGATGGCTAGATGAACTAGCAGCTTGGGATTAGAAACACCCCCACGGGCGTGGGGAAAACATAAGCGCGTCAGCGTTAGTAACTAACTTTGGAGAAACACCCCCACGGGCGTGGGGAAAACAGTTCTGCGCATGATATTTTAGCTGATGAAGAAGAAACACCCCCACGGGCGTGGGGAAAACAGTTGGAGCTGATACTAGCCACCGACTCTTAGGGAAACACCCCCACGGGCGTGGGGAAAACGCCATCCAACGTGGCCTGAACCATCTCATTCAAGAAACACCCCCACGGGCGTGGGGAAAACAGAAATGGGATTATGTTATTTTACGCCCAACGAGAAACACCCCCACGGGCGTGGGGAAAACTGGGTCATAATACTTTTCTTCAGTAAATGTTTGGAAACACCCCCACGGGCGTGGGGAAAACTACCACTAATTGCTCAAAACACAGGAACTCCTAGAAACACCCCCACGGGCGTGGGGAAAACTATGATGATTCCTAATATGGATTTTAAGAATTAGAAACACCCCCACGGGCGTGGGGAAAACTCTGAAGCTGGGATGCCTTTAATAAATGACCCAGAAACACCCCCACGGGCGTGGGGAAAACCAAATGACAAGTGTATCCATGTGCCTTCTAAAAGAAACACCCCCACGGGCGTGGGGAAAACCTGAAAATGGTTATTTTGTAACGCATTCTAATGGAAACACCCCCACGGGCGTGGGGAAAACTGTACAAGTCCCACCAGGTATGCATTTAGCACGGAAACACCCCCACGGGCGTGGGGAAAACTTTACGCACATAACGGTGGCAAATTTGATTTTAGAAACACCCCCACGGGCGTGGGGAAAACATAATCATAAAAGCGAAGCGAAACAGCTTTTTAGAAACACCCCCACGGGCGTGGGGAAAACTGTCTTATGGCATGGTGCCATTAATAGATAAAAGAAACACCCCCACGGGCGTGGGGAAAACCAATGCAACGGCTGACCAGGGTTATGCTGATCGGAAACACCCCCACGGGCGTGGGGAAAACTGATCCCACTTCAGGATCTCATCCGGCCAGGTGGAAACACCCCCACGGGCGTGGGGAAAACCACAACGCGCGGCGCTAATAATACCGTTGTCGGGAAACACCCCCACGGGCGTGGGGAAAACAATAGCAATACCAAGCTCATAAGGATCAGGTTGGAAACACCCCCACGGGCGTGGGGAAAACTAAATATAGACGAACAAGATGATGGTTCTGCGGGAAACACCCCCACGGGCGTGGGGAAAACATTAGCAAGCCGCAAATAACCTGTCAATAGCTAGAAACACCCCCACGGGCGTGGGGAAAACTTGAATCACCTTGGGAAAGTAAAATTCCAGTAGGAAACACCCCCACGGGCGTGGGGAAAACGTATCTGCTAGCGTGTACATGCAAGCGATAAGAGAAACACCCCCACGGGCGTGGGGAAAACTTGCGTGTTGGAACATCTATGCGGTCAGGCACAGAAACACCCCCACGGGCGTGGGGAAAACTCAATTATGCAAACATCAATGGAAACTGGAATAGAAACACCCCCACGGGCGTGGGGAAAACCTCAACAAATTGTTAAAGAGCATCATCAAAAACACAAGATATTGTATTTTTAATGGTGAATATTTTTTACTGCTCTAGTTTTGGTTAGGTAAAGAACTTACTTAACTTACTACTACATTTACTTTTCAATCACTAGTTGTAAACCAGATAGCTCTGTAATACTGAGTTTTGTGTCACCAATGCCGCTAATTTGATAGCCTGGTGCTTCTGATATCTTGCGAAAAACCATCAAGCCGCTTTCCATCGGGCAATGTAGGTGTAAATACTCGACTACTTTTTTTGCAACAGCATCCTTTACGCCAGACACAAAAACATTTGGGCGTGGCTCAATAAACCATAGCTTCATCCTTCCTCGCACCGCTGGCGGTAAGTTATTGGCTATTACGACTAACATTTTTCACTCCCAGCATAATTTCTACATCTAAGCCTAGTTTACCAAGTAAATCATATTCAATGACGCGCTTACGAAATGCGGAAGAAACTTTATGTTTGTTATAGTGGCCAGCCATTTCTAGCGTAAGCGAAAATGCTAAATCTATGCATAGATATTCTTTGTATAAATCGGCTAAATCATACACAAATGGCAATGGACTTCCTGAGTGAATAAACCCTAAATGTGGCGAGTAGCCCATGCTATGTAAGGCCGAACTTATAATGCTATATAGCGCGGCGTTACTTGATGTCATCACTTGATTGGTTATGTCACTCATCTCAAATTTGCCGGGCGTGTAGTTACGCCCTTTCCAACCTACGCCATATTCTTGACCTTTTTGTTCGTATAAAGCACGCACGCGGTAGCCTTCCATACCCATCATTTGCTTTAAATTTTTGCCGGCTAACTCTGCTTCTGGGAAGCGTTTCGCATACATGCGCCGTGCGACTTCTAAAGATTTTTTAGGGTCTGCCGAAAGCTGCATTTGCTCTCGCATATTTCGAGTATCTGCCGTTGGTGTTTGGCCGTTGGCATAAAATAACAGGCTATCTTCTCCAACCCAGCAAATATTGCAATTAGCTTGGGCGATGACTTTAACAGCCTCATGGGTAATGCTGGTGCCTGGGCCTAGTAATAGGCAGTTCAAGGTAGCAATAGGCAGCCTTACCACGTTTGATTCACTATCTATCCATTGCACGCTAGCATCATCTATTTCTAGGCGGCCTCGCTCTAGGTAAATAAATGGGTATTTGTCTTTCACCTGCGGCAGACTGTCTCTAGTCACCTTAATTAGCAGGCGATTAGAGACCGTTTTTTCTGTGTTTGCCTCGCTAGGCATTAATTAAACTCACTTGACGATCACGATAGCGCTTGTCTTCACCAAATTGTACGGGTACATCGTTAAGCGTAAACACCTCGCCTAAACCATCTTTTGATAATCCTTGAATCACCCGAAAATCTTCAATACGGTTTTTTTCTAATGCGATTACATTAGCCTGTTCTAAGGCGGCTTGTTCGCTCTCGAATATACCTCTATAAATAAAGTCAGTCGGTACGCAGTTTTTACGCCCCAAGTAAACATCCCATGTTGGATTTTGCAGCGCGTCGGCAATTACTTGCGCCTTCTCCGCAGGGACTTCTAAAGCTAAAGCAAAGGTTGCATCTTGCAGATAATAGCGATATGTCATTTTAGCGCCACCACCTACTGCAGCTTTTCCTTCACTGGTTTTAGGTATTAGCAATTTAGCCCATGGGTCTTGGTCATCGTAACCACTGCCCACCATGTGAAAGTCGCGCAACAACGCTTCACGGTCTTGCTTAAGTAGCACATCGTCTTTTAACTGAGAACGGGCAAAAGAGATGGCTGTTTGGTTAAGTGGGGCAAATTCATCCAGTAACTCACGCTGTTGCCCTCCGGCACCAAGAGCGGAGCATAATAAGCCCATTATTCCAGATTTAGTGGGGAATATTTGTGTATCACGACGGCCAAACTTTGAGTCTGACCCCCATGACTGCATAGGCGCTTCTAGCCATAACAATAAATAAGGGTTGGCCATCGCACTAGGCCTCAATATGTGCCACTGTGGCATGGTTCTTTAAGGCATTCACTAAATCATCAATACTAAAATCGCCTTCTTGGCTGTAGATATATTCAGCTTGTTTGCCAAATAAGCTGCCATGAAGCTTTTCTTGTTTAGCTAAATAGCCTGACAAAAACTCGATACTAGGTTGCACGAAGCCACCACCGTCTTTTGCCTTGATTGCCGTTTCAAATGGCACTTGCAGGCGTTGCCCTTTACGCACTAATACTTTGGCAAACTCCCAAGGCGATGCACCAGACTGCGTGGTTTGTCTAGCCGCAGGCACAGCAACGAATAAAGCTTTAGTGAAGTTTTCAACCGCTTCAGGTACGTTTTGACCAGCAAGTGATTCGTAAAGCTGGCCTAAATCTAAACTGACATAACGATAATAAGTAGCTGAGTTAAACTCTAAGCTACCCATGTGTGCAGAACCTGGCTCGGTCGCCAAGTCATCAAGTGCGGTAAAAAACTCAACTTCATTGCTGGTTTTATGGGTTGAAATTGCATGTGAAAAAGAAGCTGCGGCTTCTACGTTTAAGTCGGCAGCTTGCGCAACCATGCGACCGAACAATGCAATATCAACGCCATCAAGCGCTGGATTTAAGGCTTTTTTAGCAACTTTATGCGCTTCTTTATCTTTAAGCTCCTTAACATTAAAGGATTTTTCTTTGGCATATTCAGCAAAGGCTTTTGCTTCAGTGAGCGTAAAGAACAGCAAAGTATCTTTGCTAAAATACGTGGCTAGCATTTCTCCGCAAGCGCTGGCTTGTTCTGGAGTAGCGCCTAAATCTAGGCAGGCTTTTTGAATAGTTAGCGCAACGTGCTTAGTACGAACGCCAAGTTTCGCACCAAATTCTTGCATGGCCATACGCACTGGACGTTTCCAAGCTTGAGAACTCACGCGGGCGCGTTGCACACCGCCAACAATAGCCGTTTTTGGTGCGCCTACATCATCACGATTTAAACAGGTAACAGGGAATGCTTGAAGAATATGAAATTCAATACGGGTATTTCTAAGCGGATTATTAAGTGACATTTGATTACCTTTTTTTAAATAAAAATAAATAAGATTAAATTGCGGCTTGCAATGGCACTATTTGTAATAGCCCAAAGCCAAAAGATTTCCCACGCCCTAAGCCCTGCGTGAAACTATTCACAAAAAGTGCACGATCTGTAACAATTAACTGGCCTTTAATGGTTGAGCTACCATGTGTAATGATTTGCCCGGACTTTTCAAACGTTTGCACGCTCATTTGTTCGATTTGAATGCTGGCTGGATTAACTTTAAAACCATAAGCATCAGAAGCGCGTTGCATAAACCACTGCTGAATTTCCTCACGACCTCGAATTGCAATGATTTTCCCAGACGCGTTATCGCGCTTTACCGGATTAATGGTGATTTCAAAAGCATATTCAGCGTGGTTTGCAAAACTAGTAAGAATTGGGCTGGTTTTGACTTTGCCAAATTGCGGGGTTTGATGCGGTTTACGATTGCTTAATAACAATATTTGTCTGGTATTAAAATCACCGCCTTTATCGGCATATAAAATACCACTAGATTTTCCAGCCGCTTTTTCCGCCTCAGAACGCACATCTTCAAACAAGCCATACACCACTTTATGCAAGGCATAAGCGTCTTTCACCTTAAGCATTTTGATGTCTTCACGGCTTAATAACAGCACGCTAGCATGCGCTAATATTGCATCAGTCATTGGTTCGTCAATCATTGGTAGCTCCCGCGCTTATCTCGCCGGTGCCAGTTTTTCCAGTAGGCTGGCCATAGAAATCTTGCGCCCAGCGCGCTTTAATACACATTTGGCTATCATCATTAGAAAACCATAACAAATCATTTAATAGCGCAGCATAATCTACCGATGTATGTCCTCTAGCTTCAATCAGTTCTAATAAAGGCCGTAATATACGGCAGGCTTCTGGCACAGAATCACACGCGAGCAATCGACGCAATTTAGCTTTAGCTTGGTCGCTGGCATTGCCATCATCGTAACAACGGGCAATGGCGTAACCTATTTTGGCGGTGCCATTGCTTTCTATTTTGGCTCGAGCAATTGCGGCACCAATCGTGGCATATGGTAAACGCTGATTTTCAAACGCTAAGTTAATTTGAAAGCCAGCTAACACCTCCCAACTTTGATATTCTGTGACTGGGTTGTCGGCACGTTTTAGGGCGGCACGAATGCCATTATTTTTACAGCGACTAATAATGTAATTTACATAAGCTAAGTGCTGGCCTCCAATGGTCTTGGCTTTTTGTGGTAACGCTTCAACTATGCTGCTTATTGCTTCCGTATTCATACAGTTTCCTTTATCAAAGGTTTAAGGTAGCTACTTAATTTAGGTCTATTTTTTGCCCAAGCATCCAGTTGCCTGGCGGTGTCGTTGGCGCAGTAGGTGTCATAGGCTTTGTGTGCAATTTGTAAGAATGTTGGGCGCAACGCTTGTGATGTTTCAGTGCTATCGCAGGCGCTTATTAGATCATTAAGCTTGCGCTCGCATAATTGCCAAAATAGATTGCTGGCCAAAGCGGCTTGGTCTTTAGATTCCATGTTTTGGCTTTTGAAATAGCTTAGTGTGGACATATAAACCGATTTTGAGAGTGTTTCTAAACCACTTATTTCTAGCTTAAAATTCTCAAACCAAGGTTCTGCTAGAAAAGCTGTCTCGATTTGAATAAGTGATTCAACGAAATCATCCGAGGCAGAAATATACTGTTTATTAGTTCCGCCTCCACTTACTCTTAGCCCTCCAGCCCAGATTCCAATTGTCTGTATGCACTTAACTGCACGACCAGTATTTAGTTTCAACTGAAAACAATCAAAACTATTATTCTTAGACAAAAAACTAAGCAATGCAGTTAACTGTCTCCATGGGCGTTTTTCTGGTTCAACCCAAATAACTTTAGGACCTTTCGACGTTGATGCTACAGACATGCTGGGATCGAAAACTCCATCTTTATATTCTAGGTGAGATAACCCTTCTGAATAATGCAGGCCATCATCAATCAGTAAGCAAAAGTGTGACAACGGTATCAGTCTTCCGATTAAGCTAGCTTTTAGCGTTTTGGCAATAGCACAATTCTCACCAGCAGGCATAAGCTCCCAAGGAGCTTTGCCTAACCCTATTGGGTATATGCCCATATCACTAATCTGCTCAACCGTAAATAAATTGAGCCATAAAGTTTGATGCAAATTGTTACCTTGAAAAAAGCTATGTAAATACCCCATCTTCCCCAAAGATGTACCAGGCAAACTTACTGAAATATTGCCTTTCTCATTAATTTTCCCTTGATAACCAGTTGATAAAACTACAGAATTGTCCGCCTTACCACCAAGCGCAAAACCCATTAACTGCACCAACAATAATGCTTTATCTGCATCTTCTAATGTTTTCTCAACCTGAGATTGAGTTAAAACGGTGGTATTTCCGGTAGAAACTTCGGCCAATACCGCGCCAAAACTTTGGATAGCCGCGGTTTTTATCGCTGGCATCTGCAAAAATGGTTTTTCGCCATACAAATAAAAACTGTCGTGCCATTGGTTTAGATACGCTAGACATTTAGAGGCTAGGCCGGCGGGTTTAAGGTTTGCCCATTCGTCATTATCTTGTGGCGTACAGGCAGATTGGGCAATGGCGAGTAGCAGTTTAGTGATGGCTATTTTTTGCACCGGATTACCACCCAAAGCGCGATACTCAGTGTTGCTAAATAAGGCCTGTAGGCTGACCAAGCCAACCCCGGTAACGGGTATCCAAGGTTCGTCTATCAAATTAAATTTATTCATTTTTTAGCTCCTTAATTTAGTCTTAATTTATTAGTTTGATAGCCTTTTATTTCGTCATATTCAATGCTGTAATTTTCGTTGACCTCGCCACTAATAGACTTAACCACGCCACTTTGGTCTACTAAGGCCACGCGTATAGGCACTAAATCACCTTCAAGCTCAGGTCTACCTAAATAAAAGTAGTCCGCCAACCACTTAACTTGCTCACGGCTAACAATGCTAGGCGCTAGGTAATCTGTGATTTTGAGCGTGTTTTGCATAAGGGTTGCGCTAAGTTCGCGCCACTTGTTTGGCGCTAAAGATTTGCCGTTATAGGGCACCCATATTTTTTGATGATTGAGCAAGGTGACCCAAGCGCCTTGCTTTGCTTGATCCTGCTGATAAGCGCGGATTAAAAGTACCTCTGTGGATTCCAACTCACTGTGGCGAGTTTGCGCAGATTCTTCAGATTGAGTTGTGCCTCCCTTAGACAGCCCACGTAACGCAAGACTTTGTAATTTAGCGCAAGATTTTTCTAGTTGATGCCTATGCTTAAGCATGTCGTCGGTTTCATCTTTACTGGCGTAAGTTGCTTCTATGAGTGGACGAATATCACTCGGCAAGTGTATTTCAGCCAAACTTTGCCACACTTGTAAGGTGCGGCATAATACGTAAGGCGTATACACTTTGGCACTAGGGCCAAAAGCTAACTCAGGATTTGTGATGGCTAAGTCTAATGATGGCGAGATTACCCAAGCTTCTCGCTTGGCTGATGGCGCTCTTACGGTTTCAGCATGACGCCATAAACGGCCTAATCTTTGCAAAAGCATATCTGTTGGCGCAATTCGACTAATCAAGAAATCTGCATCTATGTCTAGCGATTGTTCTAACACTTGCGTGCCAACTAAAATACGGCCTTGGTTTCCACGATCGCTAGCACCTTCTTTACCAAAAAGGGTGACCCATTTATCTTCATTGGTGGCTCTATTTTCTTTGGTAAACCTAGAGTGCAATAAGCCGCAATCTACGCCTAAAGATAATGCGCGGTCGCCCAGTTTTTTGTAAACGGACTGTGCTTCATTAACGGTGTTTTCTATCCATAGCACTTGCTGGCCTTGGCTTGCCCGGCTTAAAGCTTCATCAAAAGCGTTTTCACTACTTTTGTGACAAATGGCTACGCTTACGTTAGGTATTTTTTCTACTGGAATTTCAATTAGCTGATTGTTACTGACTTGCGCAGTAATTAACGGGTAGGCAGTTTCAGTAGGCGTTTCGCCTAGCAACTTTGCTCTGCGCTCAAGCGTTAGCGTGGCACTCAAAATGATTACCGTGCAATGTAGTTGTCGTAAGGCGCTGACAAGAGAATCTAAAATAGTGCCTGTGTAACTGTCGTAAGAATGCACTTCATCTAGAATCACCACTTTTCCAGCCAAACCAAATGTGCGTACAAAGCCATGCTTAACGTTCATCACAGACATTAGCGCCTGATCAACGGTGCCCACCGCAAATGGGGCCAAAATGCCGCGCTTGCCCTGAGCAAACCATGCGCCACCCGGGTTGGCTTCTTCACCCATGACGAATTGCTTTAACTTAGCATTGCCATGCACTAATAGAGCTTTTTTATGTGGTGAAGATTCATCTAAAATGCGCTCTAAAAATGTGTTTACGCGTTCGTGTATTTTGTCTGAAGTGAGTTGTGTCGGCAGCGCAAAGTAAAGTCCAGTGGCTAATCCTTGTTCTATTAGCTGATAAGCGGCGTAAAGTGCTGCTTCCGTTTTACCTAAGCCCATTGGCGCTTCAAGAATATAAACACCAGGCTGATTCGCAGCTGCAATTAACTTAACTTGTGTATCTTTTGCAATGAAGCCAAACACATCAGTAAAACTTAATCCAGACTTTAATTGTGGTTTAACAAACCCAGCTTCATCTAAGGCTAACGCTATTTTTGGTAACCAATCTTCGTCATTAGGATCATCAAACAGCGAGCCAGATCCTATCCAATCGGCAACGCTAGTTAATCCAGATAGCACTTTTGCCTGTAAATCATTTCTGACGACAGGAAAACCTACATTCAACTTCTCTTTAAGTTGGCTGAGTAAAATTAAACGCTGATCATGCCATAACTGCCCACCAAAAATGCCAGAAGTAGCTTTGTAATAGGATAAATCTGGTGAAAATCCATGGTGCTGGCCGAGAATTTCTGGAATGAATTTACCTACATTTTCAGCAGAGGTCGAAGCTTGGCTTACGCCGCCATGCCCTTTCCAGTTTTTTTCTATCTCAGGATTAAATTCTTTTAATGATAGAAGTAAGCTTACATTTCTATAAGTAAGATTCGAATAAATCTTATTTTGAAAAGTGGGACTTACTTTACCAATATCATGGGCAGCGGCAATTAATTCAGAGCCATCGGGGAACAGATCTTCACGCAACCATATAGGCATACGAAGTATCATAGCGCGTGCGACTTCGCCAACAATATAGCAGTGACTCAGTACCAATCTACCAGGAAGAATTGTCGCATCTGCTAATTTGCGTGATTTAGCCAAACATTGGTTTAATGGGAGAATATCAGCGATTGATTCTTCGCTGTGTTGAGGTTTTGATTTCGATTTAAACATAATTTAATGTAGTGATAGATTCTGACTATATGAAAAAATTATTCCAGGGACTAAAGACTACACTGTTTAAGTTAAATTAACTCCAATATGACAATTATATTAATTCCCATATTGGAAATAACAGTTTGTGTGTATTTATAGAAGTGCGCTCAAGCCGGATAATTGCAACAATGTTACAATTCGATTTATTCAAATTGTAAAGTCTTTAAAAAATTGAAAAAAATCGTTATTTTTGGTGTGGGCTTAATTGGTGGCTCAGTTGCGCTAGCTTTAAAAAAAGCTAAGCAGACTAATGCCATGCTGCAAATAGTAGGCTTAGCTCGCACCAGCACCAGCTTGCAAGCCGCGCTTGATTTAGGTGTTATTGATGTTGCCAGCAGCGACATAGCCATTGCGCTTAAAGAGGCTGATTTGGTCTTGATTGCTGCGCCGGTCGCTCAAACAGCCGCCATACTACAAGCAATAAAGCCGCATTTAAATGCCCATACAATAATTACCGATGCCGGTAGCACTAAAGCTGATGTGCTACGCTGTGCAGAGGAAATTTTAGGTGCGCAATTTAAACAGTTTATCGGCGGCCATCCGATTGCTGGCGCTGAAAAAAGCGGTGTAACTGCCGCTAAAGCAGATTTGTATCTCAACAAAAACGTGGTGCTCACACCAACGCCAGAAACTAGCCAACAAGCCATTTTAGCGGCCACTCAACTTTGGCAAGCCTGCGGTGCCAATGTCAGTGAAATGCCAGCTGAAATGCACGATAGCATTTTTGCTGCAGTGAGTCATTTGCCGCACTTATTAGCGTTTGCCTTAGTAGACGACATTGCTAAACGGCCTAATGCAGCACAGTTATTTGGCTTTGCCGCCAGCGGTTTTAGGGACTTTACCCGCATTGCTGGCAGCCACCCAGAAATGTGGCGTGACATTAGTTTAGCCAACAAAAATGCCTTATTAAGCGAATTAACTGCCTATCAAGCTGAATTAGCTACCGTAAAAAAGTTACTTGAAAACGAGGATGGTGCTGGCTTACAAGCTTTGTTTGAACATGCAAGTGTCACGCGGAATGCTTGGGCTTTGGCTAATCCAACAAAAGTAGAAATCTAATGTTGCAAAAAGCGCTAGATTCCGAGCGCCACATGCAATGCCAAACATTAAAAAATCATCAGTAATAATAAAAAATTAAATTCAAGAATTTACTAAAGAAATCATTAAAAGAAATCATTAAAAGAAATTATCTAAAAATGGAACAACTTACCCTCCCCGCCGCCAGTAATGCTGAAGGTCAAATTACACTACCCGGCTCTAAAAGTATTTCAAACCGCACTTTATTGCTAGCTGCTTTAGCTAATGGCACTACTGAAATCCGTGACTTATTGGCCTCTGACGATACTGCACGCATGCTCGAAGCCTTAGAGAAGCTCGGTGTAAAGTGTGAAAACTTTGCTGAAAACGCATGGCGCGTAAGTGGTTGTAACGGAAAATTTCCTAATAAACAGACTGATTTATTTCTAGGCAATGCCGGAACAGCGTTTAGACCGTTGACTGCTGCACTGGCTTTCTCTGAGGGCCATTACCTACTCAGCGGCGTGCCGCGTATGCATGAGCGACCTATAGCTGATTTAGTGAAGGCATTGCTACAAGCTGGAGCAAATATTGAATATTTAGAAAATACCGGCTTTCCGCCACTTAAAATATCACCGGCTTCATTAGATTTAAGCAAGCCCTTACAAATACGCGGTGATGTTTCCAGTCAGTTTTTAACCGCACTG
>JBBAOU010000021.1:0-17668 GCA_040401175.1 Methylotenera sp. | reverse complement strand
GCGATTGTTGAAGAAGGCGCTGACTACATAAAAGTCACACCGCCCGCGCAATTAACATCTAATGCCGTAATTGATACTTACGACGACCACCGTATGGCCATGTGTTTTTCTCTGGTTTCTTTAGGCAATGTGTCAATTACCATTAACGACCCTAAATGTGTGAATAAAACTTTCCCGGACTATTTCAAAAGCTTTGCTAAAATCGTCAAACATGCATAATTTAATTCACGATGCAGTCCCGGTTATTGCAATTGATGGACCATCAGCTTCTGGCAAAGGTACTATTGCTGAATTGGTGGCGGCCCAATTAGGGTTTCATTATTTAGATTCAGGCGCGCTTTATCGCATTGTGGCTCTGGCTGCAAAACAGCAAAATATAGACTGGAACGATGCCTTTGCGGTTGCAGAATGCGCAAAAACCTTAAGTATTGAATTTAAAAATAGTCAGGTTTTTCTAAATGGAGCAGATATTTCAGAGGCGATTCGAACCGAAGAAATGGGCAAAGGCGCCTCGCGCGTAGCAGTACATGCGCCGGTGCGCGCGGTGTTAGTCGATTTACAGCATAGCTTTCGTACAGCACCAGGTTTAGTTGCCGATGGTCGTGATATGGGAACGGTCATTTTTCCTGATGCTGCATTAAAAGTGTTTCTAACAGCCGCCACCGAAGTTCGTGCGCAACGCCGCTATCAGCAATTAATCAATAAAAAACAAACTAATGATGACTTAAAAGTTTCGTATGACGATATTTTACAAGACCTCCGAGAACGCGATGCAAGAGACCAAGCGCGAGCAAGCGCGCCGCTAACCAAGGCAAATGAAGCTATTTTGCTAGAGACTGACCATTTAGGAATTTCTGAAGCCGTAGCCCATGTTATGCAAAACTATCAGCTTCTTAGAAATTTTTAAGCTTAAAGAGTGCAAATAGTCTTTTATTTTTCAATGTTTTAGTTATAATTCTAATTTTATAAATTCAACAACATTTTACGCCTACGTTTCACATTGATTCGTAGTTTTTTCAACTACCCCACTGCTAGGTGGGATTATTTTTTAGGTAATTTTAATTAATGGCTTCTACTTCTAACTCTACTACTTCTGCTTCATCTTCTTCGATGGAATCATTTGCCGCGCTTTTCGAAGAGAGCTTAGCTCGTCAAGAAATGCGTTCTGGCGAAGTGATCACGGCTGAGGTTATCTCAGTTGATCAAGATCACGTGATTGTTAACGCTGGTCTTAAATCAGAGAGCGTTATTGCTGCTACTGAATTTCACAATGCTCAAGGCGAACTTGAAGTTAAAGTGGGCGACTTTGTTAAAGTTGCAATCGAAAAGCTTGAAGATGGCTTCGGATCAACTGTACTTTCACGCGAAAAAGCAAAACGCATGGAAACATGGCTAGATCTTGAAGACGCGATGAACGAAGGTCGTATCATTAAAGGTTTTGTTAGTGGTAAAGTTAAAGGCGGATTACGCGTTTCTGTTAACGGCATCATGGCTTTCTTGCCAGGTTCATTAGTAGATGTTCGTCCAGTAAAAGACACTACACCTTTTGAAAACAAAGAGTGTGATCTAAAAGTAATCAAACTAGATCGTAAACGTAACAACATCGTTGTTTCACGTCGTGCTGTAATGGAAGTTAGCATGGGTGCAGACCGTGAAGCGTTAATGGGTACTTTAGCTGAAGGTGCTATCGTTAAAGGTATCGTTAAAAATATCACTGATTATGGCGCGTTCGTTGATTTGGGCGGCATTGATGGTTTACTACACATTACTGACTTGGCTTGGCGTCGTGTTAAGCACCCATCAGAAGTGCTTACAGTAGGCGAAGAAGTTGAAGCTAAAATCTTGAAATTTGATCAAGAAAAAAATCGTGTTTCATTAGGTATCAAACAATTAGGCGATGACCCATGGGTTGCTTTAACTCGCCGTTACCCAGTAAGCACGCGCTTATTCGGTAAAGTGTCTAACTTAACTGACTATGGCGCGTTCGTTGAAATCGAGCCAGGTATCGAAGGTTTAGTACACGTTTCTGAAATGGATTGGACAAACAAAAATATTCACCCGGGCAAAATTGCACAATTAGGTGATGAAGTTGAAGTCATGATTCTTGAAATTGATGAAGCGCGTCGTCGTTTGTCATTGGGCATGAAACAATGCCAAGCTAATCCTTGGGATGAGTTTTCTGCAACGCATCACAAAGGTGATATCGTTTCAGGTCAAATCAAATCAATTACTGACTTTGGCGTATTTATTGGTTTGCCAGGCGGCATTGATGGTCTTGTACATCTTTCAGATTTATCTTGGTCACAAACTGGCGAAGAAGCCATCCGCAACTTCAAAAAAGGTGATGAGCTTCAGGCAGTTATCTTGGCAATTGATGTAGAAAAAGAACGTATTTCACTAGGCGTGAAACAACTTTCTGCTGATCCATCAGGTGCTACTGGTTCAACTGATGAGAAATCTGATGCTAAACCTAAAGCTAAACCTAAAGCTAAAGACGCTGCTCCACAAGTGCCAAATGATGGTGCTACTGCTGGAACAACCAACCTTGGTGCGCTTTTAAAAGCAAAATTAGATAGCAAGAAATAAGCTGATTAGCT
The DNA here is from genome assembly GCA_040401175.1 of Methylotenera sp. Classification (GTDB taxonomy): domain Bacteria; phylum Pseudomonadota; class Gammaproteobacteria; order Burkholderiales; family Methylophilaceae; genus Methylotenera. Next base: position 15,071 of record JBBAOU010000021.1, on the reverse strand, counting down.
AAGATAAAGGCACATAAGCATGACTAAATCAGAGCTAATCACACTACTAGCAGAGCGTTTTCCGCAATTAGTAGTTAAAGATGCCGAACTATCAGTAAAAGCAATTTTAGATGCGATGTCTGATAACCTTGCCACTGGCGAGCGCATTGAGATACGTGGCTTTGGAAGCTTTGGCTTGAATTATCGTCCACCACGCTTGGGCCGTAATCCTAAAACTGGCAGCAAAGTACAGGTACCTGAAAAACATGTACCGCACTTTAAAGCGGGTAAAGAATTACGTGAGCGTGTGGATTTAGGCTAAAAATTTTTGCTTTAATGTACTAAGTTCTTATAAAACGGCAGCTTTTAGTTGCCGTTTTTTTATACTTTTTTTAGCGTAGAACAATGGTTAATACCTTACATAAGCATTTAATTAAGCTAAAATTATGTCCTATGCAATTTCTCTTCATAAAATGCTTAAATCATCAGCATATTAATCATTTAGTACTTAATCACACTTATCACAAAGTGAAGCATTATGGAATTTGAATTCTGGTGGTTATTAACATTACCGCTATTCTTTAGTTTAGGCTGGCTAGCGGCAAGGGTCGATCTTAAACAACTACTAGCAGAATCCACGGCCTTGCCAGCGGCTTATTTCAAGGGCTTAAATTTTCTCATTACCAATCAACACGACAAAGCGATTGAAGCCTTTTCAGAAGCCGTACAGGCCAATACAGATTCATTGGAACTGCATTTTGCGCTAGGTAGCCTATTTAGAAGGCGTGGAGAAGTCGATCGTGCGATACATTTACACCTTAGTTTATTAGAAAAAAAGGAGTTGGAACCACAACAAAAGCTTGCCGTAACGGCTGAACTTGCACAAGATTATCTAAAAGCTGGTTTACTAGATCGAGCTGAAGAATTATTCGAGTCACTCAATGATGACCGCTATCGTCAACCAGCACTGCGCGCACTATTAGAAATCTACGTACGCGAACGCGAATGGGAGCGTGCAATTAAGGCGGCAACCGAACTAGAACGACTTTCTGGCGTGCCTTTTCGTGTTGAAATTTCACACTATTACTGCGAGATAGCGGTTAAATCTAAGTTAGCAAATGATACTCAAACCGCTAGATTTGAGCTTGAACAAGCATTAAATGCGAATAAAAATTGCGTACGTGCCAATGTTTTATTAGGTGATTTAGAAGCAGAAGCCGATGCGCACAAAGTGGCCATTTCCACTTGGAAACGTATTGAGTTCCAAAAACCAGAATATTTAGGCTTAATTGCACCTAAGTTACTTAATAGTTATCGTGCGCTTAATCAGGCGGCTGATGGCTTAAGCTTACTGCAAACTTATTTGCAAACCTACAAACTACCGTCCTTGCTAAATGTTTTATACGAGGCAACCTTAGCTGAAGAAGGCGCAGAAAGTGCAGCCAAGTTGGCCCGTAACGAATTAATTAAAAAACCTAGTTTAAATACCTTGGACCAATTACTACAGGCCCGTGCGATTGTTGAAACAAATAACCATGCTAGCGGTTCACAAGACACACAACTGATGCAGCAAGCGGTTCGACATGCCATCGGCAACAGAACCGCCTACCATTGTGAACATTGCGGCTTCAAAGCCAAATACCATCATTGGCAATGCCCAGCATGCAATGCATGGGAAGCGTTGCCGGCCGAACCCACTACGGTTTAATCAGTATGCGTATCTATAAGCTACTGTAATTTTAATAAACTCAAGAATTAAAATAAATGAATATGTCGAATAAACCTTATAGCAATGACTCCAAAATAATCGTCGCACTAGATTATGCAGACGAAAAAAGTGCGTTACAGCTTGTCAATCAGCTTGATCCAGCCTTATGCAAATTAAAAGTTGGCAAAGAGTTATTCACTGCCACTGGCCCACAATTTGTTGAGCGCTTAAGCCATGCAGGTTTTGGTGTATTTCTAGATTTAAAATTCCACGATATTCCAAATACTGTTGCTAAAGCGTGTGCGGCAGCGAGTAACTTAGGTATATGGATGCTCAACGTGCACGCAAGTGGCGGTTTAGAAATGATGCAAGCTGCGCAACAATCGGTTAGTCATAGCTATGAAAAACCTATTTTAATTGCCGTAACCGTACTTACTAGCATGAACCAAGCAGGTCTAAATCAAATCGGCATACAGACAGACCTTGCTACTCATGTAATTAATTTAGCAAAACTTACCCAACAAGCAGGCTTAGCAGGTGTCGTATGCTCTGCTTTAGAGGCGCCTAGTTTACGCCAGCAATTAGGTAAAGACTTCTGTTTGGTGACACCAGGCATACGAGCCGCTAATGCTAGCCTAGATGACCAATCACGTGTTGTGACGCCAGTAGAAGCTCTAAAAAATGGCGCTAGCTATCTTGTTATTGGCAGACCCATCACTCAATCAGTTGACCCACTTAAAACTTTGGAAGCTATTTACGCTGATTGTGCTGGCTTATAACTGTAGATTTACTTTAGCAATATTATAAGGTTGCCGTAAGCTTCGCATGATGCTTTAATCTTTGTGTCAAATTTGCGGAAATTTAACTGTTAAAATACTAATTAAAACCGCTGTGATAATTAATTTTTTAAGAAATACTGATCAGAAAAGTCGTTTTCTTTTACTTTTTAGCGAATAATTTTAACCTCTCGGAGAACCTAAATAATGAAAAAAATGTTTTTAGCCCTAGTAGCCTTCTTAAGCTTTAGCATGACAGTGTTTGCTGCTGTTAATCTAAATACAGCCACACAAGCAGAACTTGAAAGCCTGAAAAATGTTGGCCCCGCAAAAGCACAAGTCATTATCGATTATCGATTATCGTAAGAAAGTGGTGGTTTTAAAACAGTTGAAGTTCTAAATAACGTACCAGGCATTGGCGATAAAACGATGGCGAATTTAAAAAGCGAAATTACTGTAAGTCGCTCAACTAATGTGGCTACTCCAGCAGCAAAAGACCTTAAACCAGCAGCTGTTGATGCCAAAAAAGCCGTTAAGGTAGCGACACCAGTGGTTGTACCAGCAAAAACTAAGTAAATATATTAAAGCGGTGCTGAGAACTTACTCAGTGCCGCCTTAATATAAAATTAAAGTGTGGGCTATCCATCACTTTTAGCCAACCCAAAACTATCAATAACATTAACACCAGCCCTGCTTCCAAACTTGATGATTGCTTAAAGACTGCCAGCTCAATATTTGTTTACGTTGTGAATATACCACCTCTAGCTCGATAAATTCAATCGCAGTGTTTGGAAAATCTAGTGCAATGACTTGGCTTATTATAAAGTGCTTTTCTTTATTCACCGGTGAATCAGCGGTCCATTTAATGTGTAACAACTTTTTAGCGTTAAGCTTAGTAGAGAGTTGCATAGCGGTCACCCAACTTTCCGATTGGTAAATATGATTCTTAATTTCGACCAGTCTGATCATAAGTAGTTTTGTTAACTAGCCAGTAGTAATTTACTAAAAAGCACATGCAACGCTTAACCGTCAGGTATTTCTAGTAGCACAGATTATTTAACACGCATGCCTAATTTCGCACCAGCATCTGGGCTCAGTATAAATGGGCCGCCACTTTCGTCGCTGGCCGCTAACACCATGCCTTCACTCATACCAAACTTCATTTTACGCGGTGCTAAGTTTGCCACCATCACGGTTAGGCGGCCTACTAAGGTGGCTGGGTCATAAGCAGATTTAATGCCAGCAAAAACTTGGCGTGTGCTTGCTTCGCCAATATCCAAGGTAAGTTTTAACAATTTCTCGGCACCCTCAACATGTTCTGCATTAACGATTTTTGCAATACGCAAATCCACCTTGGTGAAATCATCAATGCTGATGTACTCGGCTTCAGCCAGTGGAGATTCAGCTAAGGTTTTGACCACCACTTTTTCTAGCACTGGCGCCGAAACTTGCGGTGTTGCCTCCAAATTTTCTTTATTGGCTTCGGTCAGCGCTTCAATCAATTTAGGATCAATACGGATAATTAAATGTTCATAGGCATTAATGCCGTGATTATCAGCCAAAGAATCTTCCACGCTAGCCCAGCTTAATGGGGCAATATTCAAAAACTGCTCAATATCAGAAGCCAATTTTGGCAAAACTGGTTTCAAATATAGAGATAGTAGACGGAACATTTCCAACGCATCGGAACAAGCTTGCTGCAGCGCAGAATCTTGTCCTTCTTGTTTTGCCATTACCCACGGTGCAGCTTCAGCCACATAGCCATTAGCGCTATCAGCCAGGCGCATAATCTCTCGCAAAGCTCGGCCATATTCACGCGCCTCGTAAGCTTCAGCAATAGTATTGGCGCTTAGCTTCAACTCCGCCACAACACTATTATTTACCGCACTACGTAATTTCCCTTCAAAACGCTTATTTATAAAACCAGCGGTACGGCTGGCAATGTTAATAAACTTACCGACCAAATCACTATTCACACGCGCCACAAAATCATCTAAGCTCAAGTCGATATCTTCCATCGAACTATTCAGCTTGGCAGCATAGTAATAGCGTAAATATTCAGGATTTTTAATGTGCTCTAAGTAACTACGCGCAGTAATAAATGTGCCGCGTGATTTACTCATTTTCTCACCATTCACAGTTAAAAATCCATGTGTGAAAATCTTGGTTGGTTTGCGATATCCACTAAATTCAAGGGTCGCAGGCCAAAACAAGGCATGGAAATATAAAATATCTTTGCCGATAAAATGATAAAGCTCAGTGCTGGAATCTTTATTCCAATATTCATCAAAATCCAAACTGCTGTCGGCACAGAGTTTTTTGAAACTCGCCATATAACCGATAGGCGCGTCTAACCACACATAAAAATATTTGCCCGGCGCATCAGGAATTTCAAAGCCAAAATAAGGCGCATCGCGAGAAATATCCCAATCATTCAAGCCGCTTTCAAACCACTCGCCCATTTTATTAGCTGCTTCACCCTGCAGCGTTGGCTTACCATCGAAGGCTTCGCTGCGCGTCCACTCTTTTAAAAACCCTTCGCATTCGGAAAGTTTAAAAAAGTAGTGCTCAGTTTCTTTTCGAATTGGTGCTGCGCCAGAAACGGCAGAATAAGCATTAATCAGCTCAGTAGGATTATAAGTAGCACCGCACACCTCGCAAGAATCACCATACTGATCTTTAGCATGACATTTCGGACACTCACCTTTAATGAAGCGGTCAGGTAAAAACATATTTTTTACCGGGTCGTAATATTGTTCTATCGTTTTGGTGGCGATTTTCCCAGCGGCTTTTAGCTTGTTATAAATACCTTGCGAAAGCTCTTTATTCTCAGGGGCATTAGTTGAATAATAATTGTCGAAAGCCACTAAAAATTCAGCAAAATCAGCGCTGTGTTCTTGATGTACGTTGGCTATTAGGGCCTCAGGTGTTATACCCTCTTTCTCAGCGCGCAGCATAATCGGCGTGCCATGTGTGTCATCCGCACACACATAATGTACGGTGTGGCCCTGCATTTTTTGAAAACGTACCCAAATATCGGTTTGAATGTATTCGACCAAATGACCAAGGTGAATGCTACCGTTGGCATAAGGTAAGGCAGAAGTAACTAGAATTTTGCGAGAATTATGTGTGGTGGCCATGAGATAAATGAATCTTTGATAAGCTAAAGGCGCTATTTTAGCAAATTGATGGCAATCACGTGAGAATACATCTTACATTGATCTACAAATATCAAGCCATTTAGGCAAGGCAAGCTAAATCGTTTAACACCCCAACTGAGCAGAAAATAGTACGCTTTGCGCACCCGTTGAATTTTTCGCTATAATTCAAGCTAACAGCTAGCACAAATTTAATTAAGCATTCACTATTGAATAACTGGTAGTTCAGCATCATTTAAATTGTAGTCTAATGAAAGAATGCTAAAAACAGCCCATTATCACACATTTATTTCACCTAATTTATCACCTTATAATATAGCGCACACAAACCATGACAATTAATGAAATTGATATTCAAAACAGCCTAAAAACACTACTAGACCCAAACACTGGCCGAGATTTTATCACCAGTAAATCTGCCAAAAACATACAAATTAGTGGCAATAATATTAGCGTTGACATTGTGTTGGGCTACCCAGCAAGAAGCGTGATGTCAAGTTTGCAAGCACTAGTCATACAGCATCTAAAAAAATTAAGCGGTGTTGATAATGTAAGCGTCAATATCGGCAGTCGTATTGCGGCGCATAAAGCGCAACAAGGCGTAACTCTATTACCTAACGTGAAAAATGTCATTGCCATTGCTTCAGGCAAAGGTGGCGTTGGTAAATCTACCACTTCGGTGAATTTAGCTTTAGCTTTGGCCGCAGAAGGCGCAACTGTAGGCTTGTTAGACGCAGATATTTATGGTCCTAGCCAGCCAGAAATGCTCGGGATTAGTGGTGGTCGTCCAGAAAGCGCTGATGGGAAAAGCATGGAGCCGATGCAAGCGCATGGCATACAAGCTATGTCTATTGGCTTCCTAATTGATAGCGACACACCTATGGTATGGCGCGGGCCGATGGTAACGGGTGCGTTAGAACAGTTATTGCGTGAAACCAAATGGCGCGATTTAGATTACTTAATCATAGACTTACCGCCAGGTACAGGTGACATTCAACTAACACTAGCCCAAAAAATTCCAGTGACTGGTGCAATCATTGTCACTACGCCGCAAGATATTGCACTACTGGATGCGCGCAAGGGTTTAAAAATGCTAGAAAAAGTAGGCATTCCTATTTTGGGCATAGTAGAAAACATGAGCACACATATTTGTAGCAAATGCGGTCATGAAGAACACATTTTTGGGGCAGGTGGCGGCGCTTTAATGTGCAAAGATTACAACGTAGATTTATTAGGTAGCTTGCCACTAGATATTAAAATTCGTGAGCAATCAGACGGCGGTATACCAACAGTGGTAGCTGAACCAGATGGCGAAATTGCTGCTATTTATAAAAAAATAGCCCGTGCCGCTGCCATTAAAATTGCAAATGCCGGCTTAGATCACAGCAGTAAATTTCCAAATATTGTGATTCAGAATACTTAATTTGGAAGGTTTTAAGTAAAAGTCAGCCAAGAAAAGTGCTATCCCGGCTTATCTCACATCAGCATTTATTATGCTGATGTGCGTAGCGGTAATTATGGAGAAACTTCCTGCGATTATTTTGCTGATTTACGCCCTATTAAGCGCGCTTACTTTTACGCTATATTGGCAAGATAAACGCGCGGCAATCAACGGCAATCGCAGAACACCTGAAAGCACCTTGCAAAAGTTTAGCCTGATTGGCGGTTGGCCAGGTGGCTTAATCGCCCAGCACATATTGCATCACAAGTCTTCAAAAAAATCGTTTTTACTGACCTATTGGCTCATGGTGTTTTTGAATATCAGCGGTTTATTTATGGTAACTTCGGCAAAATCAATGCAGTTTTTAGAGACATTACTTCAATCATTAACGTAATGTAATACAATTTAATGAGCCAATTTTCAGCCAATTTGGCTCATTAAGCTACCAGCCTAATTAAGTGACACTTCATAACAATGCACATCCACGCCATTTTCTGGCGAAATTAAAGTAGCGGGAATAACCACGCCTTTACGCCAATTATCTACGGCTTCCTGCTTACCCTCACCCGTTACTAAAAATATCACGTCGCGGGTATTATTTAGACGGTTTTGGCTAATAGTAATGCGCTCGGCAGGTGGCTTAGGTGAATCAAATACTGGCACAGCATCGGCGCTATTATCAACCACATGCCCAGGAAAAAGTGAGGCGGTATGACCATCTTCACCTAAACCCAAAATCACCATATCAAAAGTACCGGCATTTTTTAAGCTCGCTGCATACGCTTTTGCACCCGCTACAGGGCCTAACTCTGCAGGAATATCATGAATCTGATTGGCAGGAATAGCGACATATTGCAACCAAGCCTGATCTGCCATCAAACTATTACGATTGACATGATCAGCCGGCAAACAGCGTTCGTCACCGTGGTAAATATGCCATTTAGACCAATCCATTTTCATATCACGTAGCAATTTATAAATTGCGTGAGGGGTATTACCGCCAGCCAAAACAATTGAAAATCTGCCATTTTTGGTGATGGCTTCATCCGCACGCCGCGCAATCACATTGCAGACAGCATGCCTTAAAGACTCAATACTATCGTAGCTATTCCAACGCGTATTGTGGAGAGTAGAGTTTGCTTGCATCATCAATAAATCTCAAATCAATAAAATTAGGCTTGATTTGACACGAATTAGCTAGATTTGTCATGCTTTTTATCTTTTATTTACACTAGATCGCTATATGTAAACGCTAGCTTGCATTATTATAACGGCTTACAAAAAAGGATTACCCAATGCTAATTAAAGACAGTGAAGTCGCCGGCATATCGACACCCACTGGTGACATGCGCGCACATATTTTTCGTCCCGTGGCACCAGGCAAATATCCTAGCATTTTAATGTTGTCAGAAATTTTCCAAGTGACTGCGCCAATTCGCCGTACAGCCGCAATTTTAGCCGGCTATGGCTTTATTAAAACAGCTATTTGATTAAAATTGATGCCTGCCTTTGCGGGAATCACGTAAATTTAAAGGTTTTACAAAATGAAAAAAATTGATCCATGTACACTAGTGTTATTTGGCGCTAGTGGCAATCTATCACGCGTTAAATTAATGCCTGGACTATTCCGCTTAGATGCCGCTTGCCGCCTGCCAGAGCACATGGCCATTTTATCCGTAGGTCGAGGTGAAGTATCGAGAGAGGCGTGGCAAGCAGACATTAAATCTATGCTAGATACCAAGTTCAAAAATGGCTACGATGAAGCCGTGTTCGAGCGTTTTATGGCGCGTAACCATTACCACTCCAACCCACCAACAGACTTGAATGCATTCCAAAAAATGCAGGCTAAACTGGCTGACGAAAGCGTATTTCCACAAAATTTAGCTTACTTCTTATCCGTGCGCCCAACTGACTTTGCGCCTATCGTTGAGCAGTTGTCTGGGGTAGGTTTGCTAGACGAAAGTAAGTATTGGCGTCGCGTGTTAATTGAAAAACCATTTGGTACAGATTTATCTTCAGCGCAAGCATTGCAAGCATCAATCACCAAACATTTAAAAGAAAGTCAAATCTACCGAATTGACCATTATTTGGGTAAATCTGCACTGCAAAACATCATGCTTACGCGCTTTGCCAATGCCATGTTTGAACCGATTTGGAACAACCAGTACATCGACCACGTACAAATCACCAATAACGAAACTTTAGGCGTAGGCGATCGCACCGAGTTTTATAACAACACCGGTGCATTGCGCGATATGGTGCAAAGCCATTTACTACAAACATTAGCGTTAGTAGCAATGGAAAAACCTCAAGATTTAAGCCCAGAAAGCATCCGAGCAGAAAAAGTAAAAGTATTACAATCGATAACGCCAATTCCAGTAGATGCCATTGAACAGCATGTTTTTCGCGCGCAATATTCAGCGGGTCGTGTTTGTGCGTCTGATGGTCATGGAGAAAACGTTCTTGGCTATTTAGATGAATTAGCAAGCGTAGGCGTCACCGAAAGCGTGACTGAAACATACGCAGCTTTGAAACTATTTATTGATAACCCGCGCTGGAAAGACGTACCTTTTTATGTGCGCACCGCAAAGCGCATGCACGAAGGTAATACAGCAATTTCTATACGCTTCAAAAAAGCGCCTATGCAATTGAATGACGAACAACATCAAAACTGGCTAATGCTCAATATTCAACCGCGTGAATGTATCAAAATGGAAATCGAATCTAAAATTCCAGGCTTAGACATTGCAACCCGTACTTTGAGTATTGATAGCCCACAGCGCCAAGCGGCTGATGAAACCATAGATTCCTACGAATCACTTTTACTTAACCTGATGGAAGGTGATCCGTCACTGTATCTACATATTAGTGAAGTAGAAGCGCAATGGCGTTTGATAGACCCGATTGTAAAAGCTTGGGCTGCAGACAAATCACCAGTGCTGCAATATAGCGCGGGCAGTCGCGATCCGAAAGAATCTAGCGTAATTTTTGAATCAGAAGATCAATTCTGGCGTTATAGCATTGAATTAAATGGTGATAAACACTAAAAGCCAGTTTTTCCAAGCTAAAGATAATAGAATCAGAGCCAAGTAAAAAGATAAGAGCGAATTTATTTGAAAAAATTAGGTTTTTACGATTAAAAACTTCACATAAAAGCCTTGTTTTATTGCTATTATTTGCACTTATTGAAAGCAAGCGGAAAGCGGAGCCAGTAACTCCGCTTTTTTATCTTTTTAAACCATAAAAAGCACCGAATTATGAGCATAAAATCAGACAAGTGGATACGCAAAATGGCCGAGCAACACGGCATGATAGAGCCGTTTGAACCGAATCAAGTGAAGAAGAACGCTAAAGGCGAGCGCATGGTTTCATACGGCACATCAAGCTACGGTTACGATATTCGCTGCTCAACAGAATTTAAGTTATTTACGAATATTAATAGCACGATAGTTGATCCTAAGAATTTCGACCCCAATTCATTTGTAGAAGTGAATGCAGATTACTGCATCATTCCACCTAACTCATTTGCCTTAGCGCGCACGGTTGAATATTTCAGAATTCCGCGCAATGTGCTAACTATTTGCCTAGGAAAATCGACTTACGCGCGCTGTGGCATTATTGTGAACGTCACACCCTTCGAGCCAGAATGGGAAGGCTATGTCACATTAGAATTTAGTAACACGACACCGTTGCCGGCCAAAATCTACGCTAATGAAGGTTGCGCGCAGGTTTTGTTTTTTGAAGCCGATGCAGATGATGTTTGCGAAACCAGCTACAAAGACCGTGGCGGCAAGTATCAAGGCCAAGTTGGTGTGACTTTACCTAAGATTTAAATCCGTATTTTAAACACACGATTTAAACCCAAGATTTCAAACCCAGATTTAAAACAAGATCAAATTTAGGAAATTTATTTAATGAAATTCCGCTTTCCCGTTGTCATCATCGATGAAGATTTTCGCTCTGAAAACTCATCAGGCCTAGGTATTCGTGTGTTGGCAAAAGCCATAGAAGCTGAAGGCTTTGAAGTATTGGGCGTTACCAGCTATGGCGATCTTACCTCATTTGCCCAGCAGCAAAGCCGCGCTTCTGCGTTTATTCTATCGATTGATGACAATGAATTTGTTGAAGAAAACCAAGATGCGTTAGACAATTTGCGTAATTTTGTTGATGAAATTCGCTATCGTAATGAAGAAATACCTATTTTCTTACACGGTGAAACGCGTACTTCACGTCATATTCCAAATGAAATTTTACGCGAACTCAGTGGCTTTATTCACATGTACGAAGATACGCCAGAATTTGTTGCGCGTTATATTTTACGTGAAGCGCGTACTTATTTAGATAGTCTGCCACCACCCTTTTTCAAAGCCCTCACAGAATACGCAGCCGACGGTTCTTATTCTTGGCATTGCCCGGGACACTCGGGTGGTGTTGCGTTTTTAAAGTCACCGGTAGGTCAAATGTTTCACCAGTTCTTTGGTGAAAACATGCTACGTGCGGACGTTTGTAATGCGGTTGATGAATTAGGCCAACTACTAGACCATACTGGCCCGGTAGCAGCGTCTGAGCGCAATGCTGCGCGAATTTACAACTGTGATCACTTATATTTTGTGACCAATGGCACATCTACTAGTAATAAAATTGTATGGAACTCAACGGTTGCGCCTGGTGATGTCGTAGTGGTTGATCGTAACTGCCATAAATCAGTATTGCATGCCATTATTATGACCGGCGCTATTCCAGTATTTTTAATGCCTACGCGCAATCACTTCGGCATTATCGGTCCTATTCCAAAGTCTGAATTTGAGTGGGAAAAAATTCAAAAGAAAATTGACCGTAACCCATTTGCCACAGATAAAAATGTAAAACCACGTGTATTAACCATCACACAATCAACTTACGATGGCGTGTTATATAACGTGGAAGAAATTAAAGAAATGTTAGATGGCAAAATCGACACTTTGCATTTTGATGAGGCTTGGTTGCCGCATGCCACTTTCCATGACTTTTATGGTGACTACCATGCCATAGGCGAAGACCGTCCACGCTGCAAAGAAAGTATGGTATTTTCAACGCAATCTACCCATAAATTACTTGCAGGCCTAAGCCAAGCAAGCCAGATTTTGGTACAAAATGCCGAGAACCATGAACTGGATCGTGACATATTCAACGAAGCCTATTTAATGCACACATCCACTAGCCCGCAATATTCAATAGTTGCCAGCATTGATGTAGCAGCAGCCATGATGGAAGCGCCTGGAGGTACGGCGTTAGTTGAAGAAAGTCTGATGGAGGCTTTGGACTTCCGCCGCGCGATGCGTAAGGTGGACGAAGAATGGGGGGCTGACTGGTGGTTTAAAGTGTGGGGCCCAGATGATTTAAGCGAAGAAGGTTTAGAAGAGCGTGATGCTTGGATGTTAAAAGCCAATGAGGCTTGGCATGGCTTTGGTAACCTAGCCGAAAACTTTAATATGCTAGATCCAATTAAGGCGACCATTATTACGCCGGGCTTGGATATTAAAGGTGATTTCTCTGATCAGTTTGGTATTCCTGCCGCGATTGTCACTAAATACTTAGCTGAGCATGGCGTCATTGTAGAGAAAACCGGTTTATATTCATTCTTTATTATGTTTACTATCGGCATCACCAAAGGCCGCTGGAACACAATGGTAGCGGCGCTACAACAATTTAAAGATGATTATGATAAGAACCAACCGCTATGGAAAGTGCTACCTGAATTCGTGCAAAAACAACCGCGCTACGAAAAAGTAGGCTTACGTGACTTATGCAAACAAATTCATGAGGTTTACAAAGCTAATGACGTGGCACGCTTGACCACAGAAATGTATTTGTCAGACATGATTCCGGCCATGAAGCCAACTGATGCCTTCGCTAAAATGGCACATCGTAAAATAGACCGCGTGCCTATTGACGATCTAGAAGGCCGAATTACTGCCGTATTATTAACGCCCTACCCACCAGGCATTCCGTTATTGATTCCAGGTGAGCAGTTCAACAAAATCATTGTCAATTATTTGAAATTTGCCCGAGAATTTAACGAAAAATTCCCAGGTTTTGAAACAGATAATCACGGCCTAGTAAAACAAGTGGTGGATGGTAAAGCAATTTATTACGTGGATTGCGTAGAACTTTAAGTGAGTGGAGTAAGTAAAGTAAGGTTAGACAGTAAATTAGCTAGGCCTTACGCGTATAACTAAGGTAAGTAAAAGGCAGACCTTGTGCTGAAGTATGTGCTTCACGCGAGGTCTCTAGCCACTCTTGCATGTCTATAGCAGGGAAAAATGCATCGCCCGTCACTTCTAAATCCACCTCGGTAATATAGAGTTTGTTCGCAAGTTTGAGCCCATCTTGGTACAGTTCTGCACCGCCAATGACGAAAGCCTCAACATCATTCAGGCATAAATATAGCGCCGCCTGTAGTGAATGAGCGACCAGCGCGCCCTCCAGTTTATAGTCTTTATTTCGCGTGACTATCACTGTGGTACGGCCTGGTAACAAACGCCCTAGGGACTCATAGGTCTTACGCCCCATAATAATATGATGACCAGTCGTTAGCGCACGAAATCGTTTTAAGTCTTCGGGCAAATGCCAAGGCAAGGTGTTGTTAATACCAATAACATGATTATTTGCAACCGCAACAATAAGTGAAAGATTGGCCATTAAAGTGTTGCCATACGCATAATGACAGACTGTATTACCAGTAAAAAATTTTCATTAACTTTTCTGACAAGCTTGCTGTTAACGCACTCGTACAAACTATTTATTAACATCATTACATGCACAAGTTGCCTCACTTTTACTATTAAAATACTCGAATAACATAACCTTGACTTAAGTTTAATGGAACCATAATATGTAGTCAAACGATCTAATCAACATTGGCTGTAACGTCTACATCCAAGTCTAAATTCAGGCTAGATATTCGATCTTTGGCATAATTTTTAATGACTTTATTAAAGCATTTAAATGAAAAAACCGTTTAATAAAAACAACTTATATATAGATACCCAATAACGCTATCATTAAAATATACAATTAAAGGCAATTCAGTAATGAAACAATATTTAGAGCTATTGCAAGACATCTTAGCAAATGGCACGGTAAAAGGTGATCGCACCGGCACGGGTACAAGCTCGGTATTTGGTCGCCAGATACGTCATGATCTTTCAACTGGGTTTCCATTACTAACTACCAAAAAACTGCATTTTAAAAGCATCGCAAACGAATTAATCTGGTTCTTAAGTGGCGATACTAATACCGAGTGGTTGAAAAATCATGGCGTTTCTATTTGGAATGAATGGGCAACAGAAACTGGTGATTTAGGCCCAGTTTATGGCAAGCAATGGACTGCGTGGCCAACCAAAGATGGTGACAGTATTAACCAGATTGATTACGTTATAAACACACTGAAAAACAACCCGAATAGCCGTCGAATTTTGTTCCATGCTTGGAATGTAGAATACTTGCCTGACGAATCTATTAGCCCGCAAGCGAATGCCGAGCAGGGCAAGATGGCGCTACCACCGTGCCATTTACTCTACCAGTTCTACGTAGCAGACAACAAACTATCGGCGCAACTGTATATTCGTAGTTCAGATAGCTTTTTAGGCCTGCCGTACAACACCGCTTCACTGGCCCTATTAACGCATATGCTTGCACAGCAATGTGATTTGATACCACATGAAATAATCATTAGTATTGGTGACTTGCACGCCTACTCAAATCATACCGCGCAGATAGAAACGCAATTATCAAGAGAACCACAAGCACTGCCACAATTAAAAATAAATCGCCGACCTGATTCAATTTACGATTATAAGTTTGAGGATTTTGAAATCCTAAACTACAATCCTGCCCCGTCAATTGCTGCGCCTATTGCTATTTAACTTTAGAGTAGTTTAATGTTAAAGAGTTAACTAGATGAATTTTTAACTGGGCGCGCTCAAATTTGAAGTGCAACATTTTTCGAAGGAAAATGTTGCATGGGA
>JBBAOU010000020.1:0-35729 GCA_040401175.1 Methylotenera sp. | reverse complement strand
GGCTTTATACTTTGGTCAAGCGTTAATTCGATTTGTTACAGGATAGTTACATTTGAGCATTCATGAAAAGTGCTTTTTATTTAGGATTGCGATAAGCAGGCTTTTGAATGCTGACAATTAACCTACATACTCTCTATTGAGCTGATATTTTCCGAATGCAATATCATTCGCTTTGAATGAATGCCAAATGGCTAAATTTAATGCCGACTGAAATGCAGACTTACCAATTTCTGGATTCAGAATCCAAACACTCATAGTCAAGTCAATGCCGTACTCGCTAAATCCCTTAACCGTTACATCTGCGGCAGGAAGCGCTAAAATACGCTTATTGTCTTTTATTACCGCTTGCATTAGTTCTATTGCGAGATCTAAATTGCTTCCAAAACTAATACATAAATCAATTTGTATAGAACCCTTATGCTCGATGAGTGAATGATTGACTACGGAAGTTGTAATTAAGGCTTCATTTGGAATAATCACGTGCGCACCATCACTTTTGGCTAACACCATATAGCGCGACCTTAAATCACTGACTATGCCGTAATGTTTATCTATTGTGATCACATCGCCTATCTGCATAGACTTATCCAGCAATAAGATAAATCCACTGACGTAGTTACTGGCAATTCGCTGTAAACCGAAACCCAATCCAACACCAAGTGCACCGCCAAAGACAGATAGAAACGTAATATCTAAACCAACTGCTGACAAGGCAATCATAAGCGCAATAAATAATAATAATATACGCAATAATTTAGTCAGAACTACACGCACATTTACATTCAACTGCTCTGTAAGCATGAGCTTATTTTCGAGTATGCGGCTAACCCATAAGGCGACAAATAAGGTGATAACAATTGTGAATAAAGCCTGCAGAACAAGTAAAAGATCTACCGGATGCTTGCCAATATTAAATCTTACGTCTTCCAACACTTGCAAAATCTGAGGTAATAATCCACTCAAATGTAAAGCTAACAGCATCCAAATTAAGCCAGAAAGGCTATTTTCCAAGGTTTTAAGTAAACCACCTGGCGCAACAATGTATCGTATAGCGTAAACAGCCAATCTAATGACCGCCATTGCTAACAATAGTGTACTTGCTAAATGCAGGACACCAGTATGCTGCCAATGCGCAAGTACGACCTTGCCTATCTGAACGAAAATGAGAGCAGAAATTGGAAAAATAACGCGATTAATGCTGCCAACACCTCGCTTCCATCCATGTAGGGCGCTACTAGCAACATAGGTGCGCAATGCACCATTAATTACCCACGCGACTCCACAGGCTATTGCGATTATTGCAAACTGCAAAAGGGCTACTGGCGTTGAAAAGTCCGAAAGCACTTCTTGCCAAACTAATTGAATTTCAGTATTCATTTACTAACGACAATCTCAATGGGTAAGTAATAATTGTGGGCGTGCTGAATATTTAAATTAAAATCTCAGCTTAGTGATTTTCTATGCGGTGATTTTTAATTCTACTATTTTCCAAATGCCGTAAGGCAATGTAGGTCATGATTCCAATCGCTATCATGCCAATAATAAATGCACTATAAGCAATTGGCCACGGGATGGCATGTGTCATCATAGAAAACTCTGACATACCACCAATCCCAGCTAGAACGTTGATAGGCATAATAACCACGCTGATTACCGTTAAGCGTTTTAAATCCTTATTCTGATTAACGTTCAAGAAACCAACGGTTGCATCCATTTGAAAATTAATTTTATTGAATAGAAAAGTGGTATGCCCGTCCAATGACTCAATATCACGCAAAATTTCACGGACATCTTCATGTTGTGCAATTGATAGAAATTTGCGACGCATTAAAAAAGATAAAGCGTTCCGCGTATCAAGAACATTACGACGTATCCGACCATTAAGATCTTCTTCCACAGAAATAGCGGTAAGAATTTTAGCGGCCTGCTCATTCGTCATATGCGACCGAAATACTTGTCGACCGACTTCCTCAAGTCGCACATACTCATCCTCTAAAGCATTTGCAGAATACTCAACATCAGCTGCGTATAAGTCTAGCAGCACATCCTTGGCTTCAGAAACATATCCCGCTTGCGCTCTTGCTCGTAAGCGCTGCAAACGGAAGACCGGCAATTCTTCACTTCTGACGGAAAACAGCGTGCCTTTATTCAAGATAAATGCTACAGCTACGTTTCGAGATTCATTCTCACGTTCAAGTAAGAAAGCAGAATGGAGATGCACTTCACCATTTTCTTCTTCATAGAAACGGGCGCTAGTTTCCAAGTCGGTTAATTCTTTTGGGTTAGGTAAGTTTACACCAAAAATTTCCCTAGCCCATTCAAGCTGCTCATCTTCGGGCGTAACCAGATCAACCCAAATTGGCTTAGCTTTAGCAAGATCTTCTCTGTTATATATTGGGATTTGGCGCAAACGACCTTCGTGCAGGTCAAACACACGAATAACCATGCTTTGATTTTCAGGTTTAGGTTCAGAGACCAATTCAACTCGTACTGAATCTGAAACGACAAGAAGTATCTCTTCCTTACGATCTTCATTTACAAGTGACCAAATAACATGCAAATCCACGATTGGCAATGATTCAAGAATATTGGCTATCGCTTCAAAATCTAACTTTTCTAGAAACCTTCTAAGCTCAGAAAAATTATTTTGCTGTACCATACTCTCAACAATATCGTGTCTTGGCATGCCTTGACGATGCACTAGATTCTCAACTAACTTATGGCGCTCGATCATAGCTTTAACTTTTAGACGCTGATCTTGAAGACTTTCAATGTCACTCATAAGGCCTGCCTTTTTGTATAATATCGCCTTCTATTAAACAAATTTTAACACGACAACAAATAATTTAATAAAAATTAATAATGCCCTAGCTCTCAGTCCAACAGAATCCAATGAATTAATATATAAGTTATTCTTTATACTGGATTACGCTATTTAGCACAGGGATTTTTTAATATTAGGATAAATCGAATATGACAATATCTCTTAATCTCTACTCAACAACATTTTGTCATTTATGTGAGCAGGCTGAAGTTCTGGCTGAAAGGATTAAACAGGAACACGACGTCAACATAAAAATCATTGAGATTACAAGCGACCATAATTTGCTTGCAAAATATGAGATAAGCATTCCAGCATTAAAAAGATTAGATAACAATCAGGAAATCTTTTGGCCGTTTACTATAAATGATATTGAGTATTTAATTCGCGAATAAATGCTTAGCTATGATAACTTTAGCGGCAGAGTGATTTAAAAAAACCAGCTAGAAGCTGGTTTTTTTAATCTACTATCTAAGTAAAGTTCTAGTCTGCAACTAAAACTTCTGCAGTTGAATCTGGACGATCAACTAACTCAACAAGTGCCATAGGAGCATTATCACCATTACGGAAACCACATTTCAACACACGCAGGTACCCACCATTACGTGTTAAATAGCGGGGACCTAATTCACCGAATAATTTACCTACAATTTCACGATCACGCAAACGACTGAACGCTAAACGACGATTGGCTAATGTTGGTGTTTTACCTAGTGTAATTAAAGGCTCGGCGAACTTGCGCAACTCTTTTGCTTTAGGCAAAGTAGTTTTGATGACTTCGTGACGCAGCAATGAAGCTGTCATGTTACGAAACATAGCTGCACGATGGCTGCTGGTACGATTTAATTTACGATTGCTATTACCGTGACGCATAGTAATTCCTTAAAGTTTCTTAACTTAATATTTAAGCTTAATAATTAAGCTTTTTCAAGACCAACAGGTGGCCAGTTTTCTAATTTCATGCCCAAGGTAAGGCCACGAGTAGCGAGTACATCTTTAATTTCATTTAATGACTTACGGCCTAGATTAGGAGCTTTTAACAACTCATTCTCAGTACGTTGAATCAAATCACCAATGTAAAATATATTTTCTGCTTTTAAACAGTTCGCAGAACGAACCGTTAATTCCAAATCGTCCACTGGACGAAGTAAAATTGGATCAACTTGCGGAGCAGATTTAACTTCCACTTCGCTAGGTGCACCTTCAAGATCCGCGAATACAGATAGTTGACCCATCAATATACGTGCAGCATCACGAATAGCTTGCTCAGGTTCAATAACACCGTTAGTTTCAACATCCATTACTAGCTTATCCAAATCAGTGCGCTGCTCAACACGAGCATTTTCAACTTGGTAACTTACTTTATTTATTGGACTGAATGATGCATCAACCATAATAAAGCCAAGCACACGATCTTCTTCATTTGCTTTTTGACGTGCAGGAACCGGCTGATAACCACGACCCATCTCAACTTTAACTTCCAAGTTAAGTTTGCCACCTTTAGTAAGATGAGCAATAACATGATCAGGATTAACAATTTCAGCATCATGACCAGTCTCAAAATCACCAGCAGTTACAACACCTTCAACTGATTTATTCAAAGTCAAAATAGTTTCTGACTTGATGTTCAACTTTAATGCTACGCCTTTGAGATTTAGTAAAATATCTACTACATCTTCTTGTACGCCATCTAAAGTTGAATACTCATGCACTACACCATCAATCTTAACTTCTGTAATTGCGAAGCCAGGAATTGAAGATAATAAAACACGACGTAAAGCATTTCCAAGAGTAAAGCCAAAGCCACGCTCCATTGGTTCTAACGTTACACGTGCACGCAATGGTGATAAAACTTCAACATCAACGACACGTGGTTTTAAGTATTCGGTAGGACTGTTATGCATAGTTATACCTTTTAATATAAGTGAATGAGCCTGCAAAGCATTAAATAAATCACAACCTAAGACACAAGCAAGTTGGACTAGCCAACTTACTTATTTAGTTATTTTGAGTAAAGCTCAACTACCAATGATTCATTGATTGTTGAAGGTAACTCATCACGTTGTGGTTTAGCCTTAAAAGTACCTTTAAGTGCTTTTACATCAACTTCAATCCAAGCTGGGAAACCACGTTGCTCAGCTGCTACTAATGCACCTTTAATACGCAGTTGCGTTTTAGAAGCTTCAGCCACACTAACAACATCACCAGCCTTCACTTGGAATGAAGGAATATTGACGCGACGGCCATTCACCAAAATGCTGTTATGGCGAACTATTTGACGCGCTTCAGTACGTGATCCACCAAGACCCATTCTGTAAGTAACGTTATCTAAACGACACTCAAGAAGTTGCAACAAGTTCTCACCTGTAATGCCTTTTTTACGATCAGCTTCTGCGTAGTAACTACGGAATTGAGCTTCAAGCACACCGTAAATACGACGAACTTTTTGCTTTTCACGTAATTGAACACCGTAATCTGAAAGACGCTGGTTACGACGTTGACCGTGCTGACCAGGTGGAAAATTGCGTTTTTCAATTGCACATTTATCTGTAAAACATTTTTCAGCTTTTAAAAAAAGCTTTTCGCCTTCACGGCGACATTGACGACACTTAGGGTCTAAATTTCTAGCCAAGGTATTCTCCTGTTATCTCTACTATGCGAGCTATAAGCTCAGCTTAAATGCGACGTTTTTTAGGTGGACGGCAGCCGTTATGTGGCACTGGTGTCACATCAGTAATGCTGGTGATTTTAAAACCAGCTGCATTAAGTGCGCGCACAGCAGATTCGCGACCTGGGCCTGGCCCTTTAATACGCACTTCTAAATTCTTGACACCATTTTCTTGCGCTGATTTACCAGCGACTTCTGCTGCCACTTGAGCTGCGAAAGGCGTACTTTTACGTGAACCTTTAAAGCCTTGACCACCAGAAGTAGCCCAAGACAACGCATTACCCTGACGATCAGTAATTGTGATAATAGTGTTGTTAAAAGATGCATGCACGTGGGCTATACCCTCTGCAATATTCTTTTTAACTTTTTTTCTTACGCGTACATTAGCTTTTGCCATGTTGCACTTTCCTTACCAAAAATCGTACTAAAATTTGTTAAACTAAAATTTGTAAACCTAAATTTTAAACTCGTTTACTTAGCTTGCTTAATAGCCTTGACCGGACCTTTACGTGTACGCGCATTTGTTTTAGTGCGTTGACCACGAACAGGTAAACCACGACGATGACGAACACCACGATAACAGTTAAGATCCATTAAACGCTTGATGTTCATTGAAACTTCACGGCGTAAATCACCTTCTACTTTAAACTTAGCAACTTCCTCACGTAACTTCTCTACGTCCGCATCGTTCAAATCTTTGATCTTTGCTGAAGCTAACACGCCAGCAGAAACACAGATTTTCTGTGCTGTATTACGACCAATACCAAAGATTGCAGTTAATGCAATTTCAGTGTGTTTATTATTTGGGATATTTACCCCTGCAATACGAGCCATACCTTACTCCAAAATTTAGGCTTACTTAAAATTCTATAGCTTTAAAAAGGCCAAAGATTTTATCAGTAAAACCAATTTTTATCAATTAGCTTATCTTCTGATCACAATATTAGTGACCATCTCAATTAATGACTAATATTACTATTCATTAACTTGGTTTTTGAATTTAATCAATTAACCTTGACGTTGTTTATGACGAGGGTCTGTACAGATAATACGTACAACTCCACGACGGCGAACAACTTTACAATTACGGCATAACGGTTTTACTGATGCACGAACTCTCATTTATCACTCCATCACTTCTTAAACTACATTTAATTATATTAAATTTCATTAGTTACTAATAAGACAATAACTATTTGCTGCTTTGTGTATTGCCTTTAAAGTTAGCCTTTTTTAGCAAACCTTCATATTGCTGCGACATCAAATGCGACTGAACTTGTGACATAAAATCCATTGTTACAACAACAATAATCAACAATGATGTACCACCAAAGTAGAACGGTGTATTAAACTTCAAAATCAAAAACTCTGGCAATAAACATACCAATGTAATGTATGCAGCACCTACTAGAGTTAGACGACCCATAATACGATCAATATATTTTGCAGTTTGAACGCCCGGACGAATACCTGGAACAAATGCACCGCTTTTCTTCAAATTATCTGCAGTATCTTTAGGATTAAATTGTAACGCCGTATAAAAAAAACAGAAAAATACGATTGCAGTTGCAAAAAACAATATATATATCGGCTGTCCTGGCGAAAGTGCTGTAGCAACATCTTTTAACCAATACATTTTTTCGCTACTACCAAACCAACCAGCAAGCGTTGCTGGGAATAAAATAATGCTAGAAGCAAATATCGGAGGTATAACACCAGCCATATTTAGCTTCAAAGGAAGATGTGTAGTTTGGCCACCGTAAACTTTATTGCCAACCTGACGTTTAGCATAGTTAACCGTTATCTTACGTTGTCCACGCTCTACAAAAACTACCAGAGCTGTAACTAATACAGTAGCAATCAACAGGAAAAATCCTAAAGGTACGCTAAAAGCACCAGTGTTAACCATTTCAGCAGTAGATCCAACCGCTTTTGGCAAACCAGCAACAATACCAGCAAATATGATAATCGAAATACCGTTACCAATTCCGCGTTCAGTTATCTGCTCGCCTAGCCACATGATGAACATTGTGCCGCTTACAAGCGTAATCATAGCAATAAGCCTAAAAGCTAAACCCGGCTCCAAAACAAGTCCTGGCTGACCTTCTAATGCTATTGCAATACCTAACGCTTGAAATGCAGCCAGAACTACAGTGCCATAACGCGTCCACTTGGTAATTGTTCTACGCCCAGCTTCGCCTTCTTTTTTCAACTGCTCTAGCTTAGGAGAAACGGCCGCCATTAACTGCATAATAATAGACGCAGAAATATAGGGCATAATTCCTAATGCAAATACAGTAAATCTAGACAAGGCGCCACCCGAGAACATGTTAAACATTCCCAAGATACCACCACTTTGCGACTGGAATAGCTTAGCCAATACATCAGGATCAATGCCAGGAACAGGTATATGCGCACCCAATCTATAAACGACTAATGCACCTAAAACAAATAACAGGCGACTTTTAAGTTCGCCCATTTTTGAAGCTGCTTTTAATATGCTATCTTTTGCCAAAACAATACTCTTATACAGCTTCTAAGATTTTACCGCCAGCCGCCTCAACTGCAGCGCGTGCGCCTTTAGTCATAAGCAGACCTTGGATATTAAACTTAGCAGTAACATCACCTGACAAGAATATTTTTGCATTACGAACTGTACCAGAAACAATGTTTGATGCCTTCAACGCCAACAAGTCAATAACCTCGTTAGGAATTAAAGAAAGTTCACTAGTACGAACGTGTGCAGTTTTAGCTTTAGTCATTGATTTAAAACCACGTTTAGGTAAGCGGCGTTGAATAGGCATTTGACCGCCCTCAAAACCAACTTTGTGAAATCCACCCGTACGTGATTTTTGACCTTTATGACCGCGACCAGCTGTTTTACCAAAACCAGAACCGATACCACGACCTACGCGGCGACGTTCTTTTTTCGAGCCTTCGGCAGGCTTAATTGTATTTAACTGCATTATCCCTCTACCTTTACTAGATAGCTAACGGCATTGATCATGCCGCGAATTGCTGGAGTATCTTGCAACTCAACTGTATGACGAATGCGACGTAAACCTAAACCTTTAACGGTAGCTTTATGCGCTTCAATACGACCGATAACACTTTTTACTAGCGTTACTTTAATAGTTGATGCATCTTTTTTTACTTTAGCCATGATTAGCCTCTAATATCTTCAACAGATTTACCACGTTTAGCTGCGATTTCTGATGGTGTGTTCATTGATTCTAAACCGTTCAAAGTTGCACGAACTAAGTTATAAGGATTGGTAGAACCAATACATTTTGCAACAACGTTAGTTACACCCATAACTTCAAAAATAGCGCGCATTGCACCACCAGCAATAATGCCTGTACCTTCAGAAGCCGGCTGAATGAAAACTTTAGCTGCGCCATGTACGCCAGTCACTGCATGATGCAATGTGCCGTTTGTCAAATTAATTTTCAACATACCACGACGTGCTTCATCCATTGCTTTTTGTACGGCAACAGGTACTTCACGTGCTTTACCTTTACCCATACCAACAGCACCATCGCCATCGCCAACTACTGTAAGAGCTGCAAAACTCATAATACGACCACCTTTAACCGTTTTACTTACACGATTAACCGCAATCATTTTTTCGCGCAAACCATCAGTCTGCTGCTGTTGCTGTTCCATTTCTCTCGCCATCATTAACCTCTTTAGCAATCAGACCAATTAGAAGGATAAGCCGTTTTCACGTGCGGCATCAGCCAACGCTTTAATACGACCGTGATATTTGTAACCAGAACGATCAAAAGCAACGGTAGTTACACCGGCTTTAACCGCTTTTTCTGCAATAATTTTACCAATTAATGCAGCGGCTTCAATATTGCCACCATTTTTCAAATTCTTACGAACGTCAGCCTCAACTGTTGAAGCACTAGCAATTACCATATCACCAGATTCAGCAATAATTTGTGCATAAATGTGCGTATTAGTACGATGCACACTTAGACGAGTAACTTTTAGCTCAGCAATTTTGGCACGGGTTTTACGTGCACGACGCAAGCGATTATTTACGTTATTCATTTTATTAAGCCTTATTTCTTCTTGGTTTCTTTAATCGCAACAACTTCATCAGAATAACGCACACCCTTGCCTTTATAAGGCTCCGGAGCACGATACGCACGAATTTGCGCAGCAACTTGACCAACCACTTGTTTATCAACGCCTGTAAGTAAAATTTCAGTTGGCGTTGCAGTGACCACCGTAACACCAGCAGGCATTCTGTGACTAATTGGATGTGAGTAACCTAATTCTAAGTTCAAAATTGAACCCTGAGCAGCAGCTTTATAACCAACACCAACTAGTGTTAATTTACGACTAAAGCCTTGCGATACACCATGAACCATATTAGCTACAAGCGCGCGCAATGTACCAGACATAGCACGAGAATGCTGAGCATCACTAGAAGCCAAGAAAGTGATTGTTTCACCTTCGCGCTTAAGTACAACAGCATTCGTTAAAGCTTGTGAAAGCTTACCTAAAGGACCACTAATATCGATTGACGTAGCACTTAGTACCACTTCAACTTTTTCTGGAATAGCGACTGGGTTTTTAGCAACACGTGACATTTGCTTCTCCTTAAGCCACTACGCAAAGAACTTCACCACCGATACCGGCAGCTTGAGCTTTACGATCTGTCATTACACCCTTAGATGTAGACATAATCGTCACACCAAGGCCATTCATTACTTTAGGAATCTCTTGACTCCCTTTATACACGCGCAAACCAGGCTTACTTACACGCTGAATACGCTCAATAACAGGGCGACCAGCATAATATTTAAGACTAATTGTCAAAGTAGCTTTGCTACCTTCAGTTTGCACTGCGAAATCTTCAACATAACCCTCTTCTTTAAGTACGCTAGCAATAGCAGTCTTAACATTTGAAGATGGCATAGTAACAACCGCTTTATTGACCATTTGCGCATTACGAATGCGCGTCAACATGTCGGCAATTGGATCACTCATACTCATAGCTATTCCCCCTATTACCAGCTGGCTTTAGTGACGCCTGGTACGAAGCCAGC
Source organism: Methylotenera sp. (assembly GCA_040401175.1). Taxonomy (GTDB): domain Bacteria; phylum Pseudomonadota; class Gammaproteobacteria; order Burkholderiales; family Methylophilaceae; genus Methylotenera. The sequence goes on along the minus strand of JBBAOU010000020.1, from coordinate 25,177 downwards.
CATCATTAAATCGCGCAATTTACTACGCCCAATACCGAATTTACTAAACACACCACGTGGGCGACCAGTTAATGCACAACGATTACGAAGACGCACTGGACTAGAATTACGTGGAAGCGCCTGAAATTTCATGCGCGCTTCAAATCTAGCTTCAGATGTTGCATTTACGTCATTCATTGCCGCTTCAAGAGCAGCTCGTTTTACAGCGAATTTACTTACAGTTGCACGACGTTTAACTTCGCGCTCTGTCATACAGGTTTTAGCCATGACTTAACCTCTGAAAGGAAAACTAAATGCAGCAAGCAATGCTTTTGCTTCTTCATCCGTTTTCGCAGTTGTTGTAATTGTGATATTCATTCCACGAATTGCATCAATCTTGTCGTACTCAATTTCAGGGAAAATAATCTGCTCTTTAACACCCATATTGTAGTTACCACGACCATCAAATGATTTCGCAGAAATACCGCGAAAATCACGAATACGCGGAATAGCTACAGTAACTAAGCGATCAAGAAATTCGTACATACGCTCACGACGTAAAGTAACTTTACAGCCGACAGGATAATCATCACGAATTTTAAATGCCGCCACTGATTTCTTAGCTTTAGTTACAATTGCTTTTTGACCAGCAATCTTCTCCATGTCGCCAACAGCGTGTTCCATTACTTTTTTATCTGCAACAGCTTCACCCACACCCATGTTAAGAGTAATCTTATCAATACGTGGAACCTGCATTACAGAAGTGTAACCAAATTGCTCAGTCATAGCTTTTACAACTGAGTCTTTATAAAAATCTTTTAAGCGCGCCATAATTCTTCCTATGCGTCCACTGCTTCGCCATTAGATTTGAATACGCGAATTTTGCGACCATCATCTAATGTCTTAAAGCCTACGCGATCACCTTTTTGGGTCGCACTGTTAAATAAAGCAACATTAGAAATGTCCAAAGGCATTTCTTTTGATATGATGCCGCCAGCAATTCCCTTCATCGGATTAGCTTTTGCGTGCTTCTTAACTAAGTTAAGACCTTCCACAACAACGTGACCAGAATCTAGAATAGCAATGACAGAACCTTGCTTACCCTTGTCTTTACCTGTATTTAGGATGACTTGATCACCCTTACGTATTTTATTCATGTGAGTTCCTACAAGACTTCTGGTGCTAATGAAACGATTTTCATGAATTTTTCAGTACGTAATTCACGTGTTACTGGCCCAAAAATACGGGTACCAATCGGTTCAAGTTTATTATTTAACAGAACTGCAGCATTGCTGTCGAATTTAACCAAAGAGCCATCTGGACGACGAACACCCTTAGCAGTACGCACAACAACTGCACTGTAAACTTCGCCTTTTTTGACGCGACCACGTGGGGCAGCATCTTTGATGCTTACCTTAATGATATCGCCAATACCAGCGTAACGACGCTTAGAACCACCTAACACTTTGATGCATTGCACAGAGCGCGCACCAGTGTTATCGGCAACTTCTAGCCGAGATTGCATTTGAATCATGAGAATAATCTCCAACTTAATCCGTTAAAACCAACACCAGCCATTTTTAACTATAAAATAAAATTTACAGTTAACACGGCCGATAGACCCGGTCAGTATTGGGGCAAGAGCCTAAAGACTTAAATATAATAAATAAGTCACTCACCTAAATAGCCAAACATTATATATTGCCAAAGAATATTACGCAATTACTATTCCTAGTAATTGCGTAATATAACTAAATTACTTAAGCTACTTTAACAACCCAAGATTTAGTTTTTGAAAGCGGGCGACTTTCAATGATAGTCACTAAATCGCCCTCTTTACAGCTATTTGTTTCATCATGTGCATGAAACTTTTTAGATTGGCGAATAACTTTACCAATCAAAGGATGTTTAACTTTACGCTCAACTAACACCGTAACAGTTTTATCCATCTTATCACTTGTAACGCGGCCAGTTAGGCTACGTATTACTTTTGTCGCTTCTGTCATAATTAAGCCTGTTTCGCCTTCTCAGCCAAAACAAGCTTAACACGCGCTACATCTTTGCGTACCTTACCTAGCTGATCTACTTTAGATAATTGTTGAGTAGCTACTTGCATGCGGAGAGAGAATTGCGCACGACGCAAATCAATCAACTCAGCATTTAGTTCTTCAACGCTTTTTGCTCTTAAATCGGTTGCTTTCATATTTAGCTTCCTTAACCTTAACTGCCGATTTGACGAGTCATGAATGTCGTTTCAATTGGCAACTTAGCAGCAGCCAAACGGAACGCTTCACGTGCAAGCTCTTCGCTCACCCCATCCATCTCGTATAACATTTTACCTGGCTGGATTTGTGCAACATAGAACTCGGTACTACCTTTACCGTTACCCATACGCACTTCAGCTGGTTTTTTAGAAATTGGTTGATCTGGAAAAATACGAATCCACACACGACCACCACGTTTAATGTGGCGAGTCATCACGCGACGCGCTGCTTCAATTTGACGAGCCGTTAAACGGCCACGACCAATTGCTTTTAAACCAAAATCACCAAAACTTACTTTATTACCCGTAGTTGCAATGCCTTTATTACGGCCTTTTTGCATCTTACGGTATTTTTGTCTAGACGGTTGCAGCATCTTTAGCCCTCGGCTTTCTTACTTTTTTCTCTGGCTCAGCAGTAGGAGTTGTCATTGCACCGATTGGCGCTTGTACATTACCAGCAAAAATCTCACCTTTAAATACCCAAACTTTGATACCAATGATACCGTAGGTTGTTAAAGCCTCAGCAACACCGTAATCAATGTCAGCGCGCAATGTATGTAATGGCACTCGGCCTTCACGGTACCATTCAGTACGCGCGATTTCGATACCATTTAAACGACCTGAACTCATGATTTTGATACCTTGAGCACCAAGACGCATTGCATTTTGCATTGCACGCTTCATAGCACGACGGAACATCACACGTTTTTCAAGTTGTTGAGCAATAGATTGAGCAATTAATGTCGCATCAATTTCAGGCTTACGCACTTCTTCAATATTCAAGTGAACAGGCACGCCCATTAAACCTTGTAAAGTTGCACGCAAAGACTCAATGTCCTCGCCTTTTTTACCGAAAACAACACCAGGACGCGCACTGTAGATCGTAATCTTAGCATTCTTTGCAGGACGCTCAATTAAAATACGACTAACAGCAGCGTTAGCTAATTTCTTATTTAAAAACTCACGTACCTTAATGTCGCCTTGCAACATCGCAGGAAAGTTTTTGCTATTGGCATACCAACGTGACGACCAATTCTTCTGGACGCTTAGACGGAAACCAATTGGATGAATTTTCTGACCCATGATTATCCTTTAGTTACCGACTGTCACATGAATGTGACAGGTTGGTTTAGTAATACGGCCAGCACGACCTTTTGCACGTGGACGAATACGTTTTAGCACAATGCCTTTATCAACATAAATTGAAGTTACCTTCAACTCGTCAATATCAGCCCCATTGTTATGTTCAGCATTAGCGATTGCAGACTCAACAACTTTCTTTATAATCTCAGCACCTTTTTTAGGTGTGAAATTAAGAATGTTAAGCGCGTGATCTACTTTCTTGCCGCGAACAAGGTCTGCCACCAATCTAGCCTTTTGAGGAGAAAGATGAACACCTTTTAATATTGCAGATACTTGCATGTTCAGCTCCTACTTCTTAGCTTTTTTGTCGGCTGCATGACCTTTGAATGTGCGCGTTAACGCAAATTCACCAAGCTTATGACCAACCATGTTTTCAGAAATCAACACAGGAATGTGTTGCTTACCATTATGAATTGCAATAGTAAGACCAATAAAATCTGGGAAAATTGTAGAGCGACGTGACCAAGTCTTAATTGGTTTGCGATCGCGGATAGCAGCTGCAGCTTCTACTTTTTTTGCCAAATGACCATCAATAAATGGACCTTTTTTAAGTGAACGTGCCATATTATTACCTTACGCCTCTCGGACGACGACTAATACGCATGTTATCTGTACGCTTACTACTACGTGTACGATAACCCTTAGTTTTAACACCCCATGGGCTTACTGGATTCATACCAGCAGCTGTTTTACCTTCACCACCACCGTGCGGGTGATCAACCGGGTTCATCACCACACCGCGAACGGTTGGGCGAACACCACGCCAGCGCATAGCACCAGCTTTACCAATTGAACGTAGTGAATGCTCTTCATTACCAACTTCACCTAAAGTTGCCATGCAATCTACATGTACGCGACGAACTTCACCTGAACGTAAACGTAACTGAGCATAACTACCTTCACGTGCAAGTAATTGTACTGAAGTACCAGCTGAACGCGCTAACTGCGCACCTTTACCAGGTTGCAACTCGATACAATGTATCGTGCTACCAACTGGAATATTACGTAGAGGCATTGCATTACCTGGTTTAATAGGTGCATCTGAACCACTAATTAATTGCGCACCTGCTGCAATACCACGCGGAGCAATAATATAACGGCGCTCACCGTCTGCATAACACAACAAAGCAATGTGTGCAGTGCGGTTTGGATCATATTCAATATGCTCCACTTTCGCTGGAATACCGTGCTTATTGCGACGGAAGTCAATTAAACGATAATGCTGCTTATGACCACCACCTTGGTGACGGGTTGTAATATGACCGTTATTGTTACGGCCTGCATGTCTACTTTGACTTTCCAACAGCGGTGCGTGTGGTTTACCTTTATAAAGGCCAGGTGTTACCACCTTAACTACACCACGACGACCCGGGGACGTTGGCTTGACTTTAACTAATGCCATCTCATCTCTCCTTATTCGGCCGCTGCGAAGTTAATTTCTTGACCGGGCTTCAAGCTTACATAAGCTTTCTTCCAGTCTTTACGCTTGCCCATACCTTTGCCAGCGCGCTTAGTTTTGCCTTCAACGTTAATCGTAGCAACTTTTTCAACTTCAACTTTAAAAATAAGCTCAACAGCCGCTTTAATTTCTGGTTTAGTTGCATCAGTACGAACTTTGAATGCGATCTGTTGATGTTTATCAGCAATGTAAGTAGCTTTTTCAGTAATCTGAGGCGCCAAAATAACTTGCAATAAACGATCTTGAGTTTTAGTAATAGCGGTCATCATGCTAGCATCTCCTCAAGTTTCTTCACTGCACCAGCTGTAGCAACCACATTTGGAAAACGCACCAAACTTACTGGATCAGCAAACTGAGCATCAACAACCATCACATTAATGAGATTGCGCGAAGATAAGTATAAATTCTCATCAAAGCCATCGGTAAGCACTAAAACGCCACCTTGATAACCTAGATTTTTAATTTTTTCAGCCAAAGCCTTAGTCTTAGGGGTAGCTACAACAAATTCTTCAACAACATTTAAGCGCTCTTGACGAACTAACTCAGAAAGAATTGTTTGCATACCAGCACGATAAGCCTTACGGTTTATCTTATGGCTGAAATTTTCAAGTGGTGAGCTAGGAAATGCACGACCGCCTCCACGCCAGATTGGGCTTGACGTCATACCAGCACGTGCGTTACCCGTTCCTTTTTGTGCATATGGCTTGTGCGTAGTATGAGCTACGTTACCACGACCTTTTTGTGCACGAGTAGCTGTACGGGCATTAGCCATGTAAGCAACTACAACTTGGTGCACTAAAGCCTCGTTAAACTCACGACCAAATGTATCGTCAGATACAGTGAGGCCTTTTTTAGCAAGCTTACCGCTTTTGTCGGTTATTTTTAATTCCATTATTTCATCCCCTTCTGAAGCTTAGCTTTAATAGCTGGGCGAACAACAACATCGCCGCCTTTAGAACCAGGGATCGCACCTTTAATCAATAGAAGATTACGCTCAACATCAACACGTACGATTTCAAGATTTTGCGTAGTGACTTTAACAGCCCCTAAGTGACCAGGCATGCGTTTACCTGGAAAAACACGTCCAGGATCTTGCGCCATACCGATAGAACCAGGTACGTTATGTGATTTTGAATTACCGTGTGAAGCGCGGTTAGACTTAAAGTGATGACGCTTGATAGCACCAGCAAAGCCTTTGCCAAGAGAAGTGCCAGTAACATCAACTATCTGACCTACCTGGAAAATATCAACTGTGATATTAGCACCGGCAGTGTAATTAGCTAAAACATCACTAGTCACTGGAAATTCATGTATACCAGAACCTGCAGCAGAACCTGACTTGGCATAATGCCCAGTCAATGCGCTGTTGATGCGGCTGGCGCGACGAGTACCGTAAGCAACTTGAAGGCCTGTATAGCCATCGCTTGCGATCGTCTTGATCTGTGTCACGCGGTTAGGTACAACTTCCAACACGGTTACCGGGATGCTTGCGCCATCATCAGTAAACACGCGGGTCATACCCACTTTGCGACCAATAAGCCCTAAGCTCATGATCGTATCCTTATTATTTAGTTAAAAAGCCGATTACAATTGACCGACTTCTGTAGAAGAGCGCGGATTATACCGAACTCTAGATTGCATTACAAGCCGTTAATTAAATGACTTGCAATTGTCCAATTTTAGCAATGAATACTAAAGTTTAATTTCAACATCAACACCCGCTGGCAAATCAAGCTTCATTAAAGCATCAACTGTTTTATCTGTAGGATCAACAATGTCCATCAAACGAACATGTGTACGAATCTCAAATTGATCACGTGAAGTTTTATTAACGTGTGGTGAACGTAAAATATCAAAACGCTCAATACGTGTTGGTAAAGGAACCGGTCCTTTAACAACTGCACCAGTACGCTTTGCAGTTTCTACGATTTCTTGAGCTGATTGATCAATCAAACGGTAATCAAAAGCTTTAAGACGAATACGAATTTTTTGTGTTGACATTTTTTACTGCCTTTCATATTTACTGCTATTCAAAGAGCGAAACGGCAGAGTTCACCCTGCCGTTTGGTTAAACTACAAAAACTTTACGTTAAAACATTTTACTAAAACAAATTACTCAATAATTTTAGCAACAACACCAGCACCAACAGTACGACCACCTTCACGAATCGCGAAGCGTAAACCGTCTTCCATCGCAATTGGCGCAATCAATGTAACAACGATAGAAACGTTATCACCTGGCATTACCATTTCTGTACCTGCTGGCAATTCAACTGCACCAGTTACGTCAGTCGTACGGAAGTAGAACTGTGGACGGTAACCTTGGAAGAATGGTGTGTGACGACCGCCTTCATCTTTACCTAGCACATAGATTTCTGCCGTGAATTTTGTGTGTGGTTTGATAGAGCCTGATTTAGACAATACTTGACCGCGCTCAACTTCTTCACGTTTTGTACCACGTAGCAATACACCTACGTTGTCACCTGCCATACCTTGGTCTAGCAATTTACGGAACATTTCAACACCGGTACAGATAGTTTTGATCGTTGGTTTGATACCAACAATTTCAATCTCGTCACCAACTTTCACAATACCACGTTCGATACGGCCTGTTACTACAGTACCACGACCTGAGATAGAGAATACATCTTCCACTGGCATTAAGAATGCACCGTCAATAGCGCGCTCTGGCATCGGGATGTAGGTGTCTAAGGCTTCTGCTAATTTAAAAATAGAAGCTTCGCCGTATTCAGATTGGTCACCTTCTAGTGCTAGCTTAGCTGAACCAACAATCACTGGTGTATCGTCACCTGGGAAGTCGTATTTGCTTAGCAATTCACGAATTTCCATTTCAACGAGCTCTAGCAATTCCTTGTCATCTACCATATCCGCTTTGTTCATGAACACTACGATGTAAGGTACGCCAACTTGACGTGCTAACAAGATGTGCTCACGCGTTTGTGGCATAGGACCATCAGCAGCTGAACATACTAAAATTGCACCATCCATTTGTGCAGCACCAGTAATCATGTTTTTAACATAATCGGCATGGCCTGGACAGTCTACGTGTGCGTAGTGACGGTTTGCAGTTTCATATTCAACGTGTGAGGTATTAATCGTAATACCGCGGGCTTTTTCTTCTGGTGCAGAGTCAATTTCTGCAAAATTCTTAGCTTCGCCGCCGTATTTTTTTGTCAGTACAGTGGTAATCGCTGCCGTTAATGTTGTCTTACCGTGATCCACGTGGCCAATTGTACCAACGTTGACGTGCGGCTTGGTCCGCTCAAATTTACCTTTTGCCATTTACTTTTCCTTTAAATTCAATATTTTAAGAGTAGGTCTAATTACTTCTTGTTCATGATGGCTTCAGCCACGTTTCTTGGTGCTTCTGTGTAATGCTTGAATTCCATGCTGTAACTTGCACGACCTTGCGACAATGAGCGTACAGTCGTTGAGTAACCAAACATTTCCGCCAAAGGCACTTCAGCACGAATAACTTTACCTGTTGAATTATCTTCCATACCTTGAATAATTCCACGACGTGATGACAAGTCTCCCATAATATCGCCCATGTAATCTTCTGGAGTTTCAACTTCAACTGCCATCATAGGCTCAAGCAAGATTGGGTCAGCCTTACGCATACCGTCTTTGAAACCAATTGATGCCGCCATTTTAAAGGCATTTTCGTTCGAGTCAACATCATGATAAGAACCATCAAACAATGTAACTTTTACATCTACCACTGGGAAGCCTGCCAATACGCCAGATGGGATAGTTTCGCGCAAACCTTTTTCCACAGCTGGAATAAATTCGCGAGGCACTGTACCGCCTTTGATCGCATCAATAAACTCAAAGCCCTTACCTGGCTCATTTGGCTCCATAATTAGCCATACGTGACCATACTGACCTTTACCACCAGATTGCTTAACAAATTTACCTTCAACTTCGACTTTCTTTTTAATCGCTTCACGATAAGCCACTTGCGGCGCACCAACGTTAGCTTCCACGTTAAATTCACGACGCATACGATCAACAAGAATTTCAAGGTGGAGCTCGCCCATACCTGAAATAATCGTCTGATTAGTTTCTTCATCTGTCTTAACGCGGAAAGACGGATCTTCTTGCGCTAAACGATTTAAAGCCACACCCATTTTTTCTTGGTCAGCTTTAGTTTTTGGCTCAACTGCAACGTGAATCACTGGTTCTGGGAATATCATACGCTCAAGAATGATTTCATCATTCACGCTACATAATGTATCACCAGTCGTCGCTTCTTTAAGGCCAATTGCAGCAGCGATATCGCCAGCACGAACTTCAGTTAGAGGTTCACGAGTATTAGCGTGCATTTGCACAATACGACCAATACGTTCTTTTTTACCCTTAATAGGGTTATAGACTGTATCTCCTGCATTAATTACACCTGAATAAACACGGAAGAAAATCAGCTGGCCAACAAACGGGTCAGTCATGATTTTGAAAGCTAATGCTGAGAATTTCTCATCATCAGAAGCTCTAAGACGAATTTCGTTACCATCGCCGTCTTCAGCTTTAGTTGGTGGAATATCTGTTGGCGCTGGCATTAACTCAATAACTTTATCCAACATTGCCTGAACGCCTTTGTTTTTAAAGGCAGAACCACAAACCATAGGCACAATTTCGAAAGCAATAGTACGTTGACGCAAACCCGCCATAATGTCAGCTTCTGACAAATCACCTTCTTCGAGGTATTTATTCATCAATTCTTCAGTAGCTTCAGCCGCAGCCTCAACCATGTTTTCACGCCATTTATCGCATTCAGCTTTTAATTCAGCAGGAATTTCACGGTAGTCAAATTTCATACCTTGAGATTCATCATCCCAATAAATAGCTTTCATCTTAATTAAATCGACCACACCTTCGAACTTATCTTCAGCACCGATTGGCACTTGCAAAGGAATTGGATTAGCTTTAAGACGTGAACGCATTTGATCGTACACTTTAAAGAAGTTAGCACCAGCGCGGTCCATTTTATTAACAAACGCTAAACGCGGCACTTTGTATTTATTAGCTTGACGCCATACAGTTTCAGACTGAGGCTGCACACCACCTACTGCACAATAAACCATACAAGCACCATCAAGCACACGCATTGAACGCTCTACTTCAATAGTAAAGTCAACGTGGCCAGGGGTATCAATAATGTTAATACGATGCTGATCAAATTGACCCGCCATACCTTTCCAGAAACAAGTAGTTGCGGCGGAAGTAATAGTAATTCCGCGTTCCTGCTCTTGCTCCATCCAGTCCATCGTGGCTGCGCCATTATGAACTTCACCAATTTTATGGTTCACACCAGTGTAAAACAAGATACGTTCTGTAGTGGTTGTTTTACCTGCATCAATGTGTGCAGAGATACCAATGTTACGGTAGCGTTCAATAGGGGTTATACGAGCCACGGCTATTACCTTTATTTATAGATTATTACTAAGTTCTTAAGGAGCTATGCAAATGGCCTAAGCATCAACTTAGGCCAATTTTGCAAACATTCAGAGATTAAAATCTGAAATGCGAGAATGCTTTATTTGCTTCTGCCATACGGTGAACTTCTTCACGCTTTTTCATTGCTGAACCGCGGCCTTCTGAAGCTTCAGCCAACTCAGCAGCTAAACGCAAACCCATAGACTTCTCACCACGTTTACGCGCAGCATCACGCAACCAACGCATCGCTAAAGCGCTACGACGTGATGGGCGAACTTCAACTGGCACTTGGTAGTTAGCACCACCAACACGGCGGCTTTTAACTTCAACCAATGGGCGTAAATTTGTTAAAGCAAGCGTAAATAATTCCAACGCATCCTTACCAGTTTTAGCGGCTAATTGATCAAACGCACCGTATAAAATACGCTCAGCAACAGATTTTTTACCACCTGTCATTAATACGTTTACAAATTTAGACACTTCTTGGCTACCAAATTTTGGATCTGGAAGTATGTTGCGCTTGGGGACTTCTCTACGTCTTGGCATAATTTTCTCTATTCTCTACTTATGTTTTGCTAGCGATTTCTCGAGCAAGGCTTTTAATGAGCCGCTATTTAATAAAACCGATTACTTGGCTTTAGCTTCTTTTGGTTTTTTAGCACCGTATTTAGAACGTGATTGCTTACGATCTTTAACACCAGCCGTATCCAAACTACCACGCACCATATGGTAGCGCACACCCGGTAAATCTTTTACACGACCACCACGCAATAGCACAACACTATGCTCTTGCAGGTTATGGCCTTCACCACCGATGTAGCTAATAACTTCATAGCCATTGGTTAAACGTACTTTTGCAACCTTACGCAAAGCCGAGTTAGGCTTTTTAGGTGTAGTTGTGTAAACACGAGTACAAACACCACGTTTTTGTGGACAAGATTCAAGTGCAGGCACTTTACTTTTTGTGACCACTTTAGCGCGTGGCTTGCGTATTAACTGATTGATGGTTGGCATTGCCTATAACCTCTAAATTATGTTCTCTAAATAATTCTTTATTATTAAGTTTGTAAAGAAAAAACTTTACAAAACAAATTAGGATAGCCATGTCAGTGAAGACTATGAGGCTACCCTGAAAAACCCAGTATTCTATTTAGCCTTGGTTTTCTTGTCAAGGCTTATATCGTTAGAGTTAATCTGCTGCTACTTCAGTACTCACTTCTATTTCTGACACTTCCACGTCTAAAAACACTTCATCAGCTGCGAGTTCTTTTTGCGGAGCACTGCCAGTAAATGCAGCACGCTTACGCGCATCATGGAATGCTAGGCCAGTACCTGCCGGAATTAATCGACCAACAATCACGTTTTCTTTTAGTCCACGTAACTCATCACGTTTACCTAGAATAGCTGCTTCTGTTAATACACGCGTTGTTTCCTGGAATGAAGCCGCAGAAATAAATGAATCAGTTGATAATGATGCTTTAGTAATACCTAGCAACACATATTCAAATTCTGCAGGACGTTTGTCTTGCGGAATGATTCTTTCATTTTGTGCCAATAAATCAGCACGCTCTACTTGCTCACCCATAATGAAACTTGTGTCACCGGCATCTGTTACACGGACACGACGTAACATTTGACGCACAATCACCTCAATATGCTTATCGTTAATCTTAACGCCTTGCAAGCGATACACGTCTTGCACTTCATCAATAATGTAGCGCGCTAATGCTTCACGGCCTTGTAGACGTAGAATATCTTGCGGATCAGCTGGTCCGTCCACAATACTTTCACCCTTAGTCACTACTTGGCCATCATGCGCTGTCACGTGCTTATCTTTAGGAATCAAGTATTCGTTGCCGATACCGTCTAAATCAGTAATCACTAAACGTTGCTTACCTTTTGTATCTTTACCGAACGACACGGTACCAGTCACTTCAGCAAGCATACCCGCATCTTTTGGTGAACGTGCTTCAAACAACTCAGCAACGCGTGGTAGACCTCCGGTAATATCACGTGTTTTAGATGACTCTTGTGGAATACGCGCAAGCACTTCACCCACACCCACTTCTTGACCATCTTTAACAGTAATAATACAACCTAGCTGGAAGGTAATATTAACTGATTGTTCACCACCAGTTACCTTAACTTCTTGACCGTTAACATCTAACAATTTAACTTGTGGACGCAAACCTTTAGTTTGACCAGCACGTTGTTTTGGATCGATTACCACTAGTGATGACAGACCTGTTACATCATCAATTTGTTTAGCAACAGTGATACCTTCTTCAACGTTTTCAAATTTAATGTGGCCAGCATATTCAGTAATAATTGGACGAGTATGTGGATCCCATGTTGCAATCGCTTGACCCGCTTTAACTGTTTTGCCATCTGTAATCTGCAAAGTTGAACCGTAAGGTACTTTATGACGCTCACGCTCACGACCATTTTCATCCGCTATAATCACTTCACCATTACGAGAAATCACCACTTGCTCATTACGTGCATTCGTGACATAACGCATAGTAGAAGTAAAGTTCAACACTCCGTTTGACTTACTTTCTACCTGTGAAACTGAAGCTGCACGAGATGCCGCACCGCCAATGTGGAAGGTACGCATCGTTAACTGCGTGCCTGGCTCACCAATAGATTGTGCAGCAATAACACCAACCGCTTCACCCATGCTGATTAACTTGCCGCGACCTAAGTCACGACCATAACATTTAGCACAAATACCATAGCGCGTGTCACAAGTAAGTGCAGTACGCACTTTAACTTCATCGATACCTAATGCATCAATATGCTCAACCTCATCTTCACCTAGCAAAGTACCTGCCGGGTAAATCACTTCTTGCGTTTCTGTGTTAATCACATCAAGCGCTGCTGTACGACCTAAAATACGATCATGCAATGGCTCGATCACTTCACCGCCTTTAACCAGCGCCTTAGTCACTAAACCATCATTCGTGCCACAGTCATGCTCAGTTACGACTAAGTCTTGTGTAACATCTACTAAGCGACGTGTTAAGTAACCTGAGTTAGCTGTTTTTAAAGCAGTATCGGCTAGACCTTTACGCGCACCGTGGGTTGAAATAAAGTATTGCAATACGTTTAGACCATCTCGGAAGTTAGCTTTAATCGGCGTTTCAATAATAGAACCATCTGGTTTAGCCATCAAACCACGCATACCGGCTAACTGACGAATCTGCGCAGCAGAACCACGCGCACCAGAATCGGCCATCATGTAAATAGCGTTAAATGATTCTTGACGCATTAACTTACCGGCTTTGTCCTTAGTTTGAACCCCATTAGCGTCAAGCACAGGCTCTTCACGTAATTGTGCCATCATCGCATCAGCAATTTTCTCACTGGCACGACCCCAGATATCCACTACTTTATTGTAGCGCTCACCTTGAGTTACTAGACCAGAAACATATTGACCTTCAATTTCTCTTACCTCAACTTCAGCTTCAGCGATTAAACGCTCTTTCTCTGGTGGTACTAACATATCGTTAATGCTAATAGAGATACCGGCTTTAGTTGCGTAGCTATAACCTGTGTCTTTTAATTTATCAGCAAAAATAACGGTTTCACGAATACCAACTTCACGGAAAGATACGTTGATAAGTTTAGAAATTTCTTTCTTTTTCATAGACTTATCAATATGACTGAATGACAAGCCCGCTGGCAGAATTTCTGACAATAAGGCCCGACCTACAGTCGTTTCGTAACGCGTTGTTTTTTCGGTTTTAACACCATCTAAATCTAGATCATATTCTTTAATACGCACGGTAATCTTCGCATGAATACTAATTAAACCTTGATCAAATACACGTTGCACTTCTTTAACATCAGCAAAGCGCATGCCTTCGCCACGAGCGAGTTGTTTTTCGCGCGTCATATAATAAAGACCCAACACGATATCTTGTGAAGGCACAATAATCGGCTCACCGTTTGCAGGTGAAAGCACGTTATTAGAAGCCAACATTAAAGTACGTGCTTCCATTTGCGCTTCTAAGCTCAATGGAACATGAACCGCCATTTGGTCACCATCGAAGTCGGCGTTGAAGGCCGTACAAACGAGTGGATGCAATTGAATCGCTTTACCTTCAATCAAGATAGGTTCAAATGCTTGAATACCTAATCTGTGCAATGTAGGCGCACGATTTAGTAAAACCGGATGCTCACGAATCACGTCTTCTAAGATATCCCAAACTTCTGGTCCTTCTTCTTCAACTTTTTTCTTAGCCGCTTTAATTGTTGTAGCTAAACCCAATACTTCCAACTTATGGAAAATGAATGGTTTGAACAATTCCAAGGCCATTTTTTTAGGTAAACCGCATTGATGTAGTTTCAATTGCGGACCCACCACAATCACTGAACGACCTGAGTAATCGACACGTTTACCCAATAAGTTCTGACGGAAACGACCGCCCTTACCTTTAATCATATCCGCTAATGATTTCAATGGACGTTTGTTAGCGCCAGTCATCACTTTACCGCGACGACCGTTATCTAACAGTGAATCCACCGCTTCTTGCAACATACGTTTTTCGTTACGTACGATAATTTCTGGTGCTTTTAACTCTAGCAAACGTTTTAAACGATTGTTACGGTTAATCACGCGACGATATAAATCGTTCAAATCTGAAGTAGCAAAGCGACCGCCATCTAATGGTACTAATGGACGTAATTCTGGTGGCAATACTGGCAAGATTTCAAGAATCATCCACTCTGGCTTAATGCCAGATTTTTGGAAAGCTTCTAATACTTTTAGACGCTTAGCGATTTTCTTGATTTTAGCTTCTGAACCTGTGGCGCCTAAATCTTGACGTAATTGAACGATTTCACGCTCAATATCCATCGTGCGTAATAATTCACGCACTGCTTCAGCACCCATCACCGCATTAAATTCATCACCGTATTCTTCTACTTTAGCTAAGTAGTCGTCTTCAGTAAGCAATTGACCGCGTGAAAGTGGTGTCATGCCAGGATCAACAACAATAAATGCCTCAAAGTACAATACACGTTCGATATCACGTAAAGCAATATCTAGCACCATACCTAAACGGCTTGGTAATGATTTCAAGAACCAAATATGCGCTACTGGTGAAGCTAGGTCAATATGACCCATACGCTCACGACGTACTTTAGATAATGTGACTTCAACGCCACATTTTTCACAAATAACACCACGGTGTTTTAAGCGTTTATATTTACCGCATAAACATTCGTAATCTTTTATCGGGCCAAAAATTTTGGCACAAAATAAACCATCACGCTCAGGTTTAAAAGTACGATAGTTGATAGTTTCTGGCTTTTTAACTTCGCCATATGACCATGAACGGATTTTTTCAGGTGAAGCGAGTGCAATCTTAATTGCGTCGAACTCTTCTTCTTGCGTTACCTGTTTAAATAAGTCTAATAGAGCTTTCATGTGAATTCTCCTTAATTAATTGCGATCTAGGTCGATGTCGATAGCGAGTGAGCGAATTTCTTTCACCAACACGTTAAATGATTCCGGCATACCAGCATCAATTTTGTGTTCGCCTTTGACGATATTTTCATATACTTTAGTACGGCCGTTAACATCATCAGACTTAACCGTAAGCATTTCTTGCAATGTATATGAAGCGCCATAAGCCTCAAGTGCCCAAACCTCCATCTCACCAAAACGCTGACCACCAAATTGTGCTTTACCGCCCAATGGCTGTTGCGTAACCAATGAATATGGACCTGTTGAACGTGCATGCATCTTGTCATCAACCAAGTGATGCAATTTCAATACGTGCATATAGCCAACAGTGACCGGACGTTCAAAAGCATCACCAGTACGCCCATCAAACAATTTAACCTGTGTTTTACCAGCAGAGAACTGTAATTGTTTAGTACGCGTATCTTCATCAGGGAAAGCTAGATCTAACATTGCTTTAATGTCAGTTTCTGCCGCACCATCAAATACCGGAGTTGCAAAAGGTACGCCATCCTGCAAGTTTTTAGCCAACTCAAGCACTTCAATATCAGTGAAAGAATTAATATCTTCTTTCTTACCAGTACTGTCGTTGTAGATTTGCTCTAAGAACTGACGAATCTCAGCCACTTTGGCTTCAGCACGTAACATTTCTCCAATGCGATGACCTAGACCTTTAGCTGCCCAACCTAAGTGAGTTTCTAAAATTTGACCAATGTTCATTCGTGAAGGAACGCCTAGCGGGTTCAACACGATATCTAATGGCGTACCATCAGCCATGTGCGGCATGTCTTCAATTGGACATATTTTTGAAATAACACCTTTATTGCCGTGACGACCAGCCATCTTGTCACCAGGTTGAATGCGACGTTTAACAGCTAAGTAAACTTTAACCATTTTTTGTACGCCAGCAGGCAATTCATCGCCTTGCGTTAGCTTACGTTTTTTCTCTTCGAAACGGCTGTCAAACTCAATACGCGCTTGGCCTAAACTGTCTTTTAACTGCTCTAATTGGCGCGCTGTTTCTTCATCAGTTAAGCGAATATCAAACCAGTCATAACGACCTACAGAATCTAAATACTCAGCAGTTAGTGTGTCCCCTTTTTTCAGTTTGTTAGGGCCACCAGTCGCGGTTTTAGTCTCAATCAGACGGCGAATACGACCGAAGGCGTCGTCTTCAACAATACGCATTTGATCAGCTAAATCTTGCTTGTAATGCGCTAGTTGATCATCAATAATTTGTTGCGCACGAGCATCACGATCAATCCCTTCACGCGTGAACACTTGAACGTCAATCACAGTACCGCTCATACCTGAAGGTACGCGTAGTGAAGTATCTTTAACGTCAGAAGCTTTTTCACCGAAAATAGCACGTAAAAGTTTTTCTTCTGGCGTCAGTTGCGTTTCACCTTTTGGCGTCACTTTACCAACCAACACATCACCAGCTTCAACTTCAGCACCTATGTAAATAATACCAATTTCATCTAAACGGCTTAACATGCGCTCGCTTAGGTTGGAAATATCTTGTGTAATCTCTTCAGTACCAAGTTTAGTATCACGAGCAACCACTGAAAGTTCTTCAATATGAATTGAAGTATAGCGATCATCAGAAACAACGCGCTCAGAGATTAAGATCGAATCCTCATAGTTATAACCGTTCCAAGGCATAAAGCCTACCAGCATGTTTTGACCAAGTGCTAATTCGCCCATGTCTGTTGATGCACCATCGGCAATCACGTCACCACGCGCCAATTTATCGCCTACGCGAACCAATGGACGTTGGTTAATGTTTGTGTTTTGGTTTGAACGGGTATATTTAGTAAGATTGTAAATATCCACACCGACTTCACCAGCTTGTGCTTCATCATCGTTAACGCGCACTACGATACGACCTGAGTCTACGTAATCAACACGTCCACCACGGCGAGCTTGCACGGTTGTACCAGAGTCAACGGCTACAGTACGCTCAATACCAGTACCAACCACGGCCTTTTCAGCACGTAAACAAGGCACAGCTTGACGCTGCATGTTGGCACCCATCAATGCTCGGTTCGCATCATCGTGTTCCAAGAATGGAATTAGAGATGCCGCAACAGATACGATTTGTGCTGGTGCAACGTCCATGTATTGAACACGCTCAGGCTGCGTCATGGTAAATTCATTATGATGACGTGATGAAATCAAGTCATCTACGAACATATTTTTCGCATCAAGGTCAGTATTTGCTTGCGCAATCATGTACTGACTTTCTTCAATTGCAGATAGGTAGTCAATGGTGTTAGATACTTTATTGCCTTCAACACGGCGATAAGGTGTTTCTAAAAAGCCATATTCATTGGTGCGCGCATAAAGTGCCAGCGAGTTAATCAGACCAATGTTCGGACCTTCTGGCGTTTCAATTGGACACATGCGGCCGTAATGGGTTGAGTGAACGTCACGCACCTCAA
Organism: Methylotenera sp.; assembly: GCA_040401175.1. Taxonomy (GTDB): domain Bacteria; phylum Pseudomonadota; class Gammaproteobacteria; order Burkholderiales; family Methylophilaceae; genus Methylotenera. Next base: position 6,962 of record JBBAOU010000020.1, on the reverse strand, counting down.
AACCTGCACGCTCACGCGTCAATCCGCCTGGACCTAATGCAGAAATACGGCGTTTATGCGTAATTTCTGACAATGGGTTAGTTTGATCCATAAATTGTGATAACTGGCTAGAGCCAAAGAATTCACGAATCGCGCTTGAAACTGGCTTAGCGTTAATTAAATCGTGTGGCATTAAATTGTCAGATTCAGCTTGTGACAAACGCTCTTTAACAGCACGTTCAACACGAACTAAACCAGTACGGAATTGGTTCTCTGCCAACTCACCTACTGAACGGATACGACGATTACCTAAGTGGTCGATATCATCGATTTCACCACGGCCATTACGCAATTCTAACAACACTCCAACAACAGCAAGAATGTCGTCATTAGATAGTATGTAAGCACCTTCAGCACCACGAGGACCGACTGTTTCGTAGAACTTACGAATCCAGTTTGATTGACGCTCTTCCGCTTTTTCTGGGAATGCACGGCGGTTAAACTTCATACGACCGACGCGTGACATATCGTAGCGATCTTCATTGAAGAATAAGCCATTGAATAATGCTTCAACTGAATCTTCAGTTGGCGGCTCACCTGGGCGCATCATACGATAAATAGCAACGCGAGCACTGTATTGGTCAGGGATTTCATCAATACGTAATGTTTGTGAAATATAATCGCCGTGATCTAAATCATTAGAATAAAGCGTACTTATTTCATTGATATTTGCATCAATTAATTTTTCTAACAATGATTCAGTAATTTCATCATTGGCATTAGCAACTACTTCACCAGTTTCTTTATCAACAATGTTATTAGCAATCGCGCGGCCTAAAATAAAGTCTTGCGGCACAACAATTTTGCTAACGCCAGCTTTTTCCATATCACGGATATGTTTTACTGTGATGCGCTTATCTTTTGCAACTAATACTTCACCATCTTTAGCAACGATATCGAACTTAGCCACTTCACCTCGTAAACGCTCAGGCACAATAGTAAATTCAATACCCGCTTTGCTGATGTTAAATGTATCAAAGTCAAAGAACGTGTTAATAATTTGCTCAGGCGTATATCCAAGCGCTTTAAGCAAAATGGTTACCGGCATTTTACGACGACGATCGATACGGAAATACAAGTAATCTTTAGGATCAAACTCAAAGTCCAACCATGAACCACGGTAAGGAATGATACGAGCTGAGAAAAGTAATTTACCAGAACTGTGTGTTTTACCGCGATCATGCTCAAAGAACACTCCAGGACTACGATGCAATTGAGAAACAATTACACGCTCAGTACCATTAATTACAAATGAGCCATTTTCAGTCATCATAGGCAATTCACCCATGTACACTTCTTGCTCTTTTATTTCTTTCACGGTTGGCTTAGAAGCCTCTTTGTCCATGATCGTTAGGCGTACTTTTACACGCAATGGTTTAGCGTAAGTTAAGCCACGTTGCTGACATTCTTTCACATCAAAAGGCTCAGCGCCTAATTGATAGCTTACATAATCTAAGCGGGCATTGCCTGAGTGACTGACGACAGGGAAAACTGAACTGAAGGTGGATTGTAGACCATCTTCTGTACGTTTATCCGCAGCGGTATCAGCTTGTAAGAATGCGGCATAGGATTCTAGCTGCATTGCTAGCAAGTATGGAATCTCTTGCACACTTTCGCGCTTGGCGAAACTTTTACGAAGGCGTTTCTTTTCGGTGAAGGAATAGCTCATTGCATCTCCTGGTGTTTGAAGGCAGAAATTAAAATACTATTTATATAAACACTTTATCAAGCGATAAAATATATATATATAAAATCTCAAGTACTTTGATTTCTAACTTCATGTATAAATTTGAATTAATTACAACTTGTAACACATACCGCCTTTTAAAACGGCGAAGGCTGACGGTTTCCCATCAGCCCAAGTCAACCATTAAAAATGGTTTATTTGATTTCGCCAGTTGCGCCAGCTTCGATCAATTTTTTCAATGCTGCATCAGCGTCAGCTTTTGAAACGCCTTCTTTAATTGCTTTTGGAGCGCCATCAACTAAGTCTTTAGCTTCTTTCAAACCTAAAGCTGTTAATTCACGAACTGCTTTAATCACGCTAACTTTTTGTTCACCAGCTGATAAAAGAATTACGCTGAACTCTGTTTGCTCTTCAGCAGCAGCAGAAGTTGCACCAGCAGAAGCCGCTACTGCAACAGCAGCAGCAGAAACGCCAAATTTTTCTTCGATTTCTTTAATGAATGCTGTTAAATCTAGCACTGACATGTTACCTACTGCATCTAAAATATCTGCATTTGAAATTGCCATTTGAATATTCCTTAAAATTAAATAATATAGCTAATCGATTAAGCTGCTTTAGCGTCACGAACTGCCGCAAGCGCACGCGCAAACTTGGTAGGCACTTCATTAAGCGTACACGCAAATTTCGCAAGCAATTCTTCACGACTAAGCATAGATGCTAGGGCTTGTACGCCTGCAACATCTAATACTTGGTTAGGAACTGCACCTGCTTTAATGGCAAATTTGTCGTTTGTTTTTGCAAAATTGTTTAACACTTTTGCAGCAGCCACTGGATCTTTACTAATACCAAAGATCAATGGACCGATCATGTCATTTGCAAGACCTGAAAACGCTGTGCCTTCTACTGCGCGACGTACTAAAGAATTCTTTAGTACACGCAAGTAAACGCCAGCATCTCGAGCATTTGCACGCAAAATAGTCATGTCTGCAACACCCGTACCGCGATATTCAGCGACGACAATAACTTGTGCGCTAGCAACTTGTTCGCTAACATCAGCTACAACTGCTTTTTTCTCTGTAAGATTTAGACTCAAAGTCTTTACTCCTTCCGTTAAAATCTCTGCTTTATTACTAAAACAGAATCTGCTCCCACCTTCAAAAATGAAAATGAAAACCATTTTACGGCGACCACTTATCAGGTGAAATTTTCCTGGTTTAGGGATACACCATCTGCGTAGGGTTCAGCAAATTTAAATCAGAGGTTAAAGTTACTAACACTTTTTCACCCAATTTAAAGCACTTACATTAAATCCTCACGGACACCTACGGTCTTTGACAACCTCATTATCATTTTTGCTATAAGCAAAAAATATTAGTGAGCCCAAAGCCCTTTATTGGGTGAATCTAGTTTAACTAGATTCACCCATCATTATTTTATGCGTTTAAGGTTGACTGATCAACACGCACGCCAGCACCCATAGTGCTAGAGATTGCTAATTTCTTAAGATAAACACCTTTAGTTGATGCCGGTTTAGCTTTATTCAAAGCCTCAACCAACGCAACCAAGTTACCTTGTAACTGTTCAATTGTGAAAGAAGCGCGACCGATTGTGCAATGAATAATACCGCCTTTGTCTGTACGGTATTGCACTTGGCCAGCTTTAGCATTCTTAACTGCCGTTGCTGCATCAGGTGTTACAGTTCCTACTTTTGGATTTGGCATTAAACCACGTGGACCTAGAATTTGGCCCAAAGCACCAACGATACGCATTGCATCTGGTGTTGCAATCACAATATCAAAATCCATGATGCCAGCTTTAACTTGCTCTGCTAAATCTTCAAAACCAACGATGTCTGCACCAGCAGCTTTAGCCGCTTCAGCTTGAGCACCTTGTGCAAAAACAGCTACGCGCGTTGTTTTGCCAGTACCGTTAGGCAACACTAAAGCGCCACGAACTAATTGATCAGATTTACGTGCATCAATACCTAGATTGATAACAGCATCAACTGATTCATTAAATTTTGCAGTTGCATTTTCTTTAACTAATGTTAAACCTTCAGCAACAGGATACAATTTATTACGGTCAATCTTAGCGCGAAGCGCGGTAATACGTTTAGAAGCTGACATGTTATGCGCCCTCCACTTCAATGCCCATACTACGGGCGCTACCAGCAATCGTTCTAACCGCTGCATCCATATCGGCAGCTGTTAGATCGGCATTTTTTGTAGTTGCAATTTCTTCCGCTTGTTTACGGGTAATTTTGCCAACTTTATCTGTATGTGGAGTTGGTGAACCCTTAGTAATACCAGCAGCTTTTTTAATTAAAATAGTCGCTGGAGGAGACTTCATTACAAACGTAAAGCTCTTATCAGCAAATGCTGTAATCACTACTGGAATTGGCAAGCCCGGTTCTACACCTTGAGTTGCAGCATTAAATGCTTTACAGAATTCCATAATATTAAGACCGCGTTGACCTAGCGCTGGTCCAATTGGTGGACTTGGGTTGGCTTTTCCTGCGGGAACTTGCAGTTTAATATAGCCAATAACTTTCTTTGCCATGTTTACTACTCCTAATATGGGTGCAATCGCTTGCTAAAGATAATAATAACTTTAGTTAGATAAATCCAAACAAGCTCCCCGTTGATAAATACTGCTTTAAACTTCTTTTTCTATTTGGCTAAATTCAAGCTCAACTGGCGTTGATCTACCAAAAATAACCACTGAAACACGCAACTTGCTTTTCTCGTAATTAATATCTTCAACATTACCTGAGAAATCTTTGAAGGGTCCATCAGTAATACGAACTGACTCACCTTTTTCAAAGGTAAGTTTTTGTGTAGGATTACTTTTACTATCATCAATGCGCTGCAAGATGATATCAACTTCTTTATCTTTGATTGGCGTTGGCTTTTGAGCACTACCACCAATAAATGCAGTCACGCGAGGCGTACTTTTAATCAAGTGCCAACTCTCATCCGTCATAGCCATTTGCACTAGAACATAACCAGGATAAAGTTTACGCTCTGAAATCTTTTTAACGCCAGCCTTCATCTCGATAACTTCTTCGATTGGCACTAAAATTTGACCGAATTGATCTTGTAGACCTGAACGAATAATTCGCTCTTCTATGCCCTTTTGTACTGATTTTTCAAAGCCAGAAAAGGCTTGTACCGCGTACCATTTCATACTCATTACGCGCTCCGTCCCATTAACCACTGCACCATGAAAGCAAATCCAATGTCTACAACCGCCAAGAACGCAGCCATAATAATCACCAAAACAAAAACAACCAATGTTGTTTGTATGGTTTCTTTGCGCGTTGGCCAAACTACTTTTCTAGCTTCTGCAACAGATTCACCGATAAAACCTAGCGACTGCTTTCCAATAGAAGTGGTATAAAGCATCGCAATTGCAGCGCCTAAGCCAGCCAATACAACGAGAATACGCAATACTGTTGCTTTATCTGCAAGCAGATAAAAGCCAGTGATACCTGCAACAAGTAGCAAAAATGCCACCAACAACTTAATTTTGTTGACCATAATTTACTTAATAAGTGCTTAATTATTAGTGACTAAATTTTCACTAGATTCACATTAAATTGAAATAGGCGCATTAAAAAATGCGCCTTAGATCAACGAAACATTAAATCTTTACTTCAAATTTGGCAGGCCAAGAGGGTGTCGAACCCCCAACCCTCGGTTTTGGAGACCGATACTCTACCAATTGAGCTATTGGCCTGTAGCTTACAACTTAAAAAGCTACGCTGGGTTGTAAGCGTAGCTTTTTATTTATACACAGCTAATTAATTACTTAAGTAGCCGTGAATTCTTTAAAACAAATTACTCAATAATTTTAGCAACAACACCAGCACCAACAGTACGACCACCTTCACGAATCGCGAAGCGTAAACCGTCTTCCATCGCAATTGGCGCAATCAATGTAACAACGATAGAAACGTTATCACCTGGCATTACCATTTCTGTACCTGCTGGCAATTCAACTGCACCAGTTACGTCAGTCGTACGGAAGTAGAACTGTGGACGGTAACCTTGGAAGAATGGTGTGTGACGACCGCCTTCATCTTTACCTAGCACATAGATTTCTGCCGTGAATTTTGTGTGTGGTTTGATAGAGCCTGATTTAGACAATACTTGACCGCGCTCAACTTCTTCACGTTTTGTACCACGTAGCAATACACCTACGTTGTCACCTGCCATACCTTGGTCTAGCAATTTACGGAACATTTCAACACCGGTACAGATAGTTTTGATCGTTGGTTTGATACCAACAATTTCAATCTCGTCACCAACTTTCACAATACCACGTTCGATACGGCCTGTTACTACAGTACCACGACCTGAGATAGAGAATACATCTTCCACTGGCATTAAGAATGCACCGTCAATAGCGCGCTCTGGCATCGGGATGTAGGTGTCTAAGGCTTCTGCTAATTTAAAAATAGAAGCTTCGCCGTATTCAGATTGGTCACCTTCTAGTGCTAGCTTAGCTGAACCAACAATCACTGGTGTATCGTCACCTGGGAAGTCGTATTTGCTTAGCAATTCACGAATTTCCATTTCAACGAGCTCTAGCAATTCCTTGTCATCTACCATATCCGCTTTGTTCATGAACACTACGATGTAAGGTACGCCAACTTGACGTGCTAACAAGATGTGCTCACGCGTTTGTGGCATAGGACCATCAGCAGCTGAACATACTAAAATTGCACCATCCATTTGTGCAGCACCAGTAATCATGTTTTTAACATAATCGGCATGGCCTGGACAGTCTACGTGTGCGTAGTGACGGTTTGCAGTTTCATATTCAACGTGTGAGGTATTAATCGTAATACCGCGGGCTTTTTCTTCTGGTGCAGAGTCAATTTCTGCAAAATTCTTAGCTTCGCCGCCGTATTTTTTTGTCAGTACAGTGGTAATCGCTGCCGTTAATGTTGTCTTACCGTGATCCACGTGGCCAATTGTACCAACGTTGACGTGCGGCTTGGTCCGCTCAAATTTACCTTTTGCCATCTTTCAAGTCCTCTACAATGTTTTATTAACTATAAGTTTTATTAATATTAATAAAACTTGTTCAAATTTAAGCAGTATAACTACCACCAACCAAATGCCAACACCGATATTCACAATAAAAGCGCAAACATTTTTTACAATCACATGATCATGGTGCCCATGGCGGGAATCGGACCCGCGACCTCTCCCTTACCAAGGGAGTGCTC
>JBBAOU010000019.1:0-38251 GCA_040401175.1 Methylotenera sp. | reverse complement strand
TGAACAACAACAAATTGGACATTGAAAAATGTCTGCATTATTGGGGGAAGTCCATGTTGCATTAACCGGTTGAACTCACACCCCCGTTGCAGTCAACCAGCCTTAATTGGCGAATGACTCCTAATGTCAGTGAGTGTCGCCCAAGAACGTCTGAAATCAGGAGGTCTTATTTTTGACCTTGATGAACAGTTTACTTCAGAGTGAATGAATGGTCAGTAGTCATGAGAATCACTGGTCAGTTTGAATTAATCGTTTTTAAAACTTATCCAAAACGTAATGTGCGCTGCGCTTTGACTCACCAGCCTTCAAAAGTACACCTAGTTCAACAAGCTCATTGACGTCTCGTAATGCAGTATCAGTTGAGCAATGGGCCAGTTTTGCCCATTTACCTGTAGTCAGGTTGCCATTAAACCCATGGATCATCATGTTGAGTATTTTTACCTGACGTTCATTTAACTTACCGCCTGGCGCACGATGAGTTATGGTTGCTAAATACACCACGCCTTTTAGTTCATCATTGGCGCCTTGTACCGCACGCAATAGGCAGCCTAGAAACCATTCTAGCCATTCAGTCACATCCAGCATGCCTTTTTGTGCGTGCTCAAGGCTGTTGTAGTAATCATTACGTTCGTGCTGCATCTGTGCTGATAAGCTATAAAATCGTTGGGTAGATCCATCGGCGCGCGCCAGTGCCATATCACAGACAGCGCGGCCTATCCGACCATTGCCATCTTCTAACGGATGCAGGGTTACAAACCACAAATGCGCGAGCCCGGCCTTGATAACTGGGTCAAGCCCTGACTCATGGTTAAACCAATGTAGAAAATGCACCATTTCGACGTTAAGTGAGGTTGCGGAAGGGGCTTCATAATGTACTTTCTCATGACCAATGCCACCTGACACTACTTGCATGGGTCCATCAGCATCATTTCTGTACGCTGCAACAGTTAGTTTATACATGCCACTATGTCCAGTAGGGAAAAGTGCAGCATGCCAGCCAAAGAGCCTGTCTTCTGTTAAGGGTTTGTCATGATTACGTGTGGCATCCAGTACCATCTCAACGACGCCATCCACATGCTTGTCAGAAGGAACTAAGCCGCCAGCATCTATGCCCAGTCTTCTGGCAATCGATGAACGAACAGCTTCAGGATTCAGCTGTTCGCCTTCTATTTCACTTGATTTAACGACTTCGCTGGTTAATACCTCGAGGCTCGCTTCTTCAGCAAGTTTGAACCCTAAAGCCTGCATGGAGCCAAGCAGTCGGCCACGCTCAAGATTTACTTGAGATAGTAGCAGGGAAAGTTTGTTCAGATTGAATGTCCAATGAGGCCATTCTTTTTGTTGCCAGATATATTTTAGATAATTACCGCTATTCATGCGGTGATAATTACATATAATTACCGCATAGTCAATAATTGCCGCTAAATATGCGGTTATAAAGAGGGATTATTACCGCATCAACCCACCCTCAGTAAGCGTCGCACCTGTTAGCTAAATCGTTGAACGACTGCTTGCTGGAATCACGAAAGGCAGCAAAGGGCCGACAACAGCCCGTCACCACCGTCAGCTTTCTGCCAAGCATTCTACAGCCTCAACAGTCAAAATTTTCTGTTTTTCGACTACGAACATTTCACTATCCAACCATGTATTGCACGTAACAGGGCATTACTTTTCTGAGGAAGCCAACCCAGTAATGCACAAAACAGCATAATTCAGAAAAGTAGTTGCTGCCTAACTTCCAACCCTAGATTGCATATAGCCGATAAATTTAATGCGGTCATCATTCAATCCGCATATAGCAGGCAAAGCTGATAGCCCGCCAGCTTGATATAAATTAATGCTAGGATGTATAACAAGTAATTCTGCGGTATCTGCAGAATTGAGCGAGGTCTTACTATATTCAGTTAACCTTTCTGCACTCACCTCCAAAGATGGTAATTCCAAATTTTCTGCCGAAAAACTAATTGGTGAAAAACCTAGTAAAGTCGGTGCTAAAATACTTGGTATTAAAATGCTAATCGAAATAGAACGTATTTTAAGTTTGGAGTGTTGCATCTGACATGCCCTGTTGATTAATTTTCAGGGCGTATTGTAGTATCTAATAACAATCATGAAAATGTGACAAATTGTCGCATATAAGACAACAGACAAATATGCTACTAACCATAGATGCTGGTAATACCAGAACAAAATGGGCTGTGTTTAATCAAGCCGGTGAAATTGTTAATAATGGTGCTTTTGACAATAGCGCCTTATCTAACGCTGATTTCTCCGCCTTGATATTTGAACGGATCGCCATTTCCAATGTGGCTGGAGAGCAACATGCGAATATACTCACTATGAAACTAGCGCCATACACTGCGACTAGCTACTGGATAAAATCCACGCCACAAGCAGCTGGTGTGATAAACCATTATGCTCCAGCAACCACTTTAGGCTCAGACCGATGGGCGGCGCTCATCGCAGCATGGCATTTCAAACAAGCACCTTGTGTGGTGGTAAATGCCGGCACCGCGGTGACAATTGATGCTTTAAGCGTGACCCTAGTCAACAATAAAAGCCAAGCTAACTTTATCGGTGGATTGATTTTACCGGGCTTGAATTTAATGCAACAAAGCTTGGGTCTTGCAACCGCACAACTGCCAAGATTCGACTCAGAAACAAATTCAGCAAAAAATAATGCGAATGACATTTTTGCAAAAAACACTACAGACGCCATACATTCCGGAGCACTACATGCGATTGTGGGAGCCACTGCACTGATGGCGCATGAATTAAAATTACGGTGTAGGCAGGAGCCGTTTATTGTGATTGGAGGCGGCAATGCCCCAGCTATTTATCAGCAGTTATTAATGGAAAGTTTAAGTTTGCAAATGACTCTGCAAACGGTAATCGCAGAAAATTTAGTGTTACAGGGTTTGTACTTACTCGATAAATTTATGCAAAGTGACACACAATGAGAAGATTTATTTGGTTGTTATTAATCGTTAACGTAGCCCTTTTTGCTTACTTTAATTTAGACTACGTTTTACCTAATACGCCCGTAGCAAAACTGCCTGAATTAAATCCTGAAAAAATCAGTCTGATAACACAACAGCAATTAGACTTATTACCTAAAAAAGCAGGCGTCATGACTGAGTCTATCGCGATGGTAGCCAACACTATATCGTGTTATGAATGGGGTGTATTTTCATCCACACGCGTTGCTGCAGCACAAACAGCCGCATCTAAACTTATGCTAAAAGCGACGACAAAAGAACAAACTGACCAAGATGCCAAACTGTTTTGGATCTATATACCTCCAGTCAAAACAGCACAAAACGCACAAGCAAAAGCCGCTCAATTAAAAGCATTGGGCATACAAGATCTATTTGTAATGCAAGAGCCTAAGTGGCGCAATGCCATTTCATTTGGTGTGTTTGAAGATGAAAAACTAGCGATTAAATTAATGGACGAACTTAACGCTAAAGGTGTGAAGAATGTTGTTAAAATCTTACGAGACCAAGGAAAAGGACATTTTAGTCTGCTATTTGACCATTTGGAAGAACCGCGAGTATTTGAAATTAAACAACTAAAATCAGACTTCCCCGAGGCAGATTTGAAACAAGTGACTTGCAACTAAGTCAGTTTAATAGACCAAACTGTTAAGGAAACAACTTACCTGGATTCAGGATATTACTCGGATCAAAAGTAAGTTTTACCGCACGCATTAAATTCATGGTGGTTTCATCTATCTCGCGTGAGATAAATGGTCGCTTAGCCATGCCTACGCCATGCTCGCCAGATAGCGTGCCCTGCAACGACAACACTAAACTAAACACTTCGTCCAAACACGCGTAAGCGCGGGTCATTTCATCTGAATTTTCTGGATTAACCAATAAATTCACATGAATATTACCGTTACCAGCATGGCCAAAATTCACGTTAGATATTTTATATTGTGCAGCCAATTTTTCTAATCCAGTGAGTAATTCTGGCAAATAAGATACCGGCACAGCAATATCTTCATTGATTTTTTTAGGCGCAATATCTTTCAGTAGTGGCGACAATGCTTTGCGCGCAGCCCATAAGGCTTTGGTATCTGTAGCTACTTTCGCTTCAATTAACCCGTCTACTTGGCAGGCCAATAAAATTGCCTCAGTCGCCTCAATAATCTCTTGCTGTGCGCCATCGACTTCTATCATCAAATACGCTTTGGCATTTTCTGGCAATAGATTTTTATGGCGGCCACGAATCAGATTAAGCGCACCATTATCTAAAAACTCTAATGCGCTTGGTGTATATGGTTGCGCCATAATGGCCGCAATGGCTTTTGCGCAATTGTAAGTATCGACAAATTCTGCGGTAATACCGCCAGTATTTTTTGGTAGAGGTGTCAGCTTAAGTGTCGCTTCTACGATCACCGCCAACGTGCCTTCTGAACCGACTAATAATCGCGTTAAATCGTAACCTACCACCCCTTTGCTGGTGTAACAGCCGGTTTTAATAATATCACCATTGCCAGTAACTGCTTTTAAACCGAGCACATGATCGCGCGCCACCCCATACTTTACTGCATGGGGACCTGCGGCACAAGTCGCTAGATTGCCACCTATGCTGCAATATGCTGCGCTAGAGGGATCTGGTGGCCAAAAGAAACCTACGCCTTTAATAGCATCTTGCAATTCTTGATTGAGCACACCGGGTTGCACAATCGCCATGCGATTATCAGGATCAACACTGATAATGTTATTCATGCGTTCCAGCGAAAGCGCTACACCACCAGCCTCAGGCACGCTGCCACCAGCGGTTCCGGTCCCACGCCCACGTGGCACCACTGGCACTTTATGCAGATTACACAGCATAATCACCGCTTGCACTTCTTCCACATTAAGTGGAAAAGCCACCGCAATCGGCGCATGAAAAATACGCGAATTATCGTAAGCGTAAGCGTAACAATCTACCGGATCGGTAAACAGTCTATCACTAGGCAAAATATGCGCTAACGCTAGAATAAAATCAGGATTGATCGTTACTGACTTAGTCATTAATTGCTACTATCTTTTTTTGATGTAAAGATCGGTAATCGTACCCTCTTTCATCTCCGCCGCGAAGCAAACCGTTTCAGATAAAGTCGGATGGGCATGAATAGTTAAGCCTAAATCATGCGCATCAGCACCCATTTCAATGGCTAATACCGTTTCTGCCAACAATTCACCGGCATTTACGCCAACAATACCTGCGCCTATCAATCTGTGCGTAGTTTTGTCGAATATTAATTTAGTCGAGCCTTCAGTACGCGCTACCGCGATTGCGCGACCACTAGCCGCCCAAGGAAATGAAGCTTTTTCATATTCTATACCTTTGGCTTTAGCTTCAATTTCAGTGACGCCAGCCCAAGCGATTTCAGGATCCGTATAGGCCACAGATGGAATTGCTAGTGCTTCAAACTCAACTTTATGACCAGCGATCACTTCTGCAGCTATTTTGCCTTCATGTGTAGCTTTATGCGCCAACATTGGTTGGCCGACGATGTCGCCAATGGCAAAAATATGTGGCACATTAGTACGCATTTGTTTATCTACATTGATAAAGCCCCACTCGTTTACGGTTACGCCAGCATTTTCTGCGGCAATATTTTTACCATTCGGGCGGCGGCCGATAGAAACTAGCACACGGTCGTAAATTTGTGCTTCTTTAGGAGCCGCTTCACCCTCAAAACTCACATGGATACCATCGACCTTGGCTTCCATTTTCGCCACTTTGGTAGACAACATAATACTTTCAAAGCGCTTTTCCATACGTTTTTGTAGTGGGCGCACTAAATCACGATCGCATCCTTGAATCAGGCCGTCAGTAAACTCAACCACGCTGACTTTGGTGCCTAGCGCATCATAAACGGTACCCATTTCTAGACCGATAATGCCACCACCGATGACCAACATACGTTTTGGAATGTCTGCCAAGGCCAAAGCACCCGTAGAATCCATAATGCGTTCATCGTCTGGTGCACCGGGGAATTTGCTTGCTTGCGAACCTGCCGCGATAATAGCGTTATCGAATGAAACAGTAGTAATTTTTCCATCGGCAGCTGTTACGCTGACTTGATTTGGACCAGTAAACTTGCCTAAACCTTGCATCACAGTCACACCGCGTTGCTTGGCCATTGCCGACAATCCGCCAGTGAGTTTAGCAACAACGTCATTAGCTTTCCAATTGCGCAATTGCTCTAAATCAATATTCGGCGCACTAAAACTCACACCATGATGTGCTGTTTCTTCCGCTTCGGTAATCACTTTTGCCGTGTGTAATAAAGCTTTAGACGGAATGCAGCCAACGTTAAGACAAACGCCGCCTAAGGTTGAATAACGCTCGATCAATACGACTTTTTTGCCTAAATCTGCGGCACGGAAAGCTGCGGTATAGCCACCTGGGCCTGAGCCTAACAAGACCACTTCTGTATGTAAGTCTGAGGCTGGAATAGCTTGCGAGCTAGTAACAACTGGGCTAGCTGTTTGAGCCGGTGCCGTTTGAACTGGAGTAGCTTGAACTGCGGTTGTTTGAGCAACCGCCACTTGAACAGGCGCAACGGCTTTAGCAGCAAGAACCTCAACCAGCAACATTAAGCTACCTTTAGCTACTTTATCGCCTACGCTAACTTTGACTTCTTTTACCGTGCCGACAACAGAAGATGGAATATCCATAGAGGCTTTATCTGATTCAACTGTGATGATTGAATCTTCAACGGCGATAACATCACCAACTTTCACCAGCACTTCGATGACATCTACGCTTTCAAAGTTACCGATATCTGGCACTAAAACTTCTACGATATTGCTCATGCATACCCTTTTTTAAAACTTTAATTAAACTCAATTGCTCGCAGCTTTGTTATTCAAAGCATGTAACACATGGTCAGTGTTTAGGCTTAAAGCAATAATCTACGCACATCACTTAACATCATACGCATGTGGCTCGTGAACCTAGCGCCATCAGCCCCATCAACTACGCGATGATCATAAGAAAGTGACATTGGCAACATTAAACGCGGCTCAAAAATTTTGCTTTTAGCATCGTAAACTGGCTGCATGCTAGCGCGTGAAACGCCTAAAATCGCCACTTCTGGGCAATTAATAATCGGCGTAAACATAGTACCGCCAATACCGCCTAAGCTAGAAATAGTAAAGCAACCGCCTTGCATTTCTTCTACTTTAAGCTTTCGTTCTCGGGCTTTGGTGGATAAATCCATCAAATCGCGGGCAATATCTAGCACATCTTTTTGTTGCACATCTTTAACCACAGGTACCACCAAACCATCTGGCGTGTCGCAAGCAAAGCCGATGTTGTAGTAATTTTTTAGAATCAAGCTATCGCCATCTGGAGAAAGTGAGGCATTAAAATTCGGATACGCTTTAAGCGCATTTACTGAAGCTTTGATTAAAAATGCCAACATGGTGAGTTTAACGCCACGTTTTTCAGCGTCAGACTGCATAGACTTTCTAAAGTCTTCCAAGTCAGTAATATCAGCTTCATCAAACTGCGTAACGTGCGGCGCAGTCACCCAGTTGCGGTGCAAATTTGCACCTGAAAGTTTTTTAATCCTTGATAGCGGCTTGGTTTCAATGTCGCCAAATTTGCTGAAATCAATCACCGGCATTGCTAAAGTAGCCAAACTACCCAAACCTGCGCCCATGTTTTCTGTGCGCGGTTTAGCTAATTCACCTTTCACGTAGGCTTGCACATCTTGTTGCACAATGCGATTTTTGGCCGCGCTACCTTTAACAAAAACTAAATTTACGCCCAATTCACGGGCAAATTTACGCACCGATGGACTTGCGTGAGATGGCTTACCTGCGTCAACCACTGCACTTGCACCTACTGGTGCAGGTTGGTGTGCTGGCGCGATAGTTTTTGGTGGCTCTGGCGCTGGGCGGCTTGGCTCTGGAATATCCACTGTAACAGCCACTGGCTTCTCAGAGACAGCGACCGCTTTTACTTCTACAGGCTTACTAGCCGTAGTTTCAGTCACATCCATAGTTAAAATCAAACCACCTTGAGCCGCTTTATCGCCCACCTTCATTTTAACTTCCTTCACTACGCCAGCAAACGGCGAAGGAATATCCATCGAAGCTTTATCAGATTCCACGGTCATCAGGGAATCTTCTTTAGCGATTTCATCGCCTGCTTTTACTAATATTTCAATCACATCCACGCTATCAAAATTACCGATATCTGGGACAAATACGTCTTGAATTGCCATCTGTGCGTCCTTTTAAACGGTAGTTGGGTTAGGCTTATTAGCGTCTAACTTGTATTTAACAATCGCTTCAGTTACTTTACTTGCAGGCAATCTACCTTCATCCGCCAATGCTTTTAGTGAGGCAACCACCACATAATATCTGTCCACTTCAAAGAAGCTACGTAGCGCTTCGCGGCTATCTGAACGGCCATAACCATCAGTGCCTAAAGCGACAAATTTACCAGGCACAAAGCCGGAAATTTGCTCAGCAAAGGCTTTCATGTAATCGGTAGAAGCAATGGTTGGACCTTGTGCGTCTTTCATCGCTTCAGCTACATAGCTTAAACGTTGTGGTTTTTCTGGGTTCAGCATATTCCAGCGTTCAGCATCTAAGCCATTTCTGCGCAATTCATTGAAGCTGGTCACGCTCCAAACGTCGGCAGCTACGCCCCATTCTTTTTCTAACATTTCAGCCGCGGCAATCACTTCACGCAAGATTACGCCACTACCCATTAATTGTACTTTCTCGCCCTTAGCTTTTGATTTGCTAAAGTTATAAATACCTTTAAGGATGCCAGCCTCAGCGCCTTTTGGCATTTCTGGATGTGTGTAATTCTCGTTCATCAAGGTAATGTAGTAATACACATCTTCTTGATTTTGCACCATACGACGCAAGCCTTCTTGAATAATTACCGCTAATTCATAAGCAAAGGTTGGATCGTAAGAAATACAATTAGGTATGGTCGCCGACATCAAATGGCTATGGCCATCTTCGTGTTGCAAGCCTTCACCATTCAACGTAGTACGGCCAGCAGTCGCGCCAAGCAAGAAGCCACGCGCACGAGAATCACCAGCGGCCCAAGCTAAATCGCCAATACGTTGGAAACCGAACATAGAATAGAAAATGTAGAACGGAATCATCTGCACACCAGTGACTGAATATGACGTTGCCGCCGCCATCCAGCTAGAGAATGAACCCGCTTCGTTAATGCCTTCTTCTAAAATCTGACCATCTTTAGATTCTTTGTAATACATCACTTGGTCAGAATCCATAGGCTCATATAACTGGCCTTGGCTGGCGTAAATACCCAACTGACGGAACATGCCTTCCATACCAAAAGTACGCGCTTCATCTGGCACGATAGGCACTACAAATTTACCAATTTGTTTATCGCGCACTAAAGTTGAAAGAATACGCACAAATGCCATGGTGGTAGAAATTTCACGCTCACCGGTTGAAACTAACATATTTTCAAAGGCTGACAATGGCGGAATAGTGAGCTCGTTACCTTTGCGTCTACGTGCAGGCACAGAGCCGCCCATCGCCGCACGGCGTGTCGCCATGTATTGCATTTCTGGTGAATCTGCCGCTGGTTTATAAAAACTCAAGCTTTCCACTTGTGCATCGGTAATCGGCAAATCAAAGCGATCTCTAAACTGTTTAAGTGAAGTTAAATCCATGCTTTTTTGCTGATGCGTAGTATTTTGACCTTCGCCAGCTTCGCCCATGCCGTAACCTTTAACGGTTTTAGCCAAAATGACAGTTGGCTGACCTTTATGGTTCACGGCTGAATGATAAGCAGCATATACTTTATGTGGGTCATGACCGCCACGGTTCAAGCGCCAAATATCTTGGTCGCTCATAGCCGCAACCATTTCTTTTAGCTCAGGATATTTGCCAAAGAAATGCTCACGCGTATATGCGCCACCTTTGGCTTTAAAGTTTTGGTATTCGCCATCTACGCATTCTTCCATACGTTTTTTAAGCAAACCGTCTTTATCCATGGCTAATAATGGATCCCAATAAGAACCCCAAACCACTTTTAATACGTTCCAGCCAGAACCACGGAAATCTGATTCCAACTCTTGAATAATTTTGCCGTTGCCGCGCACTGGGCCATCTAAACGCTGAAGATTACAGTTCACCACAAAAATTAGGTTATCTAATTTTTCACGGCTGGCTAATGAAATCGCGCCTAATGATTCTGGCTCGTCCATTTCGCCATCACCACAAAACACCCAAACTTTGCGGTCACTGGTATCGGCAATACCACGATCATGGATGTATTTTAAAAAGCGCGCTTGATAAATACCGGTGATTGGGCCTAAACCCATGGAAACGGTAGGAAACTGCCAGAAGTCTGGCATTAACCACGGATGTGGATAGCTAGATAAACCATTACCAGCCGTTTCTTGGCGGAAATTAGTGAGTTGATCTTCTGTGATACGGTCTTCTAAGAAAGCACGCGCATACACACCTGGCGATGAATGGCCTTGGAAGTAAACGCAATCGCCACCGAAGTTTTCATTGGCTGCGCGGAAAAAATAATTAAAAGCAGTGTCATATAAAGTAGCGGCAGATTGAAAGCTGGCGATATGTCCACCCACGCCTGGTGATTTTTCATTAGCACGCAACACCGTCATAATGGCATTCCAGCGCACTAGTGCACGAATACGACGTTCCATTTCAGGGTCGCCAGGCAATTTAGCCTGTAAATGGGTAGGAATGGTATTTACATAAGCAGTCGTCGCGTTGTATGGCAAGTTACTACCTGAGCGGCGGGCTTTATCAATCATGGCCTCTAGTAAAAAATGGGCGCGTTCTGTGCCTTCATTTTCAATGACTGCCGTTAGCGCATCTAGCCACTCTTGCGTTTCTTGCGGATCGGTTTCAATCAAACCCTTGTTCTGAGTCATGTCTTGCGAATTCGTTGTCATGCGTGAGATTTCTCCGTGTTGTGGTTGCTACGCGTATAATTTGTACTAAAAGTATTAATACAAATGTACAAAACACTAAATATACAAAACGCGCTAGCAACTAAACTTGAACTAGGCTGTTCTATATAAGAACATAGCATCAAAAATATTAAAACCACTAAATCTATTTCAATTAAGCCTGTAGTGTGGCTTTTTTAGGCTTTTTGGTCAAGTTAAACCAAGCAAAACCAGAGTGTGTTCACAAGTTCTGCTACAGTTGTAATACATATTATATAAGAGTTAAGGAAAATTAAATGTCATTAAAATTATCACAATTTACAGCGATTAGTAGCGATTTACCGCTATCATCTGAGAATCACATTCTTTTCGTACTGCCGGAAAAAGAAGAATTCGACATACCTTTTGTAGAATCACTACGCACAAAACTTAAAAGAACAAATAGTGAATATAAGGATTTAGCGAAATCTCCTATAAGTGTAGATCTGCCTAATGGTGGCATCGCAAGTTTTGTGGTCTTGGCCGAGAAATTAAACATGTTTCAGCGCCACGTTCTGCTACGCAAAGCCGCCAAATTATTATTAGATGAGCAGCCAGAGAGTTTAGCCATTTGTGTGTTTGGCGATCAAGCTAGTCGAGAAGCCCATGCCTGTGCCGCCTACTACGTGACAACCGTAAACGCCGCTGAATTACCAAGCCGCAAAAAAGAACATAAATTCAAGCCCCTCAATAACATTAATATTTACGGTTATGAAGCAAGCCACGATTATGCTTATGTAAATGCGCGAGTGGCAGGCAATACATTATGCCGTCAGCTAACGATTACACCACCAAATGAATTAACTCCCAGCGTATACCGCGAAAAAGTAGCAGCTTTAGCTAAGACACATGGTTGGAAACATGAAGAGTTTGATATGCCTGCGCTTAAAAAAATGGGCGCAGGGGCTTTTTATGCAGTTGGCCAAGGCAGTGATCCGCTAGATGCAGCCATCGTACACTTAACTTATACTCCCAAAGAAGCTAAAAAACATATCGCCTTAGTTGGTAAAGGCATTTGCTTTGATACTGGTGGGCATAACATTAAGCCAGCTAAATATATGCAAGGCATGCATGAAGATATGAATGGAAGTGCCGTGACTTTAGGTATTCTACTTGCGGCAACGCAACAACAATTGCCGATTAAAATTGACTGCTGGCTAGCCATTGCCCAAAATCATATTGGTCCATTAGCCTATAAGCAGAATGATGTGGTGACTGCGCTGAACGGTATGACCATAGAGATTGTGCATACCGACGCAGAAGGTCGCATGGTGTTAGCAGATACATTAACACTGGCAAGCCGTGAGAAACCAGAGGTCATTATAGATTTTGCTACGCTTACTGGTAGCATGATGGCAGCGCTAGGTGACCGCATGAGTGGTGTCATTAGCAATCGTCATGAATTGGCTTGTAAAGCAGTCGGTGCTGGCGCTGAATCTGGTGAGCGTATTGTCGCCTTCCCTTACGATGACGACTATGAAAGCGCATTAGATAGCGACATCGCAGATATTAAACAATGTACCTTAGAAGGTGGTGCTGACCATATTCATGCCGCGCGCTTTTTAGGCAGGTTTATTGAAAATGATGTCGCTTGGTTACATATCGATTTATCTTCAGCTAATTGTAAAGGCGGCCTAGGTGCAATCCAGAGTGACACTAATGGCTTTGGTGTTGGCTTTGGCATACAAATGTTAAAGAAGTTAATCGAGATTTAATCAAAACTTAAACGATTGGTGACAGCCGAAACAACTGAAGGTTTAGCCACTAAAGTTTATTGAAATGATAAAAACTGATAGCTTAAAAGAGATAAAACAGCACGTAAAAAGCTAATTTCATTTACAGAATAATCAACTTAGCGGACTTATTCATGGCATCTCAAGGCCAATAACAGCAGAATTTAAGTATATTTATTAGATATTAAGCGAAATAGTAATAAAAAGTAGCGAAGATATGCTTAATAGGCTTTACATGAGCAATCAAATTGCAGCATAATTTATGCTTGAAGGCCGGTCACCCTGACTGGGACTAGTTTAGAGTTAACTTTAGACACCACCACCACAAAGGAAAATCTATGACACAAGCAGCAAAAAATGTATTGGGTAAAACCGATTTAGTTGAGTTGATTGCAGCGCAATCTGGCGCAACAAAAACTGATGCTCACAACGCGCTTAGCCTAGTATTAGATGGCATTATTAAAGCTTTAGCAAATGGTGATGATGTAAACATCACTGGCTTCGGTAAATTCAAAGTGGCTCACCGCCCAGAACGTCAAGGTCGCAACCCTTCAACTGGCGAACCACTAACCATTAAAGCTAGTAATCAAGTAAGCTTTTCTGTTGGTGCTGGCTTAAAACAATCAGTTAATAAATAATAACTGTTGAGCATGGGATTGTGCATACCTGCGCAGTCCCTAGTTAAAATAGCAAGATAAATTAAGAATATAAAATTGATAAAAGAATAAATTTCTTGCTATCACTTATGTACTAAAACGCAGTTTAAAGATACTGCACTGAAATATTCATTACCAGCTAAGCTTTTAAAAACCTTCTGCTCTGCCTTCGCAAATTCATGGCCGTTTTCAAAAAAATCGTAGGCTAAGTAAACTTCCGCTTCGACCTTACCTTTAATGTAGTGAAATACAACTTTTACTGGTTTAGGTAAATCAACGAGAAGTGGGGCTAAATGATCCTGCAAGTTTTCACGCCCTAACATCATTTCAGCATGTGGTTCATGCGCGACATCGTCCTCAGAGTCTACATGCACTAGCACATCTGAAACCGTCGGATGGCTTTGCAGTACGCGCATTCTTGCGCGCTCAGCAATATTATGCCCTTCAGAAACACTGATGCGGGAATCGACCAATATATGCGCATCCACTAAAGCGCGGTGCGCCATGCGTCGAGTACGCAATTCATGCAGATTAACAACGCCAGACGTATCGGTAACCGTTTGACGAATACTCTCGACTTCCTCTAATGAAAGCCCAGCATCAATCAACTCCTGAAAAGCATCCCAAGCAAACACAATCCCCATCCGCACTATCATGAAGCCTACGACAATAGCAGCCACAGAATCGGCGTAGACAAAGCCGGCTAAATTCGCCCCTATGCCCACCGCAACCACCAAAGAAGAGGCTGCATCTGAACGCGCATGCCATGCGTTGGCAATTAGCATAGGAGAGCGTAAACGCTCACCTACATGCAACATATAGCGAAACAAACTTTCTTTAGCAACCAATGCGATTAAAGCCACCCACAAAGCTAATGGCGCCACTAAAGGCATCTGCTCTATATTTTGCAACTTAATTGCCGCGGCGCCCATAATTGCGCCACCGGTTGCTGCAAGCACTGCACCCAAGACAAAAGAAGCCGCAGTTTCTATGCGCCCATGACCGTAAGGATGCCTTTCATCGGCAGGGTTTTTACTATGATAACTGGCCACCAGCACTAAAAAATCGCACACAAGGTCGGATAGCGAATGCATACCATCTGCAATTAAGCTCTGAGAGTGCGCAAAAAAACCAGCGGCAATCTGTAGCAAGGTTAATAAAGTATTAACCGCTACGCTGACCCAAGTAGATTTATTGGCCATTGAACGGCGTCTTGGATCATCAAATGAAATATCAATCGGCTTTTCATTATTCATAAATTAAGTACTTTAAATAAGGTGTTTAAGATTACTTTTTAAATTATACAATGACTCATTGCGATTTAATTGTTGATTTATTTGATATTTTTTTAGGTGGCATCACAAACTCGGCGGGATGTTGCGCCAGTCTAGTAATAAGATTACGTAGCAATAATCGCCATTGTTTAAAACGGACTTTGCGTGATTTCATCGCGACATATAACGCTAAACTAAAACTCACAGCCAGATTCACAACGCCAATCAGTGCAAGCCCTAGCGCAACAAATACTATCGTTTGCCAGCTCAACATAAAGTCTAAACTAACTGCAGAAAAGCCGACAAAGGCCGATGAAAAAGCGATATGGCGAATATCAAATGGCAAGCCAAACAACACGCCTATCGCAGTCATACCGCCCAACAAACAACCAAAATAAAAGTTACCTGCAAGCGCTCCTAAATTATTCTCTACGTAACGTGCAACGCGATCCAACCTTGCTATGCCCAATATTTTTTGTAGAAAAGTGAGCGCGCGCAAACGTTGTGGAATTTTGTTGTAGACCGCTAAATTATCGTGATAACCAGCGATGAGACCAGAAACAAATAAACAAACGCCGGCAATAGCCGCATAGAATAAAGCAGCACTATTAATCGGGTCGATATCAGCCAATAGCTGGTGAGCTTTTTCAACGCTGACAAAATGGACTCCAGTCACATTAAATAGTCCCCAAGCAATCAACATTGCCGTGGGAATGGCAAATACCACATTACCAAAAATTGCGATTATTTGACTACGCATGGTGTTAGCAATCATCGCGACTAAGTTATCCATCTCTTTAGTTTTGCTATCAGAAGCATCAATGCTAGCGGCAATCGCTGCAGCAGTCATCGCTGGCTGCTTAGTGGCAACTGTGAAATGTAAAATATGAATCAGAATAAAACCCAAACCATAATTTAAACTGAATAATAATGCTTCAGTTAGCGGCGCTAAATGATGTTTAGCTACGAATATTTTCAGCATAGCCATAATTGCTACAATCAGCCCTGCGCCCATCGCAGAACGCATCAAAGCAAAATATTCATGGCGATTATTTGTGATGTAATGTTCACCGGTACGGCTGGCATTTTCCGTCACTCGCAGCGCAATAATCTCCATATTTTCTTGCCAATGCTGGTGCAGATCATTTTTATGACACTCGCTGTACACTAACTCTTTAAACAGTTGTACGATTTTGCTATTAATATCGGCAGAATTACCGCCTGCCGCATTATCAGCTTCTTCAACTAATTTTGATCCACTGGGTAAACAATCAAGAATATCTAACAAGCTTTCTAAGCGGATAATTTGCTGAGAAATTCCCTGTAATAAAAACGTCAGCTGAATACTGGTACCGACCTGCACACTATTACGACGAATTTTAGCAATAATACTATTGCATTGATTAAGCATCACCAAGATATGTTTTATATCGCCTTGATTAGCTAGGCTGGCAATACCGTCCACTGGCGACAAAAATTCGTTAAGCTCAGCCTGCTGAGTAATAAAAGGCGAGGTATGCTGTTCAAGCTCAGGATGATTACGTAGCAACTCTGGCTCTAAGCCCAATGCCGCAATTCGATAGGACAACACCTGAGAGGCGGCCAACAAATTTTGTCGGCAAGGTTCAGTTAAACTTTGCGGAGAATCATCAAAACGCATCGCTACAATTAGTTGCGCCCAAATATCATTCGGTACCGCTGAGATCCACAGCGCATCACTGGTTTTAGTAAAAAACAGCGCAAACAAATCAATGAGATAAGAAGTATCAACCGCTTCTGGCAAAATTTTATGGGAAATTCTGCGCCGCATTTCTGTAAAAAAGCCTGCAAACGCCGAATGACGAGATACTAAAAATAATGAAATTGGCTTATGCTCACTTAATAAGCTAAGCATCGCCTCGCGCAAAACTCTGGCTTTTTCCGTATCACTATTAAGCAAATAACAGAGCGCCTGAATCGCTTTAACCGCGCACTCAATATTATGCGGCTTTGGCGGCCTAATTTTAGCTATTAACGTTGCGACAAAGGTAATCGTCCGCTGCGGTTCACGTAGCGTACTTTTTGCATATTGCTCAAATACCTGTTCTAGCATCTTTGTACTTTTTGATTCACATTATTCATGATCGCGTTAAACTCATTTATTGAAAATATTACAACTATTTTCATGGTCATGCTTGAAAAGGGAATTCTAGTAATTAACCGACTATATCACTGTTTAGATTGACGCCTTTTTCAAGGTCGTGATTGAGACTTGCTGAGACGTGATGTGCTTGCAATATGCTTCGCCTGCGTTATTGCAAGCAAAGCATATATTAAAACAATAACTAGATTGCTTCTGGTGTTTCTGTTTATTCTACTGCTGGCACTTCTGCTAATGCCGCTACTGAACTAGGTGTTTTCAAATCATCGGTAATATGTGGACTTAATGTTTGCAACATTTGACCAAATATTTTTGGATTGCCCGCCACAATATTACCGGTTTTAAGCCAAGCCTCATTACCTTCAAAATCGCCAACCATACCGCCCGCTTCTTGAACAATCAAACCACCTGCGGCGATATCCCAAGTTGACAACCCAATTTCCCAAAAGCCATCAAACCAACCAGCCGCTACATAAGCTAAATCTAAAGCAGCAGAACCTGGACGACGAATACCGGTAGTTTTTTTAATCATATCTTTTAACATGGCTAAATAAGTATCTAAATGCGTAAAGTCACGAAACGGGAAGCCAGTTCCAACCATACATTCTTGTAATTTTGTGCGTTGCGTTACGCGAATACGTTTGTCGTTTAAAAAGGCACCGCGACCTTTAGTCGCAGTAAATAAATCGTTTCTGTTTGGGTCGTACACAACCGCATGCGTTAACACGCCGCGTTCTTGCAATGCGATTGAAATACAATATTGCGGGAAACCATGTAAGAAATTCGTTGTGCCGTCTAGTGGATCAATAATCCAAACGAAGTCAGCCTCAATATTAGATTCGCCACTTTCTTCGCCTAAAAATCCGTGATGCGGATACAGATCTTTAAGCGTATCTATAATCGCTTGCTCTGCCGCCCTATCCACTTCAGTCACAAAGTCGTTATAGGATTTGGTTTGAATCTTAAGTGAGCCAATGTCTTCAGAGGCGCGTGTAATAATACTGCCAGCACGGCGTGCAGCTTTCACTGCGTTTGATAGCATAGGATGCATGTTTTCTCGAATCTATATGATGTAGCCAGTTATTCAACGTGTGCCCTATAAAATAGCTTAAAGATTACTTGCTTACACAAAGGTAAACATAATAAATCTAAAATTACAGCGGTGTTAAAGAGCGTTGTGTTAAAGAACTGATAAAATACTATTTTAACGGTAATTGACTAGAGTTCAAAATCTAGATTGCTTCAAAATCTAGATTTTTCAAAATATGACATCAACATCAGAACATTCAAAACTACAAGTACTGCAAAATTTCCGTGTGATTCTTTGCCAAACTAGCCATCCAGGCAATATTGGTTCGGCAGCACGCGCCATGAAAACCATGGGTTTACAGCACTTATATTTAGTTAAACCAGATAGTTTTCCCGATGCGCACGCCACGGCATTATCCACTGGCGCGTCAGATTTACTGGAAAACGCGACTGTAACCAACACCTTAACTGAAGCGCTATCTGGCTGTGCTTTTGCGATTGGCATGAGCGCACGCAAGCGCAGCCTTTCTCACGAGTTAGTCAATGTGCGGGCTGCTGCTAATACGGCGATTGAGATTGCTAACACACAAACCGTCGCCTTGGTATTTGGCACTGAAATGAGCGGCTTAACCAATGAGGAGCTTGATCATTGCCAGCTGTTAGCTATGATTCCAGCCAATGCTGAATATTCATCATTAAACTTAGCTGCGGCAGTGCAAATTATCTGTTACGAACTACGCATGGCAGCACTTGAAGACGCTACATTCAGCCAAAATGCACATATAGAATTAGCCACTATTGATAGCGTTGAAGGATTTTACAAGCATTTAGAAGAAACCTTATTGCATATTGGCTACCTAAATCCTGTCGCACCAAAAAAACTGATGGAGCGTATGCGTCGCATTTACGCACGCATACGATTAGAAAAAGAAGAAGTAAACCTGTTACGTGGCATACTGACATTGACGGTTTCTCCGAAAAAACACGATAAATACTAGCAATAATAGCCCCGAGCAATTCTCTCGAGGCAAGCTCTGAAAGGCAACACTTATGTTTGATCACGTTAAAGAAGATATCGCCATTGTTTTCCAGCGCGACCCAGCGGCGCGAACGCATTGGGAAATACTGACCACTTATCCTGGCGTGCATGCATTACTCATGCATCGCTTATCTCATTGGCTTTGGCATGCGCGCTTTTACTGGTTGGCGCGCTTTAATTCACATATTGGCCGCTGGCTTACCGGCATTGAAATTCACCCAGGTGCAACCATAGGTCGCCGCGTATTTATCGATCACGGCATGGGCGTGGTGATTGGTGAAACGGCTATTATTGGTGATGATTGCACGCTTTATCACGGCGTTACTTTAGGCGGTACTTCTTGGAATAAAGGCAAACGTCACCCAACACTTGAAAATGGCGTGGTAATTGGTGCCGGCGCTAAAGTGCTAGGGCCGATTACTATTGGTGCCGGTGCAAAAATAGGCTCGAATGCGGTGGTAGTCAAAGATGTGCCAGCAAACGCTACGGCGGTGGGAATTCCTGCGCGTATTTTAGAAGAAGAAAAACCTACCAAGGATGACACAAAAAATAATACGGCTAAAAGCGCGAGCTTTATCGCCTATGCAGTTAGCGATGATAACGATAAGTTTAATCCTGAGGCCATGTCCAAAGCGCTACAAACCTTGTTGGCGCATAGTGCCGCGCAAGATAAAAAATTAGCTGCGCTTAGCAAGCAATTAAAAGCACTTGTAGCTGAAGCTGGAAGTGATGCGGAAGTTGCCACCGCGTTTGATATCAAACAAGATTCTTCGCACTGAATTTACACACCAAAAATAATCTAAACTCGAATTACAAGGCTGTGAACTAAACCTGCTTAATAGTTGACTAAAGTTATCAAGTATTATAAAATTTGCATAACTTTTAAGGTTAGCCTAAACACATGAGACTCACAACCAAAGGTAGATTTGCTGTTACCGCAATGTTAGATCTTGCCATGCACGAAGCAACTGCGGTAAACGATGCTCAGCATTTTGGCAGCGATGCGGCTATCATAAAGCCGGTAACGTTAGCTGGCATTAGTGAACGCCAAAGTATCTCGCTGTCTTACTTAGAACAATTATTCAGCCGTTTGCGTCGCCAAGGCTTAGTCATTAGTGTTCGTGGTCCCGGCGGCGGTTATAAGCTAGCAAAAAACTATGCAGATATTTCAGTGGCCGAAATTATTAATGCGGTTGACGAACAAATAGATGCAACCCAATGTGGTGGACACGAAAACTGCCACGACGAAGGTCGCTGCATGACGCACGACTTATGGGCCACACTCAATAGTAAAATATTAGATTATCTTGCTGGGATTAGTTTGGGCGACATGGTGGCAACACAAAAAAGTGGTCAAAAAATATCGATTACACCTCGCACTTGCAACACTAATGTTGCAAGTTCAAACGAAAAATACAATGCTGAATCACTAGATAAAGTAATTGCGTAAACAGTTAATACTATAGAACACAACGCACAATAATGTCACACATCTACTTTGATCATAATGCAACTACTGCGATAGATAATAGCGTGCTAGAAGCCATGTTGCCATGGTTGCGTGCGCAAAGTGGCAACCCAACTAGCCGCCATATTTTTGGCCGATCAGCACGCGATGCGGTAGAAAATGCTAGAGCGCAGGTGGCAGAATCTTGCGGCGCCTATAGCTCGCAAGTGATTTTCACCTCATGCGGCACTGAAGCCAATAATTTTGCAATAAAAGGCATGGCGAGTCATAAACCTGCCAGTCAAATTTTGACTAGTGCCATTGAACATCCGTGTGTGACTCGCCCAGCAATGGCGATGCAACAATTAGGTTTTATTAGCCGCCAAATTGCAGTAGATGCTGACGGAAAAGTAGCCTTAGGAAAATTAAAACAGCAACTCTCAGCACCCACAAGTTTGGTTTCTGTGATGTTGGCTAATAACGAAACTGGCGTAATACAAGACATTGCTAGCATAGCTGACATGGCACGCGCTGCAGGCGCTTTTATGCATAGCGATGCGGTACAAGGTTTGGGTAAAATTCCACTGAATTTTGCAGATTTGAACGTACATGCGATGACGCTTTCTAGCCACAAGATTAATGGGCCACAAGGCGCAGCAGCACTTATTTTAGATAAACGCATTGATATTGAGCCCCTATTTCATGGCGGTGGGCAAGAAAAAAACTTACGCAGTGGCACAGAAAACGTAGCGGCGATAGTCGGGTTTGGGGTCGCGTGCGAGTTGGCAGCGGCTAGGCAAAAAAGTTACGCCAGCCATACCAAAATATTGCGTGAACAGTTTGAAAGTAGTTTATTAAACATAAATAGCGCAGTTAATGTGACTATGTTTGGCAACAAAGTGGCGCGTTTGGCCAATACCAGTTTCTTCGCCATTGATAATATTGAAGGTGAAACCTTAGTCATGGCCGTAGACCGTAAATCTTATGCGGTTGCGAGCGGTTCGGCCTGCTCTAGCGATAGTACTGAACCTAGCCACGTGTTGTTGGCGATGGGAATTAATCCAGATACCGCGCGCGGAGCAGTACGGGTAAGTTTTGGCTTAGACAATACTATCGAACAAGTTACAAGATTTCTGGTCACACTTAATGATGAAGTTTTAAGATTAAAACAGTTAACAGCTATTGCGGCATAAAAAGCCATAGCGTTTTATATTACCGATTTATATATTGTAAGGATAAATGAAAGAATGTCAGCATCAATTGAAATGCCAGTATTAAAAGATATGTTTGATGAAAACGGTCTTGCCAGAGACGCGCACAGTGTATCTGCACAACCTATTTATTTAGATTATTCATCCACAACGCCGGTTGATCCGCGCGTTGCCGCAAAGATGATTCCTTATATTTCTGAGCACTTTGGCAACCCAGCTTCACGTAGCCACCCATATGGCTGGACTGCAGAAAAAGCCGTTGAAAATGCACGTGAAGAAGTGGCGAAATTAGTGGGTGCAGACCCGCGTGAAATCGTCTGGACCTCAGGCGCGACTGAATCAAATAACTTGGGCATTAAAGGTGCGGCTAACTTTTACTCTGAAAAAGGTAAGCACATTATTACCATTACCACCGAACATAAAGCGGTTATTGATGCAGTGCGTGAACTTGAACGCCAAGGTTTTACTGCAACTTATTTAGATCCAGAACCAAACGGTTTGATAGATTTAGAAAAATTCAAAGCGGCCATTCGTCCAGATACGGTGTTAGCTTCGGTAATGTTTGTGAATAATGAAATCGGCGTGATTCAAGACATTACCGCTATTGGAAATATTTGCCGTGAAAATGGCATTATTTTTCACGTAGATGCCGCACAAGCAACCGGCAAAGTGGAAATTGACTTGGAAAAATTACCGGTCGATTTAATGAGCTTTTGTGCACATAAAACCTACGGTCCAAAAGGCATAGGCGCTTTATATGTGCGTCGTAAACCACGTATCCGCATTGAAGCACAAATGCATGGCGGTGGTCATGAACGCGGTATGCGTTCTGGCACATTGGCCACACATCAAATTGTTGGTATGGGTGAAGCATTTAAACTGGCACGTGAAGAAATGGTCGTTGAAAATGCACGCATTCGCAAATTACGCGATAAACTTTTACATGGTCTAGAAAACATGGAGGAGGTATATGTCAATGGTGATTTAAAACATCGTGTACCACATAATTTAAACATCAGTTTTAATTATGTCGAAGGTGAATCTTTGATTATGGCCGTTAAAGGCATTGCAGTTTCTAGTGGCTCAGCGTGTACTTCTGCCAGCCTTGAACCCAGTTATGTACTGCGTGCTTTAGGCCGTTCAGATGAATTAGCCCACAGCTCAATTCGCTTCTCAATTGGTCGGTTTACCACTGAAGAAGACATTGATTACACGATTAATTTAATGAAAAGTAAAATTGATAAATTAAGAGAATTATCTCCACTTTGGGAAATGTTTAAAGATGGCATTGATCTTTCCAAGGTGCAATGGGCAGCACATTAGTTTTTTAATATTTTAGTAATAAATTGATACATAACAAACAGTTAAAATAGGAAGCAAAATCAAAGCGACCAGAGGCAGGCAGTACGATTAGTACGGCAAGTCGCAGTCAACGATGAGTTTGCAATGTATTTTAAGTGTATAGGAGACATAAAATGGCATATTCAGACAAAGTTTTAGATCATTATGAAAATCCACGTAACGTGGGTACTTTAGACAAGAATGACCCTAACGTAGGCACCGGCATGGTCGGCGCACCCGCTTGTGGCGATGTAATGAAGTTGATGATTAAAGTCAATGACGCGGGTATTATTGAGGATGCGAAATTCAAAACGTATGGTTGCGGCTCTGCGATTGCTTCTAGCTCATTAGTCACAGAATGGCTTAAAGGCAAAACTATTGATGAAGCATACGCAATTAAGAACTCTGCAATTGCTGAAGAGTTAGCCTTACCGCCAGTAAAAATTCACTGCTCAGTATTGGCTGAAGATGCAATTAAAGCCGCGGTGGCAGATATTAAAGCGAAACAATTAGCCAAAGAAACTGTTTAAAAAGAACTCGCTTAATTTAAATTACTTAAAGAACTGAATAATGGCAATCACACTGACTCAAGCCGCTGCAAGCCGCGTTGAAACCTTTTTAGCCAACCGAGGCAAAGGAATAGGATTACGCCTGGGCGTTAAAACCACAGGCTGTTCTGGCATGGCTTATACACTGGAATTTATTGATAGCTTAAACGACGAAGACACCTCATTTGAGAGCAATGGCGTAAAGATTATTGTTGACCCTAAGAGTCTTGTTTATATAGATGGTACAGAATTAGACTTTACCAAAGAAGGTCTAAACGAAGGCTTTAAATTCGTTAATCCTAACGTAAAAGATGAGTGTGGTTGTGGCGAAAGCTTTACAGTTTGAGTTCAAACCTGAGTTCGAATCTGGCTTTAAGCTTGGGCTCAAATCACTTTGAGTTGTTTAGTCTAAGCCCAAAATTCAATATTGAGCTGGCAACATTAGAAAGCAATTTTCGCAAGATTCAATCTGAATCGCATCCTGACCGTTTTGTGAGCGCATCGTCTGCTGAAAAATTGCAGTCTATGCAGCTTGCAACACTGGCGAATGAAGCTTACCAAATTCTGAAAAATCCGGCTAATCGCTCGAAATATCTATTAGAGTTACAAGGTATAGTAGCCATTTCAGAAACCAATACTGCCATGCCTTTAGACTTTTTAATGCGGCAAATGGAATGGCGTGAAAGCCTAGAAGATGCAAAAGCTGCCAAAGACATTAACGCCTTAGAAAATTTACTGCGCGAAATGCAGCAAGAAGCTAAACTACTACAATCCGAAATAGCGTTGCTCATAGACCACAAGCAAGATTACATCAATGCAACAGATGCGACACGCAAGCTGATTTTTATCGACAAAGTATATACCGATATTAACAAAGCCATTGAACAATTAGAAGTAAACCTTTAGATACAACTTAATACACACCGATAAGAAACACGCAAAATTTAGACACTACTTTTAAAACCTATGGCACTTCTACAAATATCCGAACCCGGCATGGGCGCAGCGCCACACCAACACAAGTTGGCAATAGGCATTGATTTAGGCACCACAAATTCGCTGGTGGCCACCGTGCGTAGTGGGCTTAGCAATGTTATCAACGATGAGCACGGTTATTCTTTATTGCCGTCAGTGGTACATTATCTTGAAAATGGTCATGTTGAAGTAGGTTTCAACGCTCAAAAACAACAAAATATAGATCCGCATAATACAATTGTTTCTGCTAAAAGATTCATGGGGCGTGGCCTTAAAGATTTAGATGTTTCACACCTACCTTATCTCTTCAGTGAAACGAGCGGCATGGTGCAAATTGAAACGCGGGCAGGCATAAAAAGCCCGGTGGAAATTTCTTCAGAAATTCTAAAAGTACTAAAAACAAGGGCAGAGCACGCGCTTGGTGGAGAGTTAGTCGGCGCAGTAATTACCGTTCCGGCTTATTTTGATGATGCCCAGCGCCAAGCGACAAAAGATGCGGCAAGATTAGCTGGGATCAATGTATTGCGTTTATTGAATGAACCGACTGCTGCGGCTGTTGCTTATGGTTTAGATAACGCTAGCGAAGGTATTTATGTCATTTACGACTTAGGCGGCGGCACGTTTGATGTATCCATACTGAAACTAAGCAAAGGCGTGTTTGAAGTATTGGCCACCAATGGCGATTCAGCACTTGGCGGTGATGATTTTGACCATCGTATTTTTTGCTGGATATTAGAAAGCGCCAAACTAACACCCCGTAATGCTCACGATACACGGTTACTATTAAGCAAAGCACGTGAAGCCAAGGAATGGCTTACAGAACATGCTGAAGCGAATATCAGTTGCTTATTGAGTGACGGCGAATTTGTTAATTTGACTTTAACCACCCATGAATTTATTGCGTTTACCGCTAATTTAGTACAGAAAACGCTTAGCCCAACACGTAAAGCGATGCGCGATGCAGAGTTAAGTATTGAAGAAATTAATGGTGTGGTGATGGTTGGCGGTGCGACTAGAATGCCGCTAGTACGCAAAATCGTTGCCGAATATTTCAAACAAACACTGCTCACTAATTTAGATCCAGATAAAGTCGTCGCGCTAGGCGCAGCTATTCAAGCCAATGTATTAGCCGGTAACAAAAGCGATGAAGATTTATTATTACTCGATGTGATTCCCCTGTCTTTAGGTTTAGAAACTTACGGCGGGCTTACTGAAAGAGTCATCCACAGAAACAGTACATTGCCTGTTGCGCGTGCGCAGGAATTTACCACTTATAAAGACGGCCAAACCGCCATGAGTATTTATGTAGTGCAAGGCGAGCGTGAGTTAGTCAGCGATTGCCGCTCACTGGCGCGCTTTGAACTCCGCGGCATTCCGCCTATGGTGGCTGGTGCAGCCCGTATTCGTGTAACATTTACTGTAGATGCTGATGGTTTGCTGTCAGTTTCTGCACGTGAAACTTCAACCAATGTAGAAGCGCATATCGCTGTGAAACCCTCATATGGATTGAGCGAAGATGAAATTACCAATATGCTCAAAACCTCATTTAACAGTGCCGAAGCTGACAAAAAAGCCCGCATGTTAGCAGAAGCTAGAGTTGCCGCTGGTGCAATCTTAGAAGCGGTAACGATGGCCTTAGCCACGGATAGCACCTTAATTAGCAGTGAAGAAATACAAGCCATTGAGGCAGAAATGCAACGCTTAGCGATAATCAAAGAAACGCAAGATGACGATGCCATTCATAAAGCCGTTGAAGCGTTAAACTATGCCACTGAAGCCTTTGCCGCCGCACGCATGAATGCGAGTGTAAGCCGTGCGTTATCCGGCAAAAATTTAGAAGATATTAATCTATAAGTCATTAATCTGTAGGAAACAAAATGCCACAAATCATTATCTTGCCACACGTAGAATTATGCCCAGAAGGCGCAGCACTTGAAGCCCAAACTGGCGAGTCAATCTGTGATGTGCTATTAAACAATCATATTGATATTGATCACGCCTGCGACCAAGCTTGCGCTTGTACCACTTGCCATGTGATTATTCGTGAAGGCTTAAAATCGTTAAATGCATCGGATGACCAAGAAGATGATTTACTGGATAAAGCTTGGGGCTTAGAGCCAAATTCACGCTTATCATGTCAGGCATTAGTTGGCACTCAAGACTTAGTAGTGGAAATTCCAAAATACAGCATCAACATGGCAAAAGAAGGCCATCGCTAGATAGCAAATTCTAAATGTAGAAGCGGCGCCCCGCCTCGAAGAACCGCGACACTAAACACATGGATTGACAAATTAACCATTACTATCGCGGCGAGAGAACCGCTCCTACCAAATCCAAACTAAAAAAATAAGGGCGCAATATTTTGCGCCCTTATTTTTTACAGAATAGTTACAGATTAAGTTATTTACCGCCTCACCAAAAATACTAATTGGCTTCTGCTAATTCCAACTCAACAGTGTCTTCTTTAGCATGATGCAGGGGTATTTTCTTAAGCAATACGGCAATGACAAATATACCGATGGCTGTCAATACCGCCGTTAAAAAGCCAGTCAATGGCACCATTAAAGCGGTATATATAATCAACCAAAAATGAAACTTGCTTTTTTCCATCACTGTTAGCATTACAGCATCAATGTGTCTGGCAGAAAACTGACCTCACCTGTGGCTAAATTATAAATACCACCGATCACTCCAATTTGCTTAGCCGCCAACATATCTTGAATAATATCGCTGCTATGAATAATTTCGTTGATCTGCACACGCACATTAAGCGCGCAGACTTTATCTAAAAACACTTCATTTGTTGAGCTACGATTCTCTACCGTGGTTTTTTCCATGCGTACCGCTGGGCGAATTAAATTGATAATTTCGCCAATATGGCCTTCTCTAAAATTATCGCAGGCCGCTTTTACCGCACCGCAATCGCTATGACCCAATACCACAATGAGTTTGCTACCTAAATATTTAGAGCTAAATTCAAGGCTACCGATTACCTTATCTGAAGCAATATTGCCCGCTAAGCGCACGCTAAAGACGTCACCCAAAGCTTGATCAAACAACATCTCCACTGGCGCACGTGAATCGCTACAACTTAACACTGAAGTAAATGGATGCTGCTTATCTTTAGTCAGCATTACCAGATTAAGCAGATCCTTACTTACCGATAAATTATTGGTAAAACGGTGATTTCCTTCAATTAAAATATCCAGAGCCTCTTGTGGAGACATCTTGTCGCGATTAAGTAGTGGATGTTTATACATGACAAATACCTGCTAATAAAATATAAGCGAATTATACAGCAAGCTAGATTACTGGCTTTGTAAACGTTAGGCCAAGTTGGCGGTTCTAAACCTTACTTGTTTGCGATTTGTATAAAAAATTGGTTAGCACTACAGCATTAGTTCAAATTGGTCCAGTTGTTGCCTACAAATAAGAAGCAATAAAAAAACCCGCCGAAGCGGGTTTTAGTTTTACTAAGACTAAGAAGTGATTCTTAGAATTTGTAAGTTAGATCTAATTGTAGTAAGTCAAAGCTTGTAAAGTTATAGCTTGTGTCACCAGACACACCAGTTACACCAACGTTACCGTTATAACGTGAGCCATGGCCATATGCAAAGTTTACAAACGTGTTGGCAGAAGCAGCATACTGAGCTTTAAATACTGTGCCTTTCACGTTGATTTTAGAGTCAAAGAAGTCTGAGTCAACAGCGTTTGGATCAAGTGCATAGACACCAGTTTCTTGATACCAAACTTTTGCATTCCAGTCACCCTTAGCTTCTTTTTTGCCAGCTTGTGACTTAACTTCCAAACCTAACAACCATGCTGTATCGTCACCATTAGCAACACCACCATTATTGGCAGCAAGTGCACGAGCATCAGCGTCCAAGTTAATTACATAGTCACCATACAACTTGACACCAATTGAATCATTGTATTTGTAAGTCAATTCAGCTGGGACTTCTAAAATTTGTAAATTGTTAGTACCAATTACTGAAGCTGTAGCCATTGAAGTAGCTGTTTTAAGTGTCGGCACGAAAAGACCGTCAGTATTTCTTGCACCATATTGGTAGTAGGAAATCGCCGCTTTACCTTTTAATTGTTCAGTAATCGGTGTTTCAAAACCTGCTTGACCTACAACAACGTTGTTAGTTGATGCATTTGCACCTGCACTTAGTTGAATGTCATCACCACGATATTGGAACCATGCGCCTGTCAAGAAGAATTTAGTGTCGTTGCGATTAAAGTTTAATTTAGCCGCACCGCCATCCAATGTTAAGTCTTTATCCCATACCATCTCGGTTGTGTACAGTGGGTTAGCAATACGACCAGCCTCCAAAGCCAACCAATCTGTCGCTTTATAACCAACCATTGCACGTTTTACAAACAACGCTTCTTTCTTTTGTTGACCGTTAAGGATAACAATGTTATCTACACCTTTTGAGCCACCGAATGTAGCATTATCGGAACGACCTTCCTGACCCATTGCGAATGCCAAATCAGAGTACCAGTCACCAGACTCAGTTTTTACACCTAAAGTGATTTTGTAACGATCGCGGTTACGATCTTTTTCAACAGGTGCAGCACTTCCAACTGCTTGGTTAGTAGCTGAACGGTATTCGTGACGAACACGGATATCACCATATAACTCAGCACTATCAATCGCATCTGATATTTTCAATTTTGAAGCTTTTTTCAAAGCTTTAGCTTGACCAGCAGCTTCGTCTGTACGGCCTTTAGTTAATAAAGCGCCTTCTTCTTCTGTTAATACGCCTTTAGCTACTAGCGCGTTAACGATATCTGTTGTTGAATCAGCCATTGCATTAGCGCCAAAGCCCATTAACATTGAGCCAGCTAGTGTTGCAGCTACCAAGTTACTTAGTTTAAAATTCATTTAAAATTCCCTTAGTTAAATTATGTTGCAGTTATGTTTTTCAACAGGATGCATTTTGTTACCCAAATATTACAATTTGATGACACATAACTAATTAGTGGTTTTTTGCATGAGTTTCGTTGTTTTTTTACAACAACAAAAAACCGCCCGCTAAACTTAATTAGCGTGGCGGTCTTAAACGTTCTTAGTAAAGTCTAAAAATACTAGGATTCTGCTCGCATGTGCGGAAACAAAATCACATCACGAATGCTGGCGCTGTCGGTAATCATCATGACTAAACGATCGATACCAATACCGCAACCACCGGCTGGTGGCATGCCATATTCTAAGGCGCGTATAAAATCAGCATCGTAGAACATCGCTTCATGATCGCCGGCTTCTTTGGCTTTCATTTGCGCGTGAAAGCGTGCGGCTTGGTCTTCGGCGTCGTTAAGTTCGCTAAAGCCATTGGCAATCTCACGTCCGCAGACAAATAGCTCAAAACGCTCGGTGATTTCTGGGTTTACATCTGAAGCGCGTGCCAACGGTGAAACTTCTACTGGATAGTCAATAATATAGGTCGGTTCCCATAATTGGCTTTCGGCTGTTTCTTCAAACAAGGCTAATTGCAATGCGCCCAAGCCTGCATGGTCGAATGGTTTTGTACCATGTTTTAGAATTTCTGCACGTAAAAAAGCGTCATCATTCAACTGCTCTAAAGTATAGCCAGGCGCGTATTTTTGAATGGCGCCAACTATTGTTAAGCGTTCAAAAGGTTTACTTAAATCTAATTCACGACCTTGATATTTCAACACAGCAGTGCCACGCGCAGCAATAGCGGCGGTACGAATACAGTTTTCAGTAAAGTCCATCAGCCATTGATAATCGGTATAAGCCGCATAAAATTCCATCATGGTGAACTCTGGATTATGGCGAACGCTTAAGCCTTCGTTTCTAAAGTTACGATTTACTTCAAACACGCGCTCAAAACCGCCAACAACTAGACGCTTTAAATATAATTCAGGGGCAATACGCATATACATTTGCATGTCTAGCGCATTGTGATGCGTGATAAATGGTTTAGCAGATGCACCACCTGGAATCGGGTGTAACATTGGCGTTTCAACTTCTAGGAATTCATTTTGAATCATGAAGTTACGAATCGCAGAAACTACTTTACTACGCGCTACAAAAGTCGCGCGGGTTTCTTCACTGGTAATCAAATCCACATAGCGCTGGCGATATTTCACTTCTTGATCTTGCAAGCCGTGGAATTTTTCTGGCAATGGGCGTAATGATTTTGTTAGCAAACGAATTTCAGTGACTTTAATTGAAAGCTCGCCGGTTTTGGTTTTAAACAAATGGCCATTGGCGCCTAAAAAGTCGCCTAAATCCCAATGTTTAAATTGCTCGTAAAGTTCTTCGCCAATCGCATCTTTAGCAACATAAAGCTGAATACGGCTACCGGCGTTATCGCCGCTACCATCTTGAATCGTAGCAAAGCTCGCTTTACCCATCACACGTTTTAGCATCATGCGACCAGCCACCACTACGTTGACTGGTTCGGCTTCAAACGCTTCATTTTCTTTTGTTGAATACGTTGCAGCTAAATCCGCGGCTTTATGTTGTGGTTTAAAATCATTAGGAAAAGCCGCGCCGCCATTGGTTTTTGCTGATTCGCGTATGGCTTTAAGCTTTTCGCGACGCTCGGCGATTACGTGGTTTTCGTCAACGTGGTTTTCACTCACTTGTACAGCATCAATATTCTGGTTATCGCTCATTCTTAAACTCCCTGTTTCAAACTTTCCATAATAAATGGGTCTAGGTCGCCATCTAGCACGCCTTGGGTATTGCCAATTTCTACATTAGTGCGCAAATCTTTTATGCGGCCTTGGTCTAATACGTAACTTCGAATTTGATGCCCCCAACCAATGTCAGTTTTAGCATCTTCAAGCGCTTGTTTATCTGCATTACGCTTGTTTAACTCTAGGTTATACAACGCACCTTTTAGCATGCTCATCGCCTCGTCGCGGTTTCTGTGTTGCGAGCGGTCATTTTGACATTGCACTACCACGCCAGTCGGAATGTGCGTAATTCGTACCGCGGAATCAGTTTTATTGATATGCTGCCCACCTGCGCCAGACGCGCGGTAAGTATCAACGCGCAAATCAGCTGGATTAATATCAATTTGAATGCTGTCATCCACTTCAGGAAATATCTGCACGCTGGCAAAACTGGTGTGGCGCTTGGCGTTAGAATCAAAAGGCGATTTGCGTACCAATCGATGTACTCCATTTTCAGTGCGTAGCGTTCCGTAAGCATAATCGCCGGTAATCTTAATAGATGCACCTTTAATTCCGGCCACATCGCCATCTGAAAGTTCCAACACTTCTACTTTGAAGCCTTTGCGCTCAGCGTAGCGTAAATACATACGTAACAACATATTGCACCAATCTTGCGCTTCAGTGCCGCCACTGCCTGACTGAAATTCCACAAAGCAATTGGCGCTATCTAGCTCACCAGAAAACATACGCTGAAATTCCATCTCGGCGATTTGTTTTTCCAAGGCTTGCGAATCGGTTTGCACACTAATTAGCGTGTCGTCATCGGCCTCTTCACGCGCCATATCAAAAAGCTCTTTAGCATCTTTTAAGTTGGTTTCTAAGCTTTGCAGATTATGCACAATCAACTCTAAACTGCGCTTTTCTTTCCCTAGTTTTTGCGCTTTTTCGGCATTATTCCAAATGTTAGGGTCTTCCATCAACCCATTCACTTCTTCTAAGCGTTGCGACTTAGTCTCAAAGTCAAAGATACCCCCGAAGGGCGTTGTTGCGCTCGACTAAATCGACTAGGCGATTGGATATAATATTGAGTTGTTCGGCTTCCATGACGTTTTTCAGTGCAATAAAAGAACAGAATTATACAGTATAAGGACGCTTCCTTTTATCCTGAGCCTTATTCCAAAGCAGCACACCAAGCACCATCATGGTAAATGACTTGTTTATCTAGTGTGACTTGTTCAGTGACAGCGAATACGTCTATGTGATATTTGCCATCGCCACGCTTAAAATTGGGTTTGCCGTAAACGCCATGCTTGGCACCTAAAGATAAATGCACACCGCACATACGTTCAAAGCTACCAATGTCGCTAACAATGCGGTCTTTGCTGAAAGCGCGGTTTAAGCCAAAGCCGATTTCGCGCAGCCAAACCACTTGTTCATCAGCACGAATATTAGCTAGTACCGAATCAAATTCTGGCGTGCTATCTTCAGTGGCAACCACTTGGCCTTTTTCAATAATTAAAGTAATCGGCTTAGCTGGGTGGTTCACTCGGTAATGCGTATCGCCAAAAGCAAAGATGCGTACACGGCCATGCACAGATTCAAGGTCGAGCGCTTCGGTGAACACCTCGCCAATGGGAAACTGCCCACCAACATTTTGCATTTCGCTGTAATCGCCTACATTGAGTTTGGCTGATTCGAAAGCTGAACCAAAAACTAGTCGCGCATCGGGAAACTGATTGCCGCCGCTGTCTAGGCAACCATATTGTGCTTGGTCGATAATCACTTTAAGGCGGTTACCGATACCGCGAAAATATTTTGCATCATAGGCCAGCGAGTCTAGGTAGTAACGCACCTCCTCATTCACCATGCGACTTAAATGCGGATGCTCAATCACCTTGAGACCACGCTTAAACAGCTCAACACGTATGCGAAAAGCCTCTAATCTAAAGTTGGTCGATTGAACCAAAATGACCAAGTCTGATGCGACTAAATCAGCAAATACGGCCAATACAGCTTCTGGCGTATTTTTGCTAAAGTCGATAAATTGCGCATCTGGTAAGCAACGCTTATAAGCCTGTGTCAAAGTTTGTGCTAATTCACATGCCAAATCAAAAACCACTACGGCCTTGTGTGGGGCCTTGTGATTAACAACTAGCATCAAAATATCATTCAAGTTCTTTTCCGCAACGCATACATTGCGAATACTTGTAGCAATGAGCTCTGTTGAATCTTGAGGTTTAATAGAATCTCTGGAACATTCGGTCATGCACATTTCTTTCATTTATTCTTGAACATCAAGAGTAATTGTTGCGGATAATCTAGCTAGCTTAAGAGGCTTATTTGAGTGGATAATTAACCACTTCACCATCTTCTTTAGTAAAAGTAGTACCACTTGGATTTTCCAATAGCGCCAACACCAACTCTGACGGACGACATAACTTACCCCTTTTGCCGTTACTACCATTGGCCGATTCATTAAAATTGGATATTGCAACATAGCATCAATCAGCACCTCGTCGGCCAGTGTTAAGTCGTCTAAACCAAGCTCAATATAAGGTGTACCTTTTTCACGCAATAAATCTCGGGGCGCAATGCCCATAGCGTCAATTAATTCAAGCAGGCATGATCGCGTGGGTGGACTTTTCAAATACTCAATCACTTCTGGCTCAACGCCACTGGCCTGAATCATAGCCAAAGTGTTGCGCGATGTTCCGCAGGCAGGATTATGGTAAATAGTGACTTTATTGTGTGTCATGTGATTTAAGCTTTATTATTAAATATTTAATTAAACTTATTTTATACTCGCAGATTTAATCACAGGCAGTTAAAATCACAAAATAAATATAAATTCATAATTTAGAAGTAAATTCGAAAAAAATTGTAATAATTAACGAAAAATCAAATATGGCAAACATCGCTATTGGTCGCTTGATGGTAGCAATATCAACGCGCAATGATAACTACTTTGTATTATTTAATAACCAAGCCGATTGCGCAGTTAAGTGGCAGAATAAAGTACTAGGAACGATCTAATAAGCGAGAAATAACTTTAGATGAATTTTTGTTAACAATGCCCAACTTCTTAATTAATGAATAGGTTAGTTAGCGCTAAATCTCAAATTCAAAACTTGTCATAAACTTGTCACATTAGGTGTTTAATATTCAAATCAGTTTAAGAAACAACTTTTAACTCTGATGGAGATCTCATGAATACAATGCTTACAAAATCCATGCGTATTGCAGCTTTACTTACAGTTACATTCTCAACTTCACACGTTTTAGCCGCAGATAAAATCATCAAAATTGATGGTTCAAGTACGGTTTACCCAATTACAGAAGCGATGGCTGAAGAGTTTCAAAAAGCTCAGAAAGTAAAAGTTACTGTAGGTGAATCAGGCACTGGTGGTGGTTTTAAAAAATTCTGTCGCGGTGAAACTGATATTTCTGATGCATCTCGCCCAATTACACAAAAAGAAATGGACATGTGTAAAGAAGCCGGTATTCAATACATTGAGTTACCAATTGCTTATGATGCTTTAACAGTGGTAGTTAACTCAAAAAATGATTGGGTAAAAAGCCTAAGCGTTGAAGAACTTAATATGATCTGGAAACCAGGCTCTAGTGTTAAAAACTGGAAACAAGTTAATGCAGCGTACCCAGATAAAGCCATGGGTTTATATGGTCCAGGTACCGCTTCTGGAACATTTGATTACTTTACTGAAGCCGTTAATGGTAAATCTAAATCTAGCCGTACTGACTACACACCTTCAGAAGATGATAACGTTTTAGTACAAGGTGTTTCAGGTAATGTAGGCGGCCTAGCGTACTTTGGTTATGCTTATTACGAAGAAAATAAAGATAAATTAAGAGCGATTCCTATCTCAGCTAAATCAGGCGCACCAGCAGTAATGCCATCGCCAGAAGCTGTTAAAGATGGTACTTACCAACCACTGTCACGCCCATTGTTTATTTACGTGAATGCTACAGCTGCTGCGTTTAAACCAGAAGTGAAAGCTTTTGTAAACTTCTACCTAGAGAATGCACCGAAATTGGTAGCTGAAGTTAAATACGTACCGTTACCTAGTACTGATTATGCTGCAGTGAAAGAGCATTTTAAAGCACTTAAACCAGGAACAGGCTTTGCTGGTAAAAACGAAGTAGGCATTAAAATTAAAGATTTAATTAACAGAATTAAATAAGCGAAATAAGACAAAAAGGGGCGGTGCATACCGCTCCTTTTTTTATTTAACAATTTATCAAAACGTTTAATATCGTTACAATCATAAAAGTTACAATATGAACACTTCAACTTATATGCAAAACCAACCTACCGCCTTATTAATTAGCCCGCGCCTAGCTAAAAATGTCAGAAGAAATATTAAAGAGCGCGTTATCGAGCTTATTTTAATGCTGGCTGCGCTTTCTGCGGTATTCACCACGTTTGCCATTGTTGCG
Source organism: Methylotenera sp. (assembly GCA_040401175.1). Classification (GTDB taxonomy): domain Bacteria; phylum Pseudomonadota; class Gammaproteobacteria; order Burkholderiales; family Methylophilaceae; genus Methylotenera. The sequence continues at coordinate 2,777 of JBBAOU010000019.1, read as the reverse complement.
ATTCTTTTGTATGAATCATTAGGATTTTTTAAAGTAGTTTCTTTAGTCGAATTTTTCACATCCACCGAATGGACACCGCTTTTTGAGGATGCACATTATGGCATTATGCCCTTAGTTTCTGGCACCCTGACCACCTCTGCGGTTGCACTTGCAGTAGCTATTCCAGTAGGCACTATCGGTGCAATTTACCTTTCTGAATTCGCTTCACATAAAGTGCGTGAAATTGTTAAACCAATGCTGGAGCTATTAGTTGGCGTGCCTACCATTGCATTTGGTTACTTTGCCTTGCTTTTTGTTACACCACTTTTACAAAAAGCGTTTCCTGAACTGCCAGGCTTCAATATGTTGAGTGCGGGTATTGTTATGGGCGTAATGATCGTGCCATACATTGCCTCTGTCGCTGAAGATGCTATGCGCGCGGTGCCAATGAGCATGCGCGAGGGTTCATACGCAATGGGCGCAACCCGCTTTCAAACAGCTATCCGCGTAGTTACGCCTGCCGCAATTTCAGGTATTGTTGCCGCTTATATTTTAGCGATTTCTCGCGCCGTGGGTGAAACCATGGTCGTTGCAGTGGCTGCCGGACAGCAACCAACGTTAACTTTTAATCCGATGGACGGTGCTGCTACCATTACAGCCTACATTGTGCAAGTAGCAATGGGTGATTTACCGCACGGCAGCATTGGTTACCAAAGCATTTTTGCAGCCGGATTGGTACTGTTTGCCCTCACTCTAGGTTTTAATGTTATTGGTCATATCGTGCGTAAAAAATTCCGCGAGCAATATTAAACATAATACTTAAAAATTAATATTAAAGATCAAGACTAAAAATAAGCTAAATGGAATCTAATATGACCACTGAAACATTAAAAACTAAAGCTTCCGTGCTAGAAAACTTGGTTGCCGTACGCGCGATGATTCGCCGTCATAAACGCAATGACGTTATTTTTGCCGCAATTGGCTTAATCGCATTAATGCTAGGATTACTTACATTACTCACTTTGTTTCTTGACTTGGTGATGGATGGCTACCCACGCTTCAACTTAGATTTTTTTAGCAATTTCCCATCACGCCGCGCAGGCAATGCAGGTCTGTTGTCAGCCTGGGTCGGCTCTGTATTAGTCATGACGGTAACCTTTCTAACCGCAGTGCCTATGGGAGTTGCGGCAGGTTTGTACTTAGAAGAATACGCACCTAAAAACTGGTTTTCAGATTTAATTGAAATTAACGTATCTAATTTAGCTGGTGTCCCTTCAATTATTTACGGCTTGCTAGCCCTTGGTCTTTTTGTCTATGGCTTAGGATTAGGAGAAAGTATTTTAACGGCGGGCTTAACTCTAGGCTTATTAACATTACCCGTTGTTATTGTTTCTACGCGTGAAGCTATTCGTGGTATTCCTGTCGCCATTCGTGAAGCGGCCTACGCAGTCGGCGCAACTAAATGGCAGGTAGTTAAAGATCACGTGGTTAAATACTCACAAGGCGGCATTTTAACCGGTGTAATTATTGGTATGTCACGTGCAATCGGTGAAACTGCACCGATTATCACCATAGGCGCACTCACATTTATTGCGTTCTTACCACCAACACCCATTACTGAAGTAGCGCCTTTTATCAACTTTGAATGGTTGAGTTCAGGTTTTACTGTATTGCCTATTCAAATGTTTAACTGGTTATCACGTCCTGATCACGCTTTTCACACCAATGCCGCAGCGACTGGCGCCATTATTATTGTAGTAACGCTATTGATGAATGGCACAGCCATTTACTTGCGTTACCAAATTCGTAAAAACATTAAATGGTAAAAGTTAACTTAGTTAGCATTAACTTTATAAAAACCAACAAAGCAATTAGTAAATATATTAGGGAACAACATGATTAACGCTACAACCGCACTTAAAGCAGAATCACGCGATCTTAATTTCTTTTATAGCAACGGTAATCAAGCACTAAAAAGTGTAAGTATGCCTTTGTATGAAAATAAAATCACGGCACTAATCGGCCCATCTGGCTGCGGAAAATCTACTTTTTTACGCTGTTTTAATCGTATGCATGATTTATACCCTGGCAATAAGTATGAAGGCAAAATCGTGATGCACCCCGATAACACTAACATTTTAGAAGCTGGTGTTGACCCGATTGAAGTGCGTATGCGCATTAGCATGGTGTTTCAAAAACCGAATCCTTTTCCTAAATCTATTTTTGAAAATGTGGCGTACGGTTTACGTGTACGCGGTGAGAAAAATAAACGCACCGTTGCCGATAAAGTAGAAGAAGCGTTAAAAGGCGCCGCCCTTTGGAACGAAGTTAAAGACCGCCAACAAGATTTAGCTTTTAATTTATCTGGCGGCCAGCAACAACGTTTATGTATTGCGCGCGCATTGGCAACCGACCCGGAGATCATGCTATTTGATGAGCCCACCTCAGCACTAGACCCAATTGCAACGGCCAATATTGAAGAGTTGATGAGTGAGTTAAAAAGCAAGTTGACCATACTGGTAGTGACACACAATATGCAGCAAGCCGCTCGCGTTTCTGATTACACGGCCTATATGTATCTAGGCGAAATGATGGAATATGGCGATACAGACACGATTTTCACTCGCCCTACACGCAAAGAAACTGAAGATTACATTACCGGTAAATTTGGCTAGAATTAGTCAAAATCAAGACTTAAATTAGCTCTTAAGTTTAGATGTAATTAAGTAAAGAATAAAAAAGCCAGCAAATTGAACTGCACCCCAAAAGTTAGACATTAATGTCCAACTTATTAAGGT
>JBBAOU010000018.1:26182-38819 GCA_040401175.1 Methylotenera sp. | reverse complement strand
ACCCGCGACCTCCTGCGTGACAGGCAGGCATTCTAACCAACTGAACTACCACTCCAAAACTCTTGCGCTCTTAATGTTACAAAAAAATAGAGAGAGCATAAACTACTAGCACTCTCAACTTTTAAATTAGGAACGTCTTAGTCACATTTTGTTGGCTTTTGGTGGGTGCTAACGGGGTCGAACCGCTGACATTCGCCTTGTAAGGGCGACGCTCTACCAACTGAGCTAAGCACCCGCTTAACTAACAAGAAAACTAGTTTACAGCATCCTTAAGTGCTTTACCAGCCCTAAATTTAGGAGAATTTGCAGCCTTGATACTGATCGTTTCTCCGGTACGTGGATTACGGCCATTTCTAGCTTCACGCTTACCTACATAAAATGTACCAAAACCAATCAAAGTCACCAAATCGCCACTTTTCATCGCTTTCGTAATTGAAGCGGTGGTTGCATCTAACGCACGTCCAGCTGCTGCTTTTGAAATGCCTGCAGCGTTTGCAATATCATCAATCAGTTCAGATTTATTCATGTGTAATCTCCTATTAAGGCTGGTTAAATAAAGACTAGAAAGTTATACGAGTAATTTACACTCGTATAACTTTATATCAAGCCTACAAATGCCCTGTCAAGCATTTATAAAACTATATTACACTTATTTTTTAGTGCTTAGTCGCATCAGCCGTTTCCGCTGACTTGTCCGCAACCTGAGCGTCCTTAGCTGCCAACTCATTTACCACTAAATTTTCAGGCAAAGGCTGTGGTTGTGAGGCTAAAGCTAAAGCTAACACTTCATCAATCCATTGCACAGGATGAATTTCTAACTTATTTTTGATATTCTCTGGAATGTCAGCGAGATCTTTAACATTTTGCTGTGGTATCAATACCGTTTTGATTCCACCTCTATGTGCCGCAAGCAATTTCTCTTTCAATCCACCAATAGGTAACACTTCGCCTCTTAGTGTAATTTCACCGGTCATAGCCACGTCTGCACGCACTGGAATGCCCGTAAGAATTGAAACTAGTGCAGTAGTAATGGCAATACCTGCACTTGGCCCATCTTTTGGTGTAGCGCCTTCTGGGAAGTGAATATGAATATCATTTTTCTCATAAAAATCATGCGCGATACCTAAGCGCTTGGTGCGGCTACGCACAACGCTCATGGCCGCTTGCGTTGATTCTTGCATCACATCACCTAGCTTGCCTGTCGTAGTCGTTTTGCCTTTACCCGGCAACAATACTGCTTCAATGGTAAGCAATTCACCACCAACAGAGGTCCAAGCTAAGCCAGTTACCTGCCCTACCTGATCTTCTTTAGCGGCAACACCGTAGTCAAAACGCTGAATGCCAAGATATTTATCTAAGTTTTTAGGCGTTACGCTAATTTTCTTAGTCGCTTTAGCGCCTTCTTTGGCTTTAGTAGTAATTAATTCTTTCACCACTTTCCGACAAATTTTAGATATTTCTTGCTCTAATTTACGCACACCCGCTTCGCGTGTGTAGAAACGCACCACATCGCGAATAGCTGGCTCAGAAACATTAATTTCATGCTCCTGTAATCCGTGTGATTTTAGCTGTTTAGGCAATAAATAACGCATCGCAATATTCACTTTTTCATCTTCGGTATAGCCAGCAAGATGAATAATTTCCATACGATCTAATAAAGCCGCCGGAATATTCATTGAGTTTGCCGTAGCAACAAACATCACGTCAGATAGATCATATTCCACTTCAACATAATGGTCGGCAAATGTATGATTTTGCTCAGGATCTAAAACTTCCAATAAAGCAGATGATGGATCACCTCTAAAATCTTGACCCAACTTATCCACTTCATCTAATAAAAAAAGTGGGTTTTTAACGCCAACTTTAGTCATACTTTGTAAAATCTTGCCCGGCATAGAGCCAATGTAAGTACGTCTATGGCCACGTATTTCAGATTCATCACGCATACCACCTAAAGCCATACGGACAAATTTACGGTTAACCGCTTTGGCAATACTTTGGCCTAAAGAAGTTTTACCCACGCCTGGTGGACCCACTAAACATAAAATCGGTGCTTTAATTTTATCAACGCGTTGTTGCACAGCTAAATACTCAACGATGCGTTCTTTCACTTTATCCAAGCCGTAATGGTCGTCATCTAGAATGGCTTCAGCAGCCAATAGATTTTTGCTGATTTTGGTTTTTTTCTTCCATGGAAGATTAATCAGAATATCAATATAGTTACGCACCACAGAAGCTTCTGCCGACATTGGTGACATAAGCTTTAATTTTTTCAGCTCGCTAGTTACTTTAGCTAACGCATCTTTTGGCATACGCGCAGCTTCAATGCGTTTTTCTAACTCTTCCATTTCCGCATTTTCATCTTGCTCGCCAAGTTCTTTCTGAATGGCTTTTACTTGCTCGTTTAAATAATACTCACGTTGTGTTTTCTCCATTTGGCGTTTAACACGGCCGCGGATACGTTTTTCAACTTGCAGAATATCAATCTCGCCTTCCATCAGGCGTAGCAAATGCTCTAAACGCTCAGCGACACTAAACATTTCTAGTATTTTTTGCTTCTCATCCAGCTTCAAAGTTAAATGTGCGGCGATGGTATCGGCTAAACGACTCGCTTCATCAATAGAAGCAAGCGAAGTCAAAATTTCTGGCGGAATCTTTTTATTAAGCTTAACGTATTGGTCAAACTGAGCAAAAACCGTGCGCATTAAAGCCTGAATTTCAATGTCACTGGCTGAGTCCTCTATCAACTCAGCATGCGCAGCAAAGCACTCTTCTGTTTCTACAAAGCCGGTTACTTTTACGCGCTGTATGCCTTCAACCAAAACTTTAACGGTACCATCTGGCAATTTAAGCATTTGCAGTACAGTAGCAATCGTGCCGACATCATAAAGATCATTAGCCTCAGGCTCGTCTTTATTCGCTGATTTTTGTGCGACCAATAAAATGCGCTTATCCCCTTCTGAGGCTATTTCAAGTGCCTTGACGGATTTAGTGCGGCCTACGAATAATGGAATAACTAAATGCGGATATACAACAACATCACGCAGTGGCAACACCGGCAACATTCCGTTTTCGGATGTATATGAAGGAAATAATTGTGTCATGAATAGACCTCTAAAATTAAGCAATCAAATTAAGTAATCAAGTTAAGCAAAAAACATATATACATAAGTTGATGGGGCTGAATCCCGTCTCTTCAACCCTTATTTTATTAATATTAAACCTTAATTAATGCCTAAACATAAATTAAAAATATAAATATAAAAAATAAGAAATTAGAACTTGGAGTCTAAAAACGCGATAAATATTTTTGTGAAACGGTAATAGCAAAAGTAACTTTTAAAAATAAATTCCAAGTCAAAACTAACTAACAATTATGTGATATCGCCAGTTAGTTTTAGCAATGCGCGCGGACGTTAGCCTACAGCCTCTTCACCTAAGCTTGTTTCTGGGCTGACTTCTGGTTTATCTGCATAAATCAAAATTGGCGTTCCGTCACCGCGAATAACGCCTTCATCAATGACTACTTTACTCAAGTTTTTGAGCGATGGTAGCTCGTACATGATTTCTAATAATGAGTGTTCCATAATAGAACGCAAACCACGCGCACCGGTTTTACGCTCTAGGGCTTTTTTAGCGATTAAGAGTAATGCGGCTTCTCTAAACTCTAAATCTACCCCTTCCATCTTGAATAATTTGATGTATTGCTTGGTTAGTGCATTTTTAGGTGCGGTTAGAATAGTCATTAAAGCGGCTTCATCTAATGACTCTAGCGTTGCAACCACAGGCAATCTACCGATAAACTCTGGAATTAAGCCAAATTTAATCAAATCCCCAGGCTCTACATCTCTAAGCACTGCGCCAATTTCACGCACATCAGCTTTACCTTTAACTTCCGCACCAAAACCAATACCTCCTTTTTCTGAACGTAGACGAATAACCTTCTCTAGGCCATCAAAAGCACCGCCACAAATAAATAGAATATTAGTCGTGTCTAATTGCACAAATTCCTGATTAGGATGCTTACGGCCACCCTGTGGAGGGATTGACGCGACAGTGCCTTCAATAAGCTTGAGTAAAGCCTGCTGAACGCCTTCACCGGATACATCACGCGTGATAGATGCATTTTCTGATTTGCGGGAAATTTTATCAACTTCATCAATATAGACTATGCCACGCTTAGCTTTTTCGACATCGTAATCACATTTTTGAAGTAATTTTTGCATAATGTTCTCAACGTCCTCGCCCACATAACCGGCTTCGGTTAAGGTAGTCGCATCCGCCATCACAAATGGCACATCTAGTACTCTGGCTAAGGTTTGTGCCAGCAATGTTTTACCGGAGCCGGTTGGGCCTATCAATAAAATATTACTCTTTGAGATTTCAACTTCGTCTTTTTGACCGCCATTAGCCAAATTATTGTGACCTAAGCGTTTGTAGTGGTTGTAAACCGCCACGGCTAAATTCTTTTTAGCGTGGGTTTGGCCAATCACATATTGATCTAATATCTTACAAATTTCTTGTGGCGTAGGCAAACTGTCGTCAGCTGATTTTAGGCCATCAGTTGTTTGTGCCTCTTCTTTAATGATGTCGTTGCATAAATCAACGCACTCATTGCAAACAAATACAGAAGGTCCTGCAATAAGTTTTTTAACTTCGTGTTGGCTTTTGCCACAAAATGAACAATAAAGTAATTTATCGCCGTCGTTTTTAGTCGCCATCGATTACCTCCTATTAAATGCTGTTTGAATGGGAAATCAGCGCCTAATATAATAGGCACTGTAAACTAAATATCGACGCTAAAGCGCTGAGAACTATACTGCCAGACCGTATAAAGGAAGCGACATGGCCAGAAGCTAGCTATGCCGCTTCTACTCTGCTTGTAATCACCTTATCGATTAAGCCATACGCTACAGATTGTTCTGCGCTCATGAAGTTATCTCGTTCAGTATCACGATCAATTTCTTCAGAAGTTTTGCCAGTATGGTGAGCCAATATATCGTTCAGCTTGGCGCGTAAATACAATATTTCTTTGGCATGAATCTCAATATCAGAGGACTGGCCTTGGAAACCGCCGGATGGTTGATGAATCATAATGCGTGAATTAGGTAGGCTAAAACGCTTGTTTTTTGCCCCAGCCGCCAGTAAAAATGCCCCCATACTTGCCGCTTGGCCTATACACAAGGTACTGACGTCTGCTTTAATGAACTGCATCGTGTCATAAATTGACATACCTGCCGTTACAGAACCACCCGGAGAATTGATATAGAAAGAAATATCTTTATCCGGATTTTCAGCCTCTAAAAACAATAACTGCGCGACCACAAGATTAGCAGAGTCATCATTGACTGGGCCTACTAAGAACACCACACGCTCTCTGAGTAAGCGCGAGTAAATATCAAATGAACGTTCACCACGCCCACTTTGCTCCACAACCATAGGAATGTAACCCAAACCTTGCGGGTTCCAATCCTGTTGCGCTTGTGATAACTTCATATTGTTCATCTGCAAATTGGCCATCTAGGCATTTCCCATCAAATCATCAAATTTAACTTTTTTATCAGTTACCTTAGCCTTCGACAAGACCCATGCGACTGCGTTCTCTTCTGTTGCTAATGCTGATGGTTCGTCCAAACGTTTAGGATCCGCAAAGTACCAAGTGACAACGTCTGCTGGGCGTTCAAAACTTTGTGAGAACACATCTACCATGGCTCGAATTTGATCTGCGCTGGCGTGTAAAGCATTGGTATTAATCAATTCACCTAAGATTAAACGTAATTTTGTACTACGTTTTGCTTGATCTTGAAACATTGATGGCTCTAATTTAATATTATTTAAGTCAGCGCCACGTTGCTTAAGATTTTGCTCAGTAGTTTCCATCATGCGGTTAATTTCTGTGCCTAACAATACGCTAGGAATTTCGAAATCTGCGTTATCCACTAAAGCTTGGAACACTTGTTCTTTTAATTTAGCATTAACACGCTTAGCCACTTCTTGCGTCAAGCTTTCAGTGATTTCCGCTTTCATTTTAGCAATATCGCCATCATCAATGCCTAAGCTCTTAGCAAAGTCTGCGTCAAGTTCAGGATATTTAGGTTGTGATACGCTGATATATTTTACTTCGTAGCTCACTGTTTTGCCTGCAAGCTGCGCTGGCTCATGGTCTGCTGGGTAAGTAATTTCAAACTGTTTTGTGCTACCGGCTTTACCGCCAGTTAATTGTTCGTCAAATGATGCAACACGGCCAGCCTCGCCCAACACTAAATCAATACCAGTATCACCAGTAGATTCAACTTCTTTGTCGTCAATAGAAGCTTTAAGTGTTACGTTAATACGGTCATCTTTTTTTGCAGCACGTTTAACAGGTTCGTAGCTAACACGTTGCTTTACTAGTACATCTAATGTTTTCTTAACGTCAGCCTCACCCACTTCAAGTACTGGGCGCTCGATTTTCACTTTTGACAAGTCGCCAATAGACACTTCTGGAAACACTTCAAAGGTTGCTATGTATTCCAATACTTCAGAGGCAGCCACAAATGGTTTATGCTCAATATTAGGGTAGCCGGCAACGCGCAATTTTGCTTCATCAACCGCGTCACCAAAGCTTTGTTCAACTGCGCCTGAATAAACTTCATCACGCACTTGGTTACCATATTGCTGATTCACTAGACCCATAGGCGCTTTGCCTGGTCTAAAACCAGCAAATTTCGCAGTGCGTGACATCTGCACTAATCGTTGATGAATTTGCGCTTCTAGTGGTTGAAGCGGAACCGTAACAGTAATACGGCGTTCAAGCTTGCTAATAGTTTCAACATTCAGTGCCATGCGTTTTATTCCTAAGATCTAAATGCAGGTCGTAAACTGCGTTTATATAAACATAGTTTAGACTTGCTTAATAATTAAATTGGTACGAAGAGAAAGCCTAAAACTCTTTCATTGACGGCTAGTTACTCTGTCATTGACAGCAAGTTACAGGAGACATTGCATCAATCTCATACAACTTTTGCGTTTTACCAGAAAAATCTAGTTTTATAGGCCACATGCTCCGCGTAAATCAACGGAAACTATAGCATACTAGGCTTTTGTTCACAAACTTCACTAGTATTATTTTCGCTAGAATTTAATAAAAACTTATCCTCAAATTTATATCACATTAGGTTTAGATTGGAAGCTTAAGCTGATACTTGACCGACACTAGCCGCAATGTTGCAGTAAATGTAAGTCCAGCAAGTGTGGCGGACAGTTCATTAAACCCAGTATAAAAACAAATTAAAAACACCAAACTACCTAGCGCAGCACAAGTTGCATAAAGCTCATCACGTCGAAAAACATTGGGAATTTCATTGCAAATAATATCGCGCATAATGCCACCAAACACTCCGGTCACCACGCCCATCAAAATACAGATATAAAAATCACAGCCAGCCTGCTGCGCTAAACTTGCACCTGCAGTGCTGAACAAACCTAAGCCTAACGCATCTAAAATAACAAACAATTTGGTGACTTTTGGATTTTGATAGAATTTGGCTGGAAGCGGAGTAGCCGCAATAGAAAAGCCTAACAACATCAAGGCATAGGCTGAGTGCTGCACCCAATATAATGGATAATGTCCTATCATAATATCTCGCAAGGTACCGCCGCCAAATGCGGTAATCATACTAACGGTATACACGCCAATAATATCCATGCTTTTTTTGCGCGCTTCTATAATGCCAGTAAAAGCAAATGCAAGCACGCCTAACAATTCAATTAAGGCCAGAACATTAGTTTGGGTAAAGATCACATTAAGCTCGCTAGATTTTATGTCAAATCATAACGCAAGTTGATTCTTCAAACTAAATAATTTCAAAAATATAAGGCCGCTTAGCCTAACAAAACACCTTCAAATAACGATACTAAGCCTGATGAAGCCGACTAATAAACACAGGCACATTAACTGCCGGTAGCGGTTTAAGGCCGCGTATCAAATCGGATATTTTTTCAGCGATCATAATAGTGGGTGCGTTTAAGTTACCGGTGACCACTTCTGGCATGATAGAAGCATCTATTACGCGTAAACTTTGCAGGCCATGTACACGCCCTTCTGCATCAACTACGGCCATTTCGCCAACGCCCATCGCGCATGAACCGCAAGGATGATAGGCCGTTTCGGCATGTTCACAGACAAAAGCATCAATTTCATCATCCGTTTGAACTTCAATACCGGGGGAAATCTCTTTACCTACGTAGGGCGCCAAAGCTGGTTGCTGCATGATTTTCCGGGTAATTCGAATACCAGCTCTAAACTCTCGCCAATCTTGCTCTGTAGACATATAGTTAAACAAAATGCTTGGATGTTCAGCGGGATCTTTAGAGCGAATGTGTATGCGGCCACGGCTAGGCGAACGCATAGAACCCATGTGCGCCTGAAAACTATGCACTTTAATGGGATTACTACCGTTGTAATTAATGGCTACTGGTAAAAAGTGATATTGAATATTGGGCCATGTAAAACTATCGTCACTGCGAATAAAACCGCCCGCTTCAAACTGATTGCTGGCGCCAATGCCAGTGCCATAAAATAGCCACTCCGCGCCAATTAAAGGCTGGTTGTAAAGTTTTAATGCTGGCGCTAAAGATACCGGCTGTTTGCACTCATATTGCTGGTAAATTTCAAGATGATCTTGCAGATTAGCACCGACGCCGGGCAAATCATGCACTAAAGGAATCGCTAAATCATTTAACAAGGCCGCAGGACCAACACCCGAACGTTGCAATATTGGCGGCGAAGCAATGGCACCAGCACATAACAATACTTCCCGTTTGGCACTGGCTTGTTGGGGCTGGTCGCCCAACAAATACGCCACGCCGACTGCACGTTTATCGGCAAACAAAATACGGTCAGTCAGCGCATGTGTGATTATCGTCAGATTTTTACGCTGGCGTGCTTGGTCTAAATAACCACGTGCCGTGCTAGAACGGCGACCTTTAGGCGTTACTGTTCGGTCCATAGGACCAAAACCTTCTTGCTGATAACCATTTAAATCATCTGTACGCGGATAACCGGCTTGCACACCGGCATCAACCATCGCTTTAAACAATACACTATGTCCATTTTTAGGCGTAGTCACGCTTACCGGACCACTATCGCCATGATAATCATTGCCACCAATATCTCGCGTTTCTGAGCGCTTAAAATACGGCAAACAATTTAAATATGACCAACTTTGCAAACCATCACGTTTTGCCCAACCATCATAATCCAGCGCATTGCCGCGTATATAGCACATGCCGTTAATCAAGGATGAGCCACCTAAACCTTTACCGCGACCACATTCCATCTGGCGATTATTCATATTCGGCTCAGGGTCGGTTTGATACGCCCAATTGTAGCGCCTGCCCTGCAATGGATAAGCTAAAGCCGCTGGCATTTGGGTACGGAAATCCACACGATAATCTGGGCCGCCGGCTTCTAGCAAAAGTACGGTAACATCAGCATCTTCAGTTAGGCGCGTGGCTAGCACGTTGCCTGCCGAACCTGCGCCTATAATAATGTAATCGTATGCTGGATTATTACTCATGACTTTAATTCCTAAATGTAGGTATTACCTAAATGCCTGTCTTGCCTAAATTTTTGTATTGACGAATATTTATGCTATTGGCACAAATACTAAAACACTGAAGTGTAATTGCCCAATTCAACTTGAATGGATTTAACCCGCGTATAGTTTTGCAAAGTAATTAAACCATTCTCGCGTCCTACGCCTGATTGCTTATAACCGCCAACCGGCATTTCCGCTGGTGATTCGCCCCAAGTATTAATCCAGCAAATGCCCGCTTGCAATTGGTGAATCACGCGATGCGCACGACTAATATTATCGGTAATCACACCTGCAGCAAGGCCATAAAGGCTGTCATTTGCACGGCGTATCACTTCATCTTCATCATCGTAGACAAGAATACTCATGACTGGTCCAAATATTTCTTCGCGAACAATGGTCATGTCGTCGGTGCAATCGCTAAACACCGTCGCTTGCACATAAGCACCGCTCGCATAATCACCGCTTAGCACACGTTGACCACCAATCAATAAGCGCGCCCCTTGCGAAACGCCAGTAGCAATATAACGTAACACGTTATTCATATGCGCGATGCTGACCAACGGGCCAAAGTTGTTATTTTCATCTTGCGGATCGCCAAGACGAATACGTTGCACGCGCGCAATAATTTTCTGTTCAAATTCTTTAATGTTAGATCTATGCACAAAAACCCGCGTGCCGTTGGTGCAAACTTGGCCAGAACTGTAAAAATTAGCCATCATCGCCACGTCAGCGGCTTTATCCATGTTCGCGTCAGAAAAAATAATCAATGGCGATTTACCACCAAGCTCCATCGTGACGTCTTTTAAGGTTGAGCTGGACGCACTCGCCATGACTTTTTTACCCGTCACAGTACCACCAGTAAAGGATATTTTTTCAATACCGGCATGTTCGGTGAGCAATGCGCCCACTTCGCTACCTGTGCCTGTCAATACGTTGAATACGCCATCTGGCAGGCCAGCATCGGTATAAATCTCTGCGAGTTTTAATGCGCTTAATGGTGTCACTTCACTTGGTTTAAAAATCATGGCATTGCCCGCCGCTAAGGCTGGGGCAGATTTCCACAAGGCAATTTGTATTGGGTAATTCCATGCACCTATGCCGGCAACTACGCCTAATGGTTCGCGGCGTGTGTAAACAAACGCTGTTTCGCGTAGGGGTATTTGTTGGCCTTCGAGTGCTGGTACCAAACCCGCATAATATTCCAGCACATCTGCACCTGTCACAATATCAACATAACGCGTTTCAGAAAGTGGTTTACCAGTATCTAAAGTTTCTAATTCGGCTAACTCATCGTTGCGCTCACGCAAAATTTCCACCGCACGGCGTAAGATTCTAGAACGCTGCATGGCTGTCATCATCGCCCAAACTAATTGGCCTTGTTTGGCGCTCGCCACAGCAGAATCAACGTCTGCTGCAGACGCGACTTGCACCTCGGCCAACACTTCACCATTGGCAGGATTAATCGTTTGGAAAGTTTTGCCACTGGTGGCATCTACACGATGGCCGCCTATGTAAAGTTGTTGTAGGTTAAATCGTGGCAATTGCTTTCTCCAAACTTTAGTTTATTAACTAAGGCATAGTGTAAAAGCCTGACCATATCACTACAACTGAATTACGACTTAAAATTAGTTAAAACCGACCATAAGCATTAAAAAACTAGCGATGGTTATTGTGTATCAAAAAGTCAGCATTGTTGAAGATGATTGAAACGAAAAAAGGACGCCTAGGCGCCCTTTTCTTTAAAAATAACGACTTAAATTTTAAGTGATTATTTTAGCATGACTACCAGCTACGTTTAACAAAAAACATTAAGTTTTTGCCGTTAAATGCCGTACCGTTTAAGTTGTAGTAATTTTGATTTTTTACGTTAAAAGTATCTGAGTAAATCGCTCCGGCGTTAAAGCCTTCAATCGGTTTACCAGCACTAGGCAACGAAAAGTTTCTGTTTAAACCAATCGCGAAGTCACTTTGGTCGCCTTGTAGATTAGTTGTAGTTTGACGACCTACTTTTGCCATAAAATTTAAATCAGCGATAGGTAAAGTGTAATTAACTTTCAACTCATGATAGTCAGAATTTTTAGTGTCACGATTGCCAATCACAGCCAAATTGGCATCAGTTTTATTCAAACCGAACCAATCAGTAAATACATTAAAATAAGTGTAAGTCAACCATTTATATGACAGTGCGATTGAGCCTTCAAAAGAATCAGCTTTATGTGCGCCATAACCAGGTTCGGTATACTGTTTCCTACCCTCAAGATAAGCGTAGTAATTACCTAGAACATTTACGCCGAAACCATTTTCAAAGGTATGCGCGTAACCAGCATAAAAATCAGTTTCAACGTGATTGCCTTTTTGTGTTGTAGTTTGACCAAAAAGATCAGGATCTAGGTTAGAAAACCATGTCCCTAAATAGAAACCACTGCTGTGCGCCCAATCGATACCACCTTGCAAAGCAGGACCAGACGAATAGTTAATGCCACGAAATATATAGTTACTATACATACCAAGGTTATAAGTGAGCGTATAAGCCGGTGCTGGTGCAGCTACGGCAGCTACTGCTGGCGCGGCATCTTCTGCAGAAGCAAACGCACTGGTAAATAAAAGTGGCACGGCACATAGCGCGCTAAGTACTTGGCGGTTTGTAATCCAGTTTAAAGCTTTCATTGGGTATCCTTAATTATTAAAAAGTAATGCTTAGTATTGATAATTCTTGTTTTAAAACGAGTAATTTACTAAAACAGCTGTTTACTAAAACCAGTTATTACTAACACTTAATATTGCTGTATTGCACTTAAAAACACGGTTAAAAACTTTAGTTAAACTTTAAACTACAGCCATTGTGCAGTTGGAACATCACATTATCAAAGTCAGCCAATTTATTTAAAGTTGCAATTGCGACAATAAACATAACAAAAGCGCCTAGCGCGTATATTAATTGCACTTTTAACAATACAATTAGTCGTCAACGTTTCACTCATAATGAATTAATTATTAATGGCATGCAACTAATTGTTGACGAAAATGCAACAATTCAACATAAATACAACAAAAAT
>JBBAOU010000018.1:0-26082 GCA_040401175.1 Methylotenera sp. | reverse complement strand
AAATACAACAAAAATCGTCGCCTGAAAAAAGTGCTCAACGCTAAAATCAGTACTAAATTTGTGCGCTACAGCACGATTTAAAAATTGTATGCGGATGTGTTGGAGCTTAAATCAGGCAGGCATTTATTTAAAGTTAGTTAGCCTAATTTCGCGTGGCCAGTTTAAATATAAAGCGTATTTTTGATGGTGCTTAGTAACACAGTTAGCCGTTGAATATTTGTGGCTCGAAAATTGCTATTCTTAAAACTAGTAACACACTTTAGTTAAAAATGTTTTAACATAGATCAATTATTAATTAATGTTTACGAAAAATATTAATTACTTTCCTTCAATTTCAAAGGCCATTATGTCTTGTAAAGAAATGTCACAGGTTAAGCACGTTGGCTTTTTAACCTTAAATAATTTCTCCATGATTGCATTTTCAAATGCCATTGAAATTTTACGTATGGCCAATTACCTAATGGGCGAAGATGTTTATCAATGGTCGGTAATTACGGTAGATGGTGAACCAGCAACTGCCAGTAATGGCTTGGCCTTTACAAAATCCAGTATGCTGAATTTCGCCAATATGCCAGACATACTGCTAGTATGTGGTGGCGTAGATGTGCAAGACGTAGTGAACCCGGCGGTAATTAAACTAATTACGCAGGCCAGCAAACATAACATTTGGCTAGGCAGTCTTTGTACAGGTAGCTTTGCATTGGCAAAAGCTGGCGTACTAGATGGTTACAAATGCACGATTCATTGGGAAAACATGGCCAGTCTGCGTGAAAAATTCCCCTACATTATTTTCATGGAAGAGCTTTTTGTGATTGATCGCGACCGCTGCACTTGTGCTGGCGGTACTGCGCCGATAGATTTGATGTTAGCGTTTGTGCATGCCAGATTCGGCAAAAATTTAGTGGCGGAGATTTCCGACCAATTTATGGTGTTGCGCGCTAGAGATAGCAAAGACCAGCAACATATTCCAGTTGCGGCCCGCGTTGGTTACAGCCACAAAGCGCTGGTAGAAGTTTCAGCCTTAATGGAAGCTAACATTGAAGAACCCTTGCCGCTCGATGAATTAGCCCGATTGGCCGGATTATCGCAACGGCATTTGCAACGCATGTTTAGCCATACTTTAAGTATGAGCCCAATGCATTATTATCTAAATCTAAGATTACGACGCGCCCGTGCTTTATTGTTACAAACTGAAATGTCGATTATGACAATTACTGTGGCTTGCGGATTTCAGTCTTCGTGCCATTTTAGTAAATCTTATCGTACACTTTTTGGCTATTCGCCTAGCAATGAAAGACGCCAGCATCAACATACGCCTGCCATCCACTCACTTGCGAGCACTGCCAATATGATGACAGCCAGTCTAGATGCATAGCCAAGTTTGGATGTTTGTTAAATCTTAGCAGCTAGCTTCAAGTACATTTTAATAGGTAATTTTGCTGGGCAGTTTGCTAGGCAATTTCCGCCTCCAACGCATCCCTGCCCCGCATTTTTCTGATAAGTTCCAGCATGTCGTGATTAAACAAGATTGTGTCGGAATATTCACTTTGCTTAAAGACCCTGCACGATATGTTATCACTTGTAATTTAAATGTAACAAATTAGTGAGGCTACTTGCTTTAGCGGTTGGCCATGCGGTACCGGTATGAGTTTTCTCATGCTGCCTTCTTTAAGTAATACATATTTTGTAGGAGTTAAAATGAAAACGATTTCCAAATGTATTCTAGCCTCTCTCACCATGATCACGCTACAAGCGCAAGCAGCGGAACAAGCCAGTTGCAGCACAGTTAGTTTTGCTGATATTGGCTGGACGGACATCACCGCAACCACTGCTCTCACTTCTACCGTTTTACAAGGCTTAGGCTACAAGCCAAAAGTCACTATCGCTACCGTGCCAATTGCCTTTGCTGGGGTTAAAAAACATCAAATTGATGCATTTTTAGGCTACTGGTCTCCTTCAATGACACCGATTGTTGAACCGTTCCTTAAAGATAACGGCATTAAAGTGTTAGAAAAACCTAATTTAGTCGGCGCTAAATACACCTTGGCGGTGCCAACTTATGCATACGATGCTGGCCTAAAAAGCTTTGCCGACATTGCTAAATTTAAAGATAAGTTAGATGGCAAGCTTTACGGCATTGAGCCTGGCAACGATGGCAACTTGTTAATTAAAGGCATGATAGATAAAGACCAATTTGGTCTTAAAAGCTTCAAAATGGTTGAATCTAGCGAAGCTGGTATGCTGACTGAATTAAGCCGCGCAGTTAAACAGAAAAAATGGGTAGTATTTTTAGGCTGGGCGCCGCACCCAATGAACGTGCAACAAAACATTACTTACCTGAGCGGTGGGGATGACGTATTTGGCGCAAACTATGGCGAAGCTAAAGTTTACACCGTCACTTCAACTGACTTAGCAACACGCTGCCCGAACGTGAATAAACTGGTGACTAACTTAGAGTTTTCACTAGATATGGAAAACCAAGTGATGTTGCCGATTATGAATAAGGTCAACCCAAATATCGCAGCTAAAGCTTGGTTAAAAAAGAACCCAGCAACGCTTGATAAATGGTTAGAAGGCGTTCAAACCAAAGATGGCAAACCTGGTTTAGCCGCAGTTAAAAAATATCTAGGTGCTTAATGCTCGGTACTTGATACTTGATAATTGATACTCAATTTAAGTATTAAAAAAATATTTAAATTAAAATCCTTTAAGCCACAACAGTTTCAAGCTGTTGTGGTTTTTTTATTGCCGCAAGCCGCAAAATTCAATGAGCAATCAGTCCAATTTAGAATTTTGAAACAAATAACACTCACTTATGATATCAGCTGAAAACGACACATGTCGTATTCAGCAAAGATGTTGTCTCATGTGGCACATTAGCAATGTGTTGAAGCGTGAAAATATCATTTCAGATTAGTGCTTGAAACAATTACCGGAGGCCGCTTGAAAAAAGATTATTCCATTTGGAAACTACTGTCCCAAGGGTTAAAGAATCATGAAGGATGGACGCCAACTTGGCGCAATCCTGAACTTAAACCTGCATATGACGTAGTCATTATTGGTGCAGGTGGTCATGGCTTAGCTACGGCTTACTACTTGGCTAAAGAGCATGGCATTAAAAATATTGCTGTGTTAGAAAAAGGTTATTTGGGCGGTGGCAATACTGCGCGTAACACCACTATTGTGCGTTCTAATTACCTGTGGGATGAAGCAGCGATGCTTTATGAACACTCGCTAAAGTTATGGGAAGGTCTCACTGAAGACCTTAACTTCAATGTGATGTTCAGCCAGCGCGGCGTATTTAATTTAGGCCATACTTTACAAGATATGCGCGATATTGAGCGCCGAGTCAATGCCAATAACTTAAACGGAATTGATGCTTTAGCATTAAATGCCCAAGAAGTTAAAGACCGCATTCCAATGATTAATATTTCTAAAAATACGCGCTTCCCTATTTTGGGTGCAAGTTTCCAGCCCCGTGGCGGCGTTGCGCGTCACGATGCTGTGGCATGGGGTTTTGCCCGTGCCGCCAGCAACTATGGTGTTGATATCATTGAAAACTGCGAAGTGTTAGGCATGGACATTGTTAACGGTAGCATGAAAGGCTTACAAACGACTAAAGGCTATATCGCTACTTCAAAAGTTGGCTGTGTCACCGCTGGGCATTCATCAGTAATGGCCAAAGCCGCGGGCATTCGTATGCCGCTAGAAAGCCATCCGCTACAAGCCTTTGTTTCTGAATCACTCAAACCAATATTAGATACCGTAGTGATGTCTAACGCTGTTCATGGCTATGTAAGCCAGTCAGATAAAGGTGAGTTAGTCATAGGCGCCGGTATTGACCATTATTTAAGTTACGCCCAGCGTGGTAGCCCGCACATTATTGAACATACGGCTGCAGCTATTATTGAGTTATTCCCAATATTTTCACGCGTGCGTATGAACCGCCAATGGGGCGGCATTGTAGATACCACGCCAGATGCTTGCCCTATTATCAGCAAGACCAAAGTTAAAGGCTTGTACTTTAATTGCGGCTGGGGAACCGGCGGCTTTAAAGCAACACCGGGTTCTGGCAATGTCTTTGCACACACCATTGCCAATGATGAACCGCATCCATTGAACGCAGCATTCTCACTTGACCGTTTCCATAGTGGTCATTTGATAGACGAACACGGCGCTGCTGGTGTTGCACATTAGTCTTTTTGCTAAAAAAGTTAAATACATAAATAGCTATTTTTTAGAAATTATATGTAAGGAAAAATTATGTTTGTGATTCGATGCCCGCATTGTTGCGAAGTACGAGAAGAAGAAGAGTTTAGCTACAGTGGTGAAGCCTTTGTGGCACGTCCATCAGCGCCTGAAATAGAAAGCGATGAAAATTGGGGCGACTACTTGTTTATGAAAAGAAATGTAAAAGGTTGGCACTGGGAAATGTGGGGTCATAGCAGCGGCTGCCGTAAGTTTTTTGTAGTCAAACGCAACACGGCTAACCATAGCATTGGCGGCGCATGGTCGCTGATCGAAGCGCGTAAAGAATACGACGCAGAAGAGGCGAATGCATAATGAGCAACAATAGAATGAATAATAGAATTAAGCATACGCATAGCAAAGTCAATTTAAACAAACCTTTGTCATTTACCTTTGACGGTAAAAGCTACCAAGGTTTTGCTGGCGATACACTCGCTTCAGCGTTGCTAGCCAATGGTGTAAAAGTAGTTGCACGTAGCTTTAAATACGGTCGTCCTCGCGGTATTATTGGCTCTGGTGCTGAAGAGCCGAACGCATTGGTACAGATTGATACTGGCGCTCGCACCACACCGGATTTAAAAGCTACCCAAGTTGAACTTTACGACGGCTTAGTGGCTGGTCGCACCAGCGGTTGGCCCTCATTGGCATTTGATCTTAAAAGTGTAGGCGGAAAATTTTCACGCTTTATGCCTGCTGGATTTTATTACAAAACCTTTAAAGCACCAGTCAAAATGTGGCCAATTTATGAAAATATTATTCGCCGCGCAGCAGGTTATGGTAAATCTCCCATTGATGCGGATACTGAAACCTACGACCATCAACATCACCACGTAGATTTACTAGTAGTCGGTGGTGGCGCGACCGGTTTACTGGCCGCGCTATTGGCTGGTCGTAGCGGCGTAAAAGTGTTATTAGTCGATGACCAATCTGAACTTGGCGGCTATTTACTGTCCATGCCAAATGTGAAAATTGGTGGTTTAACTGCGGGAAATTGGTCAGCTAATATCATTACTGAGCTAGCAAGTTTGCCTAACGTCACTATCCTTACGCGCACTACGGCGTTTGCCTTGCACGATATGAACATGATTCAAGCGGTTGAATTACTACAAGATCATTTACCTCATTCAGCTAGAAATGCCACACAACGTCGTGAACGTATGCACAGAATTCGCGCGACTAAAGTAGTGTTGGCAGCAGGTGCTTTTGAACGCCCATTAGTGTTTGGTAATAATGACTTACCGGGTATTATGACGGCTTCCGCGCTGACCACTTATATCAATAGATACGGTGTAGCTTGCGGAAAAAATGCTGTGATTATGACCAGCAATGACTTAGCTTATCAAGGTGCAGTTGACTTGGCGGCTGCGGGTGTCAAGGTGACGATAGTCGATACCAGAGAGCATATCAACCCAGAATGGGCGAATAGAACGAATAAGTTAGGCATTAAAGTATATAACGGTTATGGCGTTAGTGAGGCGATTGGTACTAGCGCTGTGCAAGGTGTAAAGCTGGTTAAGTTAGGCGCATTAAAAAATATCGTTACTGGCAGCGGCCCAGATATTAGCTGTGACGTGTTAGCAAGCTCTGGTGGTTTATCGCCTACCGTGCATTTATTCTGCCACGATGGTGGCCGCCCAAAATGGGATGAAGCACGTTTAGCCTTTGTAGTTTCTGCGAATGGTCGCGCTAAAGACGGTATTTTTTGCGTAGGCGCAATTACCGGTGTGTTTGCCCTGCAAGAAGGTTTGGCTAAAACACGTATCACTTTAGCTGAAGTTTTAACTGATTTAGATAAAACCATCGACGATACTGGCTTAGCCTTGGAGACCGACGAAATTGCCGTCACACCAGCACGTCATATCTTCCATGTACCTGATGGTAAAGACATGAATAGCACTATATTTAGCCGCCCAAAAGCCTTTGTCGACTTTCAGAATGATGTAGCTGTGAGCGACATTCAGCTTGCCGTACGCGAAAACTATCGCTCGATTGAGCATATCAAGCGCTATACCGCACTTGGTTTTGGTACCGATCAAGGTAAGTTATCTAATGTGAATGGTTTTGCAATTGCCGCTGAAGCTTTAGGTAAAACCATACCAGAAGTTGGCACCACCACTTACCGCCCTGCTTACACACCGGTTTCTTTTGGCGCTTTAGCGGGTGCGCATGTTGGCATTACCTTTGAGCCACGTCGCTATACCGCAATGCAATCGACACACGAAGCTAATGGCGCCGAGTTCGAGGACGTTGGTCAATGGATACGCCCTTGGTATTTCGCTAAACCGGGTGAGGATATTCACGCTGCGGTTAATCGTGAATGTTTGGCCACGCGCAATAGCGTTGGTATGTTAGATGCTTCAACCTTGGGCAAAATCGATATTCGCGGTAAGGATGTACGTGAGTTTTTAAATCGTATATATGCCAATGCCTGGACGCAACTTGCAGTAGGTAAATGCCGTTACGGACTGATGTTAGATGAAGCTGGCATGGTGATGGATGACGGCGTAACCGCATGCATCACAGACACCCACTTTTTAATGACCACGACATCTGGCGGCGCTGCGCGCGTGATGACTTGGCTAGAAAAATGGCACCAAACCGAATGGCCAGAACTAGAAGTGTATATGACTTCAGTCACCGATCATTGGACCACAGCGGCTTTAGTGGGGCCAAAAAGCCGTGATGTATTAGCCAAACTTTGTACTGATATTGATTTGTCTAAAGACGCTTTTAAATTTATGGATTGGCGCGATGGCACTGTGGCTGGCGTTCCTGCCCGGGTATTTCGCATTAGTTTTTCTGGCGAACTGGCTTATGAAGTTAACGTGGATGCCAGTTACGGCAATTACGTTTGGAATGAGCTCATGAAAGCTGGTAAAGAATTTGATATTACACCTTATGGTACGGAAACCATGCACGTATTGCGCGCAGAAAAAGGCTTCATTATTGTTGGGCAAGATACCGATGGTTCAGTGACGCCGTTCGACTTAGATATGGCTTGGGCGGTGGGTATGAAAAAACCTTACAGCTTCTTAGGTAAACGTTCATTGGCGCGTAGTGATACCAGCCGCACAGATCGCAAACAATTAGTCGGCTTACTGCCAGAAGACCCAAATGTAGTACTTAAAGAAGGCGCACAACTCATTAATTCATCGGACATTACGCCCCCAGTGCCGATGCTAGGCCATGTCACTTCCAGTTATTACAGCGCATTTTTGGGTCGTTCTATTGCCATGGGCTTTGTTATTGACGGCATTAAACGTCGCGATGAAGAAGGCAGTAATATCGTTTACGCTTGGGCTGAAGGTAAAGCCGTTAAAGTAAAAATAGTTTCAAGCGTGTTTGTAGACGCAGAAGGAGCTCGACATAATGTTTAATTCAAGTGAATCTAACCAGAGCAGTCAATTTAAGCCAGTAATGGAATCACCTTTACATCCATTTGGTTTGGCTGCGAAGCAAGAAAAGGTAAACGACACTAAAGGTGTTTGGGCTAATGAAGTGCCGTTACTGGGCTACATTAGTCTAAGTGGTAATGTGCAAGACGCAGTATTCATTAATGCGGTAAATTCTGCATTAGGCATTAAGCTACCAACACAGCCTTGCAGCATAATTGACAGTAGTTTCGGTTCTATTTTATGGCTATCGACTGACGAATGGCTATTAATTTGCCCACGTGAGCAACGCGCGACTCTACAAAAATTACTAGAAACTGCGCTCGAGGGTATTCACAGCCAAGTGCTGGATAACTCGGGCGGTTTTACCTCAGTAATACTACAAGGTAAAAATGCCAGCGACGTTTTGCATCACTGCACGGTCTACGATTTAAGCATCCTAGAAGCTGGCAAAGTAGTAGGTACTACTTTTGGCAAGGTTAGCTTATTTTTACAGCAAGATAAAAATGGCTATCGATTAGTCTTCCGCCGTAGTTTTGCTGATTATATCTGGCGATATCTAGAACGCAGCGCCCTGCCTTATGGTTTTGGCATTGCTCAATTAAATGACGAGCGCTAGATAATGAACTACAGCGTATTCGAAGTTTTCCGTATTGGCGTTGGCCCCTCTAGCTCCCACACGGTTGGACCAATGATTGCGGTAAACCGTTTCTTGCTGGAAATTGAAAAGCGCGATTTACTTCCACAAGTCGCGCAAGTTCAAGTGCATCTTTATGGTTCACTGGCACTGACTGGTATAGGACACGGCACTGACCACGCTGTGCTAGCAGGTTTAGTCGGTTCGCTGCCAGATAGCGTTGATCCACAGAATATAGCGCCCTTGGTTGCAAGTATTAAAGAAAATAGCCAATTAATGTTAATGGGTAAACAAACTATTAAGTTTGATTACAACGAACATTTAGTTTTTCATCGCGACGAAGCGCTACCACAGCACCCAAATGGCATGGTGTTACAGGCATTTTTTGAAGACGGTGATTCAATTTACCGTAACGCTTACTTTTCAATTGGTGGCGGTGCAGTACTAGATCAACAAGAGATCAGCGCTAGTCTAAAAAATAAACTTGAAACAAAAGTCGACTTAATCATAAAAGATTTGCGTTCAGCACCCTATTGGTTTGGTAGCGCCGCGGACTTATTACGGATGGGTAATGAAAAAGCTATTTCGATTGCGGATATGGTCTGGCAAAACGAATTGAAATATCAAGATGCTGACGCGACGCGTGCTAAGTTGCTACGCGTTTGGCAAGTGATGAATGAAAGTATAGAGCGCGGACTTGTCACAGAAGGCACATTGCCGGGTGGCCTAAAAGTAAAACGCCGCGCGCATTTACTCTACAAACAAGCCAGTACCGTGGGCGGCAAACTTTCATCAGATTTTCAGGCAATGGATATGGTTAGCGCTTTCGCCATTGCCGTAAATGAAGAAAATGCCTGTGGCGGACGTGTTGTTACTGCGCCAACCAACGGCTCGGCTGGCGTAATACCAGCGGTTTTAAGTTACTTTACGCGCTTTTGCCAGCAACAAAGAACGCAAAAAGAAATTGAAGATAACCTCATGAAATTCTTACTTACTGCTGCCGGTATAGGCATGCTTTATAAAAAAAACGCTTCAATCTCAGCCGCAGAAATGGGTTGTCAGGGTGAAATCGGCGTTTCATGCTCAATGGCTGCGGCTGGTTTAGCGGCCGTACTAGGCGCGAATAATGAACAAATAGAAAATGCTGCCGAAATCGCCATGGAACATAATTTAGGCATGAGCTGCGACCCGATTGGCGGACTGGTCCAAGTTCCATGCATAGAACGCAACAGTATGGGCGCAGTAAAAGCCATTAATGCCGCTAGGCTTGCCATGATGCACGAAGGAGGTCATATCGTTTCGCTAGATGCGGTCATTGAAACCATGCGCCAAACTGGTGTTGATATGCAATCTAAATATAAAGAAACTGCGCTTGGCGGATTAGCGATAAATGTTGTCGCATGCTAGTCGTTTTTTAGCTTCAGCTACTGCCAAAATTAACTTTTAATTTAATCCTAATTTAACCAAAGATCACCACAAATGAATTATGCCAGCTCTTCGTTTTTCTCAGCATCATTAGCCGATGCAGATGCCGCGATTAAATCTGCGGTTGATGAAAAACTTTATCGTCAGCAATCGCAAATCGAGTTAATTGCCTCTGAAAACATTGTGTCTCGCGCGGTGCTTGAAGCGCAAGGCACGGTATTAACCAATAAATATGCAGAAGGTTACCCAGGAAAACGTTATTACGGCGGCTGTGAATTTGTAGATAAAGTTGAAACTTTGGCAATAGAACGACTCAAACAAAATTACGGCGCAAAATTCGCCAATGTTCAACCACATTCTGGTGCACAAGCTAACGGTGCCGTGATGCTGGCAATTGCAAAACCAGGTGATACTATTTTAGGAATGTCGCTTGATGGTGGCGGCCATTTAACCCATGGCGCTAGGCCTGCACTTTCAGGAAAATGGTTTAACGCGGTTCAATATGGCGTTAGACGTGAAGATTACCGCCTAGATTACGAGCAAGTAGAAGCCTTAGCCCACGAACATAAACCAAAAGTAATTATTGCCGGCTATTCAGCTTATCCACGTGCAATTGATTTTGCAAGATTCCGCGCCATTGCCGATAGCGTAGGTGCAACTTTACTGGTAGACATGGCACACTTTGCCGGCATAGTCGCCGCTGGTCGCCACCAAAACCCAGTTGATCATGCACATATTGTCACCTCGACTACACATAAAACATTGCGTGGCCCTAGAGGCGGAGTCATTTTAACGAATGATGAAGATATGATTAAAAAAATCAACTCAGCGGTATTTCCCGGCTTACAGGGCGGACCGCTGATGCATGTTATTGCAGCGAAAGCCGTTGCATTTGGCGAGGCTCTACAACCCGAATTCAAACAATATATCGACCGAGTGTTAGCCAATGCAAAAGCACTCGGTGAAGTGTTGGTTGCTGGCGGAGTAGATTTAGTGACTGGCGGTACAGACAATCATTTAGTGTTGGTAGATTTACGCCCTAAAGGTTTAAAAGGCAATCAAGTAGAACACGCGCTTGAGCGCGCGGGTATTACTTGCAACAAAAATGGCATTCCATTTGACGATGAAAAACCAACCGTAACTTCAGGAGTGCGTTTAGGCACCCCAGCCGGTACTACGCGCGGCTTTGGCGAAGAAGAATTCAGACAAGTTGGCAGATTGATATTGCAAGTGTTTGAAGGCTTGAAAAATAATCCGGACGGTGATGAGCTTGTTGAAAAGCGCGTGCGTGCCGAGATTTTTGCCTTATGCCAACGTTTTCCGATTTACTAGTTTGAATCAAAAATAAACTAAAGTAATTTATTACATAACTATTTTAATATATTGATTTTAAATAATTATTAATTTTATTTAGGGAACATAATGTCTACATTATCAACATCAAATATACACCAAGACAGCATCGTTATTGATGGCCTTAACATCTCAAAATGGGAACGTCCTGTTTTTGAAGATATGAAAAAAGGCGGCCTCACTGCGGTTAATTGCACCATTTCGGTATGGGAAGGCTTTCAGGGTACGGTCGGCAATGTGATCGACATGAAAAACCTAATACGAGAAAGTAGCGATTTATTAACCTTAGTTAGCGGCGTTGATGATATTCGTCGCGCGAAACAAGAAGGTAAAACCGGTATCATTTTAGGCTTTCAAAACGCCCATGCGTTTGAAGATAACCTAGGCTATATCGAGATCTTTGCTGACTTAGGTGTGCGCGTAGTGCAACTCTGTTACAACACGCAAAACTTAATAGGCACAGGTTGCTATGAGCGAGATGGCGGATTATCTGGCTTTGGCCACGAAGTCATTGCCGAGATGAACCGTGTCGGCATTATGGTGGACTTATCCCACGTAGGCGGCAATACCTCTACTGAAGCAATTTTGGCTTCTAAGAAACCAGTCTGTTATTCGCATTGCTTACCGACAGGCTTAAAACAGCATCCTCGTAATAAAGATGACGAGCAACTTAAATTTATCGCGGATCATGGCGGTTTTATTGGCGTCACCATGTTTCCGCCGTTTCTTAAGCGCGGAAGCAATGCAACAGTAGATGATTACGTTGAAGCGTTTGATTACATCATTAACCTTGTAGGCGATGACTGCGTAGGTATAGGCACAGACTTTACTCAAGGTTACGGCAAGCCATTTTTCGAGTGGCTCACACATGACAAAGGCCGCCACCGCCGTTTAACCGATTTCGGTACGGTGGTGAATCCAGAAGGCTTCCGCACCATAGGTGACTTTCCTAATTTAACTACCGCAATGGAGCGCGCTGGTTGGACCGAAAGCCGTATTCGTAAAGTATTGGGCGAAAATTGGCTACGTGTGTTTGGCGAAGTTTGGACTAAGTAAAATCTACACTAACAATATTTATAAGTAAGTTCCATTAAGTATTAGCGATTACTTAAAGACTTTATTTAAGAAATTGTGTTTAAAGAATCAAGGAGATTCAAGTGCAACCAATAGTACCAATTGAAGTAGACGAAGAAACAGGCGTTTGGACCACTGATGGCTTACCAATGCTGTACGTGCCAAGGCATTTTTTCACTAATAATCACTTAGCTGTTGAAGATGCACTTGGTCAACAGAAATATGCCGAGATTCTTTACGATGCAGGCTATAAATCAGCCTATTTTTGGTGTGAAAAAGAAGCAGAAAAACACCAGCTTACTGGTATGGCGGTATTTGATCATTATTTAAAACGTCTATCACAGCGCGGCTGGGGTTTGTTTAGTTTCGAATCTGTAGATCCTATCACGGGCAGCGCAGAAATTAAGTTGGAATATTCATCATTTGTTCTAGCGCAACCAGATAAACCAGGCAAACTTTGTTACATGTTCTCCGGCTGGTTTTCCGGTGCAATGGATTGGGTTACACAAGAAAAAGGTCATTCAGCCCATACTAATTGCGGTGAAGTGAGTTGCGCCGAAACCTATTGCACGGAGTCTCAGTGCGGCGCCAGTGGCGATAGTCATTGCATATTCTCAGTGACCCCGCTCGCTAAAAAAGCCTAATTTGCACAATTGGAAAAACCATGCGCTACCCTCACCTTTTTTCACCTTTAACACTCAATAAGCTAACTTTAAGGAACCGTATTGTTAGCACCGCGCACGCTGAAGTCTATGCCGAGCCAGGTGGCTTGCCGGGTGAGCGTTATATTCGTTACTATGAAGAAAAAGCTAAGGGTGGCTTGGGTTTGGCAATTTGTGGTGGCTCTAGCCCAGTGTCTATTAACAGCCCACAAAGTTGGTGGAAATCAGTCAACTTATCCACGGATAAGATTATTGAACCGCTGTCAAATTTAGCTGAAGCTATGCATAAGCACGGCGCAAAAATCATGATACAAGCGACCCATATGGGCAGGCGCTCAGCCTATTACGGCGAACATTGGCCGCATTTAGTCACACCAAGCGGTGTACGCGAACCTGTGCATCGCGGTAACGCAAAAACTATCGAGCATGAAGAAATTCGTCGCATTATCAAAGACTTTGCCTTAGCCGCTAAACGCGTTCAAGACGCGGGTATGGATGGCATTGAAATTTCTGCCGCGCATCAGCATTTAATCGACCAGTTCTGGAGTCCGCGCAGCAACTTCAGGACAGATGATTTTGGTGGTAGCTTAATTAACCGCATGCGCTTTGGTGTAGAAGTGCTAAGTGCGGTGCGTGAAGCGGTAGGCGCAGATTTTTGCGTAGGCATGCGTATGTGCGGTGATGAGTTTCATGAAGATGGTCTAGATCATGAAACGTTGAAAGAAATCGCGCAATATATGTCTGAAACAGGTTTAATCGATTTCATTAGCGTGGTTGGTTCTGGGGCGGATACACATAACACTATTGCTAATTGCATGCCGCCTATGGCATTGCCGCCAGAGCCATTTGTACATTTGGCCGCCGGCATTAAATCGGTGATAAAAATCCCGCTGATGCATGCACAAAGCATACGTGACGCGACACAGGCTGAGCGTATTTTGGAAAATGGCTGGGTCGACTTAGTGGGCATGACGCGTTCACATTTGGCTGATCCGCATATTGTCACAAAAATCCGCGATGGTCGCGAAGATGAAATCAAACAGTGTGTAGGTGCGAATTACTGTATAGACCGCCAATATCTTGGGCAAGATGTATTGTGTATACAAAATGCGGCGACTTCACGTGAAGCGACCATGCCACATATTATTGCCAAAAGTAGTGGCCCTAAACGCAAAGTCGTGGTCATAGGCGCAGGTCCAGCAGGCTTAGAAGCAGCTCGTGTAGCTGCCGAGCGTGGGCATGATGTAGTGTTGTTTGAGCGCAATAGCAGTGTTGGTGGACAAGTTAACTTGGCTTCTAAAGTACCACAACGGGAACAAATGGCCGGTATTATTCGCTGGTTTGATATGGAAACCAAACGTTTAGGCATAGACCGTAGATTTGGTATAGATGCTGATGAAGCGATGATACTGGCTGAGAAACCCGATATTGTGGTGTTAGCCACAGGCGGCAGTAGCCATATACATCAAGTGCCGGCTTGGGGAGTGGCTGAAGGTTTAGCCGTTAGTTCATGGGACATTTTGTCCGAGATGGTCGCACCTGGCAAAAATGTATTAATTTATGACTCAATGAGCACACACGCCGGCTTTGGCACAGCGGACTTTATCGCTAGCCGTGGCAATAATGTAGAGTTAGTGACGCCGGATGTGAAAGTGGCAGATGATGTTGGCGGCACGACTTTCCCGATTTTTTATCGTCGCTTATACTCGCTAGGCATTATCCCAACGCCAAATTACTGGCTAGATCGTGTGTATGCGGAAGGCGATAAAAAAATTGCCGTTATTCGTAATGAATATACCGATGAGATTGAAGAGCGTGCAGTTGATCAAGTGGTCATTGAAAACGGCACTACACCTAACGACACGCTTTACTGGGCGCTAAAAGAGCAATCAGCGAATCATGGCCAAACCGACATCGACACCTTGTTCGCGTCGCAACCACAAGCCGCTTTGTCTATACCATTAAAAGCAGGTGAATTTTTGTTATACCGCGTCGGCGATTGTATTTCTATGCACAATATTCACGGTGCAATTTACGATTCGCTGCGTTTGTGTAAAGATTTTTAATCATGCAAATGTTGAATTACACTGACTTTAATTACAGCGTCACGGCCTTGTTCTGGCTAGCAAGCGCGGCACTTACAATAGGCATATGGCGACGAACACAATTATGGCGGGCGGGCGAGCCTGCGGCATTGTTATGGCTGAATCTACTAGCCATTCCTAAGCGCTACTTTGTAGATTTACATCATGTAGTATCACGCGAGCCATATATTGCGCGCACTCACGTAGCAACGGCTGGGGGTGCGGTGGCTACTTTGGCCTTAGTGGCAGTCAATTACGGCTTGATGATGTATTCAGCGGCACTTAACTGGGCGATATTAAGCGCTACAACCATCATGCTAGGCGGTGTTTTTTTTATATGGTTACGTAGACGAAATGCACCTGCGCGATTATCCCGTGGTGCATGGAGTCGCCTACCCTACACACTGGCCGCTTTTGCAATCGGACTGATTATTATTAGTTTGCCTGTACCTATAATTTCTGGCAGCGTTGCACTCTTGGCTTTATTACTTTTACTGGCAGGTTCAGCAGAATTGGCATTAGGAATAGGTCTGGGCGGCCCGATGAAACACGCAATTGCCGGCCTATTACATTTAGCCTTTCATCCACGCCAAGAACGTTTTAGCGGCAAGCTATCAACTGCACTAAT
Organism: Methylotenera sp.; assembly: GCA_040401175.1. Taxonomy (GTDB): domain Bacteria; phylum Pseudomonadota; class Gammaproteobacteria; order Burkholderiales; family Methylophilaceae; genus Methylotenera. The sequence goes on along the minus strand of JBBAOU010000018.1, from coordinate 10,579 downwards.
ACCGTTAATGCTGGAGAATGGACAATATGGTGTGAGTAAGCCATCAGACTTTAAATGGAATCAACTATTAGGTTTTGATGCCTGCGTACAATGCGGAAAGTGCGAAGCGGCTTGTCCAGCTTTTGCCGCAGGTCAACCCCTCAATCCAAAAAAACTCATACAAGATTTAGTAATCGGCCTTTCAAACGATGAAAAATCCGGTGCTACGGATGCTAGCTTTGCCGGCAGTCCTTACCCTGGCGTGGCTATTGGTGAACATTCTGGTAGCATACACGCGCCGATTGTACCTTTGCTCATACCGGATGAAACCTTATGGTCTTGCACCACCTGCAGAGCTTGTGTGCAAGAATGTCCGATGTTAATTGAACATGTTGATGCGATTGTAGATATGCGACGTAACCTTACTTTAACGCAAGGATCAGCGCCTGGGAAAGCGCCTCAAACGCTAGAAAACTTGCGCCAAACCGCCACTGTTGGTGGTTACGACCGAAATGCACGCTATCACTGGGCAGTAGACCTAGACGTAAAAACCATACAGAAGAATACTCCGGTAGATATTTTATTGGTAGCAGGTGAAGGTGCTTTTGATATGCGTTACCAGCGTAGCCTGCGTGCCTTGGTTAAATTACTCAAAGCGGCCAATTTAGATTTTGCCATCATGGGTGCTTTAGAACGAGACACTGGCGACACTGCTCGCCGCCTAGGTGATGAAGCCACTTTTCAAATGTTGGCTAAACAAAATATCGAAACATTTGCAAGTCTAACATTCAAGCGAATTGTGACGGCTGACCCACATGTCATGCACAGCCTTAAAAATGAATATCCAGCCTTTGGTGGACATTACCAAGTATTGCATCACACCACTTTATTGGCAGAATTAGTCAATAGCGGCCAATTAAATTTAGTAAAATCAGCTGAAACACGCAAGCTTACTTATCACGATCCCTGTTATTTAGGCCGTTACAATGGTGAAACTGAAGCACCGCGCACCTTGCTAAAAAGTATCGGTTTGCAAATTAATGAAATGGAACGCTCAGGCTTACGTGGACGTTGCTGTGGTGGTGGTGGTGGTGCACCGCTTACCGACATTCCAGGCAAGCAGCGTATTCCAGACATTCGCATACAAGATGCACGCAGCATAGACGCCGAATTAGTCGCAGTCGCTTGCCCACAATGCACATCAATGTTAGAAGGCGTCGTTGGCAAGCGCCCAGATGTACTAGATATTGCAGAATTATTAGCCTCTGCATTAGATCAAAACGTGGAGCCAGCACGATGATAGAAAATAACCCTAGGCGCATCAACCCACGCCGTGCATATGAAATCTTGGCAAGCGGCGTGAAGCGCATCGTTTTAGGTGCGACTACGGATTTTGTAGCCCATGAAGTTGCTTTACAGCACAGCACAAACAAGCCGCTACGCACACCTAAACAAGCAAAGACTCACATTTTAGTGGTTGCGCATAGTGATCGCGGCACGCTGGATGACCACGCCAAACAATGCTTGGCCGCCGCAGCTATATTGGCAGAGGCTAATACAGCAGTCGTTGCACTGATCCTCGGCGAATTGCATGAAGAACTAAGCAACGCTGGCGCGGATGAAGTGCTAGTCATTGCGGAATTAGATTATGCAAAATTTCAACCAGAGTCAGAGCTTTCATGTGTAAAAGCGATGGTTGACGTACTGCAGCCTAGCCATATTTTTATGCCGGACAATCTAATTGGAGACGGTGATTTAGGTCGCAGGTTAATTACTAGCCATCCAGAGAAATTAGCTGCAACACATGTCATAGAATTGAATGTAGATCATATTGCTAATTATCAATCAGGTGGCAGCGCATTAGCCCTAGCTAACTTACCATTCATCGTTTTGCTTGCACCTGAGACTGCTGATACCAATTTACCATTTAGCGCATCAGCATTAACGCTAGATCAGGCATTAGCGCACCCAGTAAAAGATAAAGTACAACCCTCCAATTACATCGGCTTAGGCATGCAAACGATAGCCGCTGCTAAAATTGCCCTAGAAGAAGCCGACTTTATTGTTTCTGCAGGCAATGGCGTGAGTAATGTGCAGACCTTACAAACTTTGGCAGCAGCACTAGATGCTGCCGTAGGTGCCAGCCGCGTGGCAGTTGATGACGGAAAGTTTGCACGTGATAAGCAAATTGGCGCCACCGGCAAAACCGTCAGTGCTAGCACTTATTTTGCTATTGGCATTTCTGGTGCAGTGCAACATTTGCAAGGCATTAAGGATTGTCGCCATGTGATTGCGATAAATCGTGATCATAGTGCAGCGATTGTAAAACGTGCAAATTTATCGCTGATTGGTGATGCCGAGGAAATCATGCAAGCACTGATTGCTGTGATTACTGAAGCTAAATTAGCCACGCAGGAGGCTGCATGAGTATAAAGAAAATAGCTGCGCTTGTTTCAGCAGGTCGGCATCCAGTCAGTGGCGAAGCGCGTCATTGCCGTAACGACAGTCTTGCCATGAGTATAGGTTTGACGCTGACAAAAAAAATCAATGCAATAAGTACTAACGCAAGCATTACCAACCAAACTAGTTTAAGAGTCATGCACGCAGGCAATCCAGACAATGCTGCACTCAAAGATTATTTGGCGTTGGGCGCTAAGCATATCGACGTTATTGCGCTGACAGCGGAGTGCAATATTATTGATAGTCTAGCCAATGAGCTAACAAATACCGATTTGATTTTAACAGGTAGTCGGGCAGAAAATGGCCAAGATAGTGGATTAGTGCCCTATCTATTAGCAGAAAAATTAGGCTTTTCTTTAGTCGCAAATGTACTGGAAGTTAAACTAATACCTGAAGGTCTGGAAGTTTTACAATTTTTACCAAAAGGTAAGCGCCGCAGTATTATTGTGCAATTGCCGGCGGTGGTAATCGTTCATCCGCTGGCACCTGTTGAGTTACGCCATGCTTATGCACAGCAAGTGATGGGTAAAGTTAGCCAACAACAATCATTGCCATTTAAACCAGTCACGGATCAAGACAATAGCTTGCAATGGCAAAAACAAAGTACTTTACGTAAGCCAATAAAGCTAAAAGCACGCGAGAATAAATCGGGGCACGCACGGATGTTATCCGCTACTGTCAGTGAAAACAAAGGCGGTGCTGTCGTAATCGACGGAGATTCTGTCGAAAAAGCACAAGTTATTCTGCGCTATTTGCGTGAACATCGTCTTATCAACTTTTAATGTATTTGAACCAAATTTACGCTAGGAAACAGCATGACTATTTCAACTGAAATCCAAAAAATGATTGCTAATCGTCGTAAAGGTTACTCGCTAGAGGCACCTTTTTATTTGAACCAGGATATTTTTGATCTAGATATTGCCGCTATTTTCAGCCAGCACTGGATTTATGTTGCAGTGGAACCCGATATTGCCGAACCTGGTGATTACATTACTGTTGAGGTTGGCAAGAATTCCGTGATTATCGTGCGTGACGATGATATGAACATAAAAGCATTTCACAACGTATGTCGCCATCGCGGCTCACAATTGTGCGATGACGAAAAAGGTAGTGTTGGCAACTTGGTATGCCCTTATCACCAATGGACTTATGATCTAACCGGCAAACTTATCCACACAGAACACATGGGTGAAGCTTTCAACCCTAATGATCACAGTCTAAAATCTGTACATGTAGGCAATGTTGCTGGGTTAATTTTCATTTGTTTAGCGGATGAACCACCAGAAGATTTTGAATCTATGCAGAAGGCGATGGAGCCCTATATCGCTCCTCACCATGTGGCAGATTGCAAGATTATTTGGCAAGAGGATATTATTGAAAATTGTAACTGGAAACTTACCATGGAAAACAATCGCGAGTGTTATCACTGCGTTGCCAACCATCCAGAACTTACCTCTTCAATTTTCGAATACGGATTTGGTTATCAACCTTCTGCAGACAATGCAGAAAAAGTTAACGAATTTTTTGAGCTAATCAAAACTGAAACTAGCCGCTGGGAATCTTGCGGACTCGCATCCGCTGAAATAGACTTCCTTGAATCATGTGCAACTGGCTATAGAACACAGCGCTTACCTTTAATTGGTGCAGGCGAATCACAAACAATGGATAGCAAAGTAGCTTGTAAAAAACTGTTGGGCGAACTAACACAACGTAACCTTGGTGGCCTGTCATTCTGGACGCAACCTAACTCTTGGCATCACTTTATGAGTGACCATATTGTCACCATTAGCGCGATGCCGGTTGATGCAACCCACACCATGTTGCGCACTAAATGGCTTGTGCATAAGGACGCAGTTAAAGGTGTAGATTACGATATAAAACGTATTACAGAAGTTTGGCAGGCCACCAATAAACAAGATTCAACCTTGGTAGAGCGGACACAACGTGGCGCCAAAAGCGAATGGTATGAACCTGGTCCCTACTCGCCTTATACTGAAGATTTAGTGGAGAAATTCACCAATTGGTATATTCAACGTCTAGAAGCCACCATGCAGAAGCCAGAGTTTATTGCAAAACAGGCCAACGCAAATTCTAAAGCGGTTCCAATTAAGGTTTGTCGATAATGGAATCACGCAACACCACTGAGCTTTGGAAATCGGCCTTACCTGTATGGCAAGGTGATAAAGATAATGAGCTGATTTGTTGCCAAATAAGACAAGAAACAGCTGATGTTAAAAGCTTTTTTTTTCGGCCAAGTCAGCCCAGCCTATTTACTTTTTTACCAGGCCAATTTATTACACTAGAGCTAGCCATTGACGGTGAAATTATCAATCGCAGCTACACTATCTCCTCAGCACCTAGCCAGCCACATGTAATTTCCATTACCGTTAAACGTAAGCCGGAAGGATTGGTTTCAAACTGGCTACATGACAACTTGCAAGTCGGAATGCCGATATCAGTATTAGGCCCAGCGGGTGAATTTAGCTGTGTAAATCACCCTGCAAAAAAATATCTTTTTCTATCGGGTGGCTCAGGCATTACTCCTCTCATGTCGATGGCACGAGCCTATTACCAACTTGCCGAAACAACTGACATCGCCTTTATACACAGTGCAAGAACACCTGCTGACATTATCTTTAAAGTCGAATTAGATTTAATGGCGCTGAATCAGCCACTTTTTCAAACCACTTACATCTGCGCAAAAGTAGATAAAAATCCCAGTTGGCGTTTACAGCCGAAATCTGTCACTGAAGGCTTTTTAACCATAGAAAGTTTAAAGTTAAGCGCTGCAGATTTTATGACACGTGAGGTTTTTACTTGCGGCCCTACGCCTTATATGACGGCTGTCAAAAACATACTTTCAGCGGCCGGTTTCAATATGCAGCACTATCATGAAGAAAGCTTCAGCTTTGACGAATTACCTGCTGAAATTCAGGCAGAAGTGATTAATGAGGAAAATACCGGCATTGCGGGCAATGAAGCTAGCACCTATTTTTCTATTGAGCTGACTAAAAGTGGTGTGACCGTCCAATGTGCGCCAAATCAGTTTGTGTTGGATGCGGCAAGATCGGCAGGTTTACGCTTGCCATCATCATGCAGCAAAGGCTTATGCGGCACATGTAAAAGTAAATTAGTGTCTGGTCAGGTAGAGATGAAACATGGTGGCGGTATTCGCCAGCGTGAAATTGATCAAGGTCTATTTCTACCATGCTGTGCCAAACCATTAAGTGATTTAGTAATAGAACGATAGCGACACCTCACAACATCAAAAGTTAAATAGCGCAGCTACCGATGTCATCAAGGACATCAATCATGATGATGTGTGCTCTGGAGAACAGCTTCATTTTGTGAAGTACAGGATTTTCAAGTTAATGGCTTTAAGTAAAGTACTTTAGATAAAAATCCTTAAGTACAACACCTTAAGTACATGACTAGAAGTTAAGGGGGATTTAAGATGGATGCAATACAACAGACAAACTCGGCAGGTACAGAGGCTACGGAAGCGAAAGTAATTGTACGGAATCTGCATAAGGTGTTCGGTAATAAGCCAGAACTTGCCATGCAGATGCTAAAAGATGGCCTACATAAAGACGAAATTCTAAAACGGACCGGCCAAGTCGTCGGCGTACAAGATGCCTCTTTCCAAATCAATAAAGGCGAAATTTTCGTCATTATGGGTTTGTCGGGTTCGGGGAAATCAACTCTCATTCGATTACTTAACCGATTGATAGAACCAACCGCAGGCAATATTATTGTAGATGGTGAAGACGTCGCGGCGATGAGTAGAGACAAATTACTCAACTTACGCCGTAACGATATGAGTATGGTGTTTCAATCTTTCGCCCTACTTCCACATCGCACAGTCATAGAAAATGCGGCATTTGGCCTAGAAATCGCAGGCGTAAATGTTGCCGAACGCGAAAGACGTGCAATGGAAGTACTAGAACAAGTGGGCCTACATACTTTTGCTAAACACTTACCGGCTCAACTTTCCGGCGGTATGCAACAACGTGTGGGCCTTGCCCGTGCGCTGACAGTAAACCCATCACTGATGTTAATGGATGAAGCGTTTTCTGCGCTAGACCCATTGCGCCGCACAGAAATGCAAGATGTGCTGATTAAGCTTCAACAAGAGCAAAAACGCACCATTGTATTTGTTTCCCATGATCTCGATGAAGCACTAAGAATCGGCAATCGTATTTGCATTATGGAAGGCGGTCGCGTGGTACAAGTGGGTACATCGGAAGATATTTTACAGCGCCCTGCTGATGACTACGTAAAAGCATTTTTCACTGGGGTTGATACCAATAAATACCTAACGGCTAAAGACGTTGCACAAAAAGATGAAGTGACTATTTTTGACCGTACGGATGATTCAGTGGCAGGTTTTAGCGCTGCGTTAGCCCGCATGCAACTTTACAATCGTATCTATGCATTTGTGTTAGATGAACAACAAAAAGTTGTTGGTGTAGTTTCCGCAGAGTCTTTAACTAATTGCATTAACCAATCGGGAAAAACGCTACGAGACGCACTTCTACCAGGAAAAGTTGCGATTGCAGGGAATACGCCGCTCAATGAAGTGTTACAAAAAGTGGTGGAATATTAGTGTCCGCTACCGATTGTTGATGAAAATGGTGAATACATTGGTGCTATCACCAAAACAGTTCTGCTGCGCAAATTGTATAAGGAGAAAAAAGCATGACTTACAAACTTCCTCTAGGCGAATGGGTTGCTAGCGCAGTGGCATGGCTAGAAGTCAATGATCATGGTTTATTCGACAGTATAGGTGCGATCATCGACACATCAACCGCCGCCATTGAAAATGGCTTACTCGCTATACCGTTTTGGTTGTTTGCTGCAATATTTATCGCGATTGGATATTGGCGCAGAGGCTGGAAGCTTGCGTTATTTTGTGCAGCTTCTTTGTGGCTAATCAATAATATGGGCTTCAGCGAGCAAACTTTAGTCACACTAGCACTTATTATTTCTGCAACTTTAATCAGTCTTACTGTCGGTATTCCATTAGGAATATGGGCTGGCAGAAGTGATAAAGCCGAAGCGGTTATTCGGCCTGTACTAGACTTTATGCAAACCATGCCGGCTTTTGTGTATTTGATTCCAGCTGCCATGTTCTTTGGTTTGGGTCGTGTACCAGGCGTTATCGCAACAGTGATTTTCGCCATGCCACCGGTAGTCAGACTAACCTCGCTAGGCATCCGCCAAGTCAATAAAGAGCAAGTGGAAGCAGGTATTGCTTTTGGCTGTACGCCTACCCAACTGCTAATGAAAGTGCAAATTCCAAGCGCGATGGCGGCATTATTCGCCGGCATTAATCAAACGATTATGATGGCATTATCCATGGTGATTATTGCCTCTATGGTGGGAGCTGGCGGCCTAGGTAATGACGTGCTTTCGAGTATATCTCGCTTGGATATTGGCTTAGGCTTTGAAAGTGGTCTAGGCGTAGTATTACTGGCAATTATGCTAGACAGAATTACCGAAAGCTTTGGTATTAAACGTAATGCCAAAGATGGCACTAAATAAATAGTGGTATTAAAATGGCTTAACTGCAGTATCAGCAGTTAAGCTGAAAGCAAAAACAGTTAAGCCCATCAATATTTACATATTGATGGACTATTTATGGAAATAGGACATGATCAGAAGGCCAAGTCCCTCTGTACGTGGCTTCAGGGTGTTTTTCATCCACCAATGCACGAATCTCTTGAGTGCGATGAAAAGGCACTAATACCATCATCAACACTTTTCCTTTAGCGAGTTGCTTTTCAAACTGCTTTAGTCTGTTATTAGGAATTGTAGCGGCCACAAATGCAGTCCAAAACCCACCGCCTAAAAACCCAATGATGGTGCAGATAACTAAGGAAGGAATGACCGGTACAGGTGCGGTATACCACCATGTTGGGATCATAATAGTGATCAAGCCACATATTAGCCCTAGCACTGCACCCATACCCATGCCGATTTCCCAGCCTTCAATCAGGTCTGTACGTTCAGAAATAGACGCCTCTGGTAGGTCCCCCATCGGCATTCCTGGTTTAGCAAGGAAATGAATACGTTTAGCGTCGACACGCGCAAGCAACAAATCATTCATCATGGAATGAGAATGCGCAACGTCGGGCAGCACAAAATATAGTCTGCGGTTCATTTTAAACTCCTTTTCTGGCTTATAGCCAATACACAAATACAAATAACAATAACCACACCACGTCTACAAAATGCCAATACCAAGAGACCGCCTCGAAGGCAAAGTGACTGTTTTCAGTGAAGTGTCCAGCAAGTACTCGGCCTAAAATTACGCATAGCATGATGACGCCCAATGAGACATGAGCGCCATGAAAGCCAGTAAGTAAGTAAAAAGTCGCACCATAAATTCCCGTTTTTTGACTGAAATCGTTTAAAAAATACTCATGTGCCTGAAGCATGACAAAGACAACCCCAAGCAATATAGTAAATATCAGTCCTATTTTTAATACTAGACGGTTAGCGCGTTTAAGCCCCCAATGCGCCCAAGTTACAGTTGTACCAGAAATAAGCAGTATTAGTGTATTGATGGCAGGGATACCCCAAGCGGCTGTTGGTGTAAATTGATCATGTAGCCCAGGCCCTGCAGTGGGCCAAGTAGCTTTATAGCTAGGCCATAGTAGCGGTGTTTCACCCAACCAAGGCACAGATAAATTTCGTGCGTAAAATAGTGCACCAAATAAAGCAGCAAAGAACATCACCTCAGAAAAAATGAACCAACTCATACCCCACCGATAAGATAGATGGACTTGACGATTATATTTACCTGTAATGCTTTCGCGTATCACTGCGCCAAACCAACCAAACAGCATAACAGCCAAAATCAGGCCACCAACTATCATCAGATAAAGACCTGCTGAAATATGTTGGAGCTTCAGTATAAAGCCACTTGCTAATGTTAAAAGTGCAATTGATCCAACTATAGGCCACCATGATGGGGCAGGTAGGTAATAATGGCTAACTTTCATATAAAGCGCCCTCTATTTGATTAGTGGTGGTATTCCAAAGGTATGATAGGGAGGTGGTGAAGGTAGCGTCCACTCCAATGTATCTGCACCTTCCCAAGGCTTATCACCAGCAGATGGACCACCGCGAATACATTTAATTACGATGTAAAGAAAGAGTAATTGACTGGCCCCCAATACGAACGAGCCGATAGAGGATATCATGTTAAAGTCGGCAAATTGTAAAGCATAATCTGGAATTCGACGCGGCATCCCAGCTAACCCTAAAAAGTGCATTGGAAAGAAAGTCACATTGAAGGCGATGGCAGTAAGCCAGAAATGCCATTGACCGAGTTTTTCATCGTACATATACCCAGTCCATTTTGGTAGCCAGTAATATACACCTGCCATAATGCTCATAGCTGCACCAGAAAATAGGACGTAATGAAAGTGTGCCACTACATAATAAGTATCTTGCAACTGAATATCTACAGGTACTACAGCCAACACTAATCCACTAAACCCGCCAATGGTAAATAGACATACTACTGCTATAGCAAACAGCATAGGCGTTTCAAAAGTAATAGAGCCGCGCCATATAGTGGCTATCCAGCTGAATACTTTTACGCCAGTCGGCACCGCAATGAGCATGGTGGTATACATAAAAAACAGCTGACCCGCGACTGGCATACCTACTGTGAACATATGATGCGCCCAAACTATGAAGGCTAAAATTGCGATAGAGGCTGTAGCGTAAACCATTGAGTGATAACCAAATAATTGCTTGCGTGAGAATACTGGAATGATTGTAGACAAGATTCCAAAAGCCGGTAGGATCATAATGTAAACCTCTGGATGGCCAAAAAACCAAAATAGATGTTGAAACATTACTGGATCCCCTCCGCCAGCGGCATCGAAGAAATGGGTACCAAAATGCCGGTCAGTCAATAACATGGTTACGGTTGAAGCAAGCACTGGCATTACCGCAACGAGCAGATAAGCTGTAATCAGCCAAGTCCATACGAACATGGGCATCTTCATAAGTGACATGCCCGGAGCGCGCATATTGAGAATTGTGGTGATAATGTTAATTGAGCCAATAATTGATGATATTCCCATAATGTGTATAGCAAAGATGGTCATATCGTAACCAGGCC
>JBBAOU010000017.1:0-39053 GCA_040401175.1 Methylotenera sp. | reverse complement strand
TGCCACGCCTGAGCGCAGTAGGAATCTCCGGCATTTATGCCGGGGAGGATGTCAATATGGCCTGTGTGAAGGTTCTATCCATAAAAATGACTGGGTTTATTGAGGTGTCTGGCATGGTGATAATTAGTTCGGTCGCCGGTCTGGTATCGCGCCAGCGCTGAATTGCCTCCTGTAAAAATTCAAGTAACGTAAAATCTTGGTCTGCATCCGCGCGCGATTGCCCAGCATTGCGAGTAATTGACGACAATATTTCTTTGCAGCGCGTCACTTGTTTTTGTAGTATTTCCAGTTGCTGTAATAACTCTGGTTGATTGGCGTAATCTTGCCTGAGTTCTTTGCTTATAATAGCCATTGTCGCCAATGGCGTGCCTAGCTCATGCGCAGCACTGGTGGCCAATGTGCCTAAAGCTAGCATACGTTCGCTTTCTAGCGCTTTTTCACGCACGGCAGCGATGCTCTTATCGTAATCACGTAAGTTTTGCCCAATACGTGCGATAAAAATCGCCACAATAATCGAACTAACAACAAAGCCCAGCCACATGCCGACTAAATGAATGTCTAGATGTATGCTATTTTTTGCATCCAACTGGGCGTGCATGTGCAGGTGTGAAAGCGGTACATGGTAAAACATCAGCAAGGTATAGCAGGTGATACTCAAGCCTGCTATTATCCAGGTATAAGCGGTGCGCAAAGCCACTGTCGCTACGGTAATTGGCAATAAATACATCCAAATAAACGGGTTGCTATAGCCACCACTAAAGTAAAAAATTGCAGAAAGCGCGGCAATATCGCCTAAAAGTTGCGCGAATAATTCACGCTGCGTGATTTGCTGGGTATGTTTCAAGCGCCACCATGCTATGCCGTTGAGAAAACCTAAACCTGTAATAGCCAGTATTAGAGGTAAAACAGGGAGTGGAATAGATGCTAGCCGTAAGCCGATAATCACCGCCGTTAAGCAAATCATTACTACGCTACGCAACATGACTAAGCGCTGCATATTGTGGCGTGTTGCGTTGGATAGTGTGGGTGGATAGATTGCATTTTTTGGATACCTAAAATCTTCATAACCAAAGCCTAATAAGTCACATTATAAAGTGTTCATGCTTGTAGTAATCAATTGCTCGCTGCGGCAAATTGTCGCAAGGTAATCTATCCAATAATACTGGGTGTTCACTTTTTAGTTGAGGCTTTCGATTTCCATGTTAGTTAAAGGGAGCATTAACACTGAGAGTACTTAATTGTATCCTGTCGTAGCATAAGCTTTGTTATGTTAATATTATTGCCCATCAGGAATAAATAACTATGATTCTAATTTTTAAACTAGCCATAATCGTACTGTTTATTTTAGCCCCAACTTCAATTTATGCGATAGAAGTAGGAAAACCGGCACCCGAATTCACCGCTAATTTGATTGATGGAAAATTATTTTCTGTTGAGTCTGCCAAAGGCCAAGTAATTATCATTAATTTTTGGGCCAGTTGGTGTGCACCCTGCAGGCAAGAAATGCCAGCATTTGAACATTATTACCAGCAACATAAGGCGAAAGGATTAAGCATGATAGCGGTTAGTTTGGATGAAACTGCCGATGACGCGAAGGTAAGGCAAGTGATGGCAGCGTATGGCTTTAATGCAGCATTTGAGCGAGAAACGCAACATAAAGGATATGGTCGTATTTGGCGTTTGCCACTGACATTTGTTATTGATCGTAAAGGCATGGTGCGTAAAGATGGCTGGTATGGTGATGCCGGGATAGATCAAGCTTTACTAGAAAAAACAGTTACACCGCTACTTGATGAAAAGTAGCGGCTATCCATAGCCTTTTTGCGTTTGCTGATTGATCGTTGATAGATTAAAAAATGTAGCGTAACCCAGCTGAAAATAGCAAGTTAGGTTCAATCTGATAGCCATTTACACGTTGGTAAATTGGTACTTGTAAGAAGCCAAATGCTTGAACTTGTTTGTTGATAGGCACCGTTATGCCTGGGCTAATATAAAGTAACGTTGCACCGCTATTTGTAATATCTGCCTGTGCGCCAGACTCGATCTTCTCAATTCTGCTATTTAATTGAAACTGTGGAATAAATGCTTCAAACCCCATATAACGCAAACCAGCGCTGGCATTTATACCATTGCCAGGACGAAATTCATTGTGCGTGTTAAGTGCAATCTGCAAGGTTGCTTGTGCAAAATAATCCCAATTACGGTTGATATTGCCAAAATGGTAGCCGCCTAGCAATAAATCTGTAGTCCCTGTTCCAAGTTGTAAGCCACGATCAAGTGCCGAGCCATCAATTAACAAGTGATTAGTGCTACCGGTAGGAAGTTTTAAACCAAAGGTGATACCTGAGCTATGGTCGTCGGCTAATCCCTGATAGCGGCCGGTGATTCGTAGGTCACCGATGCCTTTTGAGGATGAAGTTAGTATTGTGTCAGGATAACCATCTTCGCCATAAGTGCCGTGGGAGCGACTAAACACTGGTAACTGCACATTAACCGCCCAGTCTTTATTTAAGCTATGATCCAACCCCAGCGTTAGATTCCGATTGATGGTGTTATCCTGCACTTCAGTCCCGGCCGGAATGTCGCTTCGATTAACCGAACCGCTACCGCTGCGGTAATCATATTGTTTGAAGTAGTCGAAACGAATGTCAATACGTGTCCCTTCTCCGCTAGCAATACCTTGGCTAGTCCAGTCTGAATTAAGCGTGCAACCACAGCTAGAACAGGCTAATGCAGTTGTGGCGTAAGCAAGGGTTGAGATGGTGATTGCTAACAGCGCTAATTTTTTGTGTGTAGACGTAATCATGTTATTTAGTTAATTTTTCCGGTTATATACATTTGAAATTATAAATAGCCGTAGTTAAACTGTACATGTGGCATATTGTCGCAGGTGTTGGATTGAATTCTGACTGACTTTACTTATTGAAGCCGACACGCATTGAAGTGTACCTAGAAAATAGAGTAATATCATGCGCATGAAAAATATATTCGTGTTTTGTGCGGTCTGTTTGATCAGTTTGCCTATAAAAGTAAGCTCTCATGAAGGTCACGCGCAACAACAAAAGGCTACGCTAGCTATAAGTGTTGCATTTGATTCCAATGGTAATTTATGGCGTGCTAGTAGTAATGGTGATTTTGTGCAAGTTGAGTCTAGCCGCGATTTAGGCAAACATTTTTCTAAAGCCATCACCATTAACCAAGCAGCTCAAAAGATTGTCGCTGATGGCGAGGCGCGCCCCAAGATTGCTATCGGCCCAGACGGCAATATCTACCTCACATGGACTCAGAGTTTAGCTAAACCATTTAGTGCTTATGTGTGGTTCGTACGGTCAATTAACGGCGGAAAAACTTTTGAAACGCCTATCATTGTGCATCAAGATCGTGCCGAAACCACCCGTCAATTTGAGGCACTGAATGTAGCGCCTAATGGCAATGTCACCGTTGCATGGGTCGACAATCGAGATTTAATAGCTGCTAAATCCTCAAGCAAACCTTATGCTGGCGCCGCTATTTATTACGCGCTTTCAAAGGATAAAGGCGCTAGCTTTGCGCCTGAACAAAAGCTCGCAGATAATAACTGCGAATGTTGCCGCATTGCTTTTACCAACAAGCCTAACGGTACCGTGGTTGCGATGTGGCGGCATGTGTTTGAAGGTGGCGAGCGCGATCACATGATTGCGGAGATTCCTATGAACGTTAGCCAAGCACCCGTTGTTCAGCGTGCCACATTTGGGCGTTGGAAAGTAGATGGTTGCCCACATCATGGTGCCGCATTGGCCACTGGGGGCGAGGGTAAAGATTGGTGGGGGTACCACATGGCTTGGTTTGATGGTGGCAATGATGAGACAGGCAAGGATGCCAGTTTATTTTATGCGCGTATGGATGGCGAAGCTTGGGTTTCATCGCCAGCCAAAAAATTCGGCAATCATAACAGGCAAGCCGGCCATCCTGCGTTGTTAAGTTTAGGTGAGAAAGTTTGGCTGGTGTGGCGTGAAACCGAAACCATCAACAAGCTGACGCAACATACGATAGTGGCGAAGTTTTCAGACGATGGTGGTAGAAATTGGGGTGAGGCTAAGACTGTTGCAAGTGCTGGCGATAAAGCCGATTATCCGCAATTGTTGGCTAAGGATAATCAGCCCTTTTTAGTGTGGAACACACTGAAAGATGGTTTGCAGATTATTGCTTTGTAAATAATTTGATTTATAAGTGCCTTGCTTGTATATATTAGGCTTGGACTTGGGCTTACAGGTGCTTGGTTTTTAGCCGCATTGGTTTTGAAGGCTAGGTATAAACACCCTATTATAAACACCATACTTTAGTGTGGTGAGTAAGTTCCATCCAAATAGCCCACGCACTGGCGCTACTTAATAACAAGCCAGCAAGGCGCATGCCGTAGGGTTCTACTAAATTGGTTTTAAGTTTTAGCCACAGCCATGGCGCAAAAAATAATGAAACACTAGAACCTATTGCAAAGGCTGCCATACTAATTGCACCACCAAACGGATTGCCGTTAAACGATGAAATAATCAGTGCTGAATATAGTAAACCGCAAGGCATTAATGCCCAGAGCATGCCAATATAAAAATTGCCACCTTGAACCAAGCTAAGTTTTTTGACATGGCGCCAAATGCTACGTCCAGCTTGGTCTACCCAAACAGGCTGGCGTGCATAAACTAATAGCAACATACCCCAAAAAAACACTAGTACGTGAAAAAATGTCCAAAGCGGGTGCAAAATCGCGCTGTAAGTGGATAACCAGGCTATGCTTTGGATGGCAAATGTGGCGATAGCGCCCATCGCAGCATAACCGCACAAGCGGCCAAGATGATAGAGTTGAATCGCGTATGGTTTTGGTGATGTCTGCGATATCGATGTGCAGGCTGCCCCACACATGGCCACGCAATGTGGACCGCCAGCTAAGCCCATTAGCAGCGCACTATAAATGAGTGCAGTTTGCACGCGTTTATACTTTTTTTAGGTTTATTTATTAATGCCAGTGGCGGCGTGATTTCTAGCTAGCACTGCTGGCGCCAAGGTATTCTTTTCAGCAGTAGTAAGTGTTTCTGATTTATTTACATTAAGTGATTGATCCACCAAGGTTTTGTTAATATTAATCCCTTTCTGGTAGTAATCTTCGTCAATCACGGGGTCTCGATGACTAACCGCAATATAGACTGTGATTAGACTAGCAACTACCACTGCAGCTGGACCGCCAAAGGCTAACCAAGCATAACCGTGATGCCACCAAGCTTTGTTTTTATCATCAATCATTGTTTTATTTTCTTGCATCACGACATTCCTTATTTGATCGACATTTTTTTGTCGTATTTCATACTATATTAACATTTTGTTTCTAGTCTTTTTATTGGGCAATGTAAAAAATGGATCTTTCAGAAACATGTTCTGGTTTACCTAATGCATCAATTTGGAACATTATTTTATGTGAGCCGCTTTTAGCGGTGCCATCTAAAATTTGCAGGCTGACAGAAAATGTTCGTGATGACGCAGGGTCGACCTTGAATTCTTTTCTCGAAACTACGGATATACCCTTTAGACCAGACACAGAAATATGATAAATTTCGGGTATTTCAGTGGCGTTACTTATTTGCAATCGATACACATTTTCCACAAATCCGCCCGGCATCAATCGCGACATTACACCATTATCGCGCATCACATCGACGGTAAATGATGTACGCAATCCCAAGGAAACAACTAAACCAATAGTCATGGCTAGCAATACACCACTATAAATCAGTACGCGTGGTCTTAATATTTTTTGCACGATTTGATGTTTAGTCCAATGCTGGCTTAGACCATTTTGTGTTGAAAATCGGATTAGCCCACGTGGATATTCCATTTTATCCATCACGCTATCACAGGCATCTATACATAGACCGCAACTGATACATTCATATTGCAAGCCTTCTCTAATATCGATACCTACCGGACAAACTTGTACACAAAAATTACAATCAATACAGTCCCCCAAGCCTTTTTCTTTTGCATTGATTTTGCGAGAACGGCCGCTACGAGGTTCGCCACGCTCTTCATCATAGGTCACAATCAAGGTATCTTTATCAAACATAGCACTTTGAAATCGCGCATAAGGACACATGTATTTGCATACTTGTTCACGCAAAAATCCTGCATTGCCATAAGTAGCTAAGCCATAAAAGCATATCCAAAAGGTCTCCCAAGGGCCTAAATTGAAATTTAATATGCCATCAATAAGCCCACGAATCGGGCTAAAGTAACCTAAGAAGGTAAAGCCGGTCCACATAGAAAAACTAATCCACACGAAGTGCTTAAGACATTTTTTGACAACTTTGCTGACACATAACTTTGATTTATCTAGTTTGATACGGGCAGCTCTGTCGCCTTCTATTTTGCCTTCCACCCATAAAAATATTTTGGTATAGACTGTTTGAGGGCATGAAAATCCACACCAAAGTCGGCCCGCTACTGCGGTAAATAAAAACAGCGCAAGGGCGGCAATAATGAGTATGACCGCTAAATAAATTAAGTCTTGCGGGTATAGAATTAAGCCAAAAATATAAAACCGATGCGTGCTAATATCTAGTAGTAGCGCTTGTCTATTACCCAATTCTAGCCAAGGCATACCATAAAAAACGAGTTGAGTGATCCATAGTGTAATCCAGCGCCAGTTACTGAAAACTCCTGAAGTGCTACGTGGATATATTTTTTTTTGCGCTTCGTACAGCGACACAAATCCGTCTTCAGATGTGTCGCTGACAATAGGAATTACTTTTCTTGGCTTCATTTGACTAGTGGTCACTCTGTGTTGCTCATTTCATAATTACTAACTATGAATAATTTTTTATATACTTAGTTTAGTCGTAAGACTTTTGACTATTTGGCACATTAGAAAAACTCCAAACATATGATGCTAGTACATGAATCTGTTCTGGAGTTAAGCGTTCACTTTGTGCGGGCATGATGTTTTCTTTACCGAGGTTAATACGCTCAATAATGGCCGCTTCACCAAAACCATGTAGCCAGATATCGTCGGTTAAATTAGCTGATCCAATATCTTGATTGCCTTTACCATCTGAACCATGACAAGCTGCGCATACCGTAAATTTTTCTTTGCCTAATGCGGCACGTGCTGCATCGTGCGGGCTGTTAGATAAGCTCAACACATAATTGGCTACGTTTTTAACATCATTTTGATCGCCTACTGCGGCTTGCATAGGTGGCATCATGCCATGCCTGCCTAAGGTAATGGTTTCTTTGATTTTTTCAGGACTGCCACCATGTAACCAATCATGGTCTGTTAAATTAGGAAAGCCTTTGCTGCCATGTGCATCAGAGCCGTGGCATTGTGCACAATTGTTCATGTACAAACGCTCACCTATAGCCATTGCTTTTGCATCATGGGCTACGTCTTCTGGTTTCATGGCGGTGAATTTTGCATAAATAGGCGTTAAACGCTTATTAGTGTCAGCCACATCATTTTCATATTGTCCAACTTCAGACCAGCCCAGTAAGCCTTTGTTAGTGCCTAGACCAGGGAAAGCAATCAAATAGAAAGCACCAAAAACACAAGTTAGAATAAATAGCCACATCCACCATCTAGGTAGTGGATTGTTCATTTCAACAATATCCTCATCATAGACATGGCCAGTAGTGTTATCTGTGTCACTCATTGGTTTTACTTTACTCGTTACTATCAACAATACCAAGCAGCCGATAATGCCACCAATTACAATAAACGAAATATAGTAAGACCAAAAGCCACTTGTAAAATCACTCATTTTTCATCTCCTTCAAACGGCAAGTTAGCTGCCTCATCAAAATTATTCTTATTACTATTAGCCCATGCCCATGCCCAAATGCCGATAAAGCTAATTAAGGCGCCAACTGTGGCTATGCTACGTAAATCATTAATATCTAACATATTTCACTCCATTATTTGAGTGTGGTACCCAATACTTGCAGATAGGCAATAAGCGCTTCAGATTCAGTTTTACCGTAAACTTCGTCAGTCGAGCTTTTAATTTCTTCGTTTGTATACGGCACACCAGCAGTTCTAAGTGCTTTCATATGGGCTGGCATATGCATCGCATCTACTTTGTTTTTGCCTAACCATGGATAGCTAGGCATGATTGATTCAGGAACCAAATCACGCGGATTATTTAGGTGAATACGGTGCCATTCGTCACTATATTTTTTCCCAACACGTGCTAAATCAGGACCGGTACGTTTGCTACCCCATTGAAATGGATGGTCAAACACTGACTCGCCCGCAACTGAATAATGACCATAGCGTAAGGTTTCTGCCTTGAACGGACGTATCATTTGGGAATGGCAGTTGTAGCAACCTTCACGCGTATAAATGTCACGGCCTGCTAACTGCAATGGAGAATACGGCTTTAATCCTTTGATAGGCTCAGTAGTAGATTTTTGAAAAAACAGCGGTACGATTTCTACCAATCCACCAAATGAAACCACGCATAGAATTAATATCACCAGTAAAAAACTGTTAGTTTCTATGGTTTCGTGCGTGAAACCTTTTTTCTCTGATGCTTTGTCTTGATCTATACTCATTTAAGTTCTCTTATGCATGAACAGTTGTTGATGGTATTTTGGCTAAGGCATGTTGACCCATAGAGGCCGTTTTTAATACATTCCAAAGCATGATGCTGGTGCCACTTAGATATAACAGGCCGCCGGTTAAACGCAACACGTAAAAAGGATGCGTGGCTTTAACTGCCTCTACAAACGTATAGGTGAGTGTGCCGTCTTCATTCATGGCGCGCCACATTAAACCTTCTGCAACCCCTGAAATCCACATGGCTACGATGTACAAAACAATACCGATAGTCGATATCCAAAAGTGTAACTCAATGGCCTTTTTGCTATACATTTGTGTTTGGCTATACAAACGCGGCACAAGGTAATAGATTGAACCCATGGCAATAAATCCGACCCAGCCTAGCGCACCTGAATGCACGTGACCAATGGTCCAGTCTGTGTAATGAGATAGCGCATTCACTGTTTTAATCGCCATCATCGGGCCTTCAAAGGTACTCATGCCGTAGAAAGATAACGATACAATCATGAAGCGTAAAATTGGGTCATCGCGTAATTTGTGCCATGCGCCAGACATAGTCATCATGCCGTTAATCATACCGCCCCAACTTGGTGCTAATAGAATAAGCGATAAAACCATACCTACTGATTGTGTCCAATCAGGTAATGCAGTGTAGTGCAAATGGTGGGAACCAGCCCACATGTAAGTGAAAATCAAGCCCCAAAAATGCACAATAGAAAGTCGATATGAATATACTGGACGACCCGCTTGCTTAGGTACAAAGTAATACATCATGCCCAAAAAGCCAGCGGTTAAGAAAAAGCCCACCACGTTGTGACCATACCACCATTGAATCATGGCATCTTGTACACCAGCATATGCTGAATATGACTTCATTAATTCGGCTGGAACTTCCATACTATTGACTAGGTGCAAAATGGCGATGACGATGATAAAAGCACCATAGAACCAGTTTGCTACATAAATATGCTTCATTTTTCTGGCTGCTACAGTACCGAAGAATACCGTTGCATACATTAGCCAGATAATCAGTAGCAAAATATCAATTGGCCATTCGAGTTCGGCATATTCTTTGCCTGAGGTATAGCCTAAAGGCAGAGAGATAATGGCCGCTAAAATGATGGCTTGATAACCCCAAAATACCATGCGTGATAACAACGGAAAACGCAAACGTGTTTGACCAGTACGCTGTACAATGTAAAAAGAAGTTCCTAATAAAGTACAGCCACCAAATGCAAATACGACTAAATTGGTGTGTAGTGGACGTAGGCGTCCAAAACTAAACCAAGCAGTATCAAAATTTAGCGCTGGGAAAGCTAATTGCGAGGCAATAATTACCCCCATCAACATGCCTACCACACCCCAAACCACTGCCATTATTGTAAAATTTCTGACAGCGTAATCATCGTAAAACGACGATGATAGACTCTCTGACTTTGCTTCCATCAACCCTAAATTGGCTGATGCTATAATGCTAATGCTCATGACTACTGCCTTTAAAAATTAAAACTAATAACTAAAATTTACTAAATCCTAAATGAGGTGGATACAACTAGCCGTTGTCTAAGTGCTGGCTTATTGGTCATCTTCCATAATTCTTCGGCCTTCATCTTCAATGTCTTCAAATTGGCCGCGATACACTGCCCACCAAAGTCCACCCAGTACACAAAGGGCCATCAGTACCGAAAGCGGCACGAGTACGAATAAAATGTCCACTACATCGCCTTTTCTTTTGTTGGTGTGCTTGAGAAATCGATCAAACGTAGCGCATTCGCCACAACAATTAGTGAGCTAAGCGCCATGCCTAAACCTGCTAGCCATGCCGATAAAATTCCGCTAAAGGCTAGTGGGATGCTGACTAAGTTGTAAACAATCGCCCAGGCGATATTTTGCTTGATGATGTCCATGGTTTTTTTTGAATGCTGAATAATCGCTGGAATCAGGCTAATGTCGCCATTCAACAGAATGTAATCTGCGTGCGACAGTGTTAGTGGCACCCCTTTCCCCATGGCGATTGATACGTGTGCGCTGGCTAAAATTGGACCGTCATTTAAACCATCACCGACCATCAGTATTTTTTTACCTTGCTCTTTAAGTGCTTGTAAACGTAGTAAT
The DNA here is from genome assembly GCA_040401175.1 of Methylotenera sp. Classification (GTDB taxonomy): domain Bacteria; phylum Pseudomonadota; class Gammaproteobacteria; order Burkholderiales; family Methylophilaceae; genus Methylotenera. The sequence continues at coordinate 28,357 of JBBAOU010000017.1, read as the reverse complement.
TTATCATTCGGACTGCAAGCTGCTTGAAATTGGCTAATGCCAATTTCATTCGCCATATTCAATACTGTATATGACTGGTCGCCTGACAAAAGTTCGACATTTAAGTGAATTTCTTTTAATTGCTTGATTGCAGCAGCAGCGTTTGTTTTTATTGCCTCTTGCAAGTTAAAAGTGACTAGCCAACCATTGCTATCAGCAAGATAAACCTGCTGTTTGAATGCTTCGGTAATTTGTATGTTGCAGAATCTAGCTGAGCCAAATTTAAGGCGTCCGCTGACTAAATTGCTGCTAATTAGATTTGCGTTATTAGCAGCATTTTTTATTGCCGCACTGATGCCCGCACCTATTTCTTCTTGTACGTCAACTAACTCAACTTTATCTAGCGCTTTGCCAGCATCTTGTGCGGTGTTTTGCGCGCTATATTGTTGGTAATTTTTTAATAGAGCGCGAGAAATCGGATGTTGTGAATGTTGAGCGATGCTAGCAGCTAATGCCAGCGCGCTAGCTTCAGATAAACCCTCTTTATGACTGATAGCTATCAGTTGAATATGATCTTCAGTCAGCGTGCCAGTTTTGTCAAAAATAACCGTATCAATATTTGCAATACTCTCAATGGCTTGCAATCGCCTGATTAAAATTCCACGTTTCACAAAGGCGCTAGCGCTGGACAGCATAGCGGCTGGTGTGGCTAATGATAGAGCACAAGGGCAGGTGACAATTAATACTGCAGCAGCAGTCATCAAGGCGCGTCCGCGATCTACATCCCACAACAAGGCTGCGGCAATAGCGGCGCTTAATATTACAAACATTAAAAATGGTCGTGCTACGCGGTCAGCTAATTGTGACAATCTTGGCTTTTCAATGGCCGCTTGATTGATTAAATTCACAATTTTGCCGTATTGGGTTGATTCGCCTATGGTTTCCAAAGCTACATGTACGGTTTGGCCAAGGTTGTAACTGCCGGCGATAACCTTGTCATGCAGATTTTTTTGTATGGGTATAGATTCGCCTGTGAGTAGCGACTCGTCTACGGTAATGCTGTTCATACTAACAATATCTGAGGCAGATTTATACGAATTAGTACCAAGTAACACTAGTTCGCCATCTGCAGGAAAAGCCTCGCCGATATTGACACGCACAATATCACCAACTTTAAGTTGGCTATTTAATACGCGTGAGAATGATCCATCTACATTCTGACGCTCGGTATTTTCAGGAATGCGGCTGACTAATAACTCTAAGGAACCTAGCGTTTTGCTGTGTAGTTTCACTTCAATCAAACGGGCGGACAGTAAAAAGAACACAAACATGGTCATGGAATCGAAATAAACGGTGTGACCCCACCAGCTATTCGGCTCAAACGTTGCGGCAGAACTAACTAAAAATGTAATGGCGATACCCAATGCCACGGGTAGATCCATGCTAATTTGCTTTAATTTTAACTCGCGAATTGCGTTACTAAAAAAGCTGCTGCTAGAAAATAGTAGTACCGGCAAACTTAAAAGCCATGATGCCCAGTTTAGTAAATAGCGAATATCGCTAGATATTTCGCCCGCTTTTGTAAAGTAGCTAGGGCTGGCATACATCATCACTTGCATCATGCAAAAGCCAGCCACCATCCAGCGCCAAAAGGCCGCACGGCTTTTAGCGGTTGCGTTAAGCTGATTTTCATTATGCGAGGCTGGGCTTGCGCTGTAGCCAAGCACTTGCACCGCACGGAGTATTTTTGAGGGAACGGTCATGGCGGGCGACCATATGACTACTGCGCGTCTTTTAGACATACTGACGCGTGCGCTCAAAACACCTGGTATTGCTTGTAAGCCGCGCTCGATAATCCCTGAGCACGCCGCGCAACGTAAACCATCTAACAATAAGCTAGATTGAACCAATGGCTGAGTTGGATCATTACCAACCGGTTGACTAAATGCTTGCCATTGTTCTTGGCTGTCTAGAATAGACCAAGATGGATTGGTAATACCATTTTCAGCAATAGTTTCAGCAGTTAAACTTTGAGTGAGCAAATTTCAATACCTAACGCACAAGAATATAATTTTTATTAAAAAAATAAGAACCTAATTTCTGACAAAAGTTACATTGAAATTACGCGGAGATTAAATTTATATTGTCATTAAAAATTTTATCAGATTTTACGCTTGGTTTGCTTTGAATATTGTTACAAGATGTTTCTGGAAACCTCTGTTACGCTGATTAAAAGGCATATTGAAAAATATTTAATCATCCTCATATTGAAAGCATAATAAAATTCAAGTGGAGTGAAATATGCGTTTTGATAAATTAACAACAAAATTTCAACAAGCACTTAATGATGCGCAAAGTTTAGCAGTGGCTAATGACTGCCCGACCATAGAATCTTTACACTTGCTCGATGCCCTGCTTAAGCAGGATGATGGCGGCACAAGTTCACTCTTGGCGCATGCCGGCGTACATTTAGCACCGCTCAAAACTTTGCTGGTGAGCGCTATTACGAATTTACCAAAAACAACTGATAGTGCAGGCGAGGTCGCTATTTCGCGTGATTTAAATAATCTACTTAATGTGACAGATAAATTGGCACTTAAACGCGGTGATGGCTTTATTGCCAGTGAGATGTTTTTGCTTGCGTTGGCGGATGATAAAGGTGCTGCAGGAAAGTTGCTGAAAACGCATGGCTTATCTAAAGCCGCTTTAGAGCAGGCGATTAATGCCGTGCGTGGTGGCGAGCAAGTCAATGAATCTGATGCTGAATCTAATCGAGAGTCGCTTAAAAAATATACGCTAGATTTAACCGAGCGTGCCAAGCTCGGTAAGCTTGATCCAGTCATTGGTCGTGATGATGAAATTCGCCGTGTGATTCAGATTCTTGGCCGTCGTACCAAGAATAACCCCGTCCTAATTGGCGAGCCTGGCGTAGGTAAAACTGCGATTGTAGAAGGTTTGGCACAGCGAATTGTAAATGGCGAAGTGCCAGATTCACTTAAGGGTAAAAAAGTTTTATCCTTAGATATGGCGGCTTTACTGGCTGGTGCTAAATATCGTGGTGATTTTGAGGAGCGCTTGAAGTCAGTACTGAAAGAGCTCGCGCAAGATGAAGGCCAAACCATTGTATTTATAGATGAAATTCATACTATGGTTGGCGCAGGTAAATCAGAAGGTGCGATGGATGCCGGTAATATGTTGAAGCCAGCCTTAGCGCGTGGCGAGTTGCATTGTGTGGGCGCTACCACCTTAGATGAATATCGCAAATATATTGAAAAAGATGCCGCACTAGAACGCCGTTTTCAAAAGGTGTTGGTGGGCGAACCAACCGTTGAGGCAACCATTGCTATTTTGCGTGGATTGAAAGAAAAATATGAGCTGCATCATGGCGTCGAGATTACTGATCCGGCAATTGTGGCGGCGGCTGAGTTAAGCCATCGCTATATTACCGATCGTTTTTTACCCGATAAAGCGATTGATTTGATTGATGAGGCAGCCTCCCGCATTAAGATGGAAATTGATTCTAAGCCGGAAGTTTTAGATAAGCTTGAACGTCGATTGATTCAACTAAAAATTGAGCGTGAGGCGGTGCGCCGTGAAAAAGATGAAGGCAGTAAAAAACGCTTCGATTTAATTGAAGAAGAAATTATTAAGCTGGAAAAAGAATATGCTGACTTAGAAGATGTTTGGAAGGCTGAAAAAGCACAAGTACTAGGTTCTTCACATATCAAAGAAGCGATTGAAAAAGTTAAATTTGACATGGAAGAAGCAACTCGTAAAGGTGAGTGGCAAAAGGTTTCCGAGTTGCAATATGGCAAACTACCAGCACTTGAGGCGCAGTTGAAACAGGCTTCAAGTAGTGAAGCAACTTCAACGCAAACCAAAAATAGAATGCTACGCACTGAAGTGGGCGCAGATGAAATTGCGGAAGTGGTTAGCCGTGCCACAGGTATTCCCGTGTCTAAAATGATGCAAGGCGAGCGCGGAAAACTGCTAACAATGGAAACAAAATTGCACGAACGTGTGGTTGGGCAAGACGAGGCTGTGCGATTGGTATCGGATGCAATTCGTCGTTCGCGTTCTGGTTTAGGTGATCCAGGCCGTCCATATGGTAGCTTTTTGTTTTTAGGCCCAACCGGCGTCGGTAAAACAGAGCTGTGTAAAGCTTTGGCGGGCTTTTTGTTTGACAGTGAAGACCACTTAATTCGTATCGACATGAGTGAGTTTATGGAGAAACATTCTGTTTCACGGATGATAGGTGCGCCGCCTGGCTATGTGGGTTATGAAGAAGGTGGAACACTGACTGAGGCTGTGCGTCGTAAACCATACAGCGTGATTCTGCTGGATGAAGTTGAAAAAGCGCATCCGGATGTATTTAATGTGTTATTGCAAGTTTTGGACGATGGCCGCCTAACGGATGGTCAGGGTCGCACGGTAGACTTCAAAAACACGGTGATTATTATGACCAGCAATTTAGGTTCGCAAATGATACAAAGTATGGCGGATCAAGATTATCAGGTAATAAAACTTGCAGTAATGGGTGAGGTTAAATCGCACTTTAGGCCCGAATTCGTCAACCGGATTGATGAGGTAGTGGTTTTTCATGCGCTAGATGAAGATAATATTAAATCAATTACAGCGATTCAATTGCAAACTTTAGCCAAACGTCTAGCTGCGATGGATATACAACTGGAAATTACCGATGCAGCTATCGCTGAAATTGCTAATGCCGGATTTGACCCAGTCTATGGCGCACGGCCACTAAAACGTGCCATTCAATCTGGGATTGAAAATCCGTTGGCGCGTGAAATACTGACGGGTAATTTTGCCGCTAAAGACATGGTTAAAGTGGACGTTAAGGCTGGTAAGTTGGTATTTTCGAAATAAAGTATGAGTTGACTAGAGTGATATTAGCTAGTTTGTTAAACAAAATAGAGGTTCTTAAAGGTAGTCAGTTCTATATTCTCAGGGCTTCTGTTTTATCTACTTTAGCTTTAGACCAGTTATTTTCTTAACAATGCACTCTCAATAAAAATTGTACTAAATTAATGTGTTAATTAAGGGTTTAAATGACACTAAAGATAAAGTTGCTTAATATTTTTCTCGTCACGCTAGTGATTTCTGCCTGCGCAACTAATGGCTACAACGAAAATCGACCGGCATTACCAATAGATAGAATTTCTGAGGAAGAACTGGCGCGTATTATGCCAAAGCCGCTGGCATTATTAAGTTTAGATGACCTAATGCAATTATCTAAAGAGGGTGCAACGGCAGAGCAGATTATAGATAAAATAAAAGTGACTAACTCATTCTATGAACTAACACCCAGCCAAAATGTGGCGTTAAATAAGCAGGGCATTGATAGTAAAGTGCTCGATTATATTTACACCAGTCGAGAGCAAATGTTAAGAAATAACGTGGCGGATGAAATTAATAAGCGAGAAAAAATTAAGCGTGCAGAGCTGGATAAGCTAAGAAACCAACAATTACAGCAACAACAATTATATGACCCATTTTGTCGATACGGCCCTTATGGCTACGGCGGATTTGGCTCACGTTACGGATCTCGCTTTGGAGTAGGTGCTGGTTTTGGTCGACCTTTTGGTTGCTGGTAGTTCGTTTTAATTTTTTTAATATGTTATTTGAATGACCTAATTTAGGAAATTTTTATATTTAAGCAATTGTCTGGTTATCGCATTGAGGCCAGGATTAAATATTAATTAACTGATATATTGAGTCCATGAAAGATTAATTAGATCACATGCTGATTAATAGCTCGCAACGAATATCAATCATTAAACAGTCATGTATTCAAAAGTCAGTTAATCATTTTTTATTAAACCAGTTTTAATAAACATGAATTGAATATAGCGTTTAAGAGTAATTAAAGTTTTTTAATAGTAAAAAGGGAAGTGTATGTCAAAGTTATTACGTTCTATGTTGGTTTTAGCGGCTGCTGGATTATTTACGGTAGCTTGCAGTAAGCAAGAAGAATCTGTACCAGTAGATGCATCATCTGCAGTGGTTGCGCCTGATGCTGGTTCTGCTGTTGTTGCGCCAATTGTCGAGCCGCTTGCAGCAGGTGGTGGCTATGAGCCTACTGCTGAAGAGCGTGTGCCAGGAATTACGCTAGATCCAGCCGCGCCTGCAAGTGAAGCCGCGCCAGCTAAGTAATTTTATTGAAATTAAGTGGTAAAGAAAAAGGCACGCTTTAAGCGTGCTTTTTATTGCCAATAGTAGTTAATTGTCGTGGCAATTGTCTCTTATCTGACTGTTTATAAGTGACTTTTTAAATTTAATCAGCCAGCAATAGTTAATTTACATTGCTCCAGCTAAGTGGGTCAAAAGGGCGGCTTAATCGACGTAACTCATAATAAAGACCGTTGCTTACATTGCCACCACTATTGCCCACGGCGGCAATCGCATCGCCGGCCTTTACCGTCTCACCTACAGGTTTTAATAAAGTTTGATTGTTGCCATATAGGCTCATGTAGCCATCACCATGATCAACAATAATCAAATTGCCGAAGCCTCGTAGCCAATCAGCAAATACGATGCGGCCATTGGCCACAGATTTCACTTCTGCACCTTCGTTGGCTTTAATAAATAAACCTTTCCAAGAAACGCCACTATCTTCACGATTAGCTCCAAAGCGGTTAGTCACGTCGCCACGTACGGGTAATCTTAATTTACCCTTAAGTGCGGCAAAATTTGCCCCAGAGAACTCATTGCTCGGTGTAGTATTATTGGAAATACTGTTATTAGCAGTCACGATTTCTTTTGCTGGTTTATTACTTTCATCAATGTCAGCGCTTGCTGATTTGTTCTGGTTATTAGTGCTCGGCGATGCTGGCCTGTTTGCGATACGCTTAGGTTTGGCTGGAATAATTCTGGCTAAACGTTCAACTAATTCAGACAGTCTCTTTTCGTCACGGCTTAGTTTTTTTATTTCGCCGCGTTGGGTCGTAATTTGTTGTGATAGCGTTTGCACCACTTTAGATTTGGCTTGTTTTTGACTTTGTAAAATGCGCTGCTCATTTATTTGTTTTTGTTTGAGTTCAGCTACGTCTTTAAGTGCATTAGCCGTTTGCTCATTGAGCATGCTGATTTTATTTAAGTTGGCCTGCATTTTCTTGATTAAAGCGGCTCGGGCGCTGGCGATGTAGACATAATAATGCACGTCTCTGGCTATTTCGCTGGGATGCGTGCTTTGTAAAATCATTTGCGCATAGCTTTGTTGGCCATGAATATATTGCTGATATAACTGGCTACTGAGTAATTGTTGTTGTTGCGATAGCGCTTGATTGGTTGCTTTTGAATCAGATTCCAATTGTGTGAGCGTATTTTTATTTTGTTGTTGCTGAAAGTTAATTTCGTATAGTTTTTTATTCGAGGCACTAATTGCCACTTCACTTTCTTTTAGAGCATCCGCCGCATCTTTATGTGCTTCTTGGGAATTACCTAACTCTTTTTTTAGCGATTCCAAACGTTGCTGCACATCACTTAAGGTTTGACTGGGCTGCTCTGATTTTTTTGCAGCCAAGGCAAATGAACCATGGTTTAGCAATATCAGCATTAACGCTAGGCAAAAAACTATGCGATAGTAATGAAAGTTTTTTAATGGTTTAAGCACAAGATTTTTGATTCAAGAGGTAGAATTCAATAAGTTAATTAGGTTGGTCAAATATAATTTAGCTGATTCTGTCAAATAAATAATATTTAATTTTTACCATTGAATGAAAAGTTAATCGCTAAAACTAATTAAACTTTTCCCGGTCATTTCAGCCGGTTGCTTAAGGCCCATCATATTTAATAAAGTGGGTGCTAAATCAGATAAAGCACCATTTTCAGCTAATTTAGTCTCACGGCCTATGTAAATGAGCGGCACTTTATTGGTGGTATGTTGTGTGTGTGGTTGGTTATTGATTTTATCAAACATCACTTCGGCGTTGCCGTGGTCTGCGGTAATAATCACTTCTCCGCCTATGTTTTGCATGGCTTTTACTATGCGTCCGACGCAATTGTCTAAGGTTTCAATGGCTTTAATCGCTGCTGGCAAACTGCCAGTATGGCCGACCATATCGCCATTGGCGTAATTGCATACAATGGCATTGTACTGGCGGCTTGAAATGGCTTCTTCCAATTTTTCTGTGAGCTCAAAAGCGCTCATTTCAGGTTGTAAATCATAAGTAGTGACTGGCGGTGATGGCACTAAGATTCGATCTTCACCAGCAAAGACTGTCTCTTCGCCACCATTAAAAAAGAATGTCACATGCGGATATTTTTCGGTTTCAGCAATGCGTAATTGCGTCAAGCCTAAGTTGGATAAATATTCACCAAAGGTATTTTTAATTGTAGATGGTGGAAAAATTACTGTAGATTTAGTCTCTTTTTTGTCGAACATGGTTAGCGTAAAGTAGCCGGCAAGTTTAGGCACATGACGGCGATGAAAGCCATCAAATTCATCGCTTAGAATTGCATGGGTTAATTGGCGCGCACGATCAGATCTAAAATTCATATACACCACTAAGTCGCCATCTTCTAGATGAATCGGTGCCTCGTCAGCATCACGTATTGCTGTGGTTTTAACAAATTCATCATTCTCGCCACGTGCATAAGCGGCTTTTAAACCTTCTTCAGCAGTTGTGTAGATATATTCGCCCAAACCTTCGGTAATTAAGGCGTATGCAGCTTCCACTCGTGGCCAGCGTTTGTCTCTATCCATGCTATAAAATCTACCATTGATAGAGATTATTTTACCTACACCTAATGTGTTTATTTTAGCCTCTAGTGCTGCTAAATATGGCGCAGCGCTGATAGGTGGGGTATCACGGCCATCTAAAAAAGCGTGCAAGTATATTTTTGTTAAGCCTGATTTAGCGGCCATTTCTAGCATGGCGTGAATATGATCTTGGTGGCTGTGTACGCCGCCATCTGAAAGCAGGCCAAAGATGTGTAAAGCTTTATTGCTGTTTTTAATGCCTAGTAAGGCCGCCTTTAATTCGGCACGCTCATAAAACTCGCCAGTGGCAATGCTGTTGTTAATGCGCTCAAAATCTTGAAACACTACGCGGCCAGCGCCTATATTGAGATGCCCAACCTCAGAGTTACCCATTTGTCCATCTGGTAAGCCCACATAATGCTCAGAAGCGTTAATGAGTGTGTGTGGGTGCGAGTTCCACAATGCATCAATATTAGGTTTTTGTGCTTGCGCGATGGCGTTGTCTGCACTTTCTTCACGATAGCCAAAGCCATCTAAAATCAATAAACAAACTGGGGTAGTGTTGCTGCTGGCCATAATATTTTGCTTTAATATTGTTAAAGTAATCTCGCCATTTTAGCTTATTTACACGTAAAATTAGCGTATAAAATTTGTATTGAGTTTGAATGCATAAAGGTCATGCCAAGTTGCTTGAAATTTGAGTGAGCTTGCATTTAAGTAAGTTAAAATTTGAGGGGAAATGTGTGGAATTTTTTAGAAGTAATATTTTATTGATAGGTCTGGCGTTAGGCTCAGGCTTGATGTTGTTATTGCCATTATTTAAAAAAAGTGCCGGCGGTGTGCCTAATTTAACCGCAGCAGAAGCCGTGAATTTAATTAATCGCTCTAATGCCTTAGTGTTAGATGTGCGCGATGATGCTGAGTTTGCAAGTGGACATATTGCTGAAGCAATGCATATTCCTTTAGCAGACTTGCCAGCACGCATCGCAGAACTTAAAAAATATCAACATAAAACCATACTGCTTAATTGTCAGCGTGGCATGCGCTCTGCTAAAGCTTGCGATATTTTGCGTAAAGCTGAATTTACGCAGCTCAACAATCTACATGGTGGCTTAAATGCATGGAGTGAAGCTAAATTGCCTGTAGTCACTAATGCTAAGGCGACTAGTGCTAAGGCGGCTAATGCAGCAGTAAAAAAAGTGCCAACAGCTAAGAACGTGGCTAAACCCAATGTCGCAGAAGTTGCTGTAGAAGCGAGTACAGAGTCAGTCCCAGAAAAAGGAGCTGTGTAATGGCCGCCGTCACGATGTATACCTCGGCAGTTTGCCCTTATTGTATGAATGCGGAGCGCTTGCTTGCGAGTAAGGGTGTGACAGAAATTAATAAAATTCGCATTGATTTGCAACCTGAATTGCGTGATGAAATGATGCAAAGAACTGGTAGGCGTACTGTGCCGCAAATTTATATCGACAGTCAACATATTGGTGGCTTTGACGATTTACGCGCACTAGACTTGGCGGGTGGATTAGACACATTACTAGCCGCCTAATTTCTGCTAAAATGCCAATTTGGCCTACTAAAATAAAGCTGGTTCAGCTAAAACGATAGATTTAATTAACCCCTTACTTTAAGTTGTAATTTAAAAAAAGAAAGATATAGAAAAATCATGGCAAACAAAGATAACAAAGCAGTAGATCAACAAGAGCAAGCACATCAAGCTGGTTTTAGTATTGAAAAAATTTACGTGAAAGATGCTTCATTAGAAATTCCGCATGCGCCACAGATTTTTACTGACCGTACGCAACCACAAATTAGTATTGAATTAGGCAATTTTGCTCAAATGCTAGAAGACGGCGTTTTTGAAGTGGCCATTAAAGTGACTGTAACCTCTAAAATTGAAGATAAAACAGTATTCTTGGTTGAAGTAACGCAAGCCGGTATTTTCCAGATTCGTAACGTACCTGAAGAGAATATTGAGATGATCGTTGGCATTACTTGCCCAAATATTCTTTTCCCTTATGCACGCGAAACTGTTTCTGACTTAGTGGTTCGTGCTGGTTTCCAACCAGTATTGTTAAATCCTATTAATTTTGAAGCGCTATTTGCACAGCAAAAACAGCAGCAAGCAGAAGCGGCAGAAGCGGTAGAAGCTAGCGCTAAACATTAATTTTTTAAATTAATGTATCAAGTTAGTAAGAAGTCTTTAGTTGTCAGTTTAATTCTGGCGTTGTTGCCGCTTTCGGCAGTAGCGCTAGAGTATCGCTCGGTGGCGGTTCCCAAAGCTATCCTCTATGATGCGCCTTCTAATTCGGCTAAAAAAATTCTATTACTCAGCCAATATTATCCGGTAGAGATTATCGTTAATTTGGGTGACTGGATTAAAGTGCGAGATGCTCAGGGCAGTATCAGTTGGGTGGAAGCAAAGCAACTCTCAAGCAAGCGCACGGTGATGGTCAATATTAATCATGCGGAAATTAGACAGTTAGCGCAGGCTAGCTCTGCGCTAATGGCTACGCTAGATAAAGCGGTAGTGTTAGAAGTGGTCGATTTAAAGTTAAATAATGGCTGGCTTAAAGTTAAGCATCGTGATGGCATTATTGGCTATATTTTAATTTCATCTACTTGGGGTTTCGAATAAATGGGATTTCGAGTAAATGCGGAGTTTAATTAAATGGCAAAAATAGCCGTCCTTGGTGCTGGAGCTTGGGGCACAGCGCTTGCCATGAATATTAGCCAACGTCACCAAGTGTCGTTATGGGCGCGTAATGCTGGCCACGTTTCTGGTATGCGTAAAGCGCGCGCTAATCCCTTGTATTTAGGCGACTTCAAATTTAACGATAATCTGCAGGTTGAGGATGATTTACAAACCGCGCTTAGCGGCGCTGATTTAATTTTATCTGTAGTGCCTACCGCTGGCTTTCGGGCGATTCTCAAAGACGTTAAAGCGCTGGCTTGCACGGCCCCGATTATTTGGGCAAATAAAGGTTTAGAGCCAAAATCAGCCAAAATGCCATATGAAGTAGCCTTGGAAGAGTTGGGCGACCCTGAAGTTACCGGTCAGCATTGGGGTGCACTTTCTGGCCCTAGTTTTGCCGCAGAATTAGTCCGTGGGCTTCCTACTGCGGTAACTTTGGCCGCGTCAGACGAATCATTTTCAAGCGAAGCAGCCTTGCTTCTACATGGCGAAAATCTACGCGTTTATCACACTACCGATGTGATTGGTGTTTCAGTCGGCGGTGCGGTTAAAAATGTGATGGCCATTGCCGCCGGTATTAGTGATGGTATGGGTTTTGGCAATAATGCTAGAGCTGCCATGATTACCCGTGGATTGGCTGAAATGACGCGTTTTGGTGTTGCGCTAGGTGCGTCGCCAGAAACTTTTATGGGTTTGGCGGGCGCTGGTGATTTAATTTTAACTTGTACTGGACAATATTCTAGGAATAGAGAAGTTGGCCTACAATTAGCTATTGGAAAGTCTTTGGCTGATATTTTGCAAGGTTTAGGCCACGTAGCAGAAGGCGTGAACACAACGGCAGAGGTTATGCGCCTAGCTAATACGATGCATGTGGATATGCCAATTACTTATCAGGTCGATCAAGTGTTATCACATGGTAAAAGTGCTCAATATGCCGTAATGGATTTATTGGGCCGCGAGCAAAAGGCCGAAGGGTTTTAACGCTGAACATAATACCGATTAGTCACGGTAGTTTGTATTTTTAGTTTTATCCTTGACCTAAAAATATCTGCGTTTAGACACCATCCTCAAAGCCAATTTGCCGCCAAGCCTCGTAAAGCAAAACAGCCGCAGAATTAGATAAATTCAAACTGCGACTATTTTCTAACATGGGCAGGCGCACTCTATGCTCGGCAGTAAATTCAGACCTTACCTCTTCAGGAAGGCCGCGAGTTTCAGGGCCAAATACAAAAACATCCCCTGCTAAAAATTGAATATCACTGTGTCTAGTACTGCCTTTTGTAGTGATGGCGAACATGCGTTTCCCGATAAGTGCGGCTTTGCAGTCTGCCCAGTTTTCATGTACTTTTAAGCTGGCGTATTCATGATAATCTAGTCCTGCACGCTTGAGCTGCTTATCTTCTAGGTTAAATCCTAGCGGCTTGACTAGATGCAAGTCTGCGCCAGTATTAGCGCACAGTCTAATGATGTTGCCAGTATTGGGCGGTATTTCAGGTTCGAATAATACGATAGTAAACATAAAGGCTTCTACGTCAGATTGAGTAATTTAGATATTTAGTCATGAAGCTTAGCTAGCGTTCTAGCAACAACCCAGCATTCTACATGCGCCGCGCCAGCTTCTTTCAATGTTTTTGCCAATTCATTCAGGCTGGCACCACTGGTCATCACAACGTCTATTATTGCGATATTTTTACTATACAGTTTTTGCTGGCAATTGAACGCGCCTCGGATGTTTTTAATGCGCTCTTTAAGCGGTAAGCTCGGCTGTGTTGGAGTATATCTAACGCGTTGGCATGTGTTGTAATCCAAGCTAATTTTTGTGTTTTTGCTAATAATACGGGCTAATTCTAGTGATTGGTTAAAGCCGCGTATTTTTAATTTAGCACTATGCATCGGAATAATTAAATCGATCTTATGACTGAGCGTGTTTGCTAAAGATTTGTGCTTGTCTAACAAGCTTGCAAATACAGATGCTAATGGCAGCATATTTATATATTGATAATGTTGTATCAAGCTATCAAGCGGAAATTCGTAAGTAAATAAGCTGTAAGTAGCGTCAAAGTGCGGCGGCAAATTTAAGCAACTGCCGCAGATCAACCCATTAGAAAGCAAGCCGCATTGCAGGCATTGCGGTGCGCTATGGTAGGTAGGTCGCTAAGGCATGGGTTGCAGAGCCCATGTTCACCAGTATTACGTGCTGTACATAGCAGACAATATTGTTTGTAAAATGCCTTAATAAGCTACCTTTTAAGATTTGCTTAAATTTTAAGCTAATGTTCAAAATTTGCGGTATGTTTCATTGACAAGGTATAATCCTTGTATAAATCAAGTTAATACCTGCGCGACAATAACTGAATCAACGCGCAAGCGAATATAGCTACTATAAAGGAACTGCACATGCTTGAAACCGCAACACAATCGATTATTAATACTGACAATCTTAAAGCCAGCTTAACTCATTCCCATGATGAATCAAACACAGTAAACCGCTGGAGTGTGGAGCAGATTGTCGGATTATTTGAGCTGCCTTTCAGTGATTTAATGTATCAGGCGCAAACTTTGCATAGAGCTAATTTTAATCCTAATGCGGTACAAGTCAGTACTTTGTTATCGATAAAAACAGGTGGTTGTTCAGAAGATTGTGGTTATTGTCCCCAAGCTGCGCGCTATCACACTGAGGTTGAAAGCGAGCCATTGATGAAGTTGGATGAAGTAATCGCCGCTGCACAAGAAGCCAAAGATAATGGGGCTAGCCGTTTCTGTATGGGTGCCGCTTGGCGTGGTCCAAAACAACGTGATTTAGAGCCTGTGCTAAAAATGATTGCTGAAGTTAAGGCGATGGGTTTAGAAACGTGTGCGACTTTGGGCATGCTAAAAGAAGGTCAAGCTGAGCAGCTAAAAGATGCGGGTTTAGATTATTACAATCATAACTTAGATACTGCACCAGAATTTTATGGCGAAGTCATTACCACTCGTACTTATCAAGATCGCCTAGATACGCTAGACCGTGTGCGCAGTGTTGATATTAATGTCTGCAGTGGTGGCATTATTGGTATGGGCGAATCGCGTAATCAGCGTGCTGGTTTGTTGGCGCAGTTGGCGAACATGGATCGTCCGCCAGAAAGCGTGCCAATTAATTTGCTCACGCAGGTTGAAGGTACCCCTCTACACGGCACTGAGGAATTAGATCCATTTGAGTTTGTACGTACAATAGCGGCGGCACGTATTACCATGCCGAATAGCTTTGTTCGCTTGTCTGCAGGTCGCCAAAGCATGAGTGAAGGCATACAGGCTTTATGTTTCTTAGCGGGCGCTAACAGTATTTTTTACGGTGAAAAGTTACTCACTACGGCTAATCCTGAGGCATCAACTGACAAAAATCTTTTTGCTAGATTGGGTATTAATAAAGCCTAGAATTTCAACAAAGCAAGTCGCTAGATTTCAACTTCCGTCGGAATGACCATTTTATTTAGATTGAATGATAGATGCTAAATAGCCTAAAACTAGAACTAGAAAAACGTAAAGTCGATGGCTTGCTGCGTCAGCGTCGGCTGTTAGATTCGCCGCAAGCCGAGCATATTGTGGCTAATAATCAGCGTTTTTTATCGTTTTGCAGTAACGATTATTTAGGCCTCGCCAATCACCCAGCATTAATCGCCGCTATGCAACAAGCCGCTGGAGATTCAGGTGTCGGCAGTGGCGCCTCTAACTTAATCACAGGCCATCATCGCCACCATGATAACTTAGAGAAAAAACTCGCAAAGTTTGTCAAGTTACCTGCCGCGCTGTTATTTTCTACCGGTTATATGGCTAATATCGGCGTGTTAGGTGCGCTGATGGGCCGTAACGATGCAATTTTTGCCGATAAACTTAATCATGCCTGCTTAAACGATGGCGCTTATTTTTCATTGGCAGAATTCAATCGTTTTCCACATAACGATGTTGCTGCGCTTGAAGTTTTGCTTAAATCCAGCAATGCAAAACATAAAATGATTGCGGTTGATGCGGTGTTTAGCATGGATGGTGATATTGCACCTTTGTCAGAATATCTTGCCTTGTGCGAAAAATACGACGCATATTTATACGTGGACGATGCTCACGGTTTTGGCGTACTCGGCGTGCATGGTGAAGGTTCGCTAAATCACTGTAACTTAGAATCGCCACGTATTATTATGATGGCAACGCTAGGGAAAGCGGCTGGTGTTGCAGGCGCTTTTGTTGCAGGCGAGCAGGTGGTCATTGACTATTTAATTCAAACTGCAAAAAGTTATGTGTATTCAACACCCGCGCCGCCAGCCTTGTCCGCTACGCTGTCGGCATCGGTTAGTTTAATCGAGCAGGGCGATGATTTGCGTACCCATTTACATATGCTGATTGCTTATTTAAAAGATAATCTGCTCTGTAAAAAATGGCAGTTAATGCCTTCTGAAACAAGCGTTCAGCCCTTAGTCGTTGGTGGTAATCTAGAAGCTTTAGCCTTGAGTGAGTACCTGCAAACTTTAGGTATTTTGGTTCCAGCTATTCGGCCGCCAACGGTACCAGTCAATACCGCTAGGCTACGCATCTCACTTTCAGCCGCACATTCTTTAGAGGATGTTAAAGCGCTTATTGATGCTATTCATCAAGCCGAGGCCACTTTATGAATATCACACCAGCTAATATCCATATTGAAACCACAGGCAAAGGCCCGAACTTAGTTTTACTGCATGGCTGGGCGATGAATGGCGCCGTATGGCAACCACTGTTGCGTAGCCTGAGCAAGCGATTTACCCTGCATATTGTCGACATTCCCGGTATGGGCTTAAGTCGTCCGATTGAGCCTTACAATTTGCATGCTATCGCTGAGAAAATCGCAGAAATGTTGCCGGCGAATGCCGATATTCTTGGCTGGTCATGGGGTGGGCAATTGGCGATACGTATTGCTTTGGACTATCCAGATGCCGTACGTAGACTAGTCTTGGTTGGGGCAACGCCTTGTTTTGTGAATAAAGCTCAAACTAATGCCCAGCAAGTTTGGCAGGCTGGAATTGCCCCAGAGGTGTTTAGCCAATTCGCCAAGAAGGTTGACGAAGAGTATCAAAAAACCATGACACAATTTTTAACCCTGCAGTGTATGGGCGATATTCGTGCAAGAATTACCGTCAGAATGCTACGCAAAAAATTTGAAGAGCGCCCAGCGCCCAGCACAGAAACTTTGCAAAAAGCACTGAATATTTTGCTCGAAACTGACTTGCGTGCGGAAATAGAGTTTTTAAGAAAACCAACCCTACTAATGCATGGCGACCGTGACACTTTAGCACCAGTGCAAGCGGCACACTGGATGATGCAAAATTTGCCGATAGGATTTTTACGTGTAATCGCTGGGGCGTCTCATGCGCCATTTTTATCTCATCAAGAACATTTTATTGATGCACTGGTTCAGTTTTTAGAACCCACCGCATCTTAATCAAGAGCTTATTTAACATGATAAACGACATTTATCACATCGATAAAAAGCGCGCGCGCGCCTCATTTGGTCGCGCGGCCGATACATACGATGCCGCCGCCATCTTGCAAAAACAAGTGCGTGAAGAAATGCTAAATCGGCTGGATTTAGTGAAACTCAATCCAGCAGTAATATTGGATGCAGGCTGTGGCACTGGTGCAGCTAGTCATGCCTTGCAAAAACGTTTTACCAAATCACAGGTGGTATCGTTAGATTTTGCTTTGCCTATGCTGCAAAAAACTAGAAAAATACGTAACGATGTTGGTATGCTGGGGCAAATAAAAAACCTATTGAGTGGGACAAAACTGAGTCTGATCTGTGCTGATATTGAATCCTTACCCATAGCTAATGCTAGTGCCGGTTTGGTGTGGTCTAACTTAGCTATTCAATGGTGTAATGATTTAGATTTAGCATTGCAAGAATTTCACCGTGTACTGCAACCAGAAGGTTTGCTGATGTTTAGCACGTTTGGGCCAGATACTTTAAAAGAATTACGCATTGCCACCCAAAGCAAAAACGCTGGTGATGGATTTACCAGTGTTAGCCGATTTATAGATATGCATGATATTGGCGATGCTTTAGTTCGTGCAGGTTTCAGCGCACCAGTGTTGGATGTAGAGCGTTTTACCTTAACCTACGATGATGTTAAAAGTGTGATGCGCGATCTAAAAAGTATAGGCGCACATAACGCCACTGATGGTCGCGCACGTGGTCTACTAGGGCGCGGATTTTTACAAAATCTGGATGCGGCTTATGAGCAATTTCGTACTGGCACAAAATCAGATGGCGGTAAGCTACCAGCCACTTTTGAAGTGGTCTACGGTCACGCTTGGCGCGGAAAAGATAAGCTAAAGTTTGATGATGGCGTTTCGCCTGTAACGTTTAAGCCTAGAAGTATTTAGTTAAATTAGCGAATCAAAAAGGCTTATGCTGAAATCTTATTTTATTATTGGTACTGATACCAATGTAGGTAAAACCTATGTTGCAAGTGCTCTAGTACAGCATTTTGTTCGATTAGGTTTTCAATCCCTAGGCATGAAGCCAATTGCTTCCGGCTGTGAGCGTAATCAGCGTGGCGAACTTATCAATCAAGATGCACAGGTATTAATCAACGCCAGCAACGTTAGTGTGCCGCTAAATTTAATCAATCCATACCGATTTGAACCTGCTATTGCGCCGCATATTGCGGCAATGCAGGCGGGTGTCGTTATCGATTTGTATGAGATTACGCGAGCTTATGTGCAACTCACGACCATAGCTGAGGCTGTGGTTGTGGAAGGTGCTGGTGGTTTTTTTGTGCCACTCAATGAAACACAAACATTGGCTGATTTTGCCGTGCAGTTGAATATTCCTATTATTTTAGTCGTAGGCATGCGTTTGGGTTGCATTAATCATGCGCTACTTACGGTGGAAGCGATTCAGTCACGAGGCTTATGCCTGACTGGGTGGGTGGCGAATCAGATTGACCCAAACTTTGAAATGTTTGAAGAGAATTTAGCTAGCTTAAAGAAACGCATTGTTGCACCATGTTTGAGCGTAGTGAGTTGGCAGGAAGACGTTCGATTTAACGAGACTGATTTAATTTAAGGATAGCTTAGCTTGCTGGTTATTGCCGGCTTAAGTCAAATTAGTAATCTACTGCTCCATCTCTGCAGCCTCTACTAGCACTTTATATAATTGCACTTCCTGTATGTTATTCACTTGCGCACCAACGGCTATTTGCGAGCGCTTTCCTGGCGCAACGCTGCCAGCAATTTGCATCGATTCACTTTGCGCTACTATACGGCCCGTTCTAGCCTCGTATTTTACTACGCGCACTCTCACGCGCACTATTGGAGTGGACGTATTGTTTTGTACGACAGCATATAAGTTACCGGCATTATCAGCTTGTGCCGCAGCTTGAATGTACTTAGCTGGATTACGAGGTAAATCTATATGCACGGCTCTATTTAAGGCGTCTTTACCAATTTCAGAATTAGAATCTGCCGCCATTTGATAGTGTTGCAATGCTACATCTGTTTCGCCACGCCCTTCGGCAATTTGGCCTAGCAATGCATGGCTAGGCGCGGTAGGTAACAGCTCATTAGCGCGCTTAAGATAGGCTTCTGCTTCAGTTTTTTTTCCCATATTAAACAGCGCGATACCACTTTGTATATGCGGTTTAAAATAGTCGGGCTGCATTTTGATGGCTTTTTCGTAAAACGCTAAAGCCTCAAGCGATTTTTTTTGCGATAGAGCAATGTCGCCTAGCAGTTCTTGAAAGCGCGCCTCGCGCGGCTCACCAGCAATGGCTTGCTTCGCTAGAGTGGTCGCTTTGGCTGTATCTTTTGCCGCTAGTGCTTTTACCCCGTCGTCATACGCTTTATATGCCGCTTGCGTAGATTTTAGTTTTGCTACTTTTTGCGCGTAGATTTCTTTGCCCCATTCACCCCCAGCGCCTACTTGTGCAAGTGTCTTTGTATTGTCCGCGACTCGTTCTGGAGAAGGTGGGTGACTGGCGAATAAGCCATCAATAAAGCTACTTTTCTTGTCAGCACTTAAACGCACAAAAGTTTCTTGTAAAGTCACGGCCGCTGTAGGATCATAGCCGGCTCTTTTCATATATTGCATACCATATAAATCCGCCTCGCTTTCTGCATCGCGACCATATTTGCTGGTGGCTAATTGGCTGCTAAGTTTGGCGCCACCTACAATTAAATTGGCGTAATTAGTATTTTTCGCGCCTATGCCCACCGCAATCATCGCACCTTGCATAAGTATGCCGCGCTCCATGCTTTTAGCGCCATGCCTAGCGGCAGCATGCACCATTTCATGGCCCATAACGGCAGCCAGTTCAGCCTCACTATTTAACTCATAAAGTAGGCCACGATTAAAGGCAATTTTACCGCCAGGCATTGCCCAAGCGTTGGGAACAGAGTCATTCAGCACGGTATATTCATAAGGTAATTGGCGGTCAGAAACGGCTGCGAGCTTATTGCCTACACTTTGCACATAAGCGGTCAATTCTGGATCAATAATATAATCGCCACCTTGCGATTGGCGTGCTGGAGCGTAATTTTGTTTACCAATCGCAATTTCTTCCGACTCCGAAACCATTTGAAACTCACGTTTTTTGGTGACGGGGTTAACGCCGCAAGAAGCAGTTAGCAGCGTGATGGTTGCAAGTGAAACTAGGATGAAGTTTTTATAAAAGCTACTTGATAACTTTGATTTAACTTCATTTTTTTTAAGCAATTTATTTTGTTTTAGCATCATCATTTCGCCAACTCGTTTAATGGAATCCTAGCGTAAAAATATTCCAGTGACAATATTTTTAAAGGCTTTGGATAAATTCTTGTTTTAAAAAATTATGGCTAGTTAGCTAAAATTACGCCCGGTAAAGTTGGTGAGATTTTATATAATCAATGACATTATCGGGCATTAAATAGCGCGCAGACTGTTTAGCCTCGAGCTGATTACGTATCGCCGTAGATGAAATTTCTAGTGCGGTAATGGCCTGCATAATCACATAACCCGCACTAGTGTGGTGTAAATCATTAATATTATTTGTGTGGTGATTATGCAGAAATGACTTTAATGCTTGAGGTAAAGGCGCTGCATTAATGGCCGTTGGCCGTTCCACTAAGGCAATGTGGCACAGATTTATTATTTCTTCCCAGTGATGCCAGCGATTGAATTCAGTAAAAGCATCGCTACCCATAAATAAGACCAAACTCGTCTCATCGCTTAATTCTGCGCGCAGACTTTGTAAAGTGTCCACCATGTACGAAGCGCCATTTCTACGTAATTCACTATCATCAAATTTGAACGTTGTATTGTCTGCGATGCCCAGCTTCACCATTTCAGCACGATCAGTTGCGCTCACACTGGGCGCTACTTTATGCGGTGGATTAGCAGCTGGAATAAAGCGCACTTCGTCGAGAGATAGGGATAGAGCAAGCTCCTGCGCCATGCGTAAATGTCCAAAATGTATTGGGTTAAACGTACCGCCCAATAGGCCAATGACAGTTCTTGACATAGATTGCATACGCACCGTTAATTGAATCTTTAAGCCCGCACTTGGCCATCGCCCAGTACAATATATTTGAGCGAAGTTAGACCTTCTAAGCCTACCGGACCGCGTGCGTGCAATTTATCGGTAGAGATGCCAATTTCAGCACCTAAGCCATATTCAAAACCATCGGCAAAGCGGGTAGAGGCGTTCACCATTACGCTGCTTGAATCGACTTCTCGTAAAAATCTACGCGCTTTAGTGTAGTTTTCTGTCACGATGGCTTCGGTATGTTGCGATGAATGTTGGTTGATATGTGCGATCGCTTCATCTAGGCCGCTGACAACTTTACATGAAATAATAGCCGCTAAATATTCCGTGTAATAATCTTGCTCAGTGGCTGGTTTGGCTTGTTTTACTAGCGCACAGGTTTCGCTGCAACCACGTATTTCAATACCATGTGCGGTGAGCATGTCAGCAATTTTTGGTAGCATCTCATCAGCAACAGAGCGTACGATCAATAAAGATTCAGTCGTATTGCAAGTGCCCAAACGCTGCGTTTTGCTATTTTCAACAATACGCAGAGCTTTGTCAAAATCGGCATCATCATCTACATAAACATGACAATTGCCGTCTAAATGTTTAATCACAGGAATGCGTGCGTCGTTTGAAATGCGCTCGATCAAACCCTTGCCACCGCGCGGAACAATCACGTCTACATATTGTTTCATGGTAATTAATTCACCTACCGCCACGCGGTCTGTGGTTTCTACCACTTGCACAGCGGTGGCTGGCAAGCCTACGGCGGCCAAGCCTTCATGCACTAATTTTGCTAACGCTTGATTGCAATGAATAGCCTCGCTACCGCCACGCAAAATAGCCGCATTACCAGACTTAATACACAAGCCTGCTGCATCTACCGTCACATTTGGCCGTGCTTCATAAATAATACCGATCACACCTAATGGCACGCGCATTTTTCCTATTTGTATGCCGCTAGGTCTATATTTGAAATCAGACATTTCACCAATTGGGTCAGCAAGGTTGGTAATTTGCGTCAAACCTTCAACCATGGTGTTGATAGATTTTTCACTAATAGTGAGTCTGTCCAACATGGCTTCATCAAGACCGTTGGTACGTGCAGCGTCTAAATCTAATTTATTCGCTGCCAATAAGGCAGTTTTCTCACGCAAAATAGCGCCTGCAATATGTAGTAGTGCTTGATTTTTAATGTTGGTGTCGGCACTTGCCATCAAGCGCGAGGCTTTGCGGGCTTCGATACCCATATTCTGCATGTAATTCTTAATGTTCATTAGTTTAATATCCATGATCTTTGTATCCATGTTTTTAATATTGATGATATTTGTATCAAAGTCTGATTGTGTTTTAGCGTCCACGTACTCTAGCCAACCCAAAACAAAGCCGAGAAATTTCAAGCCAAGCATCGCCTAACATTACACCTTTAGCAGTTCTGTCAATATCCGCTAGTTTTTGTAAAGCAGCTTCTAATTGGCGCAAATTTAGTCTAGCCAGCGCCCGTTTGACTAATACTTGTTTGTCGCTATAAATGCGTGCGTTAGTCATGGCATTCGTTATATTTTCACCACGCGCTTCCGCTTGTTTAATGCGTACCAAAGGCCGTAGCGCCCACATCAGCGGATTCATCACCGCCACTGCATTTTCGCCTTCATCTTGCAAACCTTGCAGAATACGCACTGTGCGTTCAGTATCACCAGCCAACACTGCATCACCCAGCTGAAAAGCATCGTAACGCGACACATTTAGTACCGCTTCACGCACAATAGCGTCGCTTAACTCGCCTTGTGGATAGAGTAAGCCTAACTTCTGTACTTCTTGATCGGCTGCCAGCAGATTGCCTTCTATCTGATGTGCTAAAAACTCCAATGTTTGCTGGCTGGTGTGCTGACCTTGTTGCGCGAGTCGGTTGGCAATCCATTTGGGTAAATGCGTGGCTTCCACTTCCTCTAGTGCAATCGTGACCGCTTTTTTCTCCAGTGCAATAAACCAAGCGCTACTTTTAGCCTCTCGCTCTAATTTAGGTAGAATGATCACCACGCAAGTGTCAGGAATTACTTGATCGACTAATGCTTGTAGCGCTTTTCCGCCATCAATGCCTGGTTTGCCATTTGGAATATTAATTTCCAATAATCTGCGACTAGCAAATAGCGAGATTGATTGTCCGTAATCTTGAATTTGCTGCCAATTAAAATAGCGTTCAACCATTAAACTATTGCGCTCATCAAAGCCCTGCGCACGTGCCGCAGTACGAATCGCATCTAGGCTTTCGCGCTGCGCTAATGGTTCGTCACCCACTAAAACATAAAGCGCTTGTAAGCCTTGTTTTAAGTGGCTTGCCAGTTGGGCCGTTGCAATACGCATGGCTAATTAATTAATCTCAGGCTTGATTGCCGTTAATCGGCGTAACACTTCTCGCACTGCATCACTGCGCATATCGGCCGCTAACTTGGCTTCTTCATCTAATTTTCCAAGTAAGGCATTATCGTTATATGAAAAATCACGACGCGCTTGCACCATTTGTACTGCGCTCCAAGTAGGGCTGGCTGGCGCACGTGTTCTAAATTTTACGCTGTAATTCAATTCATATTCTCGCACCACACCACCACCACTTAAAGACAAAATACGCTTCTCATTGATTTCGCCCATCATTTCTAGTAATAATTCGGCATCTTCAAGCTCTTTAACGACTTTAATGCCATTGGTTTTAAGTGACTGGTTCAGTTCTCTAGAGATACTTAAGGTGCCGCCTTGAATGTAGAGTGTTTTGAACGACAAGTCAGCCACACCGCGCAGTTGAAATCCACAGGCGGCAAGGCTTAAGCTTAGTAATAAAGTCACACCTAGCCCAAGTTTGGTGAATCTGTTTTGCTTAGTATGACTATTTTGCATCGTTAATTTCCTTAATAGCATTGTCAAAACGATACTGTTAAAAACAGCACTTTTATTCACAATGCTACGCCACCACAATATTGATAAGTTTATTCGGCACTACGACAATTTTACGCACGGTCATATGTTCTTCTATGAATTTTTGCACAAAAGGTTGTGCTAGTGCTAATGTTTCTAGAGCTTCTTTGGGCTCAGTTTTCGCTACGGTAATGCTACCACGAAGCTTACCATTCACCTGAATTACATAGTCTACGCTATCTTGTACCATTGCCGATTGATCTGCAATGGGCCAGCTAACTTCTAAAATATGGCTATTAGGACAAAGCTCGGCCCACATTGCCTGACAAATGTGCGGCACGATAGGCGACAGTAATAGTGCGACATTTTGTAGCACTTCTTGGCGTACTTGGCGTGTGGCGATATCCGTGCCCTCTATTTTAGTCAGGGCATTCATTAACTCCATCACTGAGGAAATTGCGGTATTGAAACTGTGACGACGTGCATAATCATCAGCCACTTTTTCAATTGTCATGTGTAACTGTAAACGTATGCTTTTAAGTTCTGCGCTTAACTCAACTGAAGAATCTGCTGACTTATAAGCGGCAATTTCACCAATGTTAACGTGGTCATAAACGGCCTTCCAAAGTCTGCGTAGAAAGCGATTTGCACCTTCTACACCGCTATCAGCCCATTCTAAACTTTGCTCTGGCGGCGCGGCAAACATCATAAATAGCCGAGCTGTATCTGCGCCGTAGTTATCAATTAACTCTTGTGGGTCAACTGTGTTGCCTTTAGATTTACTCATTTTAGTGCCATCTTTTAGCACCATGCCTTGTGTGAGTAAGTTGATAAATGGCTCATCATTTTTAATTAAACCGACATCACGCATCAGTTTATTAAAAAAACGTGCATATAGTAAATGTAAAATCGCATGCTCAATGCCGCCTACATATTGATCAACTGGCAGCCAATAATTAGCGCGCTCATCAACCATTGCTATGTGGCTATCAAAACTGGCGTAGCGGGCAAAATACCAAGAAGATTCAAAAAATGTATCTAGCGTATCTGTTTCACGCGTGGATTTGCCACCGCAAGTTGGGCAAGTAGTTTCGTAAAAGCTAGCATCTTTTTTAATGGGCGAACCTACGCCATCCATGATGACATCTTCTGGCAATGCCACAGGTAATTGCTCAACTGGCACCGGCACTTCACCACAGCATGCACAATGCACAATCGGAATTGGACAACCCCAATAGCGCTGGCGTGAGATGCCCCAATCGCGTAAACGATATTGCGTGCGTTTTTTGCCTAGATTATCTGCGCTTAAAGCTGCTGAAATAGCATTTGAAGCTTGGTCAAAATTCAAGCCATTAAAGGTGCTGGAATTAAACAAAATACCATGATCAGTCATTGGCAAGGTGTCATCGTCAGTTTTTTGAATGACTGCTTTAATCGCTAAGCCATATTTATTGGCAAACTCAAAGTCACGTTCGTCATGCGCTGGCACGGCCATTACTGCACCTTCGCCATAACTAGCCAATACGTAATTAGCGACCCAAACGGGTAATTTTTCGCCATTTAATGGATGAGTGACAAATAAACCAGTCGCCATGCCTTTTTTCTCAGCCGTTGCAATATCAGCTTCTGCTACGCTGCCGCGTTTGCATTCAGCGATAAAGTCAGCCATTGCTGGCTTATTTTGCGCAGCTTGCGTTGCCAATGGATGTTCTGCCGCTACAGCTACGTAAGTCGCGCCCATTAATGTATCTGGACGAGTGGTATAAACTTTTAAATTACCAGTTTGGCCGACAATCGGAAACTCAACTTCGCAACCAAAGCTTTTGCCTATCCAGTTACGTTGCATGGTTTTTACTTGTTCAGGCCAGCCGTCTAGCGTATCTAAATCATTCAGCAATTCTTCGGCATACGCGGTAATTTTCATAAAATACTGTGGAATTTCACGCTTTTCTACCAACGCACCACTGCGCCAGCCGCGACCATCAATTACTTGCTCATTTGCCAGTACAGTACCATCAACAGGGTCCCAATTCACTGTAGACGTTTTTTTGTATATCAGATTTTTTTTGAAAAGCTCGGTAAATAGCCACTGCTCCCATTTGTAGTATTCTGGTTTACAAGTGGCAATTTCACGGTTCCAATCTACGCCTAAACCTAATTGCTTAAGCTGCGTTTTCATGTGCTCTATGTTTTCATAAGTCCACTTAGCAGGCGCGGTTTCATGCTTAATCGCTGCATTTTCAGCTGGCAAGCCAAACGCATCCCAACCCATAGGCTGCATAACATTGAAGCCTTTCATTTTATGAAAGCGACTTAATACGTCACCAATAGTGTAATTGCGTACATGGCCCATGTGTAGGCGACCAGATGGATACGGAAACATAGATAAACAATAGTATTTTGGTTTATCGGAAGTTTCAGAAGCGGCAAATGACTGGTTGGCTTCCCAATAAGCTTGGGCGGATTGTTCGATGTCTTTGAAAGGGTACTGCTGTTGCATGGCTAGGTATTCTTTAATATAAATTCAATATCAAAATTATACCTTGAAGCGCTTGATTTTGCTGGATTATGACTAGACGGAAGCGTGTAACAATGAACTTGTGATGCAGGACTTATCTATACAATTTCAGCTCGGGTCCAACAGTGGGCAAATAAACCTAACTTGCCCACCAAGCTATGCTTAGTTAAAAATTAAATCCTATGCGGATTTGGCTTATCAAGGCGTTATAGCCCTTGGCCCATTTGACATTAGTGGAGCTGTTGCTATGGAATGGCTATGTAGTCCTAATCCTAACGGACTTCCAAATAGCGACATTTTGTTTCAAAGAATGAATGCTAATGATTTAACTAAAAGATATTCAGACACATGGGTAATTGCTTTTAATCCAAGAAGTAGCGAAGAGGAAGCGTGCCTCTATGAGAAGCGTTGGGTGTATGCTTTTGTAAATATTAAGCCCGCAAGGAAGTGTCTCGTAAAACTAGACCATTACAAACCTTTACGAGCGTTTTTTGAGGGATTGCCTCACCATCCTTAGGTCTTCGTGGTAACAGTGACAAGAAAATCTAAATTCTAGCCTAGCATTCTTTTTCTTAGTGTTACCTTGAGGCAAATCTAATGTCATTATTCGCACCATGTCTTTAAGGCGTGATATATCAACAAAATTATCGTTTACAGAAATTTTTATAATTTGCATTTTACCTATGAGCAGTTGTCCGCGCATTCCCATTCTTAGAAGTTAGCCAAGATTGCGGTTAGGTAGACGGACACAAAGCTATACTCGATGATAAACAACGCGCCCAGGCTAAAGCCATGATGGCTGACAAGTCATTGTCAATAGGTGACATTGCTAAAACGATGGGTGTATCTAGGTCTACTTTGTATCGGATTTAGCGTGATATTTATTGCGTACTCATAAAAAGTTACTTATACTACTTAAATATTAGTTTATAGGTACATTTATGCCTAAGAGAATTTCTGATAACGTACCAATTCCCTTGCCTGTACTTGATTTAATGCAGCGATGGGGGATGGCTATTCGTGCGCAACGTCAATTAAGAAAAATACCCATGAGAGATTTTGCTCATCGTATTAACGCCAGCTTAAATACCTTGCAGCGAATAGAGCGCGGTGAGCATTCAGTTCAAGCTGGTACGTATCTCACAGCTATGATGACATTGGGCATCATGGATCAATTATGCCTCTCTCCACAGCCTTCATTTATGCAAAGCTCAGTAGAGCGAGTTCGTGCGCCAATGACTAAGGATGACGATGACTACTTCTAGCGTCTACGTATATTTGCAGCGTCCGGATAATGCTGAATGGGTTACAGTTGGCCGATATACCTTAGATCGTCCAAATGGCAATCAAGGATTAGCGTCAGGCTCATTTAAATATGCACCTTCTTACCTGGAGGCTGGTCACCCTTGGGTGATTGACCCAGTTAGCCTGGCAAAGCTAGACGAAGTGCCTTACCCCGCGCAAAGGTATAATGGACTTACCGACGTTTTACGCGATATTGCCCCTGACTCATGGGGTAAGTTTTTGTTGCAAAAGGAGCATAACCTGAGTGACTCCGCGCATGAATTTGATTATCTCCTGCATTCAGGTAATACGGATAGATGGGGCGCTTTAGTTATTGGCTCAAGTAGAAAACCTAGCACGTCAAATATTGCTAGTCCTAAGATGCCAAAGTTAACGGACATGATTGAAGAGTTGCAACTGATGTCCAGCCAAAGACCTGCAAAACACCCAGAGATCAGAAAGCGACTAATGAAAACTTTAAGTTCTGGAGGTGCCAGACCTAAAGCAACGATTCAAGATGGAAAAAATTTTTGGATAGTTAAACCAACGATTAGTTCGGATACTAGCAATGTTGCTCTCTTGGAGCATGCGTGGATGCAGATGGGTTCGCGGGCTAAGTTGAATATGGCTGAAACTTATGTACATCAGGATGATGCTAGAACAGCCGTTTTGGTTAAACGTTTCGATAGAGTTGGAAGCCAACGACACATGGTATTAAGCGGGGCTTCATTGTTGCAAAC
>JBBAOU010000016.1:0-39173 GCA_040401175.1 Methylotenera sp. | reverse complement strand
TCATCGCGTGAACCCGTAGGAATCCCCGCTCTCTAGGGCGGGGAGGATGTCAATGCAGAAGCAAATACCGCTGAGCCCGCTTCACTTTATGTGATTAAATCAGAGAGTATTAATGCCCCAACTGCAAAATTGTGGGATAAGATTTTTAAATTTTCAGATTTAGGCGCTTGGCACCCGGCGGTTGCTAAAACCGAAATCACTTCAGGTGTCAATGGTAAGAAAGGTGTTAAGCGTACACTTACATTGCAAGATGGCGGTAAAATTAATGAACAGTAAATTAACTATAATAGCAAAAATAAAATGATGAGTTACATCATCGTTGATAGCGTATTACCTGTAATTGCTTATGCATCAACATTGCACGTATACACAAATGGTACAGATAAATCTGTAGTGGTTTGGGAAGGTCGCTTCTTACCTAAAGCGCCGGCAGATGAAAAAACAGCATCTGACACGATGCGGGGTGTTTATGATGGTAATTTAAATAATTTGAAAAACATTAGAGTAAGAATAGCCTAATAAGTCAATTGAGAGAGTTAATTCTTAATTAAGATTATATTTAGAGAGATCTAGATTTTCAGTGATTTTCCAATTAAGCTGCAATATAAAAAATGCCCGCAAAATTTATTTGAGCGGGCATTTTTTTGTCAGATCAATCGGGGTAAAATTTTCAATGAGTTAATGCTGACGGAATTTACTTTGAGTGCGCCATCAGCATAGGCGTGAAGTTACAGCGTACTTTTTCCAAATAAGCATTGGCAATGGCTAAATCATGAAGATCTGTTGGCAGTTTCCCACCGACTACATTGATCAAATAAATCGCTTTATCTTTATCAGGAATTTGAATCGCCTCCGGAAATTGGCAGGTGCCGTTTCGCATTTGTTCAAACTTTGCATACATGGCGGCAGCGTCGCTGGCGGTAATATTGTTGTTGATATGCCCTGGATTGGTGGTAATCAATACATTCGTTTGGGCTAATTGAAGTCGGTTAACCTTATTTAAATCTATTAGCCAGAATGTTGTTGAGACTGTAAGTATCAAAATGCTGGCGGCAATCGAGTAGCTCATAGTCTTTGTAGTGAACGTTTTTACATAGAACCATTTTTTTTGAGTTTGCGCCAAAATAAGCGCATTAGCTGCTTTTTTAGCATGCGTTAAACTATTGCAACCGGGTACATTTATTTCTTGTTGCATGGCATTTCTGGCAATAAGCAGGATATGTTCGGCTAAAATTACCGGATTTTCAGCTCGAAAGCCCCTAGCTTGCAAGCTAATAAAATCAATCAATGCTTGATTGCCGGTCTTGTTCAGATTATCTATTTGCAAGCTGGGCGCTTGCAACCAGTCAGCTAAAATATCAAATAAACTTAGTATGCGACCCTGTGGTGTTTTGCTAGATTTGGCCAGCATGTTCAGCAACCACTGGGAATTAAAAATATCCATTATTAAATTATCAATCCAGAGCTAATTGTTAAAACGGCTGCACTTCAACGAGTATCACAATCAAGCAAAGTATGATTACAGGCAGCTCATTAAACCAACGATACCAAATATGACTGTGTTTATTGTTATCTTGTTTAAAGTCATTAAGCAACTTTCCGCAATAAAAATGGTAAGCGACTAATATTGCAACCAATGTTAATTTAGCATGCATCCAGTGCCCTGCAGCGCCATAGCCTAGCCACAGCCATAAGCCAAAAGCAATAGCCAGTAGCGCTAGCGGAAACATAAATTTAAAAAGTTTTAGTTCCATGAGTTTGAGTCTGTCAGAGGTTGCACTATCGCTAACCATTGCGTGGTTTACAAACAGCCTTGGTAAATAAAATAGTCCAGCAAACCAACTGGTTACAAAAATAATATGCAACGCTTTTATCCACAACATTTACGAGCCTACCTTTTTATTGTTTAATGCTTCATTGAGTATGATATTTAAATCAGCAAAGTCTATATTACCAATCGTGCGGCGTAATAAGTGGCCTTGTTTATCAAAAATGTAAGTCGTTGGCGTGAGGTTAATCCCGCCAAATTTGTCGGTGATTTCAGATAAGCCATCATGCATGACCGGAAAGGGTAGTGCTTTTTGTTTAGCGTAATTAAGTACTTGCGCCGGTGGGTCGTATGGCATGGCTACCGCAATGATTTCAAAACCTTTTTTTCTAAATTCATTATATGTTTTGACTAGCACCGGCATTTCCTTAATACAGCCTGGGCAGTCAGTAGCCCAGAAATTAATTAGTACGACTTTGCCTTTTAAGTCGGTCATCACAATCTTTTTACCGTCTATAGTAGTAAATGTTACATTCGGTGCAGATGATTTGTTACTTAACTGAAATACTAGAAAAACTAAAAAAGTAATCACAATAATTGGTAATAATAGTTTTTTTAATAAATTATTCATCTGTCTAGTTTATAGTTTTCGTTAATTAAGACCAAGATAATACTGCCTAATAAGATTAAAAAATTGTTAGCGTATGATTCCTTAATAAAATCAATAAGGCACAATTGTGCATAATATTTTGCTTAAATAACCATGAAACTCTTTCGCTTATTTGCAGGTCAACACCATGTTACAATTAGAATTTATAGCAACGTTATTATTAAATCATAAATGAACGCACCTCTACCTAGTGATATTCTGACTGCTGAACCATCTTCAGCTTCGCGCTTGCGCGAAATCCCTTACAATTATACTTCCTTTTCTGACCGCGAAATCGTTATTAGGTTTCTGGGAGAAGATATTTGGGATGTTTTAAATGAATTGCGTGGTGAACGCAAAACAGGTCGCTCTGCGCGCATGTTATTTGAAGTATTAGGGGATTTATGGGTAGTTACGCGCAATCCTTACTTGCAAGATGATTTACTAGAAAATCCTAAGCGTCGTAAAGCCTTGGTGGATGCATTGCAGCATCGGATTGCGGCAATTGATGAACGCAGTGCTGGTAATGTTAAAGTGTTGAAGCTAGTGGTAGCCGGCCGACAAGCTGTTGTGCAGTTTGAGAATGATTTTAAAAATACGGCTAATTTACGTAAAAAAGCGCTGGCTAAATTAACCAAAATCACACGCAAAGATAATGTGCAGTTTGATGGTTTGGCGCGCGTGTCGCATGTCACTGATGCTACCGACTGGCGTGTTGAATATCCATTTGTGGTGTTAATGCCTGACACTGAAAAAGAAATCGCTGCGCTAGTGCGTGCTTGTATCGAGTTAGGGCTTACTGTCATTCCTCGCGGCGGTGGCACTGGATATACTGGCGGTGCAATTCCGCTGACACCGATGTCAGCGGTCATTAATACTGAAAAATTAGATCAACATACTGGCGTGCAAATGCGCACTTTACCAGGGGTTACTCGCCAAGTTGCCACAATTGAATGTGGAGCTGGTGTGGTAACGCGGCGTGCCATGGAAGCTGCAACTGATGCCGGTTTAGAGTTTGCTTGCGATCCAACCAGTGCTGATGCTAGTTGTATCGGTGGTAATGTTTCAATGAATGCCGGGGGTAAAAAGGCCGTGCTTTGGGGTACGGCTTTAGATAATCTAGCCTCATGGCGCATGGTGACACCAGATGCCGAATGGTTGGAAGTAGAGCGCTTGGACCATAATCTAGGCAAAATTCATGATATTGCAATCGCGCGCTTTAAAATAAGCCGCTATGCAGAAGACATGAAAACCTTGCTGGCGGAACCTGAGATTTTAGAAATTGCTGGCCCTAGTTTCCGTAAAGTTGGTTTAGGTAAAGATGTAACCGATAAATTTTTATCAGGTTTACCCGGCATACAAAAAGAAGGTTGCGATGGTTTAATTACCAGCGCCACTTTTATTTTGCATCGTATGCCTAAGCATGTACGTACAGTGGCTTTGGAATTTTTTGGTAATGTATCGCACGCCGTGCCTGCAATTGTTGAGATTAAAGATTATCTGGATGCGACCGCTAAAAAAGATCCGATAGTACTAATGGCAGGTTTAGAGCACATGGATGAGCGTTACATTAAAGCGGTCGGTTATTCCACTAAAGCGGCCCGCCAACAACGCCCAAAAATGGTGTTAATTGCTGACATTGCTTCGGATGATGAAAATGCGGTGGGCGAAGCGGCCTCGCATATTGTGCGTTTATGTAACGCCCGCAATGGTGAAGGTTTTATTGCGGTTTCTGCCGAAGCGCGTAAAAAATTCTGGTTAGATCGCGCACGTACAGCCGCCATCGCGAAGCATACGAATGCGTTTAAAATTAACGAAGATGTGGTGATTCCATTGCCACGTTTGGGTGATTATTCTGACGGTATTGAGCGCATTAATATTGAGCTTTCAATTAAAAATAAGCTCAAATTACTTGATGCAATGCAAGAATTTATGCGGGGTGATTTACCACTACAAGCCGATGAAGATGGTAATGCCGATGCTGAAATGGTGAAAAGCAAACAGGGCATGGCCTTGCAATTGATAAGCGAACTACGTGCGCGCTGGAGCTTGATTTTAAATAATCTGGATGGGCCAGTATCAATCTTGGCTGAGGTTTCTAATACTTTGAGTCAGTACGAAAATGTATTTCGTGCAGTGCAATCTTACGATTTACGCATCTCATGGAAGCGTGAGCTTAAACGCCCAATGGCAGAAATTTTTGCTGGTCGTGAATATCAAAAAATCTTAAACCGTGCTGATGAAATTCATAAAGCAGTGCTTAAAGGTCGGGTCTTTATTGCTTTGCATATGCATGCAGGCGATGGCAATGTGCACACCAATATCCCGGTTAATTCTGACGATTATGAAATGATGAAAGCTGCACATGAGGCTGTCGCCAGCGTGATGGCTTTAGCCAAAGGATTAGACGGCGTTATTTCAGGTGAGCATGGTATTGGTATTACAAAAATGGAATTTTTGGAAACGGCAACCATTGAAGCGTTTACTAAGTACAAAAATAAAGTTGATCCGAATGGACACTTTAATAAGGGTAAATTACTCGCTGGTTCAGGCCTTAAAAATGCCTATACGCCAAGCTTTGGTTTATTAGAGCAAGAGTCTATCATTATGGAACAATCTGCCATTGGCCAGATTGCAGATTCCATAAGTGACTGTTTGCGCTGTGGTAAATGTAAGCCAGTGTGTACTACACATGTGCCGCGTGCTAATTTATTGTATAGCCCACGTAATAAGATTTTAGGTACTTCCTTATTGATTGAGGCATTTTTGTACGAAGAACAAACGCGTCGTGGTATCTCAATCAAGCATTTTGACGAGTTTAATGATGTGGCCGACCATTGTACCGTTTGCCATAAATGTTTAAACCCGTGTCCTGTCGATATTGATTTTGGTGATGTTTCGGTAGCTATGCGTAATTTTTTACGTGAGCAGGGTAAAAAGAAATTCAACCCCGGAACAGCTGCGGGCATGGCGTTTTTGAATGCGAAAGACCCTGCCACTATTAAATTATTGCGTTCCGTGATGATAGGTTTTGGCTATAAAGCACAAAATTTCGCCCATGCGTTGGCTAAAAAATTTGGGCTTCTAAAAGATAAAATTAGGCCGCCGGCCACGGTTGGTAAGCCAGAAATAAAGGCGCAAATCGTACATTTTATTAATCGACCAATGCCGAAAAAAATGCCGACTAAAACTTCACGCGCATTGTTGGGCATAGAAGATAGCAGCATGATTCCTGTTATCCGTAACCCACAAAAAGTCACGGAAGATTCAGAAGCTGTGTTCTACTTCCCCGGTTGTGGCTCAGAGCGTTTGTTTTCAAACGTTGGTCTTGCCACGCAAGCGATGCTTTATGAAGTGGGTGCGATTACAGTGTTGCCACCCGGTTATTTATGCTGTGGCTATCCACAAACTTCTAGTGGTAATCACGATAAAGGCCAAGAGATCACTACGGATAACCGCGTGTTGTTTCATCGTGTGGCCAATACGCTTAATTATCTGGATATTAAAACAGTTATTGTGTCTTGCGGTACCTGTATGGATCAGCTGCAAAAATACGAGTTTGAAAAGATATTCCCAGGTTGTCGTCTATTAGATATTCATGAATATCTAATGGAAAAAGACATGAAGTTGAAAGGCATTACTGGTACGAAATATATGTATCACGACCCATGCCACAGCCCGATGAAAACTTATAAGCCGATTGAAGTGACGAATAAGCTCATGGGCCAAGAGGTGCAACTGAATGATCGTTGCTGTGGTGAAAGCGGGACATTTGCCGTTGCCCGCCCGGATATTGCCACGCAGGTAAAAATGCGTAAGCAGGAAGAGTTAGAAAAAGGCATGGGTAAAATGGGCTTAACCGTCGGTGCGCCTGAAGAAAAAGTGAAAATTCTTACTTCATGTCCAAGTTGCTTGCAAGGCTTATCGCGCTATGGAGAAGATACCGGTATTGAGGCGGATTATATTGTGGTTGAGATGGCAAAGCATATTCTTGGCGATAATTGGATGCAAGAATATGTTGAGCGAGTGAATAATGGCGGCATTGAGAAGGTCTTACTATAGTGCTTTGACGGATATTAATATTGCACTTGTACTTGCATTAGCATTAGCAGTTATGCTTAATAACTGCTAATGCAAGACTGGCCTAAAAAGGTAGAAATAGCGCAGTGGTAATGTTCTGCATGACCCGTGAAATAAGCCGTTGAGACTTTTCAGCCAATGCAATTGCATACAAATCAGTACGACCAATCATTTTGCCAAACTCTCGCTCAAATGATAAGTTTTTATCTTTATCGTTACTCTCATTGGATAGTAAATAAAGTGCACCAAGTGCATCTCGTGTATTTGATAACTTCCAGGCAGCAATTTCAATATTTCTCGCGACGTTATACATTGATTGTGGGTCGATGCTGTCAGTAAAGTAAAAATCTGATTTACCACCATGTACTTTCATTAACATAGTCTCTATGCCGACAATAAATGCGAGTACGCGGTCACCGGTATACTCACTTTTGAACGCTAGAAAAATAGCTTCAGTGCCCTGTAAGTTATTCATGGCACTGAATTTATAATGATGTTGCGGCTCACCATCTATTACCCAAGCCACCATTTTCTCTGCGCTATCTGGCGTACTTTTTTGTAGTTCATGGGGGTTTCGTTTATAAAGCTTAAGCATTAATACACGTAAACTTTCTGTATTTTCACGGACTTCTACATCAGCCATGCGGTCAAAATCAGTCTTGGCGAGCTGGCTAATTGAGCTGCGGTCTTGGTGTTCAGGGACATTTTTATGTGCAGCGGATTCGACCGAAGTTAGACTAGTGCTTGCACAGGATGACAGCGTTAAAAGCAACAAGGTATTAGCGATGCTTTTAACCGCGAAGGTCATTTAACAGCTACCGGTTTTTTTTTAACCACACGAGCTTTGGGAAACTTTGCACTAAAAGTGCTGCCGGCACCTAATATGCTGGCTATTTCTAATTTAGCTTGATGACGAATTAAAATATGTTTAACAATAGATAATCCTAACCCGGTGCCACCAGTTTCACGGCTTCTGCTGCGGTCAACCCGATAGAAGCGTTCTGTGAGCCTATCAATATGTTTTTCTTCTATGCCGATACCTGTATCTCTTACGGAAAAGACTGCCTGACCATCTTTCAAATGCCACCCGATTAATATTTCACCGCTATTCTTGGTATCGCTAGTTGGCGTGTATCGTATCGCGTTGCTGACTAAATTGGTGAATGCGCTACGTAACTCTTCTAATGAACCGCGTAAGTTGAGCCCGATATCTGCCTCTAATTTAATATGATGCTTAGCATTTTTGACATCTTGATGCAGTCCTTGGCTTAAGCCAATCGCATCATTTTGTATAGATTTCAATAAACTAAGCATGTCAATTTCATTATTATTTGGATTGCCAGTGCTATTTTCTATGCTGGATAGTGTGAGTAAATCTTCAATGATGCGGCGCATACGGCCGGTTTGCTCTTGCATCATGGCGAAGTAGTTTTTTAGATTATCGGGTACTGCACCGTCCATATCGCTCAAGGTTTCTAGAAACCCGCCGACTACGGTTAATGGCGTTCTAAGCTCGTGCGACACGTTGGCAATGAAGTCACTGCGCATCACATCAACTTTTTCTAATTGTGTCATATCTCGACTAATTAATAATTTTTGTCTGGATGCTAGCGGTATGACCTGTATTTCTAGTGTGGCATCAAAGTTTCGACAATGTTTAAGTTTGAGTGGTTCGTTATAGGATTCGCTGTAAAGATAAGCAATGAAATGGCTATCTCTGATTAAATTAACGATAGGTAGATTTTTATCAGTCGTTAAATCAAGCCCGAGCTGATTTTCAGCGTTAGCCGTGCACCATTCAATTTCGTTAACACTGCCTAAAATTACTAAGCCATCAGGAATAGCATTCGCTGTTCGATTGAATCGTTCCAGTGCTGAATTGAGTTTAATTTGGTTAAGAAGATTATAGCGCTCATATTTTAGTAAGGCATTAAATACATCTTCCCATAAACCAGAGCCTTGGGGAATTTCTTTAAGTGCTGGTTTTTTAAACCAGTCGAGTAGTCTATTTAGCCAAAAAACATGACTAAATAAGTAAGCTACAAGTACTAAAGAGAATATCAAAAGCGCGACTACAGCGCTGCTGATAAGCCATAAAAACATACAAATTATGCTTAAAGTAGCGACGTATAAACCAGCTTTTAAACGAATATCTTGCACAGATTTTATTTTCTATAATTTTATGTCGCTAATTATAGCGAATAGAAAGCATTTTTACTGCCAGCCCCACGCTTATATTAATTTTAATTAGTTTGCGTCGATAAACGATAGCCAGCACCGCGTACCGTTTGAATTAAATCTTCGTGGCCAGAGATGGATAGTGCGTTGCGTAAACGGCGTATGTGCACATCTACGGTGCGGTCTTCTACAAATA
This sequence comes from Methylotenera sp., assembly GCA_040401175.1. Taxonomy (GTDB): domain Bacteria; phylum Pseudomonadota; class Gammaproteobacteria; order Burkholderiales; family Methylophilaceae; genus Methylotenera. Next base: position 30,302 of record JBBAOU010000016.1, on the reverse strand, counting down.
CACGGTCGCCCCAGACTTTATCTAGCAATTGACTGCGTGTATGCACACGTTCAGCGTTGGTCATGAAGAAATGTAGTAATCTGAATTCAGTCGGACCTAAATCGATTGTTTTTTGGTTGCCTGTCACGCGATGCGTAGTTGGGTCTAGACGTAAACCATTTACTTCGATCGGGTCGTCAGTCATTTGTGGAGCTCTACGGCGCAATACTGCTTTAATACGAGCATTTAGTTCACGAGGGCTAAAGGGTTTGGTTACATAGTCATCCGCACCTACTTCCAAGCCTCGCACTTTGTCATATTCATCGCCACGAGCAGTTAGCATAATAATAGGAATAGACTTTGTCAGTGAGTCAGATTTTAATTTACGGGCAAACTCCAAGCCATTCATGCCTGGTAACATCCAATCTAATAAAATGAGATCAGGAATAGTTTCGCGCATTAAGTCCATTGCAATTTCTACACTTAAGGCACGCATAGCGTTGTGGCCAGCTTGTGTGATATTTAGTGCAAGTAGCTCTTGTATTGCAGGTTCATCTTCAACAACTAAGATATTAGCAGGCATATTATTTCCTAATAGAACTGGTCTTTAAAGCTTTAAAAAAATTTCAAAGTTGAGACTAGACATATTTTTGTAAGGGGCTATTTGAGTACTTTTTTGTTAGCAGGCTTAGTTTATGACCTTAATATGACACATTAATGACAGATGCTAAAGCAGTTAAGAAGTAAATTGCCATTTGTTACGTTTTGTTACACTATGTTGAATGATTGTAAAAAATTAATTAATATTTACTTGAGGAATCTGTATGGCAAGTTTTTTATCTAAAGAGAATACCATTGCAAATGCAAATTTTAATCGTTGGCTAGTGCCGCCGGCCGCACTAGCAGTTCATTTGTCTATTGGTATGGCTTATGGCTTCAGTGTTTTTTGGAAGCCACTTGGTAATGCCTTAATGGGTGCGGATGGTAAGCCGTTGGCTACCTGTTCAGCTGGCGCGAGTAATTTAGCAGAGAAGTTATCCGGCACAGCAAAAGCCTTATTTGCCACTGATTGCAATTGGACTCAATTTGATTTAGGCTGGATGTTTACTTTGTTTTTTGTGTTGCTGGGTTGTTCTGCTGCAGTCTGGGGCGGTTGGCTAGAACGCGAAGGGCCGCGCAAAGCGGGTTTCGTGTCTATGCTGTTATGGTGTGGCGGCTTGCTTATTTCGGCGTATGGCGTATATGCCCACCAGTTATGGTTAATGTGGTTAGGCAGTGGCGTAATTGGCGGCATTGGTCTGGGGTTAGGTTACATTTCACCTGTTTCCACGTTGATTAAGTGGTTTCCAGATCGTCGCGGCATGGCAACAGGTATGGCTATTATGGGTTTTGGTGGTGGCGCGATGATAGGCTCGCCACTCGCCACTAAATTGATGGGTTATTTTGCAACACAGCCAGTGGCTGAGGTTCAAGGCAGCGTGGGCGTTTGGCAAACTTTTGTGGTGCTGGCTGCAATTTATTTTGTGTTTATGTTGTGGGGTTCTTTAAGCTACCGAGTTCCACCTACTGGTTGGAAGCCTGCCAATTGGACGCCACCAGCGAAGCAAAATAATGCCATGATTTCATCTAAGCATGTGCATCTTAAGAACGCCCATAAAACACCACAGTTTTGGTTACTTTGGTTGGTTTTGTGTATGAATGTATCGGCCGGCATAGGCATTATTGGCGCAGCTGCACCAATGATGCAAGAAACCTTTGGCGGTGCGCTGATTGGACAAGCTGATATTGGTTTTGCTGATATTAAACAAGATGAAACATTGACAAAAACAGTCGCTGCCGTGGGTGCCGGTTTTGTTGGGTTAATCTCATTATTTAATATTTTTGGCAGATTTGCATGGGCAACCTCGTCTGATAAATTAGGTCGTAAACGCACTTATTATATTTTCTTTGTTTTGGGTGCAATCATGTATTGCGCAGCTACCTACGCTGCAGGCTTAAAATCATTAGCCTTATTTGTAGGTTGTTTTTGTGTCGTTGCCTCCATGTATGGTGGCGGTTTCGCAACTATTCCGGCTTATTTGGCTGATATGTTCGGCACCCAATTCGTCGGTGCTATTCATGGTCGTTTGCTTACGGCATGGTCTACAGCTGGTATTCTAGGGCCAGTTGTAGTCAATTACCTACACGATACGCGACTAGAAGCCAAAGTGCCGTATGATCAAATTTATGCGCCTATTTTTCTAGTGCTAGCAGGTTTGCTCGTGATCGGTTTTATTGCAAACCTTCTCGTTAAGCCGGTAGCAGAAAAGTTCTATATGACAGATGCCGAGCTTGAGGCGGAACGTAAGCTAGCGCATGAGAAAATAGCCGTAGCCAATAGTGCTAATAGCGCTGGAAATGTTAACGTATTGCCAGCTTCCAAGTCTGTATTAGTTGGACTGGCTTGGGCATTGGTACTTATTCCAATTAGTTATGGCATCTGGAGTACTGTGCAAAAAGCCTGGGGATTATTCGCATAATCTATTTTTACTAAATCATGTGCGTGTTATGCGGTAAAATACATCTTTTACGTAATTTGCAATAGTGATTAAGGATGTAACGTGACAGAAATAGAAAAGAATTTAGACGGCAAGGGCATGCAAATTGGTGTGGTACTTTCAAGGTTTAATAGTGATATTGGTGACGGTCTACTGAGTGCCTGTAAAAGTGAATTGCTGAAACTGGGTGTAGCTACTGATGACATCACTATTGTCAAAGTGCCTGGTGCACTAGAAACACCTTTAATATTGCAACACATGGCCTTGAGTGAAAAGTTTGATGCACTCATTGCCTTGGGTGCAATCATCCGTGGTGAAACCTACCATTTTGAGGTGGTTTCGAATGAGTCAGCACGTGGAATTTCAGAGGTGCAATTTAATACTGGCGTGCCAGTAGCGAACGCTGTGTTGACTACGGAAGACGATGATCAAGCACTTGCTCGTATGTACATTAAAGGCGCAGAAGCGGCGCAAGTCGCGGTAGAAATGGCTAATTTGGTAAGAGTATTATGATAGATCAGACTCAGTCAGAAGCTGAAAATACCAAAGCTTCTGAGGAAAATACTAAAGGTCTTACTAGTTTAGTTTCTGAGGATGTTCAGGAAGATGCTGCCATTGGTGTAGCTCAGAGTCCGGCAAAAAAAATGGCTGGCAAAAAAGACTTTACTAAGCGTAATGCTGGTCAAAATCGTAGAAAATCTCGTGAATTGGCGGTTAAAGCGGTGTATCGCGGCATGCTGAATCAGTCAGAATTAGGGCCTATTCTGCGTGACATGACAGAAGATCCTGAATATAGTAAAGCAGATGAGACCTATTTCAAACATTTGCTTGAGGCGGTAACGACTCGTGCGGAAGAGCTAGATACTAAATTAGCTCATTTTATTGATCGAAAAATTACGGAGTTAAGCCCAGTAGAACATGCAATTTTACGCATTTCAGGTTGTGAATTGATGTTTGATATGAGCATCCCATACCGTGTTGTAATCAACGAGGGTGTTGAGCTTGCTAAGTTGTATGGCGGCACTGATGGTCATAAATATATCAATGGTGTATTAGATAAACTAGCCGCTGATGTTCGTGCTAATGAAGTTAAAAACATTAGAAGCTAGGTGTTAGCATTAAGATGCTAGTTGTTAGTTAAGCTTAATTCATATTGAGAGTCAACATCGCAATGATGCTGTAACTTTTGAGTTAATTTAAGCTTGGGCTAAATTAAACTTGGGTTAACTTAATATGAAGTATTCGTTGACCGCATTTGCCGACTCGATTTAGATCAGTGTTCAGTTGCAGATGAACGCTTGCAAATGCTAACAACTGATTTAATTTGATCTAAATCCCTTGTAACTGCATAGACTTACAACCATGTTGATCACATACTAAATAGCTACCTTGCTCGTACCAGTCGCCCAATACCCGGCGTGTAATATGGTGGCCATCGAGTTGAATGTTGTGTTCATTTGGCCTATGCGTATGGCCATGAATAAATAGGGCGGGATAGTCATATTGCAGTAATAAAGCTTCAACGGCCTGCTGGTTAACATCCATGATAGCCATGGTTTTTTGTGACTTCTCATGCTCACTACGCAATCTAATGGACTCTATTTGCTGCTTTCTTGATTGTAATTCTTGGCTTAAAAACTCGGCTTGCCACTCATCACTTCTGACTTGTAGGCGAAAATTTTGGTAGGCAATATCATCTGTGCAGAGCGCGTCACCATGGCTTAATAATATTCTTTTACCATACAGATTAATCAATGTAGGATCAGCTAATAAGGTGATTTGTGCTGCGGTACAGAAGTTTTCAGCGATTAAGAAATCTCGATTACCATGCATTAAACATATTTTAACACCACTATCAGCTAAGGCATGGAAGGCGGCAATGATTGCTTGGTTGTGTGCATCATCAAGGTCGTCATCGCCAGCCCAGTACTCGAAAAGATCTCCTAAAATATAGAGTGCGGAAGCACTGCTTGCCTTATTTTTAAGGAAGTCTAGAAAGGCACTGGTGATGTGTGGTCGACTCACGCACAAATGCAAATCAGAAATAAAGAATGTATGGTCTGATGGGTCAAGGCTAACTTGGCTAGACGCTAAATTATCCCTGACTTTTTTCATGGGAATCAGAATGTATTCAACAGAGCAGTTAAATTAATCTGTGACACAATACGCAGTTAAGCGCGAGTTGCAGTCTCAATTACAACGTTATCTACAGGTACATCTTGATGCCCCTTACTGTTGCCAGTAGCGACTTGTCTGATTTTATCTACCACATCCATGCCAGCTACAACTTTACCAAAAACGCAGTATCCCCAGCCGCTGCTTGTTGGTGCAGAGTGGTTCAAGAAGTCATTATCACCAGCATTAATGAAAAACTGGCTGCTAGCAGAATGCGGTGCTGAGGTACGTGCCATTGCAATCGTATATTTGTCATTTTTCAGGCCATTATCAGCTTCATTTTTAATTTCAGCCATGGATTCTTTTTGCTTCATAGTGGTATCAAAGCCACCACCTTGAATCATAAAGCCATCAATCACGCGATGAAAAATAATGCCGTTATAAAAGCCGTTGTCTACATATTGTAAAAAGTTCGCGGTAGTAATCGGTGCTTTTTCAGCATTAAGTTCTAAAGTAATCTCGCCAAAGTTTGTAAGTAGTTTAACCACAAAATATCCTTAATAAAAAGTAAAAATGAAATTTGATAAAAGCGAGTATCTTAAAGTAAGTCGCCTTAGCTAGCTAATAAATTACATAGCCTTAGTTAGTAATTTAACCTGCATAATTTTAATCGGTGATTTTGGTACGTCGCTATACGGGCCGGCGTTGCCAGTCGGGGTTGCGGCTATCTCACGCACCACATCCATGCCTTTAAGGACGCGTCCAAATACGCAGTAGCCAATTAATTCTGGACTCGGACTTTGGTAGTTGAGAAATTGGTTGTTCTCAAGATTGATGAAAAACTGTGCCGTAGCCGAATCAGGATCGCCTGTTCTTGCCATCGCTAGCGTGCCTATTTCATTTAATAGGCCGTTACCTGCTTCGTTGATAATAGGCGCGCGTGTCTGTTTTTCTGACATATCTACCGTGAACCCACCGCCCTGTATCATAAACCGACTGATTACTCGGTGAAAGATAGTGTCTTTATAGAATCCTGAATTAACGTATTGCAAGAAATTTGCCACAGTTTTTGGCGCTTTTTCTGGATAAAGCTCTACTATAAATTCGCCACGATTAGTTTCAATAGAAATTTGTGGATTTGCTGCAAATGCAGTATTGCTAATAAGTGCAGATGCACTTATTAAAGAAATCGTTAATAAAGTATAAAATTTACGCATAGTGTTCCTTTGAGCAGTTGACCTAGTAATTATAGCTAAATTAGCTTATTTTAGCTTTGTTCGGATTGATGTTATATAGCTTAAGCTAATGTATATCTAGGCAGATCCTTCGTAAATTATTTTCCATACATTATTTTCCTGAATCCAGTATTGGCGCTTCTGCATTTTATTGCTTAAATTAGCGCTTTTGAAATCTTGCAGAAAATCTACCACCACTAGTTTTTTATCGGTATCTGGGTAACTAAACATACTGATATCAGATAGTAAAATTTCTATATTAGATTTATTGGCTTGTACGTTAGATTTATGTTCAGACCATTGTTGATAATTAATACCGTTGCTGGAAAAGTTACGCGAGTAATGTGAAAGATATTTAGGAGTATTTTGAGACTTCCAATCGCTTAACCAGCTATCTAGAGCTTCCTTTAATGCTTGTTTTTCATTAGAATTATTCTCGTTACCTAGCCATTTAAGATGGTTGGCAATAATTACTGGTGTTCTCCCAGTCTGTAAAATAGGGCTAAGATTTTTTATGTCCTCATTAGTGAGAACAACACAACCATCACTTGCACGAGGTGGGCGACTATAAGTATTGCTAGGCGTGCCATGCAACCAGATGCCAGAGCCTTTTTTGCCATGCTCTGCATCCCATTCATTTGGGTAATTGAGTGGGAAAGCTGCATCTCCATAAATATCGGCTAATGGCTGAGATAGCTTTTTCCCAGCAAAATAAACGCCAATTGGCGTGCGCTTGTCGCCCTCATTCTGTTTCACTACGCCATTCTTACCGACGGTAATGTAATAATCTGCCGTATAAGTTAAAGAGCCACGTTCATTCTTATATAAATAGAGTCTTGATTTGTCCGTATCTATGACGATGATATGACTTTGCTGATCGTTAGGTGATAAAAGTAGATTCGGTAACTTATCTAACCTTTGATTGGATAAGTAGCGCTCTATACGCGCCCGCGCTTCATCTTGCAAATCTTGCAATGCAACTGTTGGCTTGTTGTCAGAGCTACCAAAAGCCGGCAAGTGTTGTCCCTGAGCCATTAGTAAATCACCGCGCACTAAGTTAGCTAGCTTAAAGTTGGGTTTAATTAATAATAGTTGATCAATTGTAGCCAGTGCTTGACTGTTTTTACCTTGCGTAATTTCTAGTAAACTTTTTACTAATAAAGTTTCAGCTAGATCTTTAACGTTTTGCAGGTTTTGTTTTGAAAGAAAATGAGTAAAGCTATATTTATTAACGGCCGTAGCATTCCAAGGCAATAGCGTCATTGCCGTTAAAAGTAGATAGGTTAACCCTTTATTCACTGCTATCGCCAAGCTAATATCCTAACTAAAATACACCTAAAAGAGAACTTGCAACACACATTTTTTGAGTGACACACAGGATAACCTGATATATTAATTCTATTGACTTGATGCCATCGCTTTATGAATCAATAGATATTAGTTACTAGCAATTTCCTGTTGAATTAACCAGCTACCACCTTCTTTTTTCATTATTAATATTTTATAAGTACCAATCGGCTTACCATCAGCACGGTAAGTTTGTTTGAATCGTACTTTTGCATTGTTGTTATCTATCGCATAAATTTTAATGTTAGAGATATCAACGCTAATTTTGGAAGGCCTCTTAATCCGCTCGCTACGCTGTTCTTCCCATGCTTTGCGACTGTCGCCTTTAGAAGGTTGAAATCCTGCACCATAACTCGCAAAGTATTCATTAAGATTTTTTGAGGACCACGCTTTTGCCCAGTTATTGATTGCAGAAGTCAGTGCCTCGTCATTGTTTTTTTGAGTTTCTGAGTCTATCTTTTCTGAGGCTTTATCTGTTTTTGTTCCTTCTATTTTTAAGACATCCTGTTTTTTAATATCAACAGGCTTAGTTGGGCTTGCAGCCTTAGTTGTCTCTACCTTAACAGCATCTTTCACGGCAGTGGGGGTTTTGTTGCCCGTACCAAATAAATCTTTAATTAAAGCAAGCTTGGTTTGTGCACGAGAATTGCTAGTATCTAGTTGTAGGGCTTTATCGTAAGCCTCAGAAGCCATGCGAGCATAAATGTCTCCTAGGTTTTCATGTGCTGTGGCATAGCTTGGGTGAGTTTTTATTGCAGTTTCAAGTGCTTTTCTCGCTTTGTCGAACTGACCTTGGTCTGCGTAAAGTACTGCTAAATTATTGTATGGCTCAGGCAAATTAGGAAACTTTTCAGCTACTTCAGTAAATATCCTAATTGCTTCATCGCGGCGTCCTTGCCCAGCAAGTAAAACACCTTTCATGAACAATGCTTGTGCATTTTGTGGGTTAGCTGTGATGTATGCATTTACTCTATCAATGGCTTCTACCGTTTGGCCTTGGTCGGCCATTTGTGAAATATCCTTAAGCTCGTCTGCGTTGGCTGGTAATAGAAATAACCCAACTGATAAAATGCCCGCTAGTGAAAATAGGCCTAAGATAGTAAAGCGGCTTGTCAACGAAGCTATAAAATTATTCATTAGGATATACTTTTTGGTGATTTTGCTGAACTGCAATTCTATCAATAGCCTTATCAACATCCAATAGGTCTTTTAGCTTTAATCCACTTTATTTCGTAATAACTTCCCAATTCTAAGTCTATTTAGGTAACATTTAGTCTTTATCACTTATTGCACATCTAATACTTATCCGATTATGTTGAAAATTTACAATACCTTAGCACGAGAAAAGCAAGTATTTAAGCCAATAGTGGCAGGCAAAGTCGGTATGTATGTCTGTGGTATGACGGTATATGATTTCTGTCATTTAGGCCATGCGCGTGTGATGGTGGTGTTCGATGCGGTGAGTCGCTGGTTACGTGCATCAGGCTATGAAGTGACTTATATACGCAATATTACTGACATCGATGACAAAATTATTAAGCGCGCGAATGAAAATGGTGAAACAATCGCTCAATTGACCCAGCGATTTATTGATGCGATGGATGAGGATTCGGCTAAGTTAGGTGTAATACGTCCGACCATAGAGCCAAAAGCTACTGAATTTGTGGATGGCATGATCAGTATGATTTCGGCTTTAATTGACAAAGGTTTTGCTTACAATGCGGATAACGGCGATGTATTTTATTCAGTGAATAACTTTGCGGGTTATGGAAAGTTATCAGGTAAATCGTTGGAAGATTTGCGTGCTGGCGAACGTGTGGAAGTAGATATGCACAAAAAAGACCCTATGGATTTTGTGTTGTGGAAGTCGGTAAAACCAAATGAACCAAGCTGGGATTCTCCATTTGGCGGACCTAATGGCGGTAAAGGTCGCCCTGGTTGGCATATTGAATGTTCTGCCATGAGCTCTCAGCTACTCGGAAAACATTTTGATATTCACGGTGGCGGGCAAGATTTGCAATTTCCACATCATGAAAATGAAATCGCGCAAAGCGAAGCTGCTCACCGCGAAGCCGTAAGGGTTGAAGCTGCGCACAAGCATGATGGACAGTCTTGCCAAATGGTGAACTACTGGATGCATAATGGCTTTGTGCGTGTCGATGACGAAAAAATGTCTAAATCGTTAGGCAACTTTTTTACTATTAGAACCGTACTAGAGCAGTACGATGCCGAGGTCGTAAGATTTTTTATTCTACGCGCGCATTATCGTAGTCCGTTGAATTATTCAGACCAACATTTAGATGATGCCAAAGCTGCTCTTAATCGTTTGTATACCGCTTTGCGTGGTCTCTCAGTTGAGGCGGTAGCAATCGATTGGCAACAAAGCCAAGCGGCAAATTTTAAAGTAGCGATGGATGATGACTTTAATACGCCGGAAGCACTTGCCGTTTTATTCGACTTAGCCAATGAAGTGAATAAAACCAAATCGCTAGCCAGCGCGGCATTACTTAAAGCTTTGGCTGGCTTGATTGGTTTGCTACAACGCGACCCAGATGAATATCTTCAAGGGCAAGCTAATGTAAACATTAGCGCAGATGAAACGCTTAATGTAGACCAATTAATTATTCAGCGTAACGAAGCTAAGCAAAGTAAAAATTTTGCTGAGGCAGACCGTATTCGCAAACTATTGGCTGACGCCGATATTATTTTGGAAGATTCGCCACTAGGCACTACTTGGCGCCGCGCTTAAGGTTTCCATCAAAAAAACCAAATCAAAAAAACTAAACCAAATTAAACAAGGATTAATCGCATGCCCGTTAATTTAACCGCACCAGCTGCTAATACGCTTCTGCCCGTCAGCGGTGTTAAGCTCGGTTTTGCTGAGGCGCATATCCGCAAACCTAATCGTAAAGATGTGCTTGTTATCACGCTGGCAGAAGGTAGCCATGTGGCAGGTGTGTTTACTCTAAATCAATTTTGCGCCGCGCCAGTGTTGCTTTGTAAAACACATTTAGCTAGTGATCAACCTATCAGCGCATTACTAGTGAATACTGGTTGTGCCAATGCGGGTACTGGCGAAGATGGTCTGCGACGTGCACACTTAACTTGTGCAGCTTTGGGCGAATTGCTTAATATTGAAGCCAGCCAAGTGTTGCCATTTTCTACCGGTGTGATATTAGAGCCTTTACCTGAAGATAAAGTGATTGTAGGCTTGCCAGCCGCCATTGTTAACTTAAAAGAAGATAATTGGTTGAATGCTGCAGAGGCGATTATGACCACCGATATTGTCGCTAAAGGCGCTTCGCGCCAGCTGCAATTAAGTGGAAAAATTGTCACTATTACTGGTATTAGTAAGGGTTCTGGCATGATTCATCCAAACATGGCGACCATGCTAGGCTATATTGCTACCGACGCTAACATCACTAAAGCCGCACTAGAAAGTATTATTCATTACGCGGTCAATAAATCATTTAATTGCATTACGGTGGATGGCGATACTTCGACTAACGACAGCTTGATTCTGATGGCGACTAATCTGGCGGGTAATGCTGAAATATCAGAAGCAAGTACTGATTTTGTAATATTACGCGATGCCATGACGGATGTGGCCGTAGAATTAGCACAAGCGATTGTGCGCGATGGCGAAGGCGCAACGAAGTTTATGACGGTAAGCATAGAAGGCGGCCGTGATGAAGCTGAGTGCCGAAAAGTAGCTTATGCAATCGCACATTCACCATTGATTAAAACTGCTTTTTTTGCTTCAGATCCTAACTTAGGCCGTATTTTAGCGGCGATTGGTTATGCAGGCGTCGAGCAGTTAGATGTGAATGTACTGAAGCTATATTTAGGCGATGTTTTGGTCGCTGAAAATGGTGGTAGAGCTCCAGCATATCTAGAAGAGCAGGGTTCTGCAGTGATGAAAGAGCCAGAAATTTTAGTTCGCGTGGACTTAGCTAGAGGCAATGCAAGTTGCACTGTTTGGACTTGCGACTTTTCTTACGATTACGTCAAAATTAATGCAGATTATAGATCCTGATTCATCAGTTAATTTGCCTGTAATCAAGGTAACGCACGCAGCCGTAGGCGTGATTCAACGGGATGACGGCTTCGTATTGTTAGGTGAGCGGCCAATAGGTAAGCCTTGGGCTGGTTACTGGGAGTTTCCTGGCGGCAAGATAGAAGAGAACGAAACGCCCGAGTGCGCGCTAAATCGAGAGTTACAAGAAGAGCTTGGTATTAGCGTAATATCGTCCTACCGGTGGCTTACGCGATCTTTTGATTATGCCGCTAAGTATGATGCGACTGGTAAGCTAGAGTCGATAGCTAAAACCGTTAAACTGCATTTTTTCATTGTCACTCAATGGGATGGCGAGCCATCTGGCTTAGAAAATCAAGCTATTAGCTGGCAGGATCCTAAAAGTATTAACGTTGGACCTATGTTGCCGGCCAACGAACCAATCTTTAATGCGCTTAATTTTGGCGAAATTTACGGTATTAGCAATGTGGCTGAGTTAGGCGAAACCTTATTTTTTGAGCAATTAATCGTGGCTTTAGACTATGGTTTAAAGATGATACAAATCCGTGAAAAACAGCTATCTAATCCAGCATTAATCACATTGGCCGAGCGCGTTATTGAAATTGCAGAACCATACGGCGCTAAAGTAATGGTAAATTCAGCTTCTTTTCATTCAGATACGACACAGGTTCTAGATTTTACAAACTTTCATCTTTCTTTGAACTTAAAATTAGCCGGCCTACATTTTACCTCGCCGGATTTAATGCGTTTGCAATTGAAACCGCTAGGCTTGTTATGCGGTGCTTCTTGCCATAATAGTCAAGAACTAGCCCATGCTGCGATGCTTGGTTTTGATTATGTATTGCTATCGCCGGTAAATGCTACTATGAGTCACGCTGGCGCTGTGCCGCTAGGCTGGGATGGATTTACTGATTTAATCAAGGATTACGCTTTGCCGGTTTACGCACTTGGCGGTATGCAAGCTACCGATATGCATAAAGCTAGGATACATGGCGCGCACGGTATTGCTATGCAACGTGGTGCGTGGCTTTAGTTCTGGCTTTAGTTCCTAAAGACGCTAGTGAATGAGTTTAGAGCTGAATGGATGTGTAGTTATTTAGCAGCGTAAGCTTTTGCTGACGATTGTACCATTACGTTAATTTTTTGTTTGAATTCATGCTTATTTTTGCTCTTAAAAGTAAGTGTAAATCTCACTTGCGTGCCAATATTCAGCGGTTTCTTTAAGTCAAATAACATCAAATGAAAACCGCCTGGCGCTAGATTGTAAGGCTTACCCGCGACAAGTGGCAATGTCTCCATCATACGCATTTTCATTACGCCATTTTCCATGCTCATGTTGTGTATTTCTACACTTTTAGTGACGTCACTTTCTAGGCGAATGAGCGTAGCATCTTGCGCACTTAAAAAAGTCATATAGGCTGCACCGACTTCTTGACCTGGGTTGGTTGGGCGAACCCAAGCGTCTTTAATGGTAACAAAATCCTGGCCATTAGCGGCAGTGGCCATTACAGAAAGCGCATAGCCAAAAGTGAGTATAAAAGCTAAAGTGTAATGTACGGATTTTTGTTCTAAGAATTTTCGCATGGTATTGGTAATATTGATCCTAGTGAGTTTAGTCAAGTTAGATTAATTGAATTTAGTTGAATATTTATTTTAAATAATTGCCGTTAAATATTGCTGACTAGATTGGTTACTAAAATACGTGCTAAGCAATATTAGTTTTGCAATTGGTCGGGGAAGTGCTCAGAAAACTCATCAGGTTTAACCGTTTCTGTAATTGCATATTGCTCACTTGCCCATAAGCCTAGGTCAATGAGTTTGCAGCGCTCGCAACAAAAAGGTCTAAAAGAATTGCTAGGCGAAAATTCAGACAGTTTATTGCAGTTAGGGCAAGGCACTAACCGTTTTTTAGTGGTTATCATAGTAGTATTGATGTCACGCATTATACAAAAAAGCTAAAATATAGTTTTCAGAGTGTGTCTACGATTACAAGTTGCAAAGCGTCAGTGAAAAATGAACATCACCTTCATATTTTAGCGGCTTATGAGAGCATTCAAGGGTGTTGAAGCGAATGTTAATTGCATATTTATTGGCACTGACTTCAGGAAAGCAAACAACATCATCTGCAACTTCTATCCTCAACATTTGTGCCGGTTTGGTGCTGCCAAGCATTTGTTGATAAACGCCATTATTCGCCAGCAACTTAGTGGTAGCACCGCTACCACGTAGAATATGTAGAATAATCATAATTGCACGCTGCATGGGTATTAGCGGCTTTAGCCAATCTTCAAAATCTTGCCTGCGCCTAGATTCACCTAAACCAAGCCAATAATGATATGAAGGTACGTCAAACTGACAAACACCGCCAGGAATGCCCGCTCGCTGCTTAATGCTCATCAGCCATTCATTAGCGCGCAAGGATTGTCCAAGTTTAGTTGTTTCCGCCCGCAGCTGCTTGGATGCATCATCAATATCAAGAAGAATCGCTTCTAATGCTTTCGTCGCAATGCTTGGATTGCCTATTAATACACTCATTAGCGCCTTTTGGCGCTCTAATTCTTGTAATAGCTCTAGTTTGAGTTCACCTCGGTCAACCACATCTAATATTTGAAGTAAAGTTAGAAGTGCGCTGTGGTGGTTGTATTCGTGACCGGCGTCTATATTATATAAAACTTTGGCAAACAAATCCTCAACACGTAGATATGTGCGTATACGTTCGTTAAATGGATAGTCGTAGCTAGGCATGGCTGACTAAATTAATGACCTGAAGGTGTCGTTTGTATCATTTTCGTGCATGATTTTAAGTTAACTTCGATTATCAAAGTTATTGGCTAACTATGCAAGTTTTAATGATATTTTTATGGATTGAGGCTATTTTTTCAGTCAAATTTCTGAGCGTACCATTGTTTTCAACCACTACGTCGGCACGCTCAAGACGTGTAGCTCTTGAAACCTGTGCGTTCATCATTGCTTGTACTTCTTTTTCAGGCATATTGCTACGTGCGATGGCGCGTTTTATTTGCAGATCTTCATCACAATCAATGACTAATGTTTTGTTTGCAACGCCATCGTAACGATGGCTTTCAAATAATAGCGGCATGACTAGTACTTGGTAACTAGGGTGTAATTTACGTTCATTTTCAGCTAGCTGCTGCAACGCTCTGAGGTGAATTGCTGGGTGCAATAATGCTTCTAGTTTCAATCTTTCCTGAGTGTTATTAAATACATGCGTACGAAGTTTAGTGCGGTTCAGCGAGCCATCTGCAGCGATGAGCTCAGCACCAAAAATACGGCCTATTTCTGCGACTATGGGCTGCCCAATAGCGGTTAGTTCATGGGCAATGACATCAGCATCTACAATCGGTACACCTAGCAATGCAAATTGTTTAGCCGCCTCACTTTTGCCTGAACCTATTCCGCCTGTTAATGCAATAATAAACATAATGTGTGCAAAAAAAATTAAATGTTAAGCTAAGTAATAGCGAGTGAGTTGTTGTCCAGTAAATAGCGCCACAATGCTTGCTATCGCTAAGAAGGGTCCAAACGGAATTGGTACCTCTCGGCCACGTTTTTTGAATATAATTAGGCTAATGCCTATGATCGCGGCCGATGCTGATGATATTAGAATTACCGCAGGCAAGATTTGCCAGCCAAACCATGCGCCGATGGCCGCTAGCAATTTAAAGTCGCCATACCCCATGCCTTCCTTGCCGCGGATTAATTTAAATAACCAGTAGATCATCCACAATGTCAAATATCCGGCGGCGGCACCGACTACAGCTGATTTAATATCGGTAAAACCATTGTTTAAGTTGAGTAATAAGCCCAGCCATAGCAGTGGTAGCGTGATGTCATCGGGTAGTAATTGCGTATCAAAATCAATAAAAGTGAGTGCTATGAGCGCGAAAACAAATATCCAAGCAAAAAGCGTAGTGCTGCTGTAACCGAACTTCCAGCTAACTAAGCCAATCAAAATTCCTGTAAGCGCCTCCACTATTGGGTAGCGTAGGCTAATTGGGGTTTTGCAATGGCTACATTTTCCCTTTAAAGCGATATAACTAATGAGCGGAATGTTTTCTAATGCGCTGATTTTATGTTCGCAAATTGGGCAGGTTGAGCGAGGCGTTGCCAGCGTATATGTATCGGTATCATGTGCCGCCTTGCCCTGTAATTCAAGGCAGTTGAGATGCCATTCATGCGCCATCATTTTAGGTAGGCGATGAATAACAACATTTAAGAAGCTGCCGACCAATAAGCCGAAAATAACAGATAACATTATGAAAATGCTAGCATTTTGTTGTAAGGTATTTGAAAAATTAATTAACTCGTTAAACATACCTGTTCCTTAAAGTTCGGCTTAATTTCGTGCTTGTGGAGATGTTCTTGTAAACTTTATGCATCATTACATCGTTAGTGAAATGTGGAAGCTGGTATAAATTTTAATTTTTAACAGGATTAAGCCCTTGAAATTTTCACTTCGACCACAAACATTAAGGTAAATATTGTAATCAACATTATAATACCTACATATCGGAAGAAGGAAATGCAATGACCGCTACCAATCAATTACAGCACACATTTGAACTGAAGCAGACTGATGTTAATCATCCGAAGTGGGATGAGCCTATTATTTGCCGCGTTGAAGTTGATTTGCCTGCGTGGCTTACCCAATTGGCGGGCGGGCCAGGTTGGGAAGTTTATTCTGAAGCCGAGGAGGAGAGCTGTGTTAGCTTTGCCATGCGCCAAGGCTCTAAAGTTAATTCAAAGCTAGCCGAAGTCACTTTGTACCATAATGGCTATGCGTTGGTAGATGTTGAAGGAAAATCACTGTTTGATGGTTCACTTACTTCGGGTACTAGTGATTGCGCGCATTTGACTTATTACAACGCGGATAGTGGCGAAAAAATTGTACTTAACTAATTACTACTGTTGCTATTACTAGTATTGCTGGCATGCGCTAAAAAATCCAAACGAACGCCAATCAATTTTGATTAAGCGCTGCTTAGTACAATCATTTAATAGATTCTAGATACAGAGAATTGAGCAAGTATCAGCATGGCCTGCTTGTGTGGAGAATTTGCAAAATGGGCGATTTCTGCACAGGCTAACTCACATTCGTGCTCAGCAATTCTACGTACATGTTGCAAAGCTCCGGTGCGCTCGACTGCGCTTAGTACGGCAGGTAAATCGTCTAGTCCGCCATGCTCAATCGCTAGCTTGATTAGCGTTGCTTCACTGGCATTGCCGTTGCGCATGGCGTAAAGTAAAGGTAATGTTGGCTTGCCTTCGGCTAAATCATCGCCTAAGTTTTTGCCAATATCAAGTGTGTTGCCGCTTAAATCCAGTACATCATCAATTAGCTGGAAAGCGGTGCCAATATGCATGCCATATCGACTTAATGCCAGCTCATCATCTGGGCTTGCCTCGCTAATAATTGCACCCAAGCGAGTGGCAGCCTCAAATAATTTTGCGGTTTTATAATGAATGACCTGTAAATATGCTTCGTCAGTAATATCTGCATTATGTATATTCAGTAGTTGCAATACTTCTCCTTCGGCAATGACGTTGGTTGCGTTACTTAATACTTCCATTACGCGCATATTTTGCACCGCCACCATCATTTGAAACGCGCGTGAATAAACAAAGTCACCTACTAAGACGCTGGCCGCATTACCAAAAAGTGCATTGGCGGTACTTTTCCCACGGCGCTTTGACGATTCATCCACCACATCATCATGCAGTAGGGTGGCGGTGTGAATAAATTCAACCACAGCCGCTAATTGGTGATGCTCAGCTTTTACTGGGCCCAGTAGACCAGCTGAAAGTAGCACTAATATTGGCCTTAAGCGCTTGCCACCGCTGTTGATGATGTAATGAGCCACTTGGTTGACTAGTGCGACTTCTGAATGGAGTGAATGATGAATAACTACATTGACAGCGGTAATATCATCTGCGATGCAGGCCTGAATTGCCTCAATTTGAGATGTGCTAGAGTGTTTGGTGCTGGACGTCACGGAAATAAACCTTAAAGAGTAATAATTATTTTAACACAGGCAATTTAGCGTATTCAATCTCATTAGCTTGGTGGGACAATATAGTGAGATAATCGTTTTGTTAATTGTTGTTGCAAGCTTATTTTAAGTAGCTTGCAATTATGGTTTGCTTTGCGGGATTAAGTGCGTATAATGCCCGATTCTTCTGAAGTATGAGTTAAAGGCATAATCATGTATGCAGTAATCAAAACTGGTGGTAAGCAATATCGCGTAATTGCAGGCGAAAGATTAAAAGTTGAGAAACTAGAGGTTGAGGTTGGCGGTACTGTAACGCTAGATCAAATTCTAATGGTATCTGACGGTGAGAAAACCACTATTGGTTCACCAATCATTAAAGGCGCAACTGTTAAAGCTACTGTGCTTTCACATGGTCGTGGCGATAAAGTAATGATTTTTAAATTCCGTCGTCGTAAACATTATCGTAAAACACAAGGCCATCGCCAAAGTTTTACTGAAATTAAAATTGAAACAATCGCTGCTTAATTAGCTCACGCTAATTAACAGTTACTCAAGTTTAAGGATTAGAGAAAAATGGCACACAAAAAAGCAGGCGGCAGTTCACGTAACGGCCGCGATTCACACGCACAACGACTAGGTGTTAAAGCCTTTGGTGAAACAGTTGTTACCGCTGGTAGCATTATCGTGCGTCAGCGCGGTACAAAGATGCACGCTGGTGAAAATGTAGGTATGGGTAAAGACCACACTTTATATGCAAAAGCACACGGTAAAGTGTCTTTCGCAATTAAAGGTGCGTTAAGACGCCATACTGTAAGCATTATTGTTACTGCGTAAGCTAAATTAACAATATGCAAAGCCTCATCGTTTGATGGGGCTTTTTTATTTGGTAAACTCTACACATGAAATTTATAGACGAAGCAACGATTAAAGTATACGCCGGTGATGGTGGTAACGGTGTTGCCACATTTCGCCGTGAAAAATACGAGCCTTTAGGTGGCCCAAGCGGCGGTGATGGCGGTCGTGGCGGGTCTATTACGATAGAGGCAGATCGTAACATCAACACTTTGGTTGATTATCGCTATACCCGTACGTTTAGAGCGCAGCGCGGTGAAAATGGCCGCAGTGCTGAATGCTATGGCGCAAAAGGCGATGATATGATATTGCGTGTACCGGTTGGTACTGTGATTTCAGATAAAGCCAGTGAGCAGTTGCTGGTAGACTTAAGCGAGCATGGTCAACGTGCGCAAATGGCCGCCGGCGGTAAGGGTGGTTTGGGTAATGTGCATTTTAAATCTAGCTTAAATCGCGCGCCACGCCAATGTACCAAGGGTGATCCTGGTGAAGAATTCGAGCTTTATTTAGAGCTTAAAGTTTTAGCGGACGTTGGTTTGTTGGGGATGCCAAACGCTGGTAAATCGACATTTATTCGTTCAGTTTCTGCAGCGAAACCAAAAGTGGCTGATTATCCGTTTACTACTTTGCACCCTAATTTGGGTGTGGTGCGAGTAGATAGTGAGCGTAGTTTTGTGATTGCTGATATTCCAGGCATTATTGAAGGTGCCGCTGAAGGCGCCGGGCTTGGTCACCAGTTTTTACGTCATTTACAACGCACTTCATTATTGTTACATATTGTTGATATTGCGCCATTTGATGAGGCGGTTGACCCTGTACATGAAGCAAAAGCGATTGTGGAAGAGCTTAGAAAGTACGATGAATCGCTTTATGACAAGCCACGTTGGTTGGTGTTGAATAAAATAGATATGTTGCCAGATGCGCAAGATGTAGTTAAAAAATTCGTTAAAGATTATGGCTGGAAAGGCCGTGTATTCGCTATTTCCGCCATTAGTGGTATCGGTTGCAAGGAGCTTACCTATGCAATCATGCAGCACATTGAAGAAAATAAACATCTGCAAGAAGATGTTTTGTTAGATACTGGTCTTATTAATGAGACTTCGGTTGCTAAGAATCCGGTAACTAAAGCTAATGAAGTTTCTGAAAAATAACCTTAGCTTAACTAGGCGCTAATATGAAATCTTTAGTCCTTGATGCAAAAGTGATTGTTGTTAAGGTTGGCTCCAGCCTTGTCACTAATAACGGCAATGGCTTAGACCAAGCTGCGATTGCTCAGTGGGCGTCTCAAATTTCAGTATTAGTGCAGCAAGGTAAGCAGATTGTGTTGGTCTCAAGCGGCGCAGTCGCTGAAGGTATGCAGAGATTAGGCTGGAAGAAACGTCCGACGGCTGTGAATGAATTGCAGGCTGCCGCTGCGGTCGGCCAAATGGGCTTGGTGCAGATGTATGAAAGCTGCTTCAGCCAACACCAGTTACATACCGCACAAGTACTACTTACCCATGATGATTTAGCTGACAGAAAGCGCTATTTGAACGCCCGTAGTACCTTACGTACTTTGTTAGATTTAAAAGTTATTCCAATTATTAATGAGAATGACACCGTAGTGACTGATGAAATTCGCTTTGGTGACAATGATACCTTAGGTTCATTAGTGGCTAATTTGATTGAAGCTGACACACTGGTTATTCTGACAGATCAGCAAGGCCTGTATTCAGCAGATCCGCGTAAAGATAAGGATGCTAAATTTATTCAACACGCCACTGCTGGCGATGCCGCGTTAGAGCAAATGGCCGGTGGTGCAGGTAGCGATGTTGGTACTGGTGGCATGCTCACAAAAATATTAGCTGCTAAACGTGCTGCTCGTAGTGGCGCTAATACCGTGATTGCTTCAGGCCGCGAGCCCGACGTTTTGGTGCGATTGGCGGCTGGAGAGGTCATCGGTACGCATCTGCAAACTACGGAAATGAAAACGACTGCTCGCAAGCAATGGTTGGCTGATCATTTGCAACTTCGTGGTAAATTAACGTTAGATACAGGCGCCCTTAAAGTGATTAAGCAAGATGGTAAAAGTTTATTACCTATAGGCGTAATCGCGGTTGAAGGTAACTTTGAGCGTGGTGAAGTAGTTGCTTGTTGTGATGTTGATGGCGTAGAACTTGCCCGTGGGTTGGTGAATTATTCGGCTGCAGAAGCGCAGAGGATTATAGGTAAACCTAGCGCTCAAATTGAAAAAATATTAGGCTATGTGGAAGAGTCTGAACTCATACATAGAGATAATTTAGTCTTACTGTAAAGTTTTACCACACATAAAAATTACAAGGAATGTAAATGGAAAAACAACCATTAGTTGCCATTATCATGGGTTCTAATAGCGATTGGCCAATTATGAAGGCAGCGGCACAAATGCTCGCTGATTTTGGAATTGCCTATACCGCAGAGGTGGTTTCAGCGCACCGTACACCAGACCTAATGTTTAGTTTTGCAGAAACTGCCGCCAGTAAAGGTTACCAAGTGATTATTGCCGGTGCCGGCGGCGCAGCGCATTTGCCTGGCATGGTTGCGGCAAAGACAATCTTGCCGGTTTTAGGTGTGCCCGTGCCATCTAAACATCTGCAAGGTCAAGACTCTTTACTTTCTATCGTTCAAATGCCAAAAGGCATCCCCGTGGCCACTTTCGCTATTGGCGAAGCAGGTGCGGCTAATGCAGGATTGTTTGCGGCCTCAATATTGGCACTCAATAATTCATCTTTAGCACAAGAGCTATCTGCATTTCGGGCTAAGCAAGCGGATAAAGTGCAGTTGATGGTGCTGGCTGATCAGCCTTAATGAACATTCGATAGCCATTTAATCGATCATCAAAACCTTAAAGATAATTCTAAGTCGATATGAATCATAGTTCTGTAGAAAATCATCCAGTCATTTTACCGCCAGCGATGTTGGGTATGTTGGGGGGTGGTCAGCTTGGCCGGTTCTTTGTCGTAGCTGCCCATGAAATGGGTTATCTAGTGGCTGTGCTGGACCCTGACGTCAATAGTCCTGCCGGTAAAATTGCTGATTTACATATATGTGCGGCTTTTGATGACAAAGCTGCTCTAGCCAAACTAGCCAATAGTTGTGCTGCCATTACGACCGAATTTGAAAATGTACCTGCAGATTCTCTGTCATTTTTAGCCGAAACTACAACCGTGCGACCAAGTGCTTATAGTGTGGCTATTGCGCAACATCGCGTGAGTGAAAAGAACTTTCTAAAGCATGCAGGTTTGCCGGTTGCTCCTTATATGGTGGTTAATCAGGTTGAAGATTTACCTGTTGATGGCAGTGATAGTGATATTTATCCAGCAATTTTAAAGGTTGCACGGTTTGGATATGACGGAAAAGGTCAGGCTAGAGTTAAAAATCAACATGAAGCGCAATTAGCCTTTATGCAATTTGAGCGCGAAGAATGTGTCTTGGAAAAAATGCTCAAGCTCGATTATGAAGTTTCGGTAGTATTGGCTAGAGATAGTCAGGGCAATGTAGCCACTTTTCCAACTACAGAAAATAGCCATCTTAATGGCATATTAGATGTTTCAATTGTGCCTGCGCGTGGTAGTGACTCTATCAGTCATCAAGCACAAAAGTTAGCCATACAGGTCGCAGAAAAACTTGATTATACCGGCGTAATCGGAGTTGAATTTTTTGTATGTAATGGAGAGTTGCTAGTAAATGAAATAGCGCCCCGTCCGCACAATTCTGGACATTATACGATTGATGCTTGTGTTACTAATCAGTTTGAGCAGCAAGTACGAGTGATGACTGGTCTGCCATTAGGTAGTAGCCGCCAGCATAGTCCTGCAGTAATGGTGAATATATTAGGTGATATTTGGCCATTAGATACCGAAACGCAATCGCAGCTGGAGCCGGAGTGGCAGCATGCGTTTGCTAATGCGCAGCTTAAAATGCATTTGTACGGCAAGCAACAGGCGCGTGCAGGTCGTAAAATGGGGCACTTTACCGTGATTAACACCAGTCGTGATGAGGCGATTAAACAAGCAATGCAGGTTCGTGCTGATTTAAATATTGGTAATTAATTATTGTTTGGCAATTAAGAGCTTGCCAAGTACAAGTAGAAATAAGCAGAAATAAGCAGAAATTTGAATAATAAAAAAGCCGAATATAAATTCGGCTTTTTTATTAACGTTTTTTGTTAATGGTTACTTTTAAAGTTTGGCCTTATGCCATAGCTTTAATAGCAGCATTTAAACGGCTTTTATGACGTGATGCTTTATTTTTATGAATGATTTGCTTGTCCGCAATACGGTCAATCACACTCACGTTTTCGCTGTAAGCCACTGTAGCCGCTGCTTTATCGCCAGCTTCTACTGCTTTAATAATTTTTTTAATCGCTGTGCGCAAAGTAGAACGCAAACTTGCATTGTGTGCGCGTTGCTTAACTGCTTGACGAGCACGTTTTCTTGCTTGTGCGGTATTTGCCATCTGTGATTTTCCTAAGAGCTATTCAAAATACGAAGCCCATAATAATAGCTATTTTATAAACATATTGCAAGTTATTAGTAAGTAAATATCACGTGCATTTGTCGCTTGAGTACAACTAGCATGTTAAAATCTACTTCTGTCTGGTTTTCGACCATATTTCTTACTGTATTCTTACAAATCCCGCATGCACTTATTAACTTTCCATGAATCTACTTAAAGCGCTAGCCAAAGTTGGCAGCATGACTTTTGTCTCGCGCATATTAGGTTTTGTGCGCGATACACTTATCGCTCGAGTATTTGGGGCAGGGATGTTGAGCGATGCTTTCATTGTGGCGTTCAAAATCCCTAATTTATTGCGACGAGTTTCGGCTGAGGGTGCTTTTAGCCAAGCCTTCGTACCCATTTTAGCTGAATATAAAAGCCAACGTAGTTTTGATGACACACATCATTTAATTAATCGCGTAGCCACTTGGTTAGGCTTGATTTTAGTGGCGGTTACTTTATTAGGCATGCTGGCCGCACCTTGGATTGTGGCGTTGATTGCGCCAGGCTTCACCGCTGACCTGCCTAAAATGCAATTGACAGTTGAATTGCTGCGTATCACTTTTCCGTACATTTTCTTTATCTCGCTAGTTTCAATGGCTGGCGGCGTACTTAATACTTATAATAAATTCGGCATTCCAGCTTTCACGCCAGTGTGGCTCAATGTGTCGATGATAGTGGCGGTGCTGTTTTTTGCCGATCATTTTGCTGAGCCAATTAAAGTGTTGGCTTGGGCAGTATTTTTTGGTGGATTTTTACAGCTAGCTTTTCAAATCCCATTCTTAAAGCAGATAGGTTTGTTGCCAAAATTTGATTTATACCAAAATGATGATGGGGTTTGGCGCATCTTAAAATTAATGGGCCCGGCAATTCTGGGTGTTTCCGTGGCACAGATTTCCATGATCACCAATACCATATTTGCCTCATTTTTAGCCACAGGTAGTGTGAGTTGGCTTTATTACGCAGACCGATTAATGGAATTTCCTACTGGCGTATTGGGTGTGGCATTAGGCACTATATTATTGCCAAGTTTATCTAAGGCTTATGCCGGTAAGGATGAGGGTGAATACTCACAACTGCTTGATTGGGGCTTGCGTTTAACCTTTTTATTAGCTGCGCCCGCTGCTGTAGCTTTGGCTATATTAGCGCGGCCATTAGTCACCGCCTTATTTTATTATGGGAAATTTTCCACGCTAGACGTTGCTATGACGCAACAGGCGCTAGTGGCTTATAGCGTAGGTTTAATTGGATTGATTCTAGTGAAAATATTAGCGCCAGGTTTTTATGCGCGGCAAAATATTAAAACGCCAGTTAAAATTGCCATTTTTACACTGATCGTCACACAATTAATGAATGTTGTTTTTGTCTTTATGTTGCATTTGCAACACGCAGGCTTAGCTTTAGCCATTGGTTTAGGCGCTTGTCTAAACGCCTCTATGCTGTATTTTTATTTGCGTAAAAGTAATATCTATCAGCCGCAGCCGAGATGGATTAGCTTTCTAGTTAAACTTTCTTTTGCCTTAAGTGTGATGGGTGTTACGCTTTATTTTGCGATGGGTAACACAAGTGCATGGCTAACTTTCGGCTTGATGACACGCTTGATTTATATCGCTGGTTTAGTGATATTGGGAGCTATCAGTTATTTTGCAACATTAATGTTGCTTGGCTTTAGGCCGCGAGATTACCTCCGTAGAGTAGAACGTTAAATGCAAGTTTTTCGACATATAACATCTCAATTCTCGCCCACAAGCTTGCCAACCGCTGCTTGCGCCATTGCCATCGGTAATTTTGATGGCATGCACTTAGGTCATCAAGCCTTATTGAAAAAATTGACTGAAACTGCAAAGGCGCTTAATTTAACTTCTACTGTGATGACGTTTGAGCCACATCCACGCGAGTTTTTTACGCCGGAAAGTGCGCCAGCAAGGCTTTGCTCAGTTCGTGAAAAGCTAGAGTATTTCGCCGACGCAGGCATAGATCATGTATATGTCTGTGCATTTAATCAGCGCTTTGCCAAAGTGACAGCGTCTGAATTTATACAAAATATATTGCGAGATGCACTGAATGCGCAAGCTATTTTAGTGGGTGAAGATTTTAGGTTCGGCGCTAAACGTAGCGGTTCTATTGCAGATTTTGTAGAAGCTAAATTTAATCTAATTAGTTTGCCACAGGTAGATTTGGCCATAGATAATGCCGTACCAAGTCGCGTTTCCAGCACCCGCGTACGTAACGCTTTGGCTGCCGGAAAATTGCAAGAGGCTGCCTTGCTACTTGGTCGCCCATATAGCATGAGCGGTAAAGTCGTACACGGTGCAAAGCGTGGCCGACAATTGGGTTTTCCTACTGCCAATGTGCATATGCGGCATGAGCGGCCTGCTTTGACAGGAGTTTATGCGGTAAAATTAGATGGTAGGAATAGCGTCGCCAATTTAGGTGTTCGCCCAACTATTGCAGGTGTACCAAAATTAATGCTTGAAGTGCATGTGATTGATTTTAATGCTGATCTATATGGACAGCATGTTCATGTGGAGTTCTTGTATAAAATTCGTGATGAAATTAAATTTGATAGTTTAGACGCCTTAAAAGCACAGATCGCTATAGACAAATCGACCGCGCGAGATTTTTTTGCTTCTGTCATTTCGACAAAGTCGGAATGACCATTGAGTTTGCAACAGATTGATTAGAAATTTATTTGAGATTTAAATGACTGAAGACCTAAATAAAGAACAGAATAAATACAAATTAAACTTGCCGGAAACTACGTTTCCGATGCGTGGTGATTTGGCCAAACGTGAGCCAGCTTGGCTAAAACAATGGCAAGATAAAAAGCTTTATGAGCGTATTCGCAACTCGCGCAAAGGCGCTAAAAAATTCATTCTGCATGATGGCCCGCCTTATGCAAACGGCGATATTCATATTGGTCATGCGGTTAATAAAATCTTAAAAGACATTATTGTTAAATCTAAAACCCTGAGCGGGTTTGATGCGCCCTATGTGCCGGGTTGGGATTGCCACGGCTTACCGATTGAGTTGGTGGTAGAAAAAAATCACGGCAAAAATATTGATCCGGCTAAATTCCGCGAGCTTTGCCGTGAATATGCCGCTGAACAAGTGGCACGTCAAAAGAAAGACTTTATTCGCTTGGGCGTGTTGGGTGATTGGGATAATCCATATTTGACTATGGATTTTAAAACCGAAGCAGACATTATGCGCGCTGTGGGTGAAATCTATAAAAATGGTTATTTGTATCAAGGCAGTAAGCCTGTGCATTGGTGCGTAGATTGCGGTTCTGCCTTGGCTGAGGCCGAAGTTGAATATGAAGACGTGAATTCGCCGCAGATTGATGTGGGCTTTAAAGTGGCGGATAAAGCCGTTTTGAGTTTGGCATTTGGTGTTGAATTAACGAGTGATGTTTATGCCGTTATTTGGACAACCACGCCTTGGACATTGCCTGCTAACCAAGCGGTAAGCGTGCATCCTGAGTTTGATTATGATTTACTGCAAACTAGCAAAGGCTTGCTGATTCTTGCCCATGATTTGGCGCAAAGCACACTGGCACGCTATGGCGAAGAAAATGCTAACGTGCTTGCTTGTTGCAAAGGTGAAGCTTTAAAAGGCTTGTTATTACAACATCCATTTGATAACCGCCAAGTGCCTATCATCTGTGGCGATCATGTCACTACTGAAGCCGGTACTGGTTTAGTGCATACAGCCGCCGCTCACGGTAACGATGACTGGTTGGTAATGAAATCTACTTATCCTAACGAAAAACCACGCATTTTAATTGGCGGTGACGGTAAGTTTTTCAATAGTGAATTGGTTGAGTTTGAGGCTATTCGCGGTTTAAGTAGACAGGATGCGAACAAAATCATCTTGGCTGCAATGCTTGAATCTGGCAATTTGCTGGCTAGCGCACGCTTGAATCATAGCTTTCCACATTGCTGGCGCCATAAAACTCCATTAATGCAATTAGCGACGCATCAGTGGTTTGTTGGTATGAATACCGAAGGCGTTTCTGGTAACAGTTTACGTGAGTTAGCCAACAAAGCCGTCTATGAAACTGAATTTTTCCCAGCTTGGGGTCGTGCACGGTTAGAAGCGATGATTAAAAATCGCCCAGATTGGTGTGTGTCGCGCCAGCGTAACTGGGGCGTGCCTATGCCTTTCTTCGTTCATAAAGAAACGGGCGAGCCACATCCGCAAACCATGGCGCTGCTAGAGCGCGCCGCCTTAATGGTAGAAGCACAAGGTGTTGAAGCTTGGTTTGGTTTAGATGGCGCCGCTTATTTGGCTGAATTTGCGCCAGAAAATGCAACTGATTATAAAAAAGTGACTTACACGCTAGATGTTTGGTTTGATTCTGGCGCAACGCATGCGGCCGTACTTAAACGTCGCCCAGAGTTGCAGTTTCCAGCAGATTTGTATTTAGAAGGTTCTGACCAGCATCGAGGTTGGTTTCAATCTAGCCTTTTGACTGGCTGTGCGATTGATGGCCGTGCGCCATATGAAGCTTTGCTGACGCACGGTTTTGTGGTCGATGGTGCTGGCCACAAAATGAGTAAATCTAAAGGCAATGTAGTTGCGCCACAAAAAGTGATGGACACTTACGGTGCCGACATTTTGCGCTTGTGGGCGGCTTCTACTGATTACTCAGGCGAGCTGACGATTTCGGATGAAATTCTCAAACGTGTGTCAGAAAGTTATCGTCGTATTCGTAATACTATGAAATTTTTGCTGGCAAATTTAGCCGATTTTGATGTAGCCAAAGATTTATTGCCAGTGAGCGAGTGGCTAGAAATTGACCGATACGCGCTACATTTAACCGAAAAGCTGCAAACAGGGATTCTGCAAGATTACGATAAATATGAATTTCATTTTGCCGTACAAAAATTTGTCAGTTTTTGCTCAGATGATTTAGGTAGTTTTTATTTAGATATTCTTAAAGATCGCTTGTATACGGCTGGCGAAACGTCACACGCACGCCGCGCAGCGCAAAGTGCTTTGCATCACATTACCCATTCTATGATGCGTTTGATGGCCCCGATTTTAAGTTTTACTGCCAATGAAATTTGGGAAACGCTGGGCTTAGATGCCAATAAGACTGTGTTTGAAGATACTTGGTATGACTTGCCAGCGCACGTTTTAAGTGCAGAGCGCTTAACTGTGTGGGAAGCCGTGATTGTTGCACGTGGCTTATCAACCAAAGAAATTGAGGTGTTGCGCACCGCTGGGCAAGTAGGCTCGTCATTACAGGCGGAGCTGGAGTTTTTTGCCACAGATGTGACCTTCGATGCATTAAGTAGTTTGGCTGAAGACCTACGTTTTGTAATGATCGTTTCAAGCGCTAAAGTGACAAAAGTAGCCACAGAAGCCGAGCAAAAGATATTCGTTACACCAAGTACGCATGTTAAATGTGGCCGCTGCTGGCATTACCGCGCAGATGTCGGCGCACATGCAGAGCATCCAAGCATATGTGGTCGTTGCGTGAGTAATTTATTTGATGCTGGCGAAGAAAGAAGTTTTGCTTAATGATCATTAAAATGGTGCCACTTATTAAATGGTTCAGCATTAGTGCAATCATCATTGCAGTCGACCTTTACACTAAACATTTGGTGCAAAATTCTTTTGCCTATGGCGACATGCTGACCATCACCAGCTTTTTTGATTTAGTGCGCTACCACAACCAAGGCTCTGCTTTTGGATTTTTGGCAGAAGCTGGCGGTTGGCAAAAAATATTTTTTAATGGTGTTTCTGTGCTGGCGATTGTGGTGATTAGTTACTTAATTCGTAAACACGCGACTGAGAAACTTTTTTGCTTGGGTCTAGCCATAGTGTTGGGTGGTGCAATTGGCAATTTTTATGATCGCATTACCTTAGGCTACGTGGTCGATTTTTTAAATTTTCATTATCACAATATCTATTGGCCAGCCTTTAACGTAGCCGACAGCGCTATATGCGTGGGAGTGGCGTGTTTATTGTTAGATAGCTTTAAAAAAGCGCCACAAAAATAAATGCTCGATACATCAAGAAGTGGGGATTTAAATGGCGGATTGGTTAAAGATTATTGCAGGTAAAACTGCCATTGCGCAGCAGGGCAATAAGCCTGGCAAAACCAATGCTAATAGCCGTGTCCCGGCTGGTCAAACTGAAGTTAAAAACTTTCCAGTACTCAATATCGGTCTACAGCCTAGCATTGATAAAGCAGATTGGCTGCTTCGTATATACGGTTTAGTTGAGACGGAAGTTGAACTGGATTGGGCCGGCTTTGAATCGCTCACACAAACGACCGATGTCTCTGATTTTCATTGCGTGACGCGCTGGAGTCAGTTAGATATGAATTGGCAAGGCGTGCGAGCGCGAGATATTTTGGCTTTAGCAATGCCTTTATCTACAGCAAAGTTCGTTACTTTACATGGCTATGATGGCTACACTACCAACCTTAACCTAGAAGCATTACTAGAAGATGATGTGCTGGTCGCACATTCTGTGCTCGGCCAAGCTCTTACGCGTGAACATGGAGCGCCAGCGCGAATAATTGTACCGAAACGCTATGCCTGGAAAGGTGCAAAATGGTTGAAAGCCATAGAACTACATACCGAAGATAAGTTGGGATTTTGGGAAATGCGTGGTTATCATAATTATGCGGACCCATTTTTAGAGCAGCGATTTTCTGAGGATTGATTTTCTATTACAGTTTCTAAATTAATTAGTTTTAGTTTTTACTAGGATTTTTCCCTAATTTTCTTTGCAAGGTACGTCTGTGCATATTCAAGCTGCGTGCAGTGCCGGAGATATTGCCATCATGCTCAGCTAGTACGCGTTGAATATGCTCCCATTCTAGGCGGTCGATTGACAGCGGGTTGGTCGATAATTCAAGCTCGGCATTGCCTGATTTTTTTCAAAGGCGGCGACAATCTCGTCGGCATCTACCGGTTTTGCAAGATAATGCGTTGCACCTAGTTTAATAGCTTCAACCGCGGTGGCAATGCTGGCAAATCCTGTAAGCACGACAATTTTCGTACCTGCATTTAGGCTTGCTAACTGGCGAACCAGCACTAAGCCTGAGTTACCTGACATTTTTAAGTCCACTACGGCGAATTCTGGCGCTTCTTGTTTGGCAAGTTCAAATGCACTTTCTGCACTGTTGGCTAAGCTGACTAAAAACCCACGTTTACGCATGGCTGGTGCCAGTGCATTTAGGAAATCTTCATCATCATCAACTAAAAGTAGGCTGGGTTTTTCATCACTATTTTCTGTAATAACACTATTTTCTGTAGTAGCTGTATTTTCTAGGTTAAAACTGTTCATTTTCTGACCTTCAGTTTCTTATGCGCAAATTTTTAAGTGGTAAGCTCACTAAGGTGATGACGCCGCCTTCTGAGTGATTATTGAGGCTTAATTCGCCTTCATAGCGGGCTATAATCACTTGCGTTAAATATACACCTAAGCCCATGCCCTCGTTATTTTTTGAGGTGAAAAACGGTGTGCCTAATTTATTTTTGGTTTCGGCACTTAAGCCAGCGCCAAAGTCGCGGATCTGTATTTTTAGTGTTTTCTCATTTCAATCGGCATCAAATAAAATGCGTTCAGGTGATTCGTCTGCGGCGTTATCCAGTAAATTTAGCAGGGGCGCGGAAACCCTCCCCGTTCAGGGGGAGGATGGATAGCGCGG
>JBBAOU010000015.1:26734-40510 GCA_040401175.1 Methylotenera sp. | reverse complement strand
CACGTTTATGCAACAACCCCAAATAAACTGCCAACACCAGCGGTCGCAGTCATTGCTAATGCTCCCCAAAAAGCGACACGTGTCATTCCAAGTAATATTCTTGCACCACCTACTTTGGCGGCAATAGCGCCTAAGCCAGCCAAAAATAATAGTGACATTATGGCCACATAAGGCACTGTTAGCGTAGTTGGCGCAAGTAAAACTACTAGTAAAGGTAAGGCTGCGCCAATGGCAAAAGTTGCTGCTGAGGCCAGCGCAGCTTGAATAGGCCTTGCATTGAGCGTTTCAGTAATGCCTAGTTCATCGCGGGCGTGGGCTGAAAGTGCATCATGTGCAGTGAATTGCACGGCAACTTGACGTGCTAATTCTGGCGTTAGGCCACGTTTAATGTAAATTTCGGTAAGCTCTAAAAGCTCGTGATCTTGATCAGTTTCAAGCTCTACGCGTTCACGGGCTAAATCAGCGTTTTCGGTATCGGATTGCGAACTGACTGAAACATACTCACCTGCGGCCATCGCCATGGTGCCTGAAACTAAACCCGCCACTCCAGTTAATAATATCGTACCATGCGCCGCATGCGCAGTGGCAATGCCAATAATCAAACTTGCCGTTGAGACCAGACCATCGTTAGCCCCTAGCACTGCCGCACGTAACCAGCCAATGTAGTGTGAGCGATGAAATTCAGAATGTTTCAAATTTATGTGTCTCGGTCAGATAGTTGGTATATTGGTGGCGCATTTAAAAAGGCGACCTCAGCCGCCTTTTTGATTATAACGCCCACATATTACATGTGAAGTAATGGCACAATTAATAAAGCGACGATATTAATAATTTTAATTAAGGGATTCACCGCAGGGCCCGCCGTATCTTTGTAAGGATCGCCTACGGTATCGCCAGTAACAGCGGCTTTATGCGCATCAGAGCCTTTACCGCCGTGGTTGCCATCTTCAATATACTTTTTAGCATTATCCCAAGCACCGCCACCGGTACACATGGAAATAGCGACAAATAAGCCCGTCACAATAGTGCCCATTAGCATGCCGCCTAGGGCCACAGGACCAAGAATCAAGCCTACTGCAACCGGCACCACCACTGGTAAAAGTGAGGGAACCATCATTTCTTTAATCGCCGCAGTGGTGAGCATATCGACCGCTTTTTCGTACTCTGGTTTAGCAGTACCTTCCATAATACCTTTGATTTCGCGGAACTGTCTGCGCACTTCTTCAACCACAGCGCCTGCTGCTCTACCTACAGCTTCCATTGCCATCGCTGCGAACAAGAATGGAATTAGGCCGCCGATAAACAACCCAATAATGACCATTGGGTCGCTTAAGTCAAACTTAGCAACCATGCCTGCACCCTCAAGTTTGTGTGTGTAATCGGCAAATAATACTAAGGCTGCCAAACCAGCAGAACCAATGGCATAGCCTTTGGTAACGGCTTTTGTGGTATTGCCAACCGCATCTAGCGGGTCGGTAACATCACGTACTTCCTTTGGTAAGCCAGCCATTTCTGCAATGCCACCTGCGTTGTCGGTAATCGGTCCGTAAGCATCCAGTGCTACCACGATGCCAGCCATGCTCAACATAGATGTTGCAGCAATCGCTACGCCATATAATCCGCCTAAATGGTGTGATACATAAATGGCTAAACAGACAGAAAGTACTGGCCAAGCAGTAGATTTCATTGAAATGCCAATGCCGGCAATAATGTTGGTTGCATGGCCGGTGGTTGAGGCTTGTGCTATATGTTTTACTGGCGCGTAATCGGTGCCTGTGTAGTATTCTGTAATCCAAACTAAAGCGGCGGTGAGTACTAAGCCTACCGCACATGCGCCAAATAGCTGGTTGGCAGAAACGCTAAGATCGCCAGCCATTAAGCCTTCAGGAAACATGGTTGTGGTGACAAAGTAAAAGGCTATTAGCGATAAACTGCCAGCTACTGCCAAACCTTTATACAAAGCAGGCATTACATTTTTCATGCCGGCTGAGGCCTTAACAAAGAAGCAACCAACAATTGAAGCAACAATAGAAAACGCAGCTAACATCAGTGGATATAAAATGCCGTTTGCACTAGCATTAGTCAGCAATAAACTCCCTAGCACCATTGTCGCGATCAAGGTTACTGCATAGGTTTCAAATAAGTCAGCCGCCATGCCCGCACAGTCGCCTACGTTATCACCTACATTATCCGCAATCACCGCTGGGTTACGCGGATCATCTTCAGGGATACCAGCTTCAACTTTGCCGACTAAGTCCGCGCCCACATCTGCGCCTTTAGTGAAAATTCCGCCACCAAGCCGTGCGAAAATTGAGATTAGGGATGAGCCGAACGCCAAGCCTATCAGCGGATTTAGATCGGTAGCATTTTCGCCGCCTAAAAACCAGTAAAAACCAGCTACGCCTAATAGTCCTAAGCCTACGACTAACATGCCGGTAATGGCGCCACCTTTAAACGCGACA
This sequence comes from Methylotenera sp., assembly GCA_040401175.1. GTDB lineage: Bacteria > Pseudomonadota > Gammaproteobacteria > Burkholderiales > Methylophilaceae > Methylotenera. Next base: position 38,048 of record JBBAOU010000015.1, on the reverse strand, counting down.
TCTAGCGCCGGCGCAATGCCGCCAGTGGCAGCCTGTGCCGTGCGTACATTGGCTTTCACTGAAACATTCATACCGATAAAACCGCAGGCGCCAGATAATACTGCACCGATAATAAAGCCTAATGCGGTTTTTTGGCCTAAAAATAGTCCGATTAAAATGGCGAGAATGACACCAACGATGGTAATGGCTTTATATTGACGGGCTAAATAAGCGGCAGCCCCTTGCTGAATGGCGCTAGCAATTTCTTGCATGCGTTCGTTACCGGCGGGTAGATTTGCAATCCATCTACTCATTATTACGCCATATAATACCGCTAAAATAGCGGCTCCGATGACTATCATTATTGCAACTGACATGACTTCTCCCTATCTAAATTTTTATAAAATCCGCTTGGGCGATCAGTCGAAATGACGATCTAGATAACAGGCGCGGATTCAACATTGAAATACAACGTTAAAATAAAACTAGTGTGAATTGAAACCAAGAACAAATATAAAGTAATAACAAATAAAAGATAACAATAAATAAAATATTAGAAAATACAGAACGAATTTTTAATGCTATCTGAAAGCTAAATCTCCAAATTTTTGTAAAAAGTGAGCGCTCATCGTGCTGTCCAAACAATCACTCAATTACATGACTTAATGTAACTGATTTGTAACGGCATATTCATTATTGCACTATTGAGCAACGCTAACAACTGTTTATATCGTATTGCATTCTGTTAACGCTAAGCTCAATTTCGAGTTAGCTGCAATGCGACGCAATGGTAGATAGGATATTTAATCGGCTTTACTGGCTAATCTTGCCAGCGCCTCACCAAGCGGTGTGCCGTTAAGTTTTTCGGCAAGAATTTTTAGGTCGGAACTCGCCTGCCTACTGAGCTTTTTAATGACTTTAGGCTTGGCCTGCGGGCTAGATTTTACTTGCACTTTCACTCGAATTGCAGTAACTTCACACTCTTGCTTTTCTAGCTGAATCAACAGGCTAGGGATGAAAAGCTTGATTTTTGCCGCAACCGCATTGCTATGCGCAACTATGTTGAATTGTTGATTTTTAATTGTGCTTGCATGGCTGAATTTAGCCAAGTTTTCAGGGGCAATCATCTCCCAAATATTTTGTGCAGTTTGAGCTTCTTTGGTATAGGCATTTAATGCCATAAGCTCAGTTTGTTTCAGTAAAGAATTAAACTGGCGCATGGCTGCTAGCGTTGTACATAACTAGCGGTTGATAGGAATGCTATGAATATCATATTTGTCTCAAATAGTATGGCGAAAGCGAAAACGCTGTCAGTGTTACAAGTGAGCATGATAGCGCTTGCACTGGTGCTTATTCCAACTTTTATTACAATAATATTGATTGTGCCACAGGAGTCTGCCTTACAAAAGGGGGTGAAATCTTTAATCCCTCCGCAACTAAAGTTTTTTAATAATCAGCAAAAGCATCTTGATGTCTATGCTGTACAGTTGGGAGAAATGCAAGCGCGGATTATCCGCTTAGATGCCCAGAGTGAGCGCTTGTCTAAGCTGGCGGGCGATAAGGCGTCAGTAACTGCTGATAAAGCAAAATTGAAGAAGGATTCATCGCCAAGCAAAGGCTCAAAAAATGGTAAGGGCGGTCCTTTAGTGCGTAATTCACCGTTGTCTGAGGCTGAGCTCCAGCAATACATAGCGGATTTGATGGCAAAGATAGACATAGAGACTGACCAGTTTAGTGGACTTGAGGCTAAGTTGTTACAACAAAGCGTGCTTAAAGATATGTTGCCCAATAGTAGTCCGGTTAGCGTGGCATTTAATTCATCTAGCTATGGCTGGCGTATCGATCCATTTAATGGTGAAAAAGCTTTTCACGAGGGATTAGATTTTCCAGCGGCAGTAGGCACTAGGATTAATGCTGCGGCTGGCGGGATCGTGTCGTTTGCCGGGCCATCCGCTGATTATGGTAAACTGATAAGAATTGATCATGGTTCTGGTTTAGAAACGCGTTACGCACATAGCTCAAAATTATTTGTCACAGTGGGTCAGCGGGTGGAAAAAGGGCAGGAAATTGCTGAAATTGGTAATACCGGCCGTTCTACTGGCCCACATTTGCATTATGAAATTCGTTTTAACGGTAACGCCTTAGATCCGAGGCGTTATCTTAAAGCTAGTATTTAAAAAGGTTTGTTGATAGCCGAGCATTAAAACGGTTGAATTTTTAAAAGTACGCACCATTTACTATTTGTGCATTGTAATATCATGATTCAAAAATAAAGTCAGACGATAATAAAGCTAAAAAAATAACGAATACAAATAACATTAAGTCATTATTCAAGAAAATAGCCACATTAATACTCACATGCAAATAACTCAAAAGCCTTTTATCCTTTAAGCGGAAAGTCACTCACCTCATGATATCCACGTTGTTCAAAAAACTATTCGGTAGCCGTAACGACAGGCTTGTTAAGCAGTACGCACAAAAAGCGCAAGAGATTAATGCGCTAGAACCAGCAATACAGGCTTTGTCTGATGAGGCGCTTAAAGCAAAAACCGCTGAGTTTAAAAAACGTTATGCCAATGGCGAAAACTTAGATCAGCTATTGCCAGAAGCGTTTGCGGTAGTGCGTGAGGGTGGTAAACGTGCGCTAGGTATGCGACATTTCGATGTGCAAATGATAGGCGGCATGGTGCTGAATGCTGGGAAAATTGGTGAAATGCGTACCGGTGAAGGTAAAACGCTAGTAGCCACTTTGCCGGTTTACCTAAATGCGCTGACAGGTAAAGGCGTTCATGTGGTGACAGTGAATGATTACCTAGCTAAACGCGATGCGGAATGGATGGGCAAGCTTTACAACTTCTTGGGCTTGAGTATCGGTATTAACTTATCTCAAATGCCAACGGATGCAAAACGCCTCGCTTATGCGGCGGACATTACTTACGGTACCAATAACGAATACGGTTTTGATTACCTGCGCGACAATATGGTGCATAGCCGTGAAGAGCGCGTACAGCGTGGCTTAAGCTATGCGTTGATTGATGAAGTGGATTCGATTCTAATTGATGAAGCGCGTACGCCGCTGATTATTTCTGGCCAAGCAGACGACAGTATTGCGCTGTATAACCAGATTAACGCAGTGGCGGCTAAGCTAGTGGCGCAAACTGAAGAGGAGGGCGTAGGCGATTTTTGGGTCGATGAAAAAGGCCAAAATGTGGTGATGTCTGAGCAAGGACACGAGCACGCAGAAGATTTGCTGACAGAATCAGGCTTGCTGCCAGCAGGTTCTAGCTTGTACGAAGCAGCTAATATTACTTTGGTGCATCATTTATACGCTTCATTACGTGCACGCAACTTGTATCACAGAGATCAGCATTATGTGGTGCGTGATGGGGAAGTGACGATTGTCGATGAAATCAACGGCCGTATGATGCCGGGACGTCGTTGGTCCGACGGTTTGCATCAAGCGGTTGAAGCCAAAGAAGGCGTTGAAATTCAAAAGGAAAATCAAACGCTGGCTTCAATTACCTTTCAAAATTACTTCCGCATGTATGCTAAATTGTCTGGCATGACAGGTACAGCCGACACTGAAGCTTATGAATTCAATCAAATTTATAATCTAGAAACCGTGGTAATTCCTACGCATCGCGCCATGTTGCGTAAAGACAATATGGATAAAGTGTATCGTACTGCACAAGAAAAATACGCTGCGGTTATTTTGGATATTAAAGATTGCCAAAGTCGCGGTCAGCCAGTGTTAGTGGGTACAACTTCTATTGAGAATTCAGAGTTAATCTCTAATTTATTGGATGCTGAAAAGCTAGAGCATCAAGTACTTAATGCTAAACAGCATGAGCGTGAAGCGCATATTATTGCGCAAGCGGGCCGTCCTGGTGTGATTACTATTGCCACTAATATGGCAGGTCGCGGTACAGATATTGTATTAGGTGGTAACCCTGAATCAGATATTGACGCGGTAAAAGAAGATGCCAGCCTAAGTGCTGCAGAAAAAGACACACGTATTGCGGCCATTAAAGCTGACTGGCAAAAACGTCATGATGCAGTGTTAGCTGCCGGTGGTTTGCATATTGCAGGTACTGAGCGTCATGAGTCACGCCGAGTCGATAATCAGTTGCGCGGACGTTCTGGTCGCCAAGGCGATGCTGGTTCTAGCCGTTTTTATCTTTCCTTAGAAGATCAACTGCTACGTATTTTTGCTTCTGATCGCGTTTCTGCAATTATGGAAAAACTCAATATGCCAGATGGCGAGGCCATTGAGCATCCATGGGTAACGCGTGCAATTGAAAATGCACAGCGTAAAGTTGAAGGCCGTAACTTTGATATTCGTAAACAATTACTTGAATATGATGATGTAGCCAACGATCAACGTAAAGTAATCTACGAACAACGTAATGAGTTGTTAGAAGCGGCCGATATTGGCGATACCATTTGTGCGATGCGTGAAGACGTGCTGATTAGCATGATTGCCACGCATATTCCACCGAATAGTGTTGAAGAATTATGGGATGTGCCTAGTTTAGAAAGGGAACTTAAGGCGGAAGCTGGCCTAGAGATTCCACTGCAAAAAATGTTGGAAGATAATCCTGATTTGCATGAAGAAACCCTGCGTGATCGCATTCTAGAAGCCGCAGAAAAAACTTATATGGCTAAAGAAGAGCAGTCTAGTTCAGATATTATGCGTCAATTTGAACGCTCAGTGATGTTGCAAAGTTTGGATAATCATTGGCGCGAGCATTTAGCTGCCTTAGACCATTTGCGCCAAGGGATTCATTTACGTTCTTATGCGCAAAAAAATCCTAAGCAAGAATATAAGCGCGAAGCTTTTGAGTTGTTTGAAGGTTTACTCAATTCAGTAAAAAGTGAAGTTACAAAAGTGACTATGCTAGTACAAGTGAAAACTGAAGCGGATGTTGAAGCAGTAGACCGCCCGGTTGAAGTTGGAAATGTACAATATCAACATGCTGATTACGACGAAGCTTTAGGCGTTTCTAGTAACGTTGATGAGCAAGGTGTTGCTAATGACGCTGCGCAACCTATCGTTCGTGAGGGTGTGAAAGTTGGTAGAAATGACCCTTGCCCATGCGGATCAGGCAAAAAATTCAAGCAATGTCATGGTGTTTTAAGTTAATTTAAGCTAAAGCGATTTAAATTAAATTTTTAAATCGCTGTTATTTAATCCATTTACCACGTTATTAATCAGAAGAATATTATGTCAGAGAATAGCAGCACTGAAATTCAATCACCTTGCATTAGTGTTTGTGCGATGGACGATCTAACAGGCTTATGCCAAGGTTGTTATCGCACTATTGATGAAATAAAAGCCTGGTGGGACATGAGCATCGAAGAGCAAAAGAACTTACTAGTAGCGTTAGAGGAACGGCAACTGCAACAAGTGAGTTTTGACTAATTTAGATTGCTCTAGCAAATTTTTAAGTTAGTTTAGACCTTAATAGTCTGCCCCTAATCATAAGCTCCTAGTATGATGCCTTGCGCCCGTAAGTCATTAAGTATTTCCAAACCAAACGGCAATAAATTTTCTAAAGATGGCTCACTTCTTTCATTCGCGATGATAGTTAGTGCTTGCTCTGCTGTGTAAGTTTGGTTCCGCATTAATTCAATCAACCTGTACGTCACAAGATTCAGTTCGACAAACTTTACCGTATGTTCAGTATTCCGGTACACAAGAATGTAAGTGTTTACTTTATTTTTAGGTTTATGCTTAGCCGATATTGTATGCACGGCATAGTCGTAATTAAGTAATCGCATGCTTGGTGTAAAGGCAGCTCTGCGTGCTAATAAATCACCGCTTGGATTAATTTTCTTAACTTCAGGCTCGGCAATATCTGTCATGGATGAAACTTGTAGTTCTACACATTCATAATGACAAAGGCTAGCTAGATATGGCGGTAGAAGGTTGGCTTCAATCAAGCTCAGTTGACTTAAGTAGCTAACAAACTCTTCCGGAATATGGCGAAATAATGGGCTATTTGCTGCGTGCTCACGCAAGAATCTACGCACCAATGCTAACCAAGTACGTTTACCCAATACTTCTTGTGCAACAGGAAAGCAAGCCGAGACTGATTCAAATAAATTATTGAATACCAGTTCTTTATAAACGCCCATGCGTTTTTTTGGCACACCTTTGGGGTGTTGCTGCTTCAACGAATCTCTAATATAGGCAGTAAACGCTTGTTGGTAAATTTGAAAGGATGGCGTGTCGTTTGTCATGTTATTTTCTAGACATGTACATTGGCCGCACTAGGTATATTACGGTCGGATAGACTTTGTAAATATACAATTTTGTTCACTTCTTGTATCAAGCTATCTAAGGGCGGTATGTTGTTATCGCGCTCTAGTAGTGTAGGGAAGCTGCCAAAAAGTTGGTAGGCCTCTTGTAATAATGCCCAAACTGGGTCGATGATATCCTCACCATGCGTATCTATTAATAAATCTGCGCTTTGCTGATAATGCCCGGCAACGTGGCCATAGGCGATCCGTTTAGCAGGAATGCCGCGCAGGAATTCGTGTGCATCAAAGCCAAAATTTACGCTATTAACGTAAATATTATTAATGTCTAAATGTAGCAGACAATCGGCTTCTGCTAAAACTGCCTGAATAAAGGTCAATTCATCCATGGTCGAAATCGGAGCCTGAACGTAATAGGATGTATTTTCAATAGCAATGCGCTGGCCTAATATATCCTGTGTTTGGCGTATGCGCTTTGCCACATAAAGCACGGCTTCCTCTGTAAATGGTATCGGTAGCAAATCATACAGATAGCCTTGCTGGCCATTGTAGCCATCGGTGGAGTAGCTTAGATGTTCGGTGTATAGCGGCACTGCATATAGCTGCAAGAACTTTTTAACTTGTAGTAAAAAAGCCGTATTAAGCGGCGCTAAACCGCCTAAAGATAAACATAAACCATGACAAACAATCGGATAACGTTGTGCAAACCAGTCTAACTGTTGACGTCTTTTACCACCAACATCTAGCCAATTTTCAGGGGCAATTTCAATAAAATTAATATTGGCAATTAAATCTTGGCCAAAAGCAGCTTGAATTTGGGGGATTAGCGCACGCTTCAACCCTAGGCCTGCACCTGCAACTATTGCTTGATCTGCGATCATGGCGGTATCGGCAATGTTAGCATTGGCATTGTTTAGCCGAATCATTGCTTAGCTAGCTTGCGAACTTCTGTTTAGATTGCCGTAGCTTATTTTTCCATATCCTTTTTCATTTCAGCACTGCACGCACCTTCTTTCATTTTTTCAGCACTACAGGCACCTTCCTTCGATTTTTCGACTGGGACTTTTGTTACTGCAGATTTGTTTGCCGCTTCTTTTTTTGCTGCCGCTTTTTTGCTTGCACCACATTTACCCGCACTGCATTGACCCTCTTTCATTTTTGTCGGTGCATTATCCGCAACTTGATAGCCAGACGATAATGATTTGGCCAAAAATGGGTTTTCTGTTGCATTAACCTCCGTTGCCGCTATTGATAATGCTAGTGCAGCACTAATCGCTAGCGCTAAATTTTTGCTTGTGTCAGTCATAGGTAGGTCCTTTTTTAGAGTTAAAAGTAGTGCCAAATAGCGTTAACCAAGTATTATCAAATAGTATCGTTGAAAACAGCCTGATAATGAAGAATTTATTAAAATGCGGCCTTATCAATGTTGCCCAATTTTTTGCTTGAGTAAACTCAGGTAGGTTTCTGAATCTAATGCTTGGTTATTATGCTGCGCCTGCCAGATGGTTTCAGCCAAGCATTCAAGTATATCGTGTTGGGCTAAATGGCTATCGGTAAATTGTTGTTTCAATTGTTCATAAATCTGTGTGATGCCTATAGGCTGGTTGATACTGATTTGCTCAATTACCGATAAATGCAGGCTTAAATGTAAGAATGGATTCGTTTCGCCCATCTCCGGGAAATATTGTTGGTGCATATAGCGCGCTGGTGAATTTAAAATCACATGATATTCAGGGTGTATTTGTATGACTTCAACCGCGATTTTTTCTAAATCGCTTAATATTGAATGTTGCTTAAATTTAGCCCAAGCATCAAATAGAAATTGGCGGGCTTGATCGCGGCTAGGCTTATACAAACTCATGGCTTATAAACCCTTATTTAGATAATTGAAACGTTTAGGCATAGTAATATTAAGTGGATAAAGCATTTATACTTGGCTTTGTGGCGGCGTTATTGTTGAATTAAATTCTTTTGCTTTATATTCACATAAATCTTCAATGCAGCACTCGGCACATTTTGGTTTTCGAGCTGTGCAGGTGTAGCGGCCATGTAAAATCAATAAATGATGTGCATCTTGCATAAATTCTGCCGGTATTGTTTTTAGGTATTTCTGTTCAACGTCTATGACAGTTTTTCCTGTGGCTAGTTTAATACGGTTGCCTAATCTAAATAAATGCGTATCTACAGCGATGGTGGGTTGCCCAAACGCCGTATTTAAGATTACATTCGCTGTTTTGCGTCCTACACCGGGTAATGCTTCAAGCGCTAGGCGGGTATTGGGTACTTGCGATTGATGCTTGCTAATCAGCATTTGACAGGTAGCTAATACGTTTTTTGCTTTGGCGTGGTAGAGGCCTATGGTTTTAACGTATTGCTCTAGCCCAGATAGCCCAAGCGCTAGAATACTTTCAGGGGTATTGGCTACCGCATACAGTTTTTCCGTGGCGAGATTAACGCCTTTATCCGTGGCCTGCGCTGATAATATTACCGCAATTAAAAGCTCGAATGTACTGTTATGTTTAAGCTCCGTACTCGGGTTAGGTATGGCGATGCTTAAGCGTTTGAATATTTCAAAACGTTGCTTGGCATTCATGGCTGCTAAATATTGCCGCGTCAGGCTTAATGGTTAAGTGACGGATTTAGTGCTGGCACTAGCGTCTTTGCTTTAGCGGTATTTCTAATTTCAATCCAATTGCGAATTGCGATTAGAGAGCCTAAGCCTAAGAATGCGCCCGGCGGCAATACCGCTAATAGCAAACCATGGTAATCAGTACTTACCCACATAAAGGGTATTGCCGATGGACCAAAGACTAAATCTAGGCCAGATAGAATCGTGCCTTTTCCTACTAGTTCACGCATGGCGCCAAGTAAACCTAACACCAACATCAGGCCTGAGCCCATCATAAAGCCGTCTAGAATAGAGGGTACGGTGGTGTTTTTGGCTGCAAATGATTCTACCCGCGCCAGTACGATGCAGTTCACCACAATTAACGGTATAAAAATACCCAGTACTTTGTGTAATGGGTGCGCAAAGGCGTTAATCGACATGTCAATCACGGTCACTAGGGTGGCGATAACCAAGATAAATACCGGTACGCGAATTTCGTTAGGCACTAATTTTCGTACTGGCGAAACTGAACCGTTGGACGCTGCCATCACCAATGCCGTGGCTAAACCAAGGCTTAAGCCATTGACCGCGCTAGTGGTGACTGCCAACGTCGGGCAAAGGCCTAATAATTGCACCACGCCAGTGTTTTGCTTCCATAAGCCGTTGATGGTGATTTCTTTATAGATATTATTCATGATTAATCCTTAGGCTTTTGAATTAATTCGGCCTGTGCGCTAATTGCATTTTCAGGGTTGGCAAAAAGTGACTCTTTGTTCATTGCAAAATACTGTTCAGCTTTTAAAACTGCTTTGACGACAGCGCGTGGTGTAATGGTAGCGCCCACCATGTAATCAAACTTACCACCATCTTTTTTTACCTGCCATTGTTTGGCAGGTGTTTTGGCTAAAGATTCATCATTAAACAGCTTTATCCACTGACCATGTGCCACATCAATATAATCACCCAAACCGGGGGTTTCTTTGTGGGCTAATACGCGTACACCACTAATAGTACCATCTGCATGAATCGCAATTAAAAGTTTGATGTCGCCACTATAGCCATCGTGCGCTATGGCTTCTAATATGACGCCTGCTGTTTTATGGTTAAGTGTTGCAATGTTGGCTTCTGTGGGTTGATGGTTGCCTAATAGTTCGTTGGGCATTATTTTAATCACCTGTTTTAGCAGATTATTATCGTAACTATTTTCTGGCAAAATTTGCTTAAAAAGCGCCAATCGCGCTTCAGCTTCACTGGCTTCGATCGGCGCGCGGGTAATTTCAAATACATAAGCGAGTAGGGCTGTGCCAATGAAAGCGAAAGCAATCATAGTGATTGCCGTCTTTGAGGTGTGTTTTACTATTGATTCAGATGTGGATTCAGACATGCTCAGCTAATCCTTATTTGTGGCCAAATACACGTGGCTGCGTCAACGCATCTATTAGAGGTACGCACATATTCATTAGTAATACGGCAAAAGCCACACCATCTGGGTAGCCGCCATACACGCGGATTAAATATGTCAGCACGCCAATGCCAGCGGCAAAGTAAATTTTTCCTTTCGGTGTCGTCGGACCACTGACTGGGTCGGTGATGATGAAGAAGGCACATAACATAGATGCGCCACTCATTAAGTGGAATAGCGGATTGGCAAAATGGCTAGGCTCAATCGCGTAAAAGACGAAAGAGATGGTCGCCAAAGACGCTAAAAATACCGTAGGCAAATGCCAGCTAATAATACGCTGCTGTAATAAATACAGGCCGCCGAGTAAATAAGCGCCGGTGACAATTTCACCACCTTTAGCACCAAATGCCCCAAAAATAGGCGCTTGCGTGATGCTGGAAACCTCATATTTCAGCATTAATTGCGTTTTTAGGTAATCCAATGGTGTTGCCGAAGTAATGGCATCAACTTTAATATCGCCTGGCAAGCTATGGCTAAAAATAAAATGTAACTGATCCATAAAGCTAAGTGGATGTTCAGTTAATAATAATGGCGCTGGCCATTTTGTCATAATCAATGGAAATGAGATGAGTAATACTGCGTAGCCAACCATGGCTGGGTTAAATGGATTGTAGCCTAGGCCGCCATAAAGCTGTTTGGCGATTACGATGGCAAAGAAGGTGCCCACGATTACCAGCCACCAAGGCGCCAAGGGCGGCAGCGCTAACGCCAATAACCAAGCGGTAACTACAGCACTCATGTCCATTAAATAAGGCCTAACTGGGCGCTGGCGGATTTTAAGTAATAGCGCTTCCGCAGCTAGCGCCGTCAGCGTTGCAAGCGTCAGCGAAACTAAAATGCCGCCACCATATATCCACACATAAGCGGCAATGCCAGGCACTAAGGCCAGCAACACTTTAAACATAATAGTGCTAACGGTGGGTGCGTCGGTAATATATGGTGAACGGTTCAAGGGGTTATCCTATTAATATTATCTTATTCGTATTGTCTTATTCGTATTGTCT
>JBBAOU010000015.1:4559-26634 GCA_040401175.1 Methylotenera sp. | reverse complement strand
TCTTATTCGTATTGTCTTATTCGTATTGTCTAGTCAGACTCTTTACTTTTTGATACTTGCGCCTCAACTACCAGTTTTGCTTTTTCTCGTAGCGCATCTGTTGCATTGATTTCCGCTTGCACGGTCGCGCTTACATTTTCAATATTTTTTGGTGCATCACCCGCTTGTGCGGCGGCTAGTTTTTGTGCTGTGGCACGTTCAATTGCAGCAGCGATTAGCGCTTGTTTATCTTGCTTAGCTTTTAATTCAGCGGCTTCAGTTTCTGGGGTTTCAGCCTCAGTGATTTTAGCCTCAGGAGTTTTAGTCTGAGGTGCAGTTGGCAAAACAGAGGTTTTTTCTGCAGAAATATCACTGGTAATGGCCGCAGCTAATTTCTGCGCTTTAGCCCGAGCAATGGCGGCAGCAATTGCTGCTTGTTTGTCTGTGCTGGCTGGTGCATCTGAAGTTTTAATGCTTTCAGCGCTTGTCCCTTTAACATCGTCTACAGGTTTAATTTCAGCAGACTTCACTTCAGATTTAGTGGCTTGAGCGCGTTCAGCATGTTTTTGTGCGCGCTCTAATTTCTCACGCTCGATACGCGCTAATCTAAAATCATTCCGTTCTCGCGCTAAATCAGCCGCTTCTTTGGCTTTATCTACCGCAATAATCTCGCTTTTTGCATAACGATAATATTGCACTAATGGAATGTCGCTCGGGCATACATAGGTACAGCAGCCGCATTCGATACAATCAAACAGATTATAGTCGCGGGCTTTTTCAAAGTTATCCGACTTTGCAAACCAATACAGTTCCTGCGGCTGCAAATTCACTGGGCAGGCATCAGCGCAACGTGCACAACGAATACAGGGCATAGCCGGTGGTGGTGCTGCAAATAAATCAGGTGTAGCAGCAATAATACAATTCGCTGCTTTGGTAATCGGCACTAAGTCATTGGGTAAATCAAAGCCCATCATAGGCCCACCCATAATAAAATGAGTGGTATTGGTTTTGGCGCCACCAGCGGCAGCGACTAATGCGTGTAATGGCGTACCAAATAACACTTCAAAATTCTGCGGCACTGCCACATTGCCTGTCATGGTTACAACACGGCTGATAGAGGGTTCGCCAAACACAAAATAGCGATAAATTGCCAGCACTGTGGCTACGTTAAATACTTGAATGCCAACATCGGTTGAGCGTTTGTCATTAGGTATTTCAGTGCCAAGTAATAAATGAATCAGTCTGCGCGCATCTCCGCTAGGGTATAGCGTAGGTACTATTTTTACGGCTATGGTCGAGCTTGCCGCCAGCGCTTTAGTCATGATGCCAGCCGAGATTGGCTTGTTATCTTCAATGCCAACGATACATTTTTCAGTACCTAGCAAATACTGCACAATTTCAATACCTTTTAATATCTCATTGGCACGCTCGCGCATCAACATATCATCACAAGTGATATAAGGCTCGCACTCGGCAGCGTTAATCACCAAGGTATGCACGTTCGACTTTCCATTGCTGCGCAGTTTAATGTGCGTTGGAAAAGTAGCGCCACCCAAACCCACAATTCCAGAGGCACGCAAACCATCAACCAACATTTTTTTATCAGTGTTGCGCCAATCTAAAGGCTGCAACATGGTCCATTGATCTTTATTATCCGGCACTAAGGTGATGCACATATCCGGTAAACCTGACGGATGTGGAATGACTTGTTCGCTGATTGCCGTGATTGTGCCTGAGGTCGGTGCATGGATCGCCGCAGAAACAGAGCCTTCTGGCTCCGCTAGCATTTGACCTTTAAGTACATAGTCACCTACTTGTACTTTTATTTTAGGCATATACCCGACATGTTGGCGCAATGGCAAAATCAATTTTTCTGGCATCGCCAGTTTGCTGATTGGGTGTGTGGTTGATTCCGCTTTATGTTCTGCTGGATGCACGCCACCGTTGAACTTGAAAATATCTTTCAAGCTGTTATTGGCTGTGGCTTTATTAGCAAATGTATTGCGAATCAAATTGCTCGCAAAATTTATAATGTCACTCATGCGCTTGTGCTATTTAATGGAGGGATATTTAAACTGAAAGGGATGGCTGTAATTGGAATGATAGGATATTTCCATTTCCAATTGTCTGGGTTTTCTGCCACGGGCAACATGGTTATGCAATCTACCGGGCAAGGCGCAAGACATAATTCGCAACCGGTACATTCAGAGGCGATAATCGTGTGCATGTGTTTTGCTGCGCCCAAAATTGCATCTACTGGACACGCTTGTATACATAAGGTGCAGCCGATACAAGTCGCTTCATCAATAAATGCCACTGATTTTGGTTTAGGTGTGCCATGTTCTGCGTTGAGCGGTTTGTATTCCACGCCCATTAAATCTGCCAAAGCATGAGCGCCAGCATCTCCACCTGGAGGACATTGATTAATATCCGCTTCACCGGCGGCAATGGCTGTGGCGTAAGGTTTGCAACCGGGATAACCGCATTGTCCGCACTGTGTTTGCGGCAAAATTGCATCGATACGCGCGATTAAAGGGTCACCCTCAACCTTGAATAGCAAGGCGGAAATACCTAATACGAGGCCAAGCGCAAGCGCAAGGCCGAGCATAATGTAAAGTGAAGTTAATAGCATAGCGTTACAATTTGAAAGTTAGTATTTATCAAGACCAGCAAAGCCCATAAACGCTAAACTCATTAGCGCGGCGGTGACCATGGCGATTGCCGAACCTTTAAATGTGACAGGAATGTCAGCAGCTTCAAGTCGTTCACGCATCGATGCAAAGAGTATTAGTACCAGTGAAAAGCCAATTGCGCCGCCCATGCCAAATAACAAAGATTCTAGAAAGCTATGGCTGGCCTGTGCATTGAGTAGCGGAATACCTAACACCGCACAATTGGTAGTAATTAGCGGTAAAAATATGCCCAGTGATTGATATAATGGTGGAAAGTTCTTTTCCATCACCATTTCAGTAAATTGCACTACACCAGCAATTATGACAATAAATGATAGTGTGCGTAGATATTCCAAGCCGTTCGGCTCAAGTAAGTAGTGATTTACACCCCAGCTTGTCATTGAGCCTATGCTCAACACAAAAGCTGTTGCGCCGGCCATGCCGATGGAAGCTTCTAGTTTTTTAGAAACACCCATGAATGGGCAAAGGCCAAGAATTTTAACTAACACGATGTTGTTGACAAACACGGTGCTGATTAAAATCATGATGTAATGATGCAAATCAAAGGTCATATTCAAGATTTATTGCGATATAAAGAATTGTAATATTAAGTGTAATTATACCTCTATTAACCGCCTTTATCACCTGTCAAGCTGAGCAAAAAAAAGCCACTAAAAGTCTATGGACCGCACAATATAACGATTAGTTTTTCATGAGCTGTTTATTAAGTGCGGAAGATTTCTTTCAATATGTAATCTCGAGACTGCCTACCTAGCGTGAGCTAGGTGAAAGTTTAAGTCTACAGTGTGTATATTTGGTTAGCTTTTAAGTTAAAATACAAAATTATGAATCGTTTAGGTTTGCTATGTTGCAAGGTAGTTTAGTCGCTATTGTTACACCTATGTTTGAAGACGGCAGCTTGGATATTCCGTCTCTGAATGCGCTGATTGACTTTCATGTAGAGCAAGGCACCGATGGTATTGTGATTGTTGGTACGACCGGAGAGTCACCTACAGTCGATTTTGACGAGCATTGTTTGCTCATTAAAACTGCGGTTAGCCAAGTCAATGGCCGAGTCCCGGTGATTGCTGGTACTGGAGCAAATTCAACCAAAGAGGCTATTTTACTCACGCAAAAAGCCAAAGAATTGGGCGTCGATGCCTGTTTGCTAGTAGCACCTTATTACAATAAACCCACGCAAGAAGGCTTATTTCAGCATTTTACCGCGATCGCTAATGCGGTGGATATTCCACAAATATTGTATAACGTGCCTGGTCGTACTGGCTGTGATATTAGCAATGACACTACGCTGCGCCTAGCATCGCATAAAAACATCGTCGGCATCAAAGATGCAACTGGTGGCATTGAGCGTGGTGCCGATTTGATATTACGTGCGCCTGCTGACTTTACTGTGTTGAGCGGTGATGATGCGACTGCCATGAGCTTGATGTTGCTGGGTGGCAAAGGTGTGATTACGGTTACTGGCAATGTCGCACCTAAGTTAATGCACGAAATGTGTGTTGCGGCAATGGCAGGTGACGCGATTGCTTCGCGTAAAATTAACGCCAAACTTTTCGGTTTACATCAAAAGCTATTTATAGAAGCCAATCCTATCCCAGTAAAATGGGTGCTGGTAGAAATGGGTTTGATTAAAACCGGTATTAGGTTACCTATGGTGAATTTATCTGCGCAATATCATGATGTATTGCGTGGCGCTTGCAAACTTGCAAATATTTTATAAAAACTGTTTTTAATAAAAGCTGTTATAAACGTCTGATAAAGAGGTCTGAATGAAACAAACTAACATCAAGCCATATGCAACTTCAAGTCGCGGAACTACAGACTGCGCAATTACAACTAGCAAGATTACAACTAGTACGATTAAACGTGCAACCATTGGCCTGTTGTTGGTCAGCAGTTTAGCCGCTTGCGATTCAATTCCTTTTATCAATAACACTTCGGATTACAAGGCTGCTAATCGTACCAAGCCTTTGGAAGTGCCACCAGATTTAACGGCGAGCCCGACCAGTGATGCTTATTCTATTCCTGGCAGCACAAGTTATTCTACTTACAGTCAAGCACAAGAAAACCAAGAAGTCGCTGCTGAGAAAATATTAACCTCACCTGAAGGTGTTAGGTTGGAAAAGGCCGGCGCGCAGCGTTGGCTAGTGGTTAATGCGCCAGTTGAAAAAATATGGCCATTGATACGCGATTTTTGGACGGACATGGGTTTTGCGGTACGTGTAGAAAATCCGCAACTGGGCGTAATGGAAACCGAGTGGATTGACTCTGAAGCCATTAAGAAAGATGACTCAGGCAATATGGGTGATAAGTTTGATAAATGGCTAGATAAATTATCAGGTTTTGCAGATAAAAAGAAATTCCGCACCCGTTTAGACCGTGGTAATGAAGCTAATACCACTGAAATCTATATGACACATCGATCAGTATCCGGCGCGCCAGATGATGGTAAAAATAGAGTGCAAACACAGTTGGGTGAAATTGATACCGGCTACAAACTAGGCGCAAAAACCAACACTGAAATGGACGCTAGAGACGTTGAATTGGATGACGAACTGTTACGCCGCTTGATGGTGAAGTTAGGTGTAGAAGAGCAAAAATCTAAAGCGATTATTGCTGATGCCGTGACATTGAAACGTGCTGAAGTTATTAAAGAGTCTGATGGTAGCGCAACTTTGGTGTTAAACGATCCATTTGACCGCGCATGGCGTCGTGTTGGTTTGGCGCTAGATAGAGTTGGTTTTGTTATTGAAGATAAAGATCGCTCTAGCGGTGTGTTCTTTGTGCGTTATGCCGATGTAGATATTGATGATACGCCAGCGAAAAAGAAAGGCTTGCTTGAAACTTTGAAGTTCTGGGGCGATGATGATAAAAAATCAGCTGCAGCCGAGCCGAAAAAAGAAGAAAAAAGCATGGTTGAGAAACTTAAATTCTGGGGTACGGACGACAAACAAAAAACTAATCCAGAAAAACAATACCGCATCAAAGTAGCGGAAGGCGATAAAGGCAATGCTGTGGTCACCATTATTAATAAAGATGGCGCACGCTTACGCACAACGACCGCGAATCGAATTGTTGCCTTAATGTACGAGCAGTTAAAGTAACCTTATCAGTCAAATTTAAGGGCTAACAACATGCGCTTTGCTTCACTGGGCAGTGGCAGTGCTGGCAATGCGCTGGTGGTTGAGGTTAAGCAGACTCGACTAATGTTAGATTGCGGTTTTAGTGTTAAAGAAACTAGTGCGAGATTAGCCAGATTAAATCTTATGCCTGAAGATTTGTCTGGCATCGTTATTACGCATGAGCATGACGACCACGCGGGTGGTGCATTTAAATTTGCCGCTAAGCATAAAATTCCGGTGTGGCTCACTTATGGCACATTAAAAATGGTGACGCGCTATCTACCTAATCGGCATGATTTGCAATTAAATGTAGTGGATAGCCATTGTTCTTTTGATGTTGCTGACATTCAGGTGCAACCATATCCAGTGCCACACGATGCGCGTGAGCCGATTCAATGTGTTTTTTCTGACGGTAACCATAAATTAGGTGTGCTAACTGACGTGGGGCGCACGACGTCTCATATTGAGGGAATGCTAACGGCATGTTCCGCCTTGGTTCTTGAATGTAATCACGATGCCAGCATGTTGCAAGCGGGGCCATATAGTTGGTCGCTCAAACAGCGGGTAGGTGGAGATTTGGGTCATTTAGAAAATTTAGCCTCAGCAAATTTATTGTCCAAGTTGGATAATAGTCGCCTGCAGCATATTGTGGCGGCGCATCTGAGTGCTAAAAACAACACACCAATGTTGGCGCAGTCTGCCTTAGCCAAAGTATTAGATTGTGAAAATGGTTGGATTGGTGTTGCTGACCAATTGCTTGGTTTTGACTGGCGCGAGATTAATTGATTGAAGCATAAATTATATTATTTATCATTTACAAGATGTTAGGCATTCGAGTTGAAAGTTAGAGGTTTAAGTAGATCTCTAAAATAAAAAAGCCGACTATAAGTCGGCTTTTTAGTTCTTACTAAAGGCTAATTACTTAGCAGCTTCGGCAGGAGCTGCAGCTTCTGCAGCAGGAGCTGCAGCTTCAGCAGCAGCAGGAGCTGCAGCTTCTGCAGCAGGAGCTGCTTCAGCAGGAGCAGTAACTTCAGCAGCAGGAGCAGCAACTTCAGCAGCTTTTTCGCCACAAGCAGTTAGAGCAAGAGCCAATAATGCAGCAAGTAAAAGTGAACGTGTCATGTTTAATCCTTAAGAGTTTAACTAGTTAAAAAAACTTTTACGGTGTTTGATCAAAAGTTTTATCTAATAATCTATACCGAGTGACATAAATTTTACCAGTAATTTTAAAAAAAACCCAGCTAAAAACCTAGATAATTAGTAAAAAGTTGCACTAAATTTAAAATAAATGTCTGTTTTTAGTCAAAAATGAAAATTTAAAGCAGGTTTTTTTAAAATGATATTTTCATGAAATGAATAATGCCATTGAGAAGATTTTTTCTTTTAATCAGCGACTAGATATTTCACCTATTATCTGTCACATATTAGATTTAGCAGAATGCAGCTTGAATTCAATTACAACGTTGAAATTTAATTTAAACAGCCAACTAAACCATTGTCCAACTAAGCCATAGTCAAATATCCCGCGAGATACCAATCGTAAAGTTGTTTTGATAGTAACTGATCTTGCTCGACTTTATTCGCTATGTCGATAGCTAACAAGTGGCGCTTATCCGCAAGTGTTTTGAGTAGCTCTGCTGAATCACCTGTAAATGATACTGTTTCACCGTTCAAGAAAAATATGGTGAGTGCGGTGTTGCAAAAAAACAGCATTTGGCTTTTTAGGTCCAAAGCAATGCCCGATTTAGCTAAATTCTCACTAAAATTTTTTATCGAGATTTTCTTATTGGCATCAAATACTACATCAGCTTTGGGATCTGATAAATAAGTCCCAAGAAACTCAGCCACCAATTCATCTGACCATTTTATTTTTTGTAAGTCTAAACTGACTTTATTCACCATAGTACCACTAATCTCTGCGGCATGATTCTGTAGTGCTAAATCAGCATCTTGATAGATGCCTGGTAAAATAATTTGATCTTGATTTAATTTATCCTGCATAAACCCTAAAAATTCGCTGGCGAGTTCCTGGTTTTTGGGCGCGCGAAACCCTATTGAGTAGGTCATGCAATCGGTTTTGCCCTCAGACACAGCAATTCCCCAATGCGCAAGGTGCGGCGGTAAGTAAAGCATGTCGCCGGCCTCTAATAGCCATTCTTGGGCAGTGTTGAAATTCTGCAATATGCGTAGTGGCGCGCTCTCAATTAAGCTTAAGTCAGTTTGTTCGCTAATACGCCATAAACGCCGGCCTTGGCCTTGTAGTAAAAATACATCATAACTATCAAAATGTGGCCCTACACCACCGCCATCTGGCGCGTAACTGACCATTAAATCATCCAGTCTTGCATGTGGGATAAAATCAAATTTCTGTAACAACTCTGAGGCTTCAGGTAGGTAATGATTCACACTTTGCACTAATAAAGTCCAATTATGTTGTGCTGATGGTTTTTGTGGCAAGCGTGCAAAATCATAATCTTCAAATGGCCCTTGGCTGGCATGCCATTTCCCTTTAATGTATTCCACAATGCGTGATTGCACATCATCTTCGCAGGCTAAACCAGAAAGCTCTTCTGGACTTAATAAACCTTGAAAATCAGAGATTGCATTTTTGATAAGCAAAGGTTTTTTTTGCCAATACTCAGCTAAAAATTCGGTGGCTGTTAAGCCCCCTAGTAATTGCAGTGTTTGATTTTTTGCCATAGGATTCAATTTAATAGATGCGAATAATACGAGTATTATGCCACCGCCTTCGCTTGCTTGCTAACAAGTTACAGCGCTCAGCCTTGCAAAAATAAACTTTGTCGTGCCACAAAACAATGGTTAATTGCTTGCTTCGCATCGACGCTCAAATACATTTTGAAGTAAAATATGATTATGAATATTTACTCACTGGCAAAACCTTTGCTGTTTCAGTTCGATGCTGAAACAGCCCACGACCTTACTTTAAAAAGCCTTAAGCTTGCCAAGCAAGCTGGACTTTTGAAGCTATATCCCAAAGCGCCAACTTGCCAACCACGGCAAATAATGGGGCTTAATTTTCCTAATCCGGTAGGCTTAGCGGCAGGCTTGGATAAAAATGGTGCTGTCATAGATGGTTTAGCGGCCTTAGGATTTGGCTTTATTGAAATTGGCACCGTTACTCCAAGGCCGCAACCAGGTAACCCTAAGCCACGCTTGTTTAGAGTTAAGGATGCGCTTGGTATCGTGAATCGCTTTGGCTTTAATAATTTGGGTGTAGATAATTTGCTTGAAAACGTAAAGGTGGCGCAATATAAAGGCCTGACCGCGGGCCAAATACTAGGCATAAACATTGGTAAGAATTTTGATACGCCGATGGAAAATGCCGTCGATGATTATTTGATTTGTATGCGAAAAGTGTATGCCTACGCCAGTTATATCACGGTCAATATTTCATCACCCAACACTAAAAATCTACGTGCATTGCAAGAGAAATCCGCCTTATCTGCCTTACTGTCCAGCCTTAAGTTAGAGCAAGCTAAACTGGCAGAGCAACACGGACGTTACGTACCTATTACGCTTAAAATTGCACCAGATTTAGACCGTGGGCAGATTAACGAAATTGCTGATTTGTTAATTGAGCATAAAATTGATGGCGTGATTGCGACCAATACTACACTTGCCCGTGACATGGTGCAGGGCATGGAAAATGCTGCCGAAACCGGCGGTTTATCTGGCGCACCAGTGCGCGAAAAATCAACTTTAGTTATACAGCAGCTCTCACAAAGGCTACAAGGTGCCTTGCCGATTATTGGTGTAGGTGGCATTCTAAATGGGGCTGATGCGGTAGAAAAAATTGCCGCAGGCGCTGATTTGGTTCAAGTGTATAGCGGCCTGATTTATAAAGGCCCCAAATTAGTTCATGATATTTGCCAAACATTAGGCTAGTTTTAATGCAGCTACCGATCCTTTATTCCTACCGCCGCTGTCCATATGTCATGCGGGCAAGAATGGCGATTAAATATGCGAATGTCAGTGTGGATATTCGAGACATAGCGCTAAAAGAAAAGCCTGCAGAAATGTTAATAGCATCACCTAAAGGCACAGTGCCAGTATTAGTTTTGCAGGATGGACAGGTACTTGAGCAAAGTCTGGATATTATGTATTGGGCATTGCAGCAGCGTGATATCGATGGTTGGTTAACTGCCGATAAGCCATTGACACAGCGTTTAATTACTGAAAATGATGGAAGCTTTAAACAGGCTTTAGATAAATACAAATATGCGATTCGTTTCCCCGAGCAATCAGTTGAATTTTACAGAGCGCAAGCGGAAGTATTTTTGCAAAAGCTTGAGCGGTTATTAGCGAAGTCTGTATTTTTGTTAGGCGATAAAGTCAGTTTGGCCGATATTGCACTTTTTCCGTTTATTCGGCAGTTTTCTGGTGTTGATCCGGATTGGTTTGAGGCGGCCGCTTATCTTAAATTAAAGGCTTGGTTAAAACAGTTAGTCGTTTCAGATTTATTTGTCGATATCATGCAAAAACGGCCAACTTACGCAGGTAAGCAGGCCGTTTTGATTATCGATTAACGTAGGCGCTAATCGACTGTAGCTAGCGCATCTGTGTTTGATAGCGTCTCGTCTGAGAAAATAAGTTTCACTCCATCTTTATCATCAATATCTACATGCACACTGCCGCCGTTAGCGAGTCTGCCAAACAATAATTCATCGGCCAAGGCTTTACGTATGGTATCTTGAATTAAACGCGCCATCGGACGCGCACCCATTAATGGATCGAAGCCTTTTTTACCTAAATAAGTTTTAAGCGCATCGCTAAAGGTTACTTCCACTTTTTTATCATGCAACTGGTCTTCTAGTTGAATCAAGAATTTATCGACCACGCGAATCAGAATGTCTTGAGAAAGCGAGGCGAATGACACGGTCGCGTCCAAGCGATTACGAAACTCAGGCGAGAACAAACGCTTGATGTCAGCTTGTTCGTCACCAGCCTGTTTTGCATTGGTAAAGCCCATGCTAGCTTTAGATAAATTCTCAGCGCCGGCATTAGTCGTCATAATAATCGTCACGTTTCTAAAGTCCGCTTTGCGCCCGTTATTATCTGTCAGCGTGCCGTGATCCATCACTTGCAGCAAAATATTGAAAATATCTGGGTGGGCTTTTTCAATTTCATCCAACAACAATACGCAGTATGGATGCTTGTTAATCGCCTCGGTCATCATGCCACCTTGATCGAACCCTACGTAGCCAGGAGGTGCGCCGATTAAACGCGATACCGCATGTCGCTCCATATATTCACTCATATCGAAGCGAATTAATTCTATGCCCATAATGTAGGCTAATTGTTTAGCAACTTCAGTTTTACCAACGCCGGTAGGGCCACTAAATAAGAAACTACCGATAGGTTTGTTGCCTTGTCCTAAACCACTACGGGCCATTTTTACTGCAGAGGCTAATGTTTCAATCGCTTTGTCCTGACCAAACACAACCGCTTTTAAATCACGCTCTAAAGTTTTAAGTGCGCTTCTATCGTCGCTAGAGATATTTTTGGGTGGAATGCGCGCGATTTTTGCGACAATGTCCTCAATCTCTTTATTGCCTATAGTTTTTTTCTGTTTCGATTTTGGCAATATACGTTGCGCAGCGCCAGCCTCATCAATGACGTCAATCGCTTTGTCTGGTAAGTGGCGGTCATTAATATATTTAGCCGATAACTCAGCAGCGGTGGTTAAAGCGCTAGCCGTATATTTAACGTTGTGATGCGCTTCAAAGCGAGATTTTAAACCTTTTAATATTTCAATGGTTTCAGCAACGGTTGGTTCAGCCACATCAATTTTTTGGAAGCGGCGTGCCAGTGCATGATCTTTCTCAAATACGCCTCGGTATTCTTGGTAAGTCGTTGCGCCTATGCATTTGAGTGAGCCATTGGAAAGCGCCGGTTTCAGCAAGTTGCTGGCATCCAAAGTGCCGCCACTGGCAGAGCCCGCACCGATTAAAGTATGAATCTCGTCTATGAATAAAATCGCATCTGGATTTTCAGCCAGTTGCTTCATGACCGCTTTTAAACGTTGCTCAAAGTCACCACGGTATTTAGTGCCCGCCAACAATGCACCCATATCTAGCGAGTAAACAATGGCATTGGCTAACACCTCTGGAATTTCTTTTTCAACAATTCTGCGTGCTAAACCTTCAGCAATCGCCGTTTTACCTACTCCGGCTTCACCCACTAATAAAGGATTATTTTTGCGGCGGCGGCAGAGTGTTTGTACTACGCGTTCTAGTTCTGGACCGCGTCCAATCAAAGGATCTATTTTTCCGGCTAAAACCTGAGCGTTTAAGTTGAGTGTGTAATTCTCTAGCGCGCCATTAGGCGTTGCTTCTACTTCAGCCTCTGCATCCGTACCTTCTGGTTTAGCCGTTCCCCCAACCTTAGAAACACCATGAGAGATGAAGTTAACTACATCGAGACGCGTTACGCCTTGTTGCAGCAAATAGAACACCGCGTGTGAATCTTTTTCACCGAAAATGGCTACCAGTACATTCGCGCCTGTGACTTCTTTTTTACCTGATGATTGCACATGTAACATGGCGCGTTGAATCACGCGTTGAAAGCCTAGCGTTGGTTGTGTATCAACGTCATCCTGCCCCATTACGGTAGGCGTATGCTCTTCAATATATTGGATTAGTTCAGTACGTAAAATGTCTAACTTCGCACCGCAGGCACGCAACACCTCAGCGGCAGTTGGGTTGTCTATCATGGCGAGTAGCAAATGTTCAACCGTAATGAGTTCATGACGCTTTTGTCTAGCGTCCATAAAGGCCATGTGCAGACTAACTTCTAACTCTTGAGCAATCATTTTTTTACCTTACCTTCAATATTGTGCATATGCTCGAATATTCTCTAAGCGGGATCAACTACGCATTGCAAAGGATGCTGCAACTCATTGGCATAGTTAATTACCTGATTCTTTTTCGTTTCTGCGATGTCCTGTGAATATACACCGCAAACACCAACGCCCTCAGTATGTACTTTGAGCATGATTTGCGTCGCTTGTTCACGGCTTTTATTAAAAAATCTTTCGATACACTCCACCACGAATTCCATAGGGGTGTAATCGTCATTTAACAGCATTACCTTAAACATGGGGGGCAATTTTGGTTTTGCAACTTCAGGTTTAAGCGCGGTATTATTTTCAAAAGGTGAATTAGCCATATTGGAATCTATTTTGGACCAAGCTGTAAAAAATTCAAGCCCAATTTGGGTAGGGCTATATAAATTTTATGAAATTAAGGAAATATTTTAACGACTTTAACAATCCGGTCTTGAGTTTGAACAATTTCAATCGTATGAGTTCCAATTTTAAAGCAAGTGCTTGCTTCTGGAATATCTTCAAAGTGCTCAAGAATTAGGCCGTTCAGGGTGCGCGGCCCATTGAGCGGTAAGCTAAGGTTTAGTTTTTTATTCAAATCACGTAAGGTGCTACTGCCATCCACCAGCCAGCTACCATCGGCATCTTTGCGATAACTACCAATACGTAATGGGGATTGGGTGGTGAAGTCGCCAATCACTTCTTCTAGAATATCTTCTAAGGTGACCAAGCCTTTAAACTCACCGTATTCATCAACCACCAAAGCGACACGCTGCTGATTTTCTTGAAACTGTTGTATTTGCGTGTATAGCGGTGTGCCGGATGGAATAAAGTACGGTTCTGCAATCACTTCTTGTAAGGCATCTTTGTCGATATTGCTTTTTTGATGTTGTGAGCGTAGCAGCGACATCACTTTTCTCAGATGTAATATGCCGATAATTTCTTCGTTATCACCTTGGCGCACAGGCAACCGCGTGTGTTGGCTATTAGCAATCTGTTGCAATATATCTTCCAGCGCCGCGTCAAGATCTATCGTTTCAACCAGCGTGTGTGCGGTCATTACGTCGTCGACGGTAATGGTTTCTAAGTCAAATAAATTCAGTAAAATAGATCGGTGTTTTTTGGGGATAAAATGCCCAGCGTCAGTCACAATGCTGCGTAATTCCTCAGTGGTGACTGCTTGTAAAGTCTCTTCAAAATTGACTTTAAGGCCTAATACTTTTACAAAGCCTTTAACAAATAGATTAACAAATGAAACAACAGGATTAAACAGCCATAGCAATGGATAAAGCAAATAACTGCAGGCAAAGCCTAGTTTTTCTGGATAAGCGGCTGCAATGACTTTGGGCGAAATTTCGCTAAATACTAGAATGGCGAAGGTGACCGCAAGTGAGCCTATCATCAATACATATTTACCTTCACCAAAGAAGTATTCGCTAATGAACACTTCTAAAGCGGACGCGCCAACAATACAAAGAGTATTTCCTAGCAGGATAACGCCCAGCAACTTGTCAGTTTTGGATAATAAAATACTGGCTAATTTAGCGCCGCGATGGCCATGCTTAGCCAAATGTTTCATCCGGTAACGGTTGAGTGACATCAGGCTGGTTTCGGCCATAGAGAAAAATGCAGAAAATAGTAACAGTATGGCTAGTATGCCTAACTGCCAGTGGATGGGAATGTTATCCAAAGAAGTTCATTTCTTTAAAGGTGAGATGTGAGTGTATACGTGAGGGCGCTCATAAATCAAGTGTACATTATATTTTGCACACTTGAGATATTGGTGAATGATGCTTATTGCCGATGAATAATCTTGTACTGCTAGAAGTTAGGCGAAGTCTGACGGGTGTGGTTCTGCCACTTCAACTTCTACTTTTTTGCCGTTATCTTTCTTTTCTACATCACCGATTAAATTTGCGCGATTAACCCCTAGCCACATGGCGATTGGGCAAGCGACCAATACTGATGAGTAAATACCGAACAAAATGCCGATGGTCAGGGCTAGGGCAAAGTTATGTAATACTTCGCCACCAAATAACAGCATTGAACCAACCATAGTTTGTGTCATGGTATGGGTAATGATGGTGCGAGACATCGTGCGTGTAATGGCGTTGTCTATTACTTGCACAACACTGGCCTTACGCATTTTTCTGAAGTTTTCGCGTACTCGGTCAAACACCACCACAGATTCGTTTACTGAGTAACCTAATACCGCCAAAATCGCGGCAAGTACTGTTAGGTTGAATTCCCATTGAAAAAAAGCGAAAAAGCCTAAAATAATCACCACGTCATGCATGTTGGCGACAATTGCGGCAATCGCGAAACGCCACTCAAAACGTAGCCACAGATATAACACGATGCCTAAACTCACAAAGAATAGCGCTAAACCACCATTCTCATAAAGCTCATCGCCCACTTGTGCGCCTACCGCTTCTACACGGCGAATTTCGGCTTTTGGATCGGCTGTTACTAAAGCAGTTTTAACTTGTTCTGATAGCTGAGAAACGGATAAGCCAGTTTTTATTGGCAAACGAATTAGCACATCACGGCTTGAGCCAAAGTTTTGCACAGTCGCTTCTTTTAAGCCTATGCTGTCTACCGCTTTGCGTACGCTTTCTAAATTAGCGGCTTGCGGGTAGTTCACTTCCATGACGGTGCCACCAGTAAAGTCGACACCAAAGTTTAGGCCGCGTGTGGCTAAAAAAATAATTGCCAGTATAAAGGTGATTAATGAGATGGACGTTGTTAAACGGCCATAACTCATAAAGGGAATATCATTTTTAATTCTAAATAATTCCATGATGTGTACTCAAATATTCTAAATTAATGTGTATTGGGCTAAGCGCTTAAAGTTAACTTTTAAAGTCTATATATTTAAATCTAATTCTTGAAATCAAGCTGCTAAAGGTTGTCAGCTTTGTAAATTTGGCCAATGGATAATTTGTTCACTTTACGGCGATAACCATAAATCAAGTTTACAAAAGCGCGCGACACTAAAACCGCGCTAAACATTGAAGTTAAAATGCCAAGTACATGCACCACCGCAAAGCCTTTGATAGGGCCAGTACCAAACATGAATAGCGCTAAACCAGCGATCAGCGTAGTCACGTTTGAGTCTAAAATAGTATCCCAAGCTCTATCGTAACCAGCATGAATACTGGCTTGTGGCGTATTGCCATTGCGCAGTTCTTCGCGCACGCGCTCGTTAATCAACACGTTGGCGTCAATCGCCATTCCTAGCGCTAGCGCAATCGCAGCTAATCCTGGTAAGGTTAAAGTAGCTTGT
Source organism: Methylotenera sp. (assembly GCA_040401175.1). GTDB lineage: Bacteria > Pseudomonadota > Gammaproteobacteria > Burkholderiales > Methylophilaceae > Methylotenera. The sequence goes on along the minus strand of JBBAOU010000015.1, from coordinate 10,710 downwards.
AGCATAGATAAAATAGCTACCAATAATAATAGATTAATTGCCAACGCTACCACTGAGACTACACCAAAAGCCATGTAGTAAATCATCATCATGATCGCAATGGCCAAAAAGCCCCACAAGGTTGAATGCATACCGCGGTTGATGTTGTCTTGTCCCATACTTGGGCCAACGGTACGTTCTTCAATAATATCCATTGGTGCGGCCAGTGCGCCAGCGCGAAGTAGCAATGAAATGTCAGTCGCCTCTTGCGTGTTTGCCATGCCGGTAATTTGTACGCGACCACCACCAATTTCACCATTAATCACTGGCGCAGTCACGACTTCGGTACTGCCTTTTTCAATCAGCAGAATTGCCATTCTCTTACCCACGTTTTCTCGCGTTACTTGTTGGAAAATACGAGCGCCACGACCATCTAAGGTCACGTTTACCGTAGAGCGACCAGATTGGCCATCTACGCCAGGGCCGGCATCAGTAATGTAATCACCGGTTAGTACTACATTCTTTTTGACTAAAATTGGACGGCCTTCACGGTCTTTATAGACTTCATCGCCCATAGGCGCTTGGCCTTTTAAAGCATTTTCCATCGTCACTGAGTCGGTTTTTTCTTCATCAACCATGCGAATTTCAAGCGTTGCAGTGCGGCCAATAATCTCTTTAGCTTTAGCTGTGTCTTGTACGCCTGGTAATTGCACTACAACTCGGTCTACGCCTTGTTGTTGAATGATAGGTTCAGCAACGCCGAGCTCATTGATACGGTTATGCAGAGTTTGAATGTTTTGCTTGATAGCAAAATCTTGAATATGCTTTTGTTCCACTAAGCTTAATGACGCTTTAAGAATTTTTTCTTCACCATCAGTAGATTCTGTCAGTGTTAAATTAGGATATTCTTTTGTGATGATTGCGCGCGCTTTGCCTAGTTCGGCATCGCTGTTAAAGCGCACTTGCACCACTTCGCCTTCACGCGTAACACCTACATAAGAAATACGCTCTTTACGTAGCGCACTTCTAAAATCACCAACAAATCGCTCAGCCGCTTTGCTTAGTGCGGCTTTCATGTCTACTTGCATTAAAAAGTGCACGCCACCACGTAAATCCAAACCTAGGTACATTGGTTTTGCACCTAAGCTACGCAACCACTCTGGTGAACGAGAAAGCAAGTTTAGCGCAACGGTATAATCGCTACCTAAACCAGTTTGCAAAACGTCTTTAGCCTTGATTTGCGTATCTGTGCTTGCAAACCGAGCTTTAACGCCGCGCGCATCTAAGTACACACCATCGTATTGAATTTTTTCTTGTTTAAAAATCGCCTCAACTTTACTTAATAATGCTGAATCAAGTTTAGTTGTGCTTTTTGCTGGGGTGATTTGTACCGCAGGCGATTCACCAAAAAAGTTAGGTATGGTGTAAATGAAGCCAATCAAAATCATGTTGGCAACAAGAATATTCTTCCACATTGGATAGCGGTTCATAGTGAGGCTCTAGTCAATAACAGTCTGTAAATTAAATAACAGGGTATAGATTAATAATGGGTAAAATTTTATAGCATAAATGACTAAATGCTTTTAATTGTACCTTTTGGTAACGCGCTTTGAATCGCTTGTTTTTGCAAGGTAATTTCGGTATTTGCGGCAATTTCAACGCTGACAAAAGTATCACTTACTTTAGTCACTTTGCCAACAATGCCACCGCTGGTTACAACTTCATCGCCTTTTTGCAAGGCTGCAATCATATTGCGTTGTTCTTTTGCTTGTTTCATTTGTGGGCGAATAATCATGAAGAAAAATAATACAAATATCACAACAAGCGGTAAAAAGCTCATTAAGTCTGTGGCTGATGAAGCCGATGCTGCGTACGCGTTTGAGATAAACATGAGATTGCCTTCTTATAAATTGGGTTGCGATTAAAGTGCTTGACTATAGAATAAACAAAATAGTGCTAAAAATCAGTTTCGGATTTTAGCACAGACTCTAAATTTGTTGCAGACAACTCGGGTTTGCTTAGGCTAGCACGCTTGGCAGCAAATTTTGTTTTAAATGCTTCAAAAGTACCAGATTCAATCGAGCCGCGCATGCCAGCCATTAGTACTTGATAATAATGCAGGTTATGAATGGTGTTTAAGCGAGAGCCAAGAATTTCACCTAGTTTATGCAAATGGTGTAAATAAGCACGGCTGAAATTTTGGCAAGTGTAGCAACTGCAGTCCGCATCTAGAGGATTAATATCGGTTTTGTAGGTAGCATTTTTGATTTTAATATCGCCGTGCTGGGTAAATAACCAGCCGTTGCGCGCATTGCGCGTAGGCATTACGCAATCGAACATATCGATACCTTGGCTAACCGCTGCCACTAAATCTTCTGGCGTACCGACGCCCATTAAATAGCGTGGTTTATTGACTGGCATTTTTGGCGCAGTGTGAGCCAATATACGCAACATATCTTCTTTAGGCTCACCTACCGATAAACCGCCAATGGCATAACCATCAAAATCAATATCGGTTAAACCTTTTAATGAAACGTCGCGCAAATCTTCGTACATGCCGCCTTGAATAATGCCAAATAGCGCATTTTCATTGCCAGCATGTGCGTCTTTACTGCGACGTGCCCAGCTTAATGATAGTTGCATCGAATCATTCGCTTCTTTTATGCTGGCTGGGTAGGGAGTGCATTCGTCAAAAATCATCACGATGTCAGAATTCAATACTTTTTGAATACGCATGGATTCTTCTGGCGTTAAAAAGCAACTGTCGCCATTAATCGGCGAGCGAAACTTCACGCCTTCTTCAGAGATTTTTCGTAAGGCGCCTAAACTCCATACTTGAAAGCCGCCGGAATCTGTCAATATCGGGCCATCCCAACCCATAAACTGATGTAAGCCGCCATGCGCTGCAATGACTTCTAGCCCTGGACGGAGCCATAAATGGAAGGTATTCCCCAATACAATATGCGCATCAATTTCTTTTAAATCTAAAGGCGACATGGCTTTTACAGTGCCATAAGTGCCTACTGGCATAAATGCCGGTGTTTGTACTTCGCCATGCTTAAGTTTTAAGGTGCCGCGACGAGCAAGACCATCTTGTTTGTGTAGTGTAAATTGCATATTCATGAATTTTATTAATATTGCGCGATATTAACACATCGCTCTAATTCTTCCTGATAGCACATGACTTGATAAAGTGGGCATTCCATCAAATTGGGAATAAATACATCTTATTATAAAACGCAAAAAAACTAAGCTTTGTTATACTAGCGTTAAGTTTACTCATAGAAAAATTTGATTATGGTTGAAAAACCTACACGCACACCCAGTAAAAAACCCTTGTTAGAGGGCGGTCTAAAAGAGCGCGGCATCTATTTACTACCCAACCTTTTTACTTCTGCCGCACTATTCGCTGGTTTTTTCGCTATCGTGCAGGCCATGAATGGTCACTTTGAGCTTTCTGCAATGGCGATTTTTATTGCCATGGTGTTAGATGGTTTAGATGGCCGTGTTGCGCGTATGACCAATACGCAAAGTGCATTTGGTGCAGAATATGATAGCTTGTCCGATATGGTGTCATTCGGTGTTGCGCCAGCATTAATTCTATATGTATGGGCACTCAAGCCGCTGGGGAAACTAGGCTGGTTAGCTGCTTTTGTCTATTGTGCATGTGCAGCTTTGCGATTAGCTAGATTCAACACTAAATTAGATGATGAACATCAGGATAAGCGTTATTTTCAAGGCTTGCCTAGCCCAGGCGCAGCGGCTTTATTAGCGGGTTTCGTTTGGGTCTCTTATGAATATGGCGTCAGTGGCCGTGATATATTTTTCGGTATTTTGCAATGGAAGTGGATGGCTTGGGGCATTACTGTATTTGCCGGACTTTCTATGGTGACGGATTTACGCTATTACAGCGGTAAAGATATTAATCTGAAACAAAGTGTGCCATTTTTTGTGATTTTAGGCGTTATGCTAGCGATTGTGCTGGTGTCTTACAGTCCGCCAGAAGTGCTGCTTTTTATCATGACTATCTACGCGCTTTCTGGTTATGCGCTCTGGCTGCAAGATCGATTTAAGCGGAAGTAGTGTGATTTAGTTGATTATTAATTTGCTTAAATTTTGGCTGACGCATTTGCAATCAATGATGATGGCGAATATTTTATTTATTGGCGTGATAAATAAATTCAAACGCTGAAACGCTTGCGGAATAGATTAAAAAATACTATATTTATGACACTATGTTAAACATTACTATTTCATATACTTTTTACGCAATTAGCTTAATGGCTAGTGCATTATTTTTACGTAAAATTCTTGCCTTACGTGTTGTTGCCAACGCCAAAGCGCTGCGTACACATACACTGCGCTAGCGCGCAAATTATCCCCCACTCCCACAGGTATTCAATGACGCTACGTTTGAAAACGGCGGCGATATGCTAGTATTTGAGCGAGATTAAATACATGGTCTATTTGATCTATAATTTGGTTAAATACGATAGTGTTTAAGTCCAGCCATAAGCTAGATACCAATTAAAATATTAAGCTAATTAGAATGTTAAGTAACTTAAGTAATCGAGGTAACCCAGGTAACTTAAGCTAACGATTAATAAGGTAACGATAATGAAACAAGACCAAATTATTATTTTTGACACCACCTTGCGCGATGGCGAGCAAAGCCCAGGTGCGGCCATGACTAAAGAAGAAAAAATACGTATTGCACGCCAACTTGAAAAATTAGGTGTAAACGTAATTGAAGCGGGCTTTGCTGCGGCAAGCCCTGGCGACTTTGATGCCATATCAGAAATCGCCAAAGTCATCAAAAATTCAACCGTTTGCTCACTTGCGCGCGCTAGTGAAAACGATGTGCGTCGTGCAGGTGAAGCTATTAAACACGCGGCTAGTGGCCGTATTCATACGTTTATTGCGACCAGTAAAATCCACATGGAAAACAAACTTCGTATGACGGAAGACCAAGTGGTGGAGCGTGCAGTGCAGGCCGTAAAATGGGCATTGGAATATACTACCGATGTTGAATTCTCAGCTGAAGATGCGGTACGTTCAGACATGGATTTTTTGATTCGCATCTTTGATGCAGTGATTCAAGCCGGCGCGACCACTATTAATGTACCTGATACGGTGGGTTATTCTATTCCTGCCCCTTGGGGCGAGCGTATGCGTGAATTGATTGCACGGGTACCGAATAGCGATAAAGTGGTATGGTCTACGCATTGCCATAATGATTTAGGCATGGCGGTTGCTAACTCTTTGGCTGCAGTAATGAGTGGTGCAAGGCAAGTTGAATGCACGATTAACGGCTTGGGCGAGCGTGCGGGTAATGCGAGTTTAGAAGAAATCGTCATGGCGATTAAAACCCGCAATGATATTTTCAATTTGCGCACTAGTATCGACACCACGCAAATCGTGCCTACGTCAAAGTTAGTCTCGACTGTCACTGGTTATCCGGTACAGCCGAATAAAGCGATTGTCGGCGCAAATGCTTTTGCGCATGAATCTGGTATTCACCAAGATGGCGTATTGAAGCATAGAGAAACTTACGAAATCATGCGTGCGGAAGATGTAGGCTGGGGTGCGAATAAATTAACCTTGGGTAAATTGTCTGGCCGTAATGCCTTTAGAACGCGCTTAAAAGAGTTGGGTATTGAGCTTGATACTGAAGATTTGTTGAATGCTGCTTTTGCCCGTTTTAAAACCTTAGCTGATAAAAAATCTGAGATTTTCGACGAAGATTTACATGCTTTAGTCAGCGATGAGTTTGTCTCTGAAGCCACTGAAAGCTTCAAACTTGTTTATTTGCAAGTGGCCTCAATTACCGGTGAAGTTCCACATGCGATTATTACCGTGTCAGAAAATGGCGTGGAAGCGCGTGCTGAGGCTGATGGTGGTGGTCCGGTAGACGCGGCATTTAAGGCGATTGAAAGCTTGGTCGAAAGTGGTGCTGAGTTGCAACTTTATTCTGTGAATAATATTACTAGTGGCACTGATGCTCAAGGAGAAGTGACTGTGCGTCTTTCAAAAGGCGGACGTATTGTAAATGGGCAGGGCGCAGATACTGATATTGTGGTGGCTTCTGTAAAAGCATATTTGAATGCACTTAATAAAATACAGTCGAAATCAGAGCGTGCGCATCCTCAAATCTAATCTTGATTTCTGATTT
>JBBAOU010000015.1:0-4459 GCA_040401175.1 Methylotenera sp. | reverse complement strand
TGATTTCTGATTTTGAAGTCGAGTTTTGATATTTAGTTTTTAGTTTTAATCAGGAAATCTTAATAGGTAACTCAGCGGCTAATGTAAATCTGACATTAAATTTGATTAGTGAGTTACTTTTTTAGATGCATTAGTAAATTGTTATTAGGTTAAGATAGCCGTCCAGGAAGTCAGTCAAATTCTAATCAAATCAATATCGTCAGTTTCAAGCGTGTTTGGATTAAAGTTAAATCGCAAACAAGTTTTGATAGCCTTAGCGCTGGCAAGCACCTATTTTATATGGGGATTAACTTATCTTGCTATTAAGTTTGGTTTAGAAAGTTTCCCGCCATTTTTAATGGCCGGTATGCGATTTACGCTTGCGGGTGCTGTTTTATATGCGGTGATGCGTTATTTAGGCGCGCCCAATCCAACTAAGCCACAATGGTTAAGTGCAACTGCCATTGGCATTTTGTTGCCCGCGCTAGGTAACGGTACGGTGTGTTATGTGCAGCAAACCGTGCCCTCTAGCGTAGCTGCGCTTTCAATAGCCACCGCGCCAATTTGGATGGCGATTTTTGCATCGCTCTGGGGCTATAAGATTTCAGCAAAAGAATGGTTGGGTATTGTCATTGGTTTATTCGGGATTGTTTTGTTAAACCTCGGTGGTACTTTTAGTACAGCGGTGGGACACGGCAATTTAGTGAGTGCGTTATTACTTATTTTTGCCGCGGCTAGTTGGTCTTTCGGCTCGGTGTGGGGTCGGCGCTTAGATATGCCTAGTGGACTAATGGCAAGCGCCGCGCAAATGTTGGCTGGTGGTATTGTCTTACTGTTGGTCAGCGCGCTGCAGGGCGAGACTTGGCCACAGCATATAAGCCAGAAATCATGGTTGGCGATGTTATTTTTGGTGGTGTTAGGCTCTCTTGTAGCCTATAGTGCTTTTCAATATTTACTTAAAACTGTGCGCCCACTAGTGGCAAGCAGCAATACTTTTGTTAATCCAGTGGTCGCCTTTATGGGTGGCATTTGGTTTGCAAATGAGCATGTAGCATCCATGGAATTTATTGCACTTGGCGTCATCTTAGTCGGCGTTTTTTTAGTACTTTCTGCGGCTAATAAAAATATTGAAATTAAATAAACTAATTTTCCTAGACCTAAACTTTGCTTAGGCGCAAATTTGGTCAGACCTAAATTTTAAAAACTTAACTTTAAAGACATTCTATGAAACAAAATCTTGCCCTATTTGACTTAGATAATACTTTGCTAGCTGGAGATAGTGACTATAGCTGGAGTTTGTTTTTAATTGAAAAAGGTTTGCTTGATGCAAGCGCGCACCGCGCGCGTAACGAGCAGTTTTACCAAGACTATAGAAATGGCAACCTAGATATTGACAAGTTTTTAGAATTTCAGTTAAAGCCACTTTCACAATATCCTACAGCGTTTTTAGATACATTACATCTGAAATTCATGCAGGAAGTGATTCGTCCAATGATGACTACAAAAGCGCAAGATTTAGTGAATAAGCATCAAGCTGCGGGTGATTTATGTTTGATTATTACTGCCACTAATAGCTTTGTGACTAAGCCAATTGCTGAGGCTTATGGCATTAAGCACCTGATTGGTACTGATCCTGAAATGATCGATGGTAGATATACCGGTGGCGTGAGCGGTGTGCCGAGCTTTCAGGCCGGTAAAGTTATCCGTATCAATCAATGGTTGGCGGATCGCCAGCAACAATTGTCAGATTTTGAAACTAGTTATTTTTATAGCGATTCTCACAATGACCTGCCTCTCATGAAGTTGGTGACTAACCCTGTTGCCGTAGATGCTGATGAAACACTCACCGAATATGCTAAAGCGCAACATTGGCCACATATTAGCTTGCGTTAGGCTGTGCAATTTATTTAGCTTGATAAAGCAAAGTGCGCATTTTAACGGGCTGTGTTGTTAGCGGCCTAGCAAAACTTGTAATATAAACTTACTGCCCACGTAAGCGAGCATCAGCAACACAAACCCAGCTAAGGTCCAGCGGATAGCTTTTATGCCGCGCCAGCCGTACTGGTGTCTGCCAAATAACAAGCCACCATAAATAAACCAGCTGGCAAAAGAGAATATGCTTTTGTGATTTAACTGCATCGGTTTTCCAAAAATTTCTTCTGAAAACAACATGCCGCTAATCAGCGTAATCGTCAGCAATATAAAACCCAGACTGATAATTCTGAATAGTAATTTCTCCATCACCATAAGTGGCGGAAAACTCGGCAATCTAATTAAAGTCGGTTTGTTGTGCAAGCTACGCTCAGCAATCGTCATTAATAACGCATGCAGCGTGCCAAAGGTAAATAAGCTATAAGCCGTTAACGCAATTGCGATGTGCACCAAAAATAAAGGTGATTCCACTGCAGGTAATACATGATTTGCCGCGTTAGAAGCTGGTAGTAATGCGAAAATTGCTGCCGGTGGCAACACAAATGCCTGCAAATTAGTGAGTTCATGTTTTAAATCTGCGATCCAGTAAATAAGCACAGTCAGCCAAGCAATGGCAGACATCACATTAAAAAAGCCTAAGTTAAAACTATTAACAAAAATGACTTGGTATAACAGCCAGCCATGAATGATTAGGCCAATTGCTATCATGGCAGTGTGTAGTTTTAAATATTGCGACACGGCTGGCGTTTTTGCACAGCGCCAAAAGTCAGCCGCTACGGCTAAATAGATAAATACCAGCGCTAAATACGGAATAAATTTTTGCATAACGTAATTATGGCGCAAATATGCCGGAAATATAATAGCTTGATGTAAAATTGAGGTCTAATTGATTTGTAAGAGTATGTGATGCTAGAAAATTTAACCGACCGCCTGCAAGTTGTTATTAAGAATTTACGTGGTCAAGCACGACTCACCGAAGACAATATTTCAGATGCTATGCGCGAAGTTCGCATGGCGCTATTAGAGGCTGACGTAGCTTTGCCGGTAGTCAAAGACTTTATTGCCCAAGTTAAATTGCGTGCCCAAGGCCAAGAAGTTTTACAAAGCTTAACGCCAGGTCAAGCGGTTATTCAAGTAGTGCACGATGAGCTAACAACTTTGATGGGCAAGGCTAACGTAGGCTTGAATTTAGCCGCCGTAGCGCCGGCCATTATTTTAATGGCGGGCTTGCAGGGCTCAGGTAAAACTACGACTTCTGCCAAATTAGCTAAACTATTAAAAGAACAAAAAAAGAAAGTGCTACTCGCCAGTGCCGATGTGTATCGTCCAGCAGCGATTGAGCAACTTAAAACCTTAGCCAAACAATTAGACGTAGATTGCTTTGATAGTAACGCTAGTCAGAAACCAATAGACATCGCCAGCGCTACGCTAGATTTTGCTAAACGCGGCTATTACGATGTCATTATTTTTGATACCGCAGGTCGTTTGGGTATTGATGAAGCCATGATGGCGGAAATTAAAGAACTACATATATTCTTAAATCCAATTGAAACCTTGTTTGTGGTTGATGCCATGCAAGGTCAGGATGCAGTAAACACAGCTAAAGCCTTCGGCGATACGCTGCCGCTTACTGGCATCATATTAACTAAGCTAGACGGCGATTCTCGCGGTGGTGCGGCACTCTCTGTGCGGCATATTACTGGCAAGCCAATTAAATTTATTGGCGTCAGTGAAAAGGTCGATGGTTTAGAACCGTTCCATCCAGAACGCATGGCTTCACGTGTGCTAGGTATGGGTGATGTATTAAGCCTGATTGAGCAAGCGCATAAAAATGTTGATATGGCAGAGGCGCAAAAACTAGCAGATAAAGTTAAATCAGGTAAGAACTTTGATTTAAACGACTTTAAAATGCAAATGTCGCAAATGCGTAAAATGGGTGGTATGGGTGCGCTAATGGATAAAATGCCTAGCCAAATGGCCGGTATGGCGGCAAAAATGAATCCCGATGATGCCGATAAAGCGATTCGTAGAATTGAAGGTATTATTAATAGCATGACAGCGCTAGAGCGCAGCAAGCCAGAGCTTATTAAAGCTACCCGTAAAAAACGGATTGCCGATGGTAGTGGTGTGCAAGTGCAAGAAGTGAATCGCCTGCTAAAACAATTTGAAGACACACAGAAAATGATGAAAATGTTCGCCAAAGGCGGTATGGCTAAAATGATGCGTGGCATGGGCAATATGATGGGCGGTAAAATGCCGGGCATGCGCTAAGCGTATTTTAACTAAAGTCTTTAAAATCAAGGGCTCAAAAAGTTTATATTCGGCGACAACAATAAAGTATATAAATAGTTAACTTATTTGATGATTTTAGGTTGACCAAGTACTTAGTTTCTAGCATAATTGCGCCCTTTCCTAGGTGATGCAAGTTACCAAGTAGAAATAAGAAATAGTATTACCCATTAGTACAATGGGGCGTTAGCTCAGCTGGTAGAGCAGCGGACTTTTAATCCGTTTGTCGTGGGTTCGATCCCCGCACGCCCTACCAATA
>JBBAOU010000014.1:37479-41862 GCA_040401175.1 Methylotenera sp. | reverse complement strand
AAATGCTGCCACATTACAACGTTTATAAATACACTGCCAGCCAGTTATTTAAAGATAAACTCTTTGGGCAATAACACCCAAATTTTGCCGGTTTGCTTCATCGCCCCAGCTTTTGCGCCAGCTTCAAAACCTGCGCCCCAAAAAAAGTCGGCACGCACGCCGCCTTTAATGGCACCGCCGGTATCTTGTGCTACCACTAAACGCTTGATGGGTTTTGTGCTATTGGGTTCAGTGGTGGATAAAAATACAGGGGCGCCTAACGGCACAAATTTTGGATCTATGGCCACGCTTCTTTCACCTAAAATAGGCACGCCAAGGGCGCCTAATGGGCCTGGCAAGCCAGCCGGTAATTCTCTAAAGAATACATAACTCGGGTTGCTATTGAGTAACTCTCGTAGCTTGCTGGGGTTGTTGCGCGCCCAATTTTTAATGCCATTCATAGAAGCCGTAGCGCTGGTGAGTATGCCACGCTCTATTAATATGCGACCGATTGAATTGTAGGATTGGCCATTTTGATCGGCATAGCCGACATGGATTTGTTCGCCATTTTCTAGCTGCACTAAGCCTGAGCCTTGAATCTGCAAGAAAAACACATCAATAATGTCATCAATATAAATAAACTCACGGCCTTTGATGGGCGAAGCATCGAGCTCAATTTCTGCGCGATTGTAATAAGGCACTAATTTATTGCCGACTAAGCGCCCGCGTACCCGTTTGTATTTTAGTTCAGGGAAAATGCTATCAAGCTCAACAGTAATCAAATCAGTCGGCGCTTGGTACAGGGGATTTTGGTATTTGGCTGTTTTGTTGCGACTACCTTTAAGTAGCGGCTCATAATAACCGGTGATTATACCGATCTCTGTGCCGTCAATATTTGTCGTTTTATATACTGAAAAATATTCTTTAAAGTAGCCTTGTAGCGCTTCTAAGCTTGGCTTGCTTAGCTGTTGATTATTGAGCAGAGTAGCGGCGCTACAGGCTTTTTGCCACATTGGCCGGTTAGCTAAAGCGCTACAACTATGCAGCCAAGCTGGCCATGAAAAGGCTAGATTATCTTGATAAAAACCATCGATATCTTCCCAGTTAGCCGGTTTTAGTAAGCCGTAGTCAGCAATTTTTGCGATTTCTTTCGCATCAATTATTTTAGGCTGGTCGATGGCTACGTTAGCAACTTGCGAACAATCACATTTGGCCGTTGCTGGCGCTACCGTATCGGCTATGGCCGATTTTACTGGTTCAGTAGATTTAATCTTATTGCTGGCACAACCAGACAATAAACTGGCGAGTAATATGGAGGTAAATAGAGCGGCTGATTTTTTCATTAATTCACGAAAACCTAAAATTTTAACAACACTTAAAATTGGACTAAAACAAACTTTAGATTTACTAACCCTTGTGGTGTTAAATTAATGCAGCACCCTAGGCATATTGAGCACAAATGGGTGAATGATGGCATCAAAGCGGTTGCCGTCTTCTGCGACCATTTGGTAAGTGCCATGCATTTCACCCATAGGCATGCTGATAAGTGTACCGCTGGAATATTCAAAAGACTCGTTAGGGCTGAGTAATGGCTGAGCACCAACTACGCCAAGGCCAGTCACTTCTTGTATAGCACCATTGGCTTCGGTGATAATCCAGTGGCGGCTGATTAATTGTGCGGGAATATTGCCCGTATTAGTAATTTTTACATGGTATTCAAAGGCGTAGCGGTTGTGCTCAACATCGGATTGCTCTGCAATAAATACAGCTTCAACAGTCACAGTGCATTCGTAGTGGTTAGCGCTGCTCATACTGTTAGCCTCATACAATTAAACCAGCGCTGGGTGAGCTTGGGCTGGCCGAGTAAAGTTTTTTAGGCATGCGACCAGCTAAATAAGCTTCGCGACCGGCTTGTACCGCTTTCTTCATGGCGCTTGCCATTAGCACAGGGTTGCCTGCAGCTGCGATTGCGGTATTCATCAGTATGCCTTGGCAACCTAATTCCATGGCGATTGCAGCATCAGAAGCAGTGCCTACGCCAGCATCTACTAACACCGGAATATTGGCATTAGCGATAATAATTTGCAAGTTCCAAGGGTTTAAAATGCCCATACCAGAACCGATTAATGAGGCTAATGGCATGACGGCACAACAACCAATTTCTTCTAGCTGTTTAGCCATAATCGGATCATCCGAGCAATATACCATTACATCAAAACCATCTTTCACTAATACTTTGGCGGCGGCAATGGTTTCTATCATGTTTGGGTATAGCGTGTTTGGATCACCCAATACTTCTAATTTTACTAATTTATGACCGTCTAGTAATTCGCGCGCTAAGCGTAAAGTTCGTACCGCATCATCTGCTGAATAACAACCAGCGGTATTTGGCAAATAGGTGAATTCTTCTGGCGGTAAATAATCTAAAAGAGATGGTTCGCCGGTATTTTGACCAATATTAGTGCGGCGTATCGCTACCGTGATAATTTCTGCGCCACTGGCATCAATAGCCGCGCGTGTTTGTGCAAAGTCTTGATATTTACCAGTACCCACTAATAAGCGTGATTGGTAGGTTTTATCTGCAATTTTTAATAAGTCTGACAACTGTTATATCCTTCTTTATGACTTCAACAAGGGCTGTAAATAGCAGACTAACCGCCGCCAACTGCGCCTACAATCTCTAGTTTATCACCATCCGTCACTTGCTTTTCAGCAAACTGGCTGCGCGGCACAATTTCTCCATTGCACTCTATTGCCAAACGTTTACCTTCTAAAGCCAGCGTGCTGACTAAATGCGCCACACTGAAACCGGCTGAGTCAAAATCTCTGAATTTTCCGTTAATAATAAGCTGCATGGTAGGTTGAATGCGTTGATTGAATGCTAGGTTGCATAGTAGTTTGCGTCGTAAAAGTCACGTACATTTAAAACATCATTTTACGAAATTAGTAGTGCGCTTAGCAAACCTTATATCGTTTATTTGTTTGTCATCTAATAATTAACTTGCGGCATTTTTGCACTCGCTGAGTGGATGCTTAACAGACTGTAAAATTAAAGTTGTTCGCTAGGGATTTTTAAGGAAATTTTAAATATAACTGAGGTCGTATCGCCGGTTAAACAAAATTTCAACCTAACCCTTAACTCCCACAAGGAATCTACTATGCAATTTGCAACAGCCTCTTTATTGCTTACGGCACAATTGCCGTCGCAAGAAAATTCGACCAATAAAAATGTTCACCATTCAACAGCAGCAGTTTTACTACAAGCAGTTTCAACACAACATAATTCAAAGCAAATGAAAGGTGAGTTAACATCAAATGCTGGCAGCGAATATTCAGACAAAGTGCCTAATTTTAATTTAACTCGTTTACTGGCCTCTAGTTGCGATTGCGTTTAAAAGCTCATACGTTTAATAACCCATAAAAGTGCAGATTTTATGGGGCAGGTTTTGCATTAAGGCCTAAGTCTGTATTGTAATCTTCAGCAAAATCAGGGTCTATCGCCTCAAGATTTTTGCCTATTTTATTGGCTTCTGCAACATCACTTTGGGCCATAGCAATTACGCCTAACTGATAAAATGCACTAGAATGTTTGGGCGCTAGCGCTAATACTTTGTTAAATGAATTTTTCGCTTTTTCTAAATCCAGCAGGCCTTGTTGTGCCATGCCTAAACTTAGCCAAGCTTCTGGATTGTCTTTTTCGACATTCACCCACGCTTTTGAAATGATTTCTAAGGTAGACCAAGCCTGAGTTTGTGTCGGTTGTACGGCCTGCATAAAAAACGGCCGGTCTTTTTCTGAGACATCCCAAAAAGGATGTTCTGTTTGCGTCGTCAGCGAAATGTCTGGTTGGTCTAGTAATTTTGACACCCATTCGACCGGTAAACTGTAGTAATTGCCTTGCCTGCCTGGACTTTTGAAAGTGGTAAATCCAATTAATTTACCTTGGTAATCTAATAAGGCGCCACCGCTAGCGCCCATTCTAAAACCGGCAGTGGTGCGAATTAGTAGGCCATCATCGAGTGGAATGAGCGCTTTTACTGTGCCAAAAGATTCTACCGGCCGCGGCGAATTACCAGAATACCCCAGCGCTAAAATATGTTGTTCATACTGTAGCTTTGCACTTTCTCCAAACTCAAACGGCTTGAGTGGCAAATCATCAAATTTAAGAATACATAAATCATGATGCCAGTCGGCCTTGAGCGCAATAGGCGCATAGCTGTTACCTAGCTTGTTTACCGCAATGCCACGGGCGTTGGCAATGACATGACAATTAGTGGCAACATGGTTAACGGCAACCACTACGCCAGAACCGATACCATGCTGGCCATTTTTATCTTCAATATGTACTTTAGCCACCGAGTTGCTCAGCGCTAAAACAAATTCAGGTTTAGGGGCTTGTGCGTA
>JBBAOU010000014.1:28336-37379 GCA_040401175.1 Methylotenera sp. | reverse complement strand
TAGCCACCGAGTTGCTCAGCGCTAAAACAAATTCAGGTTTAGGGGCTTGTGCGTAACTAAAATTGGTTAAAAAAAGCAGGCTAAACAACAATATTTTACAATTCTTCTGGCGCATAGTTTTTCCTAAAACAGTTTATATAGGCGTTAAATAGCTTTATATGGATATGCTGGCGTGCAATAAGTTCTATTTTAAGCGTTGCAGGAGTTTAAACATCACACACTAAAAGGCCTGCACCGTTGTACAATACTCGGAAAATATTATCTATACACAATTTAGAAAGTAAAATAATCATGCAAGTACAAAGCCAAATAGCCGACATCATGACGCCTACCGGTGTTATGCGCACATATATCCACCGTCCCGTTAGCAATAGTGCTGTGGGTGTTAAAAATGCTACGGAAGCTCAATATCCGGCCATTTTGTTTTATTCAGAGATATTTCAGCAAACTGGACCAATAGAAAGCGCTGCAAAAATCATGGCCAGTCATGGTTATGTGGTATTGGTGCCTGAGGTGTTCCATGAACTGAACCCGATAGGTACGATATTGGCTTATGACGATGCCGGTCGCGATAAAGGCAACGCTGATAAAGCGGCAAAAGATGTGCAAGGCTACGATACCGATAATGCCGCAATGATTGATTTTATTAAACAGCAAGATTGGTATAACGGCAACATTGGCGCAATGGGCTTTTGTATAGGCGGTCATTTGGCTTTTCGTGCGGCCTTACAGCCTGAAATTAAAGGCACGGCCTGTTTTTACGCAACCGACCTGCATGCGCTCACCATTCCTAATCAATCAGGCCAACATAGCATGGAGCGCCTAAGTGATATTTCGGGTGAAATGCTGATGATTTGGGGTAAGCAAGACTCACACATCCCAACTGCTGGTCGGGCGCAAGTGTATACAAAAATGACAGATGCCAATCTGACGTTTACTTGGCATGAGTTTAATGCGCAACATGCTTTTATGCGCGATGGTGATGATAGATACGATGCTCAAACGGCATTGATATGTTATCAACTGGCGCTGAATTTGTTTAGCCGTACGCTTTAAGGTAAGCCATCTTTAATACTGCCTGAATATTGCTTAGTGCACAGCATTATTGAGCTTAACGTGTTGCCGATGGCTTAAAAAGCTGTTCTAATCGAAAAAAAGCGGCCATGGCCGCTTTTTTTGTTCACTTGATTTCTCAATAAAACTTAGGCTAAATTGGCCTTAGCTTATTTTTGATCCCAAGATTCTTCCCACATGCAATGCTTGATTTTATGGCGATTTGCAATTAACTCATCGATGGTAGGCTCATCATTTAACGCGCGTTTAATGGCTAGTTTAGTAGCTTCGTAATTGTTTTTATACATGTCAGCTTTATCTAGATTTTCATCTTTTGCGGCACGTGGATCAATCCAAACCATGCTGATAATACATAAATCGTTGACTTGATCTTTAGGGATAATGCCTTCAATCACGCAATCTAAAATAGCATCAGCAGTAGCTGCTTGTACCAACCCACCAAATAACTCGATATTGGCACTGTCTTTTAAAGTAACTTTTGGCACCATCATGCAAGCTGGGCGTACTAATTGGTTAAGATCACGCACGGCAAACATAGAAGTATGGCCTTTGTTTTGCGCCATCATATTTGCAAATGCTTGGCCGACTGGACCGTCTACACTACCGATTAGAATTTCTGGCATCGCTGCACCAGCATCTTTACCTTCAGTATAAATAGTGGCTTCGCCAGCTTTTAAAGTAATTTTTGACATGAATTGTCCTTGAATAATAGTGAGTAGAGGTGAAAAAAGTAAAACTAAATTTAATCCGTTAATTTTATAGAATCAAAGGTATATAAGCAATTTACAATAGATTAATTCAGCATTAAATGTCAGCGAGTTAATTAGTAATGCTATTTTTTGTTGCTCATTAACTGCATGTCTACATGCAAGATGCCAGCGTCTAAGTAAGTTGTGCTTATCACTTCAAAGCCGGCTTTTTGATAAAATGGAATCGCATGTACTTGTGCTGAAAGGGTAATGATGCTTATCCCTTGTTGACGATGAAGCGCTATGGCTTTATTGAGTAATTTAGCTCCTACGCCTAACCCGCGCCACTCTTTTAGCACCGCCATGCGACCTATACTGCCATTGTTGAGTAGGCGCGCGCAGGCTATTGGCTCATTCGTGCTAGTGAGTACTAATAGATGCTGCGCGCTGGTATCTTGGCTGTCCCATTCCAAATCGATAGGCACTTGTTGTTCTTCAACAAATACCTTGGTTCTTATTGTACGAAGTAATTTTTCGTATTCGAACCACTGAACATGATTAATTTTAAGCTTTTGTATAGGCGTGATCATGGTTGATGGGCTTGCAGAAAAAGAGTGTTCAGTGCATTATGCAAAATGTTATTTTTTGTAAATTCTTTGAAAAAAGGTTATGTATGCAACGCTATTTAACGGCTCTAGCCCGTATTTTACTCGCCCAAGTTTTTTTACTACAAATTACCATGTTGTTGGTTGGCTTATTTAGCAATCCAGATGGTTATCAACAATATCAAGCAGGTTTAGCTGGTTTAGGACTGCCCGGTGTTTTTGCCCCACTGATTATTTTAGTGCAACTGGTGGGCGGTTTGGCGCTATTTGTAGGTTTTAAAACTAAGTTCTTTGCTTTATTCATGGCCATCTACTCTGTCATTATTTCATTCTTACTGCATTTGCCAGTGTTACAGTATTTGTCTATTGCCGGTGGTTTAGTGATGCTTTATTTAAACCCAGTTACCGCATTTAGCTTAGATAATTTAAAGAAATCTAGTTAATTAAATAATTAGAATTAGCACTTAAAAAATCCGACTGAGAGAATTTTCAGCCGGTTTTTTATTCCCATTCTAGCGCGGGAAAAATCGTATTTACATTGCGCCTGTTGGCTATTTCAAATAACAACCATTTATCTTTTTCCGCCGCAGCTGCGCTATTCATTGTGGATTCCATAGATTCACCTTTTTTAATACTGGCGCGGATATCAGTCAGTAGTATATTTAAATAGCGCTGCTCGTTGCTTAATGCCGTTAGCCAGTCTTTAGTTACGTAACCATGGCCGGGCACAACTTGACTAGCGTGACTCATTCTTAGCTGTTCAATTACATCAAGAAAACCTTTAATGTCGCCTTCCAATACTGGTGTGCGCTCTATAAACAATAAATCTCCGGTAAATAGCGTGTTGGTTTTTGAATCCATCACAGATAAATCGGTATTGGTATGCGCCACTGGGTGGGCAGTTAAGGTCAGCGTTCTGCCGCCTAGGTCTAAATGAGTGCTGGGCACTTGATTAATTTTTACGCTCATTGTTGGTTTAACTAGCTCACTAGCTTTTGCATCATCGCCCAATAATTTTGCATTTAATTTGGCATACTGTTCTTTGCGTAACTCCATCGTATTGGCTAATTTTTCATGACCGACAAATTCAGGCTTTGCTTCATTTGGGTTGCTTGGTAAAAAAGCCGCATTGCCATAAATATGATCTGGATGCACATGCGTGTTAATCACATAAAGTACCGGCAATGGCGTTACTTTGAGAATCGCTTCGCGCAATTGAGCGCCAATTTTGAAGCTACCGCCGGTGTCTATCACTGCCACGCCTTTGCTACCAACGATAAAGCTGGCGTTGCAAATATCGCCGTGATAGCCGTCATCAATATCTAAATGCAGGCCATGATGTACATAAATACCGTCACCTAGGTTCTCAATAGTAAAGCTTTCTGCCCTTGGTTGTCCCTGCGCGCAGCCTAAGTAGGTAAGCATAGTAAGGGTTATCATTAAATATCGCATGATTGGTTCCTAGAGTGAATTTTATTGGTTAAAATGGTGGAAACATGTAGCATAAATTGCAGTAAAATCTATTTACAAAAACAGAAATTTAATATTACAGGATATTCTATGAATCAAACATCTACACGCTACACCAAAACGGCGATTATCTTGCATTGGCTCATCGCAATTTTGATATTCGGTATGTTTGCATTAGGCTGGTTCATGACGGAATTACCAAAAGATGTGCCAAAAGAATTAGCGCATGATTTGTTTAATTTAGGCATTTATAGCTGGCAATCAGTCGAAGCCGTAAGTCCGCGTAACTTTTATTTCAATTTACATAAATCATTAGGCATCACCATTTTAGCGCTTATTGCCCTACGTATTGTTTGGCGTATTACACACCGACCACCAGCCATGTTAAGTACTTACAAAGCTTGGGAAAAGAAACTGGCGAACGGTACCCATCACTTACTTTATACACTGATGACTGCGGTACCTGTCACTGGTTTGATTATGGCAATATACGGTAAATATGGCGTTAAATGGTTTGGTATTAAGATACTTTCCGGTACCGACAACAAGCCATTACGTGATTTTTTTGAAGGTGCACATGAATTCATCGGTATCTTCTTATTGGTTGTTCTTGGCTTGCATCTTGCTGGCGCGCTTAAACACAAATTGATTGATAAAGATGACACTTTGAAACGTATGTCATTGCATTAATTTTTTATTGTTATAGATCAAATAGTTATGAGCGGCTTTGAGCATGCAGTAAAATTTATTTTTGTAAATTTAAATTCATGTTAGTATTTTAATGTGAGAATTTATAAATTATGCAGATTTCTTTTGTTAGCCATTTTATTAATGGCTGTGCTTGAGTCTCGGGCATCAGAGCCGCTTAACAAAATTTCCAGCATCACAAATCTTTCTATTCAAGATGGCAATCAAATAGATCAAGACAAAGATCCAATAAATACCTTGCCTAAAGTAACGTTATTATTCCCTTTTAACTTCGTTTTTTTAGGCAATATTAAGCTGCCACTCACTGCTGCTTACACCAATCCTTCATTAGGGCCCAACTTGCGGCCCCCAAGCATCTAACACATATTAAACTTTGAGTTAGCTTGAACATTGCTAATTTCTAAAGTAACGATAACGCACAAGAAGTCCTTTTTATAGCAACTTTGTTGCATATAAGCCTTAAGACCTGATTCTATCAGTAGCGATTATTGCTAATTAATATCCAATAAAGATGAAAATAATGAAGCCTATTAAGAGATACACGCACCTTATTGGTGCCGCGCATCAACAGCGTCTAATTTGTAGCTCACAAAAAACACTCAGTCTAAAAATAATTACAGGTTGGCTTTTGGTCTGCTTGGCTATGCCTACTTATGCTGCACCAGTATTTACACTAAATGAGTTGACTGTTGCGGCATTGAAAAACAACCCAACCATGTCAATTTCTCGGGCACGACAAGATGCCGCATTGGCTGGCCTTACCACCGCACGGGCCTATACAAATCCTGAAATTGAGTTCGGTGCAGGCCCAACAAGATATCGTGACGGTAGTAGCGAAGTTAAGAGCAATTGGGGTTTAGCCTTATCGCAGCCACTAGAGTTTGGCTCGCTACGCGAAGCGCGTCAATCGCTAGCTGAGACCGGCATTCAATCGGCAGAAGTAGGCAGCGAGCTTACACAAACAGCACTTAAAAACCGTGTTAGAAGTGCATTTTATCAAGTCATTCAGCGTCAGTCATTTCTAGAGCTAGTCGAAAGTGACAAGAAACTACTTGGTCAAATTCTAGATAAAGTCGCCCTGCGCGTTAAGGTTGGCGAGTCACCGCGCTATGAGCTAATTAAAGCGGAAACTGAGTTACTGGCAGTTGAGCGTGATTATCAATCCGCTAAAATTCGCATTGAAGAAAGCAAAGGAATGCTGAGAGGTTTAATCGGCAATTCCATTCCTGTGCAATTTGAACTGCGCGGCGTTTTGCCATCCGATAGTCAGCTTGAATCATTAGATTCGTTGCAGGCTAAAATTCCAAACAGTCCTTTTATCCGTCAAGCGCAGCAGTTAAATAAAAGCGCTGAAGCTAAATTAAGGCTAGAACAGCAGTTGCGTAATCCAGGCTTAACTTTAAAAGCCGGTGTTAATCAGGATCCTGATTTAACCAGTTTTAGGATTGGCGTTGCCATTCCACTGCCGCTCTGGAGTCGGCGCGAAGGTCAAATAGCTGAAGCTGCTGCGGGCATGATGCAAGCACAGTCTCAGCTCGATAACGAAGATTTAACTTTGCAAAGAGAATTGGAGTCTGGCTATCAACGCTATCAAATCGCGCGTCAGCAATTGGCCGCTTATGAATCTGGTTTATTAGCTCGCGCTGAATCCGTCCTAAAAGTGGCCGAGTCAGGCTACCGTTATGGTGAGCGTGGCATACTTGACTATTTGGATGCGCAGCGTACTTATCGTGCCGTGCGTAAAGATCACCTTGCGGCTGTATATGATTTGATTGTTTCTGTACTTGAAATTGAACGCTTACTTGGCACTGAATTGCTAGAGGAAAAACTGTGAATTTACTTAAAATAACAACGGCTTTAATGATGTTTAGCGCATTGACACTGGTTGGCTGTGGTGATGGAAAAGATAGCGCTAAAAAAACACTTGTTAAGGCAATTAATGATCCTAGTCTGGTAAAAACTTCACCAGAGCTAGAGCAACGATTGAAATTAGTACGTGTGGCAAATGTTGAGATGCGCGAAATAATTCGAATTCCGGGTAGCATTAGTGTTGATGAGCAGCGTGTTGCGCGGATAGGTGCGGCAGTAGTTGGACGCATCACCGATATCAACGTGATTTTGGGACAAAATGTTAAAAAGGGCGAAGTGTTAGCGACCTTAAACAGTACCGAGCTGGCACAAAACCAATTAGTGTTTATAAAAGCACGCCAGCAGATTCAGCTACAGACTAAAGCTGTTGAACGCGCCCAATTATTGCTTAATGCGGATGTGATTGGTGCGGCAGAATTGCAACGCCGAGAGGTTGAGTTAGCCGGTGTAAAGGCTGAACTTAATGCTACGCGTGACCAATTGCAGGTGTTGGGCATGTCTGACAAAGCGATTGCTGAGCTTGAACGGACCAATAATATTCGCTCTGTAAGCTCAGTCACGGCACGATTAGGCGGAACCATCATTAGCCGAAAAGTGAATTTAGGCCAAGTAGTGCAACCGGCGGATGAGTTATTTATTGTGGCTGATTTGTCACATGTTTGGGCCGTTGCTGAAGTGCCTGAACGCCAAGCGGAATTGATTCAAAAAGGGCTAGAAGTCACGGTTGAAATTCCTGCATATGGTGATAAGCAGATTACAGGTAAATTAATTTACGTGGGTGAAACGGTTGATCCGTTAACTCGAACTGTAAGTGTACGCATGGATTTAAACAATAGCGACAAGTTCATTAAGCCAGAAATGCTGGCAACGATGCTCATACGCTCAAATCCACTGACCCAACTCGCGATTCCAACTGAGGCGGTCGTGCGCGAGAATAATCAGGACCATGTGTTTGTTCAGATCGGTCCAAATCAATATCGCTTAAGACCCGTTAAACTTGGCCCTGCATATGAAGGCCTGCGTCCAGTACTTAGTGATTTAGTTGAGACCGATACCATCGTTTCTACTGGCGCTTTCCACCTTAACAGTCAACGTAAAGTTAAGGAACTAGAATAATGATAGAAGCATTAATTCGCGCTGCCTTAAAGCAGCGCATTGTCGTTGTTGTTGTGGCCATCGCTATGTTGGTGTTTGGTCTTTATGCTGCACAAAACCTGTCGGTTGATGCATTCCCTGATGTGACTAACGTGCAGGTGCAGATTGCCACACCAGCCACCGGAAAATCACCGGAAGAGGTAGAGCGATTTATCACCGTACCGCTAGAAATTGCCATGACAGGTTTGCCTGGTCTGGTCGAAATGCGTTCACTTAATAAAAACAGTCTGTCACTTATTACACTGGTTTTTAAAGATGATGTGAATGTTTACTTTGCGCGCCAGTTAGTAATGGAAAGGATGATGGAAGCGGTAGAGCGTATGCCTAAGGGTATTATGCCAGTGTTAGGGCCCGTTTCTACGGGTTTGGGTGAGGTTTATCAGTTCACCTTGGATAGGCCTGATGATGGCGATCGTACACTCACACAAGCCGAGCTTACCGAACGCAGAACAGTGCAAGATTGGGTGGTACGGCCTTTATTACGCGGCATTCCGGGTGTCGCAGAAATTAACTCGCAAGGTGGTTACGTTAAACAATATCAAGTGCTGGTTAATCCTGACCGTATGATGCATTACGGGCTTAAACTACAAGATATATACAACGCCTTGGCCAATAATAATGCCAATAGTGGCGGTGGTGTTTTACCTCAATTCGCCGAGCAATATTTAATTCGCGGTGTAGGCTTAATTCAGACTTTAGATGATATTCGCGACATCGTACTCAAAGAGCAGGGTGCTGTGCCGGTGCGTATGCGTGATATTGCTGACGTTGAGTTGGGCCATGAAGTCAGAGTCGGTGCCATAGTTAAAAATGGCGTGACTGAATCTGTGGGCGGTATTGTGCTGATGATGCGTGGTGGTAATGCCAAGCAGGTTGTTAGTCTAGTTAAGGCGCGGGTAAAGGAAATTAATGAAAAAGGCATGTTGCCAGATGGCTTGCAAATAAAACCTTACTATGACCGTAGTGAACTGGTTGATGCCTCTTTAAATACCGTAACTAAGGTGCTGATTGAAGGTGTGTTATTGGTCATTGTGATTCTGTTCCTGTTCCTGGGCGATGTTCGTTCCAGTTTGATTGTTGTGAGTACTTTAATTTTAACGCCACTCATCACCTTTGCGGCGATGAACTATTTCGGCATTTCGGCGAACTTGATGTCTTTAGGCGGTCTCGCCATTGCTATTGGATTGATGGTCGATGGTTCTGTGGTTGTGGTCGAGAATGCCTACCATCATTTAGGTCATCGGCAAAATGAAAGTAAAATCCGTGTGGTGTTAGAAGCTGCTACGGAAGTTGGCACGCCAGTATTATTTGGTGTTGGTATTATTATTTTAGTTTTCTTGCCGCTTATGACCTTAGAAGGCATGGAAGGCAAAATGTTTTCACCGCTGGCTTTTACCATTGCTATTGCCTTGTTTGTGTCATTAGTGCTTTCGCTGACATTATCGCCGGTACTTTGCTCTTATTTGCTTAAAG
>JBBAOU010000014.1:0-28236 GCA_040401175.1 Methylotenera sp. | reverse complement strand
TCATTAGTGCTTTCGCTGACATTATCGCCGGTACTTTGCTCTTATTTGCTTAAAGGCGGTAGTGGTGCCGACACCAAATTTATTAGTGCCATTAAAAGACCTTACATGAAAATGCTGCATTGGTCTTTGCAGCATCAGAAGAAAACCATTTCTACGGCAGCCGGTATGTTTGTTATTACGCTGTTGTTGGTGCCGCTATTGGGCATGTCTTTTATACCAGAAATGAAAGAAGGCTCAATTGTGCCTGGTATCAATCGTATGCCGAATATTTCCTTGGAAGAATCCATTAAGATGGAATCTGAGGCTATGAAATTAATCATGGACAAGGTCCCCGGTGTACTTTCTGCTGTTTCTGGTGTGGGACGTGGAGAAAGTCCTGCAGACTCACAGGGGCAAAATGAATCTACGCCTATTATTAGTCTTAAACCACGTAGTGAATGGCCGGCTGGTTGGACGCAAGATGATATTGCCGAGCGTATGCAAAGCGTACTAACAGCAGGCTTGCCTGGCGTGCAGATTGTGATGGCGCAACCTATTTCTGATCGTGTAGACGAACTATTAACCGGCGTTCGGTCTGATGTAGCAGTGAAAGTCTTTGGTGATGATATGGGCGTACTTAAAGCCAAAGCCGAGGAAATATCTCGTGTTGCTGCCAGCGTACAAGGTGCAACTGACCTTAAAATAGAAAAAGTATCTGGTCAGCAATATCTTAATATCACCATCGATCGTCAGGCTATTGCGCGACATGGAATTAATGTTGCCGATGTGCAGGATTTAATTGAGACCGCTGTGGGTGGAAAAATTGCCACTGAAGTGTTTGAAGGGCAACGTCGTTTTAGTGCTGCGGTACGTTTTCCTGAAACTTTCCGTAATCAGGTAGACGCTATTTCGAATATTGTGGTGACTTCACCCAACGGTTCAAGAGTTGCACTTCGTGATTTGGCCGCCATTGAGGTGCTTGATGGACCAGCGCAAATTAGCCGTGAGCTAGGCAAGAGACGCATTGTGGTCGGCATTAATGTTAAAGACCGTGATTTGGGTGGTTTTGTATCCGAGTTGAAAACGGAGTTAGATAAAAAACTGAAGTTACCCGATGGCTATTATCTAGAGTACGGCGGACAGTTCCAAAATATGGAGCGTGCGATGGGACATCTTAAGATGATTATTCCAGTGACTATTTTGGCTATTTTCTTCTTACTTTTCTTATTGTTTAAGTCACTCCGATTCGCCACTCTACTTATTATGGTGCTACCTTTCGCTTCTATGGGTGGTGTTATTGCACTGTTCGTTACCGGTGAATATCTCTCAGTGCCGGCATCGGTTGGCTTTATTGCGCTATGGGGAATTGCTGTTTTAAATGGCGTGGTGCTGGTGTCTTATATTCACAGCTTACGCATAGAAGGTTTGAGTCAGATGGAGGCCATTGTTCAAGGTTGTAGTCAACGGTTTAGGCCAGTAATGATGACGGCAACCGTTGCAATGCTAGGCTTAGTACCATTCCTTTTTGCTACTGGGCCTGGTTCAGAAGTGCAGAAGCCGCTGGCTATTGTTGTGATTGGTGGGCTAATTACCTCTACATTGTTAACGCTTGTAGTGCTACCGACCCTGTACAGACTGTTTGAAGAGCCTAACATTGAGGCTTAAGGAGATTTGAAATGAAAGAAGTAAAAGCAATTATACAGCCGCATCGATTATCGAAAATCAGGTCGGCTTTGCGTAATATTAAAAACTTCCCCGGCATGACTGTGACAAAAGTTGAAGGTTGCGGACATCAAGTGGCTAAACCGGCTCAGGGTATTCGTGAGGAATTGACTGATTACAGCCCAAAAGTACGCATTGAAATGGTACTGACAGATGATTTACTTGAAGGTGTTTTGCAAATACTAGTTGAGGGTGGTCATACTGGGCAACCGGGTGATGGAATTGTTTGGGTGACGTCGGTAGAGCGTATGATTCGGTTGTCAGAAAAAATTACCGTCGCAGATTGCTAGTGACAGATGATTAGAATTAGTTAACTAGAAATAGTTAGTCATAAATTATTAAAGAAAGCGACGCAATAAAAATCCCTCACAATCAATACGGTCGTGAGAGTTTTTTTTGCTCATGCAATGTTACTGGTGATATTGTTTACTGTGTTCTCTTACGGCTGCCAGCATCGCTGCGGCGTTCTCTGGTGGCGTCCATTGTGTAATGCCGTGTCCTAAGTTAAACACCTGGCCATTACCATGACCATAGCTTTTCAATACGTTGGCTACTTCTCTTTCAATCGCTGCTGGCGTTGAAAGCAAAATAGCGGGATCTAAATTACCTTGGAGAGCTACTTTGTTACCTACACGCTGGCGCGCGCTACCAATATCTACCGCCCAATCTAGGCCTAGGGCATCTGCACCAATCTCAGCTTGCGCTTCTAACCATAAGGCGCCGCCTTTGGTGAATACAATGCTAGGCACTTTGCGGCCTTCATTAGTTTTGGTTAAACCTGCTACAATTTTCTGCATGTAATTGAGTGAAAACTCAGTATAAGCATCATGAGAAAGCGCACCGCCCCATGAGTCAAATATCATCACGGCTTGAGCACCTGCGGCAATTTGTGCGTTCAAATATTGAATCACTGTTTGTGCGGTGGTTTCTAAAATATGATGCAATAGATCTGGTCGTGCGTAAGCCATTTTTTTAATGGTTAAAAAGTCTGTGCCGCCTTTTCCTTCAACCATATAAGTGGCTAGCGTCCATGGACTACCAGAAAAACCAATCAGCGGCACACGGCCATTCAGTGTTTTACGAATTTCAGTGACCGCATCAAATACGTATTGTAGACTAGCCATATCTGGCACGACTAACTTTTGAATATCTGCTTCTTCCCGCAAAGTGCGCTCAAATTTTGGGCCTTCACCTTCTTCGAAATATAAGCCTAAACCCATTGCATCTGGCACGGTAAGAATATCTGAGAATAAAATAGCGGCGTCTAAAAGTGGATAGCGATCTAGCGGTTGCATGGTTACTTCGGTTGCAAAACTAGGGCTTTTGCACAGCTGTAAAAAGCTGCCTGCGGTTTTGCGGCTCTGACGGTATTCTGGCAAATAACGGCCAGCTTGGCGCATCATCCACACTGGTGTGTAATCGGTTGCTTCACGGTTTAAAGCGCGTAAGAAAGTATCGTTTTGTATTGCATTCATGTTGATTGCCTAATAAAAAAGGACACAAAGAATTTCACTTTGCATCCTTTGTTTTGTAATGACTTTTTATGCAGAATGGCTGAAATTTAACGCGGAAGTATTGAACTACCCATCAAGAATTCGTCTACCGCACGCGCTGCCTGACGGCCTTCGCGTATGGCCCAAACTACCAATGATTGTCCGCGACGGACATCGCCGGCAGCAAATACTTTGGCAATATTTGTTTTGTAGCTTTCAGTACCTTCGGTTGCCGCTTTTGCATTGCCACGGTTATCTTTTTCTACACCAAACGCCTCAAGCAATTTTTGCACTGGTGAAACAAACCCCATCGCCAGCAACACTAAATCTGCTTTAATGGTGAATTCTGTGCCTGGCACTTCTACCATTTTGCCGTCTTTCCATTCTACTTTAGTGCCTTTTAACGCAACTAATTTACCATTTTCACCGATGAGTTCTTTGGTTGTAATAGACCAATCACGGTGTGCACCTTCTTCATGCGAGCTTGAAGTGCGCATTTTGATAGGCCAGTTAGGCCATACTAGATCTTTATTTTCTTTTTCTGGTGGTTGTGGCATTAACTCAAATTGCGTAATTGATAATGCACCATGACGGTTAGAAGTACCCACGCAGTCAGAGCCGGTATCGCCGCCACCAATCACAACAACGTTTTTATTAGTTGCCATTACTTGGTTAGCGACAGTATCGCCAGCGACCACTTTATTTTGTGGTGTTAAAAAGTCCATTGCGTACATTACGCCATCTAGTTCGCGGCCTACCACGGGTAAATCACGCGGATGTTCTGCCCCACCAGCTAATACGACGGCATCAAACTCAGCCAGCAAGTCGTCAGCTTTAACGTTTTCGCCCACTTGTTGATTGACGCGGAACTCAACGCCTTCAGCTTGCATCTGCTGCATGCGTCTATCAATATGTGTTTTTTCCATTTTAAAATCTGGAATACCGTAGCGCAACAAACCACCGATGCGGCTATTTTTTTCTAGCACTACAACGCTATGACCTACGCGGGCTAATTGTTGTGCTGTGGCTAAACCAGCTGGACCTGAGCCAACAACAGCGATTTTTTTACCCGTTTTATGACTAGGAATTTGCGGTGTAACCCAATCATTTTCCCAAGCCTTATCGATAATCGCGTGCTCAATAGACTTAATGCCTACAGCATCATCATTAATATTAAGCGTACAAGCAGATTCGCAAGGTGCTGGACAAATGCGACCAGTAAACTCAGGGAAATTATTAGTTGAATGCAATACATCAATGGCTGATTTCCAATCTTGGGTATAAACCAAGTCGTTGAAATCAGGAATAATGTTATTGACCGGGCAGCCCGTAATACAAAATGGAATGCCGCAATCCATACAGCGCGCACCTTGCTGTTTGGCTTGATCATCGGTTAAATGCAATACAAATTCTTTGTAGTTTTTAACACGATCAGTGACTGGCAAGTTTGCTTCTGCCAATCTTTCGTATTCCATGAAACCTGTTATTTTACCCATACTGTAAAACCTTTTCCTGTCGTTTTATTTAACGATTTTTTAAGCAGCTTGTTTAGCAGAAACTGCGGTTAATTCTGTCAATGCACGTTTATATTCAATTGGCATCACTTTAACAAACTTGGCTCTCGCGCTAGCCCAATCTGCCAACAATGCGCTAGCACGCACGCTACCAGTATGTTTCGCATGATTTTCAATCATGGTTTTGAGTGTTATTTCATCCGCTTGGTTCAAGTGTTGTGCTTTGCCTAAATCAGCTTCTGCCGCTTCCACTTTTTCTAATGTGACCATATTCATATTGCAACGTTTTGCAAACAGACTATCTTCATCGTAAACATAAGCCACACCACCGCTCATGCCTGCCGCAAAGTTTTGACCTGTTGCGCCCAACACCACCACCGTACCGCCTGTCATGTATTCACAACCGTGATTACCAACGCCTTCAACCACTGCAGAAGCGCCTGAGTTACGCACACAGAAACGCTCGCCAGCCACGCCTCTAAAATAACTTTCACCGGTGGTTGCACCATACATCACCGTATTACCGACAATAATATTTTCATGCGCTAATCCGCGGAATGCTACTGGCGGTTTAATCACAATGCGACCACCGCATAAGCCTTTACCTACGTAATCATTGCCTTCGCCAGTTAATTCAAAGCTAATGCCTTTGGCTAAAAACGCCGCAAAACTTTGGCCTGAGGTACCGGTAAAGTTGATATGTATGGTGTCGTCTGGCAAGCCTTCGCTGCCGTAGCGTGTCGCCACTTGGTTAGATAACATCGTACCAACCGTGCGATTAGTGTTTGAAATTGGAATATCCAATACTACTTTTGCGCCAGTTTCCAAAGCGGTATTCGCTAAGGCCATTAACTGGTTATCCAGCGCATTGACTAAGCCGTGATCTTGCACATCGTTATTTTTGCGTGAAACGCTGGCTGGCATTTCTGGTAGATGAAACACTTTTTTGAAATCTAAACCGCTGATTTTCCAGTGGTCTATGCCCGCCTGCATATCAAGTAAATCTGCACGACCGATTAAATCGTCAAATTTAGCAATACCCATGCTGGCCATCAATTCGCGTACTTCTTCAGCCACAAAGAAGAAGTAATTCACCACGTGTTCAGGTTGGCCAGTAAAACGTTTGCGCAGTTCAGGGTCTTGTGTCGCTACGCCAACCGGGCAAGTATTGAGATGGCATTTGCGCATCATAATACAGCCTTCAACGATTAGCGGTGCGGTAGCAAAACCAAACTCGTCTGCGCCCAATAATGCGCCTATCAATACATCGCGACCGGTTTTAATTTGGCCATCGACTTGCAATACCACGCGACCGCGTAATTGGTTTAACACCAACGTTTGCTGTGTTTCAGCAAGGCCTAATTCCCAAGGGCCGCCGGCATGTTTAATCGATGATATTGGTGAAGCACCAGTGCCGCCATCATGACCGGCAATCACAATATGGTCAGACTTTGCTTTCGCTACGCCTGCCGCAACGGTACCCACGCCAGTTTCAGCGACTAATTTTACTGAAATAGACGCTTTAGGATTGGCGTTTTTAAGATCGTGAATGAGCTGGGATAAATCTTCAATCGAATAAATATCGTGGTGCGGTGGCGGTGAAATTAAACCCACGCCAGGCACAGAAAAACGTAATTTTGCAATGTATTCAGAAACCTTATGGCCGGGTAATTGACCGCCTTCACCTGGCTTAGCCCCTTGCGCCATTTTGATTTGAATTTGGTCGGCAGATGCCAAGTATTCGGCCGTTACACCAAAGCGGCCAGAAGCCACTTGTTTGATTTTTGAGCGCATTGAATCGCCAGCTTTTAGCGGAATATCTTTTTCAATGACGTTGTCACCGATGACTTTTGCCATCGTGGTATCAGTCGTAACCGCAATAAAGCGTTTAGCATCTTCGCCGCCTTCGCCAGTATTAGATTTTCCACCGATACGGTTCATGGCAATGGCCAAAGTGGCATGCGCTTCGGTTGAAATTGAACCTAGTGACATTGCGCCGGTAGCGAAACGTTTCACGATCTCTTTAGCCGCTTCAACAGACTCTAGCGGAATCGCTGCGTGAGCTGATTTAATCTCAAACAAACCACGTAAAGTCATGTGGCGACGTGATTGGTCGTTAATTAACTTGGCATATTCTTTATAAGTTGAGGAGGAATTGGTCCGCGTAGCATGCTGTAATTTTGCAATAGAATCTGGTGTCCACATGTGTTCTTCACCGCGCACACGGAATGCATATTCGCCGCCAGCATCTAAGTTATTGGCCAATATTGGATCCTCACCAAAAGCGTTACTATGTAAACGTGTCGCTTCTTCAGCCACTTGATCTAAACCTATACCTTCAATATTAGTCACTGTGCCAGTGAAATATTGATCAATAAATGTTGAATTTAAACCTATGGCTTCGAAAATCTGTGCGCCGCAATAAGATTGATAAGTAGAAATACCCATCTTGGACATGACTTTATACAAGCCTTTGCCTATCGCTTTAACAAAGTTTTTGGCTGCGAGGTAATTGTCTTTAGTCCCCATGTGGCTAATGGTTTCAAACGCCAACCAAGGGCAAACGGCTTCTGCGCCGTAACCTGCCAATAGCGCAAAGTGATGCACTTCACGCGCTGAACCAGTATCAATCACGAGGCCAGTGCTGGTGCGTAAGCCGGCTTTAACTAAATGTTCGTGCGTAGCAGAACAAGCGAGTAAAGCAGGAACCGCTAAACGTGTTTCGCTGATGCTTCTGTCTGAAAGAATCAGGATATTAAATCCATCTTTAACCGCTTTTTCAGCCGCATTGGTGATGCTTGCAACAGCTGCGGCCATGCCAGCTTTACCCAATGTTGCTGGATAAGTAATATCTAATACTAAAGATTTATATTGATTTTGCGTAAGTGTGGCAATGGCTTTTAATTGCTCTAACTCGTCCAGCATCAACACTGGTTGGCTGGCTTCTAAACGCATCGCTGGTTTGGTTTCGTCTACGCCTAGCAAATTAGGTTTTGGGCCAATAAACGTCACCAGCGACATCACCAATTCTTCACGAATTGGGTCGATAGGTGGATTAGTCACTTGCGCAAATAGTTGTTTAAAATAGTTGTAAAGCAATTTTGGTTTAACGGATAAGACTGGCAAAGCCGCGTCGTTGCCCATTGAACCTGAGCCTTCTTCACCGTTTGTCACCATAGGTAACATGACAAATTTAATGTCTTCTTGGGTGTAACCAAAGGCTTGTTGGGTATCTAATAAACCGGCAGCCATCTCTAGCTCGCCATCTACTTTTGGCATATCGGTTAAAAAATAGCGCGTTTTTTCTATCCACTGTTTATATGGTTTTGCGGTGGCCACGTCTTTTTTAACTTCAGCGTCGCTAATAATGCGACCTTGCTCCATGTCGATTAGTAACATTTTGCCTGGCTCTAAACGCCATTTTTTAACAATTTTTTCTTGCGGAAATATCAGCACACCCATTTCAGAAGCCATCATTACAATGTCGTCGTCAGTCACTAAGTAGCGCGCTGGACGCAAACCGTTACGGTCTAATGTTGCACCTATCATGCGGCCGTCAGTAAATGCCACTGCTGCCGGACCATCCCAAGGTTCCATCAGAGCCGCGTGATATTCGTAAAACGCACGGCGCTCTTCATCCATCAACGATTTGCCAGCACCATCTTTTGCACCCCAAGCTTCAGGAATTAACATCATCATGGCATGCGGTAAGGAATAGCCACCGGCCACTAGTAATTCTAAGCAGTTGTCAAAGCAGGCTGAATCTGATTGGCCATCAACAATCAACGGCCAAAGTTTTTCTAAATCTTCGCCTATCACGCTTGACTTCATCGTCTCGTGGCGTGCCGCCATCCAGTTTACGTTGCCTTGTACGGTATTTATTTCGCCGTTATGGGCAATCATGCGGAATGGATGGGCTAAATCCCAAGCAGGGAAAGTATTGGTTGAAAAGCGTTGATGCACTAGCGCTAGCGCTGAAACAACACTTTCATCGTTTAAATCTTGGTAGTAAACGCCTACTTCATTGGCCAGTAACATGCCTTTGTAGACAATAGTGCGTGAAGATAATGATGGAATATAAAATGTAGCAGGATCTTTTAAATCAAGCGCACGAATCGCATGCTCAACACGCTTGCGAATAACAAATAATTTGCGTTCAAAAGTATTTTGTTCGGCAGACGTGCTGGCGATAATCACTTGACGCATGGTTGGTTCAACGTCGCGCGCAGCTTGGGCTAAATCAATGTTATTAACTGGCACATCACGCCAGGCTAGTAAAGTTTGATTTTCTTCAGCGATGATTTTATTGATTAAGCTAACGCAAGCTTCAACGTTCTTTGCTGCTTGCGGCAAAAATACATTGCCAACTGCGTACTGGCCCGCTGCTGGTAGAGTGATATTAAGCTTCGCCGCTTCTTGACGCATAAAGGCATCTGGCATTTGCATTAGCAAGCCAGCACCATCGCCTAATTTAGGGTCGTAACCGGTTGCGCCGCGATGCGTTAAATTGGTGAGTAACTCCAAGCCTTTTTGCACAATATCATGGCTCTTTTTGCCTTTAATATGCGCTACAAAGCCAACACCACAAGCATCTCGCTCGTTAGAAGGTCTATATAAGCCTTGTTTACTTGGTTTGGCTTTATTGACGAAGCCTGTATTTACCGTGCTTGAATCTACATGGATTGAGCTACTTAAAGCTGAGTCATTTTGCACGTTTGGGTTGCTTAATACTGATGCCATATTATCTAATCACAAAACATTTAGCGGAACCTTCAAGTTTACCGTTAAATGTCCATGTGTTCAACAAGATAGACGTTAAAGATGCAGATTATTTCATCAAGATCGATTAGATTGACATTGATATAGAAGGCCAATCTAATTTTTGGTGCCATTTTTATAACGCTTTAAGAGGCTGCCACTAATGCAAAAGCTTTTTTAGCCGCCGCAATGGTAAAGGCAATATCTTCATCGCTATGCGTTGCCGAAACAAAGCCGGCCTCAAATGCTGAAGGACCAAGATAAATGCCGCTATCAAGCATGCTATGGAAAAATTTATTAAAATGCTCTTTGTTTGATTGCATCACTTCATGAAAGCTAGCCGGACATTTTTCGCAGAAATATAAGCCGAACATGCCGCCCACACTTTGTGCATTAAATACTACCCCAGCTTCTTTTGCCGCCTCAATTAGGCCATCGACTAATTTCTTTGTTTGTGCCGTTAGTTTTGCATGAAAATCTGGCGCTTGAATCAATTCCAAAGTTTTTAAACCTGCGGTCACCGCAACCGGATTGCCTGACAAAGTACCCGCTTGATACACTTTACCCAGTGGTGCTAGGCAGCTCATGATGTCTTTACGGCCTCCAAAAGCGCCTACAGGCAAGCCGCCGCCGATGACTTTACCTAGCGTCGTCATATCTGGCTTAATATTGTATAAAGCTTGCGCACCACCTAAATGCACGCGGAAACCAGTCATTACTTCATCAAAAATCAACACTGCGCCATGTTTAGTGCAAAGCTCGCGCAAGGTCTGTAAAAACTCAATGTATGGCACTACTAGATTCATATTGCCGACCACAGGCTCAATAATCACGCAGGCAATTTCGTTGCCTATTTTGTTAAATAAATCTTTAAGCGCTTGCGAGTTGTTGTATTCCAAAGTTAGCGTGTGGGCGGCCACTTCTGCTGGAACGCCTGCAGAATCTGGTTCTCCAAAAGTAAGTAAGCCAGAACCCGCTTTTACTAACAGCGCATCAGAGTGTCCGTGGTAACAACCTTCAAACTTCACTAATTTACTGCGACCAGTAAAACCACGCGCTACGCGAATGGCGCTCATGGTGGCTTCTGTGCCGCTACTCACTAAACGCACTTGCTCCATACTAGGGACTAATTTATTGATTAGCTCAGCCATTTCAAGCTCTAAACCGGTAGGTGCACCAAATGACAAACTATTTTCTGCAACCTCTTGCACCGCTTTAATCACCATTGGATGGGCGTGACCGAGGATCATCGGTCCCCATGAGTTGATGTAGTCGATATATTCTTTTCCATCTACATCCCACAACTTAGAGCCCAAGCCTTTTTTGAAGAAAACCGGCGTGCCGCCTACGCTACGAAACGCGCGCACTGGTGAATTTACACCGCCGGGAATAAGTTGTTGAGATTTTTCAAAAAGAGTTTCATTGATAGAAGTCATAGTAATCGTCATGTTTTAAATATTAAGGGTTAAAAATTAGTGTCGAAAAGTTGCGCGAATTGTTGGGTACTTAGTTTGACGTCCGAGTTATTAAAAATTGCATTGATAACAGCAATCGCACTTGCGCCAGCATCAATAGCCTGCAAAGCATTGCTTAGTGTAATGCCGCCGATGGCAACCGCCGGGATATGTAATTGCGCTTGTGCCAATTTAAATAAATCTAAGCTAGCTATAGGCGCATTCGGCTTGGTCTTGGAAGCAAAACAAGCGCCAAAAGCCACGTAATCTGCCCCAGATTGTTGCGCAACTAAGGCCAATTCAAAGCGGTTATAGCACGATGCGCCTAGAATTTTATTTGGACCTAATCTAGTGCGAACTTCGCTTAAGTTGCCGTCTTCTGCACCTATATGTACACCATCAGCATCTAATGCAAGACATAGCTTCACTGAGTCATTGATAATTAGCGGTACATTATATTGCCTACACAAAGGTAAAATAGCCTGCGCCTGTTGTGTCAGCAATTTGTGGTTTGCCTGCTTGTTACGATATTGCAAAATATTGATGCCACCCAGCAACGCAGCTTCTACCTTGGCTAGTAGCACAACGGTATCTTGCTCGTCTGGCGTAACGGCGTATAGGCCTTTTATTATGCTGAACATACTTTACACTAATGTGCTTTAAGAATGCCGTCGCCGCTATTTACTACTGCATCTTCTTCGTCGCGTGCCCAAAACATACGGTCAGGAATAAACTGGCCCATGCCGGGTCTGAAGCCGTTTTTAAGTGTTTGCCAAGTGTAATCCTGCGCTTCTTCTATGGCTTCTTCTAGCGTTAAGCCATGCGCCATGCAAGCGGCAATGGCGCTGGTGAGTGTGCAACCAGAGCCGTGATAACTGCCGACTAAGCGCTCCCATTTATAGTCTTTAATGCGCTTGCCATCGCCGTATAAAGTGTTAGTGACTTCTAAAGTTCGCTCATGCGTGCCGGTGATCAGCACATATTCACAGCCCATTGCCAATAAGCGCTTAGCGCTTTCATCTAGTGAAGTCAGGGAAATTTCATCGCTATCATCAGCAAATGCAAAGCGGCGCGCCTCTAAACTATTGGGCGTAATGAGTGTGGCTTGCGGAAAAAGCAACTCTATCATCGCATCCCTCATGTCGTCGTTGGTCAAATCGTCACCACGGCCTGAGGCTAAAATAGGGTCAATGAGTAATGGAATATCTGGATAATCGGACATAATTTCCGCAATCACGGCGATATTTTCTACCGAACCTAATAAACCTAGCTTAAACGCCGATACTTGTACATCTTCCAAAATGGCCCGTGCTTGATCATTCACCCAATCGGCATCCATCGCCAAAATGCTATCTACGCCTATGGTGTCTTGGACGGTGATGGCTGTAACCACAGACAGTGGGTGGCAACCAATGCTGGCGAAAGTGAGAATATCTGCCTGTAAACCGGCGCCGCCACTGGGGTCGGTGGCTGCAAAAGTTAATACTGAAGGTGGTGCTGGATTAGCCATAATTATCTATCATTAAGTTTTACATTTAAAATTAGCTGGTAGAGCGATAACCGCGTACAGCTTAATTGTGAATTAATTACTAAGAGTTGATACGCGCTATGTAAACATCTATTCTGAATATATAAACGTGTAATTAGTTTAACCTAATACCTCTTAGCTGTTTAAAATATCCGCCAAATAAGCAAGTTCTTTATGCTAAATAGCCGGTGCAGTTGTCAAGTGTTTAGTGCTTAATCATAAGACATCGCACGGTAGTGTTGCCACTAATTATTTAAAAGGAGCTGGAAATGGGCATAGATGAAATTATTACTCAGCAATTAGAAGGTTTAAATAAGAAATTGTCCGAAATTAACCATAATATGCTCAAAGTGTTTTGGATTGTGGCGGTCTTTGCGCTACTGTATTTTGGCTTGATGATTTATCTGTTATTTATTAAGTAGTGCATAAACATTCGTCCTTCGGTGGCCTTATTTATATTGCTTTAATAGGCGATCGATGTTGTTAATGGTTAGCCCTAATGTTATCTGCGTAAGTAGCCATATGGGCTAAGTCAGCGCTATGGTAATCCTCAGGGCATTTTTTTATGCAATATCTGGTAAGCTTACTAAATCGCTACGCGAAACGCCGGCGGTCATTTTTCTACATAAGGCGATGAACTCACGCATACCGGTGGTTTGGTATTTCTGTTTATGCCATAAAAAATAGAAATATCGACTTAAGTTTAGCGCAGGCGTATCTAGTGGTACTAAGCTACCGCGCCTAAAAGCATCTTTGAGTGCTAAGCGAGATATGCAGCCTATGCCAAGTCCTGATTCAACCGCACGTTTGATAGCTTCTGTGTGCTCAAGTTCAAGTCGAATATTAAGTCTAGCGTGATTATTATGTAGTGCGCGATCAAAAGTTTCTCGTGTGCCAGAACCTTTTTCGCGCAATATCCATGGTTCCTGTAAAAGCTGTTCGATTGAAATTTTATCGATATTAGTCAATGGATGATTGGGTGCGCTAAAAACCACAAGCTCATCCGCAATCCAAGGCTGCACTTCAATATCAGGGTGATTGCAATCGCCTTCAATTAAGCCTAGATCTAATTCATGGTTCACTATTTGCTGCACTATGGTGCTGGTGTTATGGACTTGTAATTGAATGCGGCTTTCAGAATGTTCTTGCAAGAATCTGGCAACTAGCAACGTGGCTAAGTAGTTGCCGACAGTGAGTGTCGCGCCTATTTTCATATAGCCAAAACCGGCATGACCTTGTAGCAGTGACTCAATTTCATGCGCCCGATCTAATAATTCAACGGCTCTAGGCAATAACTGCAGGCCAGCTTCGTTAATACGTAGCGATTTACCAATGCGATCGAATAGCTGCAAATCGAATTGACGCTCGAACTCACTTAGGGCTGTGCTAGTGGCGGATTGTGATAGAGACACTTCTTCGGCAGCGCGCGTGACACTTTGTGTACGGCTGATGGCTACAAAGATTTCAAGTTGTCTTAAGCTGTATTTCATCTTCACATATCGATTTTATAGATATATATAATCATTATAATCCATTTAACTTATATTGTACGCGCCTATACAATACACAGCAATTGTTAAGGAAGTAGTCATGAAAATATTAGTCGCAGTAAAACGAGTGGTTGATTACAACATTAAAGTGCGCATCAAAACAGATGGTTCTGATGTGGATATTGAAGGCGTGAAAATGGGCATTAACCCATTTGATGAGAATGCCATAGAAGAAGCGCTACGTCTAAAAGAGAGTGGTTTGGCCACTGAAGTGCTTGTCGTTGCTATTGGCACCTCAGCTAATCAAGATGTACTTCGTCATGCCCTAGCAATGGGAGCGGATCGTGCTATTTTGTTAGAAGCTGCGATAGCCATACAGCCACTGGCTACGGCAAAATTATTAAAGGCGATGGTGCTATGTGAACAGCCAGACCTCATTATTTTAGGTAAACAAGCTATTGATGATGACACTGGGCATCTCGGACAAATGCTAGCTGCGCTGTTAGATTATCCACAGGGTGCTTTTGCCTCAGCATTGCAAATGGAGGGCAATGAATGTCTAGTGACGCGTGAAGTGGATGGCGGTACTGAAACTATTGCTTTAATTTTACCGGCAGTTGTGACGGCAGATTTACGCCTGAATAACCCACGTTTTGTGAAATTACCTAATTTAATGATGGCTAGAAAGAAAACAATTGAAACGATTAATGATTCGGAATTCTCGATTAATACCGAGCCGCGACTAAATCTACTAAAGGTTAGCGAGCCGCCGGCAAGAAAAGCCGGTATTAAAGTCGGCAGTGTAGAAGAGCTACTCAGTAAATTACGCGCACATGAAGGAATATTACTATGACTACTTTGATTTTAGCTGAGATTGTAACTGAACATGATGGCCAGCAACTTAGCCCGTCTGTGTTGCAGGCAGTGGCTGCCGCACAATTTTGGAATTCACCTATTCATCTACTTATCGCGGGTAATAACACCGCCACTATGGCACAAAAAGCGGCATCTATTAGCGGTGTAGAGCGTGTAATTCATACTAATTCGGATCAATTTTCTCATCCAATAGCTGAAGATCTGGCCAACTTGATTATTTCAATAAGTCATGACTATGAGGTGATTTTAGCTGCACATTCTTCTTTTAGTCGTAACGCCTTGCCGCGTGTAGCCGCGCTGCTGGATGTGGAAATGATCTCTGATGTGTTGGAGATCAAAGCGAATAATACTTATGTTCGCTCAATATATGCAGGCAACGTACTTACCACCATTCAAAGCACCGATGCACTTCAAGTGTTGACCATACACGCTAGTAGTTTTAATGCGCAAAGTTTAGAGGGCGATGCTGAAATTGTCAGTATTGCAAGCCCTGCGGCATTTGGTAAAACACGTTGGTTATCAGAAGTGCGTAACCAGTCAGACAGGCCAGCATTGAGCGCTGCCAAAGTCGTTGTTTCTGGCGGCAGATCGCTGGCTAGTGCGGAGAATTTCCAGCAATTATTATCTCCCTTGGCCTATAAACTAGGCGCGGCGCTAGGTGCGACAAGAGCCGCGGTAGACGCAGGATTTGCGCCAAATGACATACAAGTTGGACAAACTGGCATTGTGGTTGCGCCTGAACTTTATATCGCCGTTGGCGTATCTGGCGCCGTGCAACACATATACGGCATGAAAGATAGCCGGATTGTGGTGGCTATTAACCAAGACCCTGATGCGCCAATTTTTCAAGTCGCCGATTATGGTTTGGTGGCTGATTTGTTTGAAGCCATTCCTGCGCTTACTGCGGCTCTTTAAGACACATTATTTAACCACATTAAAAAAGAAAATATATTATGAGTAAATATAGTTCTGAGCGCGTACTAAGCGTTCACCATTGGAACGACAACCTATTTAGTTTTAAGACTACACGTGATGTCGGCCTGCGTTTTGAGAACGGACAGTTTGTAATGATAGGACTTGAAGTAGACGGTCGGCCGCTGACGCGCGCTTACAGTATTGCTAGCCCTAATTATGAAGAGCATCTGGAATTCTTCAGTATTAAAGTGCCGAATGGCCCGCTAACCTCACGCTTGCAACATTTAAAAGTAGGCGATGAGTTACTTGTGAGCCGCAAGCCAACCGGCACCTTGGTGATTCACGATTTGAAGCCAGCTAAAAATCTCTACTTATTATCGACAGGCACAGGTCTTGCACCATTCATCAGCCTAATTCAAGACATTGAAGTTTATGATCGATTTGAAAAAATCATATTAATTCACGGGGTGCGCTATGTCAGTGAGCTTGCTTATGCTGACTTTATTGAAAATACACTACAGAACAATGAGTATTTTGGCGAAGAAGTGCGTAATAAATTGATTTACTACCCAACGGTTACCAGAGATCTATTTCGTAATCAAGGTCGACTGACTGACTTAATTAACTCGGGCAAGCTTTTCGATGATATCGGATTGCCGCCACTTAACCCAATAAATGATAGAGCTATGATCTGTGGCAGCCCACAAATGTTGGCTGATACAGAAAGCATACTCGATAATTTAGGTTTTAAAGTTTCATCTCGTATAGGCGAAACTGGTGACTATGTGATTGAGCGTGCTTTCGTCGAAAAGTAGTGTCAAAAATAGCTGTAATTGGCTGCTGAACAACTG
The DNA here is from genome assembly GCA_040401175.1 of Methylotenera sp. Classification (GTDB taxonomy): domain Bacteria; phylum Pseudomonadota; class Gammaproteobacteria; order Burkholderiales; family Methylophilaceae; genus Methylotenera. The sequence continues at coordinate 11,656 of JBBAOU010000014.1, read as the reverse complement.
TTAACAAACTTATAAATTATTACACTTTGTTCGGCAATTTCCCATGCGCAAGCGTCACGGCCAGAAATTGCCCCTGCCAATCTAGAAACCCCATCTGTATAAAGTCTGTTTTTAGTGGACTAACAAATCCAGGCTGGTGTTAAATTCTTGCCGTTAAATTATTTGTGTTAAATTTCAGCATTAATTTAAAAAGTTAATATGTCTTTGCATTTTAGCGAAGCGGATTGCCTGTTTTATATGATTTAATGAACAGCCCTGCCATCCAAATTAGCCTGTAATTTAAGTGTCTAATTTGATTTGCAAACTTAGTGCAGTTGTTTAGGCGGGCGCTAAAAATTTAGGCCTTTGTTATAACTTAGCAAACAGCTTGAACTTAGGCAATCTAGCGTGTTCAGAGCGGTATTGTTTAATAATTTCTGAAGCGCCCCTAGCCATAAAGGACGTTAAACATCTTAACAACCTATACTATAATATTGCCCATGAACAGTCTCTTATCCCCAAATACACCATACCCAAACATGCTATTCGCAAGAACCCCTATTTTGAATGGTAACGATGTAGCAGTCACGCGTGAAGCACTGCTCACTTATTTTCTAGCTACTTTCAATCGCTATGAGCAGTTATTTGAAACGCTGTTGAATGAACAGGCATACCAGAAAAAACCTATTGCCTTACGTCATCCGCTGATTTTTTACTTTGGCCACACCGCGACTTTTTTCGTGAATAAATTGCTGTTGGCCGGCTTGCTTAAGGATCGCATCAACCCAAATTTTGAGGCTATGTTCTCAGTGGGTGTTGATGAAATGAGTTGGGATGATTTGAACGATGCCCACTATGATTGGCCAACTTCTGTTGAGCTTAAGCATTATCGTGATCAAGTCCGTGAAACGGTAGCGGCGTTGATTAAAACTGCGCCGCTGACCTTGCCAATTGATTGGCAGCATCCATGGTGGGTGATTATTATGGCAATTGAGCATGAGCGCATCCATCTGGAAACATCTTCTGTATTAATTCGCCAACAAAAATTAACACTAGTCCAGCCACATGTGGCGTGGCCAGCTTGCACCCGCTCAGGCGCCGCGCCCAATAATTCTTTAGTCACCATTCCAGCCGGTGAGGTACGTTTAAATAAAGAATACAATGCAGCAAAATACGGTTGGGATAACGAATACGGTTTGCATGAAGCGCACATTGCCGAATTTCAGGCGAGTCGCTATTTAGTCAGCAACGGCGAGTTTTTAGACTTTGTCACGGCCGGTGGTTATAGTAATGACGCCTATTGGAACACTGAAGGCGCAGAGTGGAAAAACTTTGCCCTACCGACACATCCTACATTCTGGCTACGCAAAGACGATTCATGGCACTTACGTTTAATGACTGAAGAAGTTGCCATGCCATGGGATTGGCCAGCTGAGGTGAATTATCACGAAGCCAAAGCCTTTTGCAATTGGAAGGCGCAGCATACTGGCCAAACGGTGCGCCTGCCTAGCGAGGATGAATGGTATCGCTTATATGATTTTGCCGGAGTGACGGCTGTGCCTGATAAGGAAGTTGCAACTGCAAACATTCATCTCGATTATGCCGCTTCAGCCTGCCCAGTGAATGATTTCCGTCACGGCGAACTTTATGATGTGACTGGCAATGTTTGGCAATGGACAGAAACACCGATCTATCCGCTGAGTGGTTTTGCTGTACATCCTTTGTACGACGATTTCACCACACCGACTTTTGATGGCAGACACAATCTTCTTAAAGGCGGTTCGTGGATTTCTTGTGGCAATGAAACTTTATGTAGCGCACGCTATGCTTTTCGTCGTCATTTCTTTCAGCATGCCGGATTCCGCTACGTGGTTGCCGATGCGCTAGCAAGCGTGCCGGCATCACATTATGAAACAGATAAATTAATTTCTGAATATGCTGAGTTTCATTATGGCGATAGTTATTTTGGCGTGGAGAATTTTACCAAAGTGCTCGCTGATATTGCCATTAGTGCTTCTGCCGGCAAGCCTGCGCGCAAAGCACTAGATTTAGGCTGTGCTTCAGGTCGGGCAACGTTTGAATTGGCGCGACATTTTGAGCATGTCACCGGTATAGACTTTTCAGTGCGGCTGATTGATTCTGGCGTGCAAATGGCTGAAAAAGGCGAGCTAAACTATACGCTGGTCGATGAAGGTCAGTTAATTACATATAAAACGCGCACGCTGGTTGGTCTAGGTTTAGATAACTTGAAAGGAAGCGTAGCGTTTTTACAAGGCGATGCGTGCAATCTCAAGCCCTCATTAAGCGACTATGACTTGATTCTTGCGGCCAATCTGATTGATCGCTTATACAGCCCGCAAAAATTCCTTTCCAGCATACATGAGCGGATTAATATTGGCGGTATCCTGCTAATCGCTTCACCTTATACCTGGCTAGAAGAACATACCAAGCGCGAAAATTGGGTAGGTGGCTTCAAACATAATGCCGAAAATTTCACAACATTAGATGGTTTAAAAGAACAATTAGGTAAACACTTTCGCTTAATGACCGCGCCTGTGGATGTGCCTTTTGTCATCCGAGAAACCAAGCGAAAATTCCAACATTCCCTTTCTGAAGTAACGCTTTGGGAGCGTATTGTTTGACAGTAGATTTCGACAAAGTTATTGTGCGCGATGACACGGCATCGGTGAAATATGATGGTCGTGCCCCCTATTTTGGCACGGCGGATGTTTTGCCGTTGTGGGTCGCCGATATGGATTTTGCCGCCCCAGAAGCCGTGACTAAAGCGCTTATGCAGCGTGCCGAAAATCCAATTTATGGCTATAGTTTTTATCCAGAAAGTTTGTATGATGCGCTTAGTGATTGGTTAAAAAAACGCCACGGCTGGACAGTGCCGCACAAATGGATAATGATGGCACCCGGCGTCGTAACCTCATTATTCGCCACCGTTAGCGCTTTTGCAGAAGCTGGCGAGGGCGTTATTGTGCAACCGCCAGTGTATTCCCCGTTCTTTTCTGCAGTCATATGCAATCAGCGCCGTTTGATTGAAAACCCATTATTGCTGGAAAATGGTCGCTACCACATCGACTTTGAACACCTTGAACATTGTGCTGCCGATGGTGCTAAATTACTGCTGTTATGCTCACCGCATAACCCAGTTGGTCGCGTCTGGACTAAAGCTGAGCTGCTCCAGTTATTAGACATTGCACGTCGTTACGATTTAACCATTCTGTCTGACGAGATTCACGCTGATTTGGTTTATCCCGGCGAGCAACATACGACATTGGCAACACTAGCCAATCATAACGATAAAATTATCACAGCCGTAGCGCCAAGCAAAACCTTCAATATCCCCGGGCTCGGATTGTCGGCATTGATCGTGCCTAACCTTGAGCTGCGCGTTAAATTGCAAAAAGTTTTTGATAGTCTGCACTTAAGCAATACCAACCCATTTAGTATTACGGCGTTTGAAGCCGCTTATCGTGATGGCGAAGCTTGGCTGGGCAATTTGTTGATTTATCTACGCAATAATCGTGACTTTGTGAGCGACTATCTTACCAAAAACCTGCCCAATGTTCGGCTGATTCAATCTCAGGGTACGTATTTATTGTGGCTGGATTGCCGAGACTTAGGCATGAGTGATTTACAGCTTAAAGATTTTTTTGTGCAACAAGCCAAAGTTGGCTTGAATGCCGGCGAATCTTTTGGCCAAGGCGGCAGCGGCTTTATGCGACTGAATATTGCAGCGCCACGTTCAGTGATTGCCGAAGCCTTGACGCGTATTAACAATGCGTTAAAAGGCAGATGATGGTTTTAGGCTGGAAACTTTATAATTTGAGTGAATTGATATGAAAAAAATAATCAAGACTGATACCGAGTGGCGACATCAACTAAGCCCTATACAATATGAAGTCACGCGACATGCTGCTACGGAACGACCTGGTACTGGTGCGTTTTGTCATCACCACGAAGTCGGTATTTATACCTGCGTATGCTGCAATACGCCCCTTTTTGAATCCGATACCAAATTTGATTCAGGCTGTGGTTGGCCAAGTTACTTTAAAGCGCTAAATCCGGAAAATGTGAAAGAACTCACGGATAATACGCATGGCATGTCTCGCACTGAAGTGATCTGCAATGTATGTGATGCGCATCTCGGCCATGTTTTTAACGATGGTCCAGCACCCACTGGACTACGCTATTGTATTAATTCCGCCTCACTGAGTTTTGAAGCTAAATAGGTAAACATAAAAGTAGCAAAGTAAGGCGAACGACTCGCCGATTACAAATTACTTTTTTGTTCCGCAAGCTCTTTCATGTATTGGGCAACGTCCCACTCGCAACCACCACAGCCTGAGATAGCGCCAGTCCATCCAGAAACGTCATCCATGTCCATGCCTTGCTCGAACAGAATTTTTATCTTGCCACGTGTGGTGCCGCTACAAGTACACATAATTTCATTTTCTGCGTTTTCGATCAACATATAAACATGATTTATTACTTGGTTTTATCCGCACTTACTGTCACCACAATTCAAACAAGTCAAGCAACCATCCATCACAATAGACGCTTTGGTGTTGCATTTATTGCACAACTGAGCACCTTTAGGGAAGCCATCAGTATTCACTTCTTCACCAGATTTGGCTTGTTTTTCCATGTACTCTGAGCGCTTTTCATCAACTAGTGTTTGTTGATGTTGGTCTAAACCAGGCTTTTTAAGCATGCCGATTTCTTGTAGATGTTGCTCAACGACTTCACCGATTTCTGCCACTAAACTAGGGATAAATTTACCACCTTTTTTAAAGTAGCCGCCGCTTGGTTCAAAAACACTTCTAAGTTCTTCTACCAAAAAAGTTACATCGCCACCTTTACGGAACACCGCAGACATAACGCGTGTCAGCGCAACAATCCACTGAAAGTGCTCCATGTTTTTGGAGTTGATGAATATTTCGAATGGACGACGATGTTCTTGTGGCGTACCTTCGTTCATGATCACATCATTAATGGTGATGTAAAGTGCATGCTCGGTTACCGGTGTTTTAATTTTATAGGTATTGCCAACTAGTTTGTCTGGACGGCTGAGTGGCTCACCTAATTGGACCACTTTGCCTGCGGCTGCTTTTTGTGCGGCTAATTCTGCAACTTTCACTTCTGCATCTTTTTTATCTTGCTCGTTCACTAGTGCGTAGCCGACGATTTTTTTCTCTATTTTAACTGCCATAATATTTTCTCCTGTTTGCCGTCATACCAGCTAAGGCTGGTATCCAGCGCATTTAAGTCACTAGGTTCCGTATCGAGTAAGGAATGACAAACTAAAATTTGCCGTAATAGCCTTCTTTTAAAGCATCGTAAAGATTAGCCGCTGAGTGAATTTCACCATCGTATTCAATCTCTTCGTTGCCTTTCACTTCTAGCTCGGTGCCATCATCTAGCGTAAATTTATAGGTGGTATTTTCTAAGTCTTTCTCAGTGACCAGTACGCCTTGGAACGCTTCAGGGTTGAATCTAAACGTCGTGCAGCCTTTTAAGCCTTTGTCGTAAGCGTAAAGATAGATGTTTTTGAAATCTTCAAAATCATAATCAGTCGGGACATTGATGGTTTTTGAGATCGAACTATCAATCCATTTTTGTGCGGCGGCTTGAATATCTACGTGCGCTTTTGCCTGAATGGTTGAAGAATCTAAGAAGTAATCAGGTAATTTTTCATCTTCTTTATCGCTAAATGGCATCGCTTTTGGGTTAACCAATTCACGGTAAGCTAATAACTCATAAGAGAATACATCGACTTTTTCTTTTGATTTTTTTCCTTCACGAATTACGTTACGTGCGTAATGGTGGGCAAAGCTAGGCTCAATACCGTTGCTAGCGTTGTTAGCAAGTGATAGTGAAATAGTACCAGTAGGTGCAATTGAGCTGTGATGCGAAAAGCGTACGCCTTTAGTGGCAATTTGGTTACGTAAGCCTTCAGGGAACTGCTGCATATAGCGGCTATATTTACCTAGCAACACTTTGCCGGTAAGTTTTGTGCCTACTTTAATACCATCAGCGGCCATTTCTGGACGTTTTGCTAGCATGTCAGCGGTCACTTCAAATTTCTCATCCATGATAGGCGCAGGGCCTTTTTCTGTCGCTAGTTGTACGCCAACTTCCCAACCCACTTCGGCCATGATGCGCGTTACGTCGTCAGTAAATTTAAGTGAGGGTTCTTCGCCATATTTCATTTTCATCATGGTCAGCGCTGAGCCTAAACCCAAATAACCCATGCCATGACGGCGCTTGCGGACGATTTCATCGCGCTGTTGTTGCAGTGGTAAGCCATTAATTTCAACCACGTTATCTAACATGCGGGTGAAAATAGCCACTACATCGTGATATTCTTTCCAGTCAAAGTAAGCTTCATCAGTGAATGGCTTTTTAACAAAACGCGTCAGGTTGACTGAACCTAATAAGCATGCGCCATAAGGTGGCAATGGTTGCTCGCCACATGGATTAGTAGCGCGAATATTTTCGCAAAACCAGTTATTATTCATTTCATTCACACGGTCAATCAAGATAAAACCTGGCTCAGCGAAGTCGTAAGTGCTAGACATAATGACGTCCCACAAGCGACGCGCCTTGATTGTTTTGTATACACGGCAAGCAACTTTTCCGGCATCAATTCCGTCTAATTTTGTGAGATATTTGCCTTTTACCGGCCATTCACGCCACACTACTTGAGTGATATCTTTTACATTTAAGCCATCAACAATTGCTTCTTTTTCTGTAACAGGAAAGGCTAATTTCCATTCTGAATCGGCTTTTACCGCTTCCATGAATTCTCTTGTGATTAAGCATGACAAGTTGAATTGGCGTAAACGACCATTTTCACGTTTGGCTTTAATGAAATCAGTTACATCAGGATGTGAAATATCAAACGTTGCCATTTGCGCACCGCGACGGCCGCCTGCGCTAGAAACGGTGAAACACATTTTGTCGTAAATATCCATAAACGACAGCGGGCCGCTAGTGTAAGCACCAGCGCCTGCTACAAATGCGCCTTTTGGACGTAAGGTAGAAAACTCATAGCCAATGCCGCAACCAGCTTTAAGCGTTAGGCCAGCCTCGTGAACCTTGCCTAAAATGTTATCCATGCTGTCTTCAATCACGCCAGAAACGGTGCAATTAATGGTTGAAGTGGCAGGTTTATGTTCTAAAGCACCGGCGTTTGAGGTGATGCGACCAGCTGGAATTGCCCCACGACGCAAAGCCCACAGGAATTTTTCATGCCACTCGACACGTTTTTCTTCCACTTCAACATCTGCTAAGGCACGCGCTACGCGTGAGTAAGAATCATCGATATTCCCATCAATATTGTCACCTTGCTTAGATTTGAGACGATATTTTTTATCCCAAATGTCTAGTGACACTGGCTGCATAGAAATTTCTTTATCGGTATTCATATTTTCAGCGCCAACATTTGATTTGTTAGCGGTTTCAACGGCCTTAAGCATGGATATATTCCCCTTATTATTTGACTCTCACAGACATTAAATAAATCCATTTTAAGTATTTTGACTTAAGCCGTATTTATAAAATAACACTTTCATGGAGTTATCTAATCTTAAGGAAGCCTTATTTTAAGCTTCAATCTTAAAAGTTCCTTAAAACTTAGTTAACCACAACATATTGTGTTTTTTTAGTAATTTAATCATTTTGTAGGGGTTGGTCAAGCGGTTTATTTTAAAAATTTAACTGATTTTAACGATGATTTTGCTTGCAAATTTTTAAACCAAGGCAGGCATTGGCTTGCCACATTGTAAGCAATAACTCACATAAAAAAAATTTGTGCGAAAATAGCAAAATGACGCTAACCGTTTATAATCTTTTACTTTATTTGTTACTGCCTTTTACTGCGCTAAAATTGTTATGGCGTGCAAGAAAGCAAGCTGAATACTTGCAACATTGGCGCGAGCGCTATGGCTTTTATTGCACACCGATCAATATGCCGATTATTTGGTTACACTGTGTTTCTGTTGGCGAAACTCGCGCGTCAACGCCTTTAGTTAAAGCGCTATTAAAACAATATCCAAATCACCAGATTTTACTTACGCATACCACGCCCACAGGACGCGCCACCAGCGAGCAATTATTTGGTGATAATGTTCAGCGGGTTTACCTACCTTACGATGTATCTTTTGCAGTCAATGGTTTTTTAAGGCATTTTAAGCCAGTGATAGGCGTATTAATGGAAACCGAGCTTTGGTTTAATTTAATTGCGGCTTGCAAGCAACATAATATTCCACTGTTATTGGTCAATGCACGTTTGTCGGAAAGATCTGCGCGCGGCTACGCTAAATTAGGTAAATTATCCCGGCAAGGTTTACAAGATCTCGCTGAAATTGCCGCGCAAACTCAGGCCGATGCTGAGCGTTTAGAGCAATTAGGGGCAAAGCAAGTCAGCGTGGCAGGTAATTTAAAGTTTGAGGTTATGCCACCTGTGGATGCGGTTATGCAAGGCCAGCAGCTACGCACCTTATTGGGTAACAACCGCCCGATTTTTTTGGCCGCCAGTACCCGTGAAGGTGAAGAGGCGATTATCTTAAATGCCGTTGTAGAAATTCCCAACTTACTCACGGTGATTGTGCCTCGTCATCCACAGCGTTTTAGTGAGGTTGAGGCTTTGCTGAAAGCGCGTGGCATCCAATATCAGAAACGTTCTAGCTTGCAGCAAGTTGTCAAAAACGAGACGCAAGTGATTTTGGGTAATACTATGGGCGAGTTGTTTACTTATTACGCCAGTGCAGATATTTGCCTAGTGGGAGGTAGCTTATTGCCTTATGGAGGACAAAACTTAATTGAAGCGATGCGCATGGGTAAACCTGTTTTAATCGGTGAGCACACTTATAATTTTAAAGAAGTTTCAGTGCTTGCCTTAGCCCAGGAAGCCGCATTGCTAGTCAAGGATGCTGCAGAAATCTGGCAGGCAATTGAAACTCTGCTAGAAGACCAAGAAAAACAAGCTGAAATGGGTGCGGCTGGTCTGGCAATATGTATGGCATCGCTAGGAGCCACAGAAAAAACGTTATCGCTGATTGCTAAAAATATAAAATAAATGCAAGCAGCTAATAATTACCAATCCGCCACCTATTATCTAGCCAAGTTAGACGCCGATTGGGCGCGATTAATAACGCTAGTCGGCCCTTGTAGTTTTACGCCAAAGCCTGCGCGTGAACCTTATGAAGCGCTAATCCGTGCCCTGGCTTATCAGTAGTTGCATGCTAAGGATGGTGATGCGATTTTAAACCGGTTACTAAGTATTTACGGCCATAAGTTAAGTCCAGCATTGCGCTCGCGCCGTTGAAATTAGAAGCTCCGTCGTTTACGGTGGGGTAGTTCACACCAAGCTTAGCGTCCAATTTTTAGGTTTCAGATTAAATGAAAGCTGACCAAGGCGCGATGTTTAATTTTTTCGTGCAAAGGACTTAGTCAGATTAAATCGAATCATTTTCATTTACTTAATGTCGCAATTGCTTAATCGGTTATAACGCCAAATTGCAAATATCTTATAAAGAAATTTTGCTATTTGATTGATGATAGGAATTTTTATCACGAATGCTAGAATTTTCCAATAAGCTAGCTCTTGCCAAATAATAACAAAAGCATCAATTCCTTTATAAATTTTACCTTTTTCATCAATAGCATGGAGAGCCATTAAAGCTTCTTTATGACTAATATTAAGATGCTTAAGAAGTTCAGACTCTCTATGTAAATCACACCATAAAAATTTATTCTTCTGTGAAATAGATTTGTAGTAGCTAATCTCTTTCGTACACATATTGCAATGATTATCAAAGATAATTGTTTTCATATTAGCCGTGGATTTGGTAGCCTAAAAATAATCCATAAGCGCCGCCTAACCACAAACCAGCAATAGCTAAGAGTGCAACAAGATAACCCCAACGCTTTTGACTTGAATATTTATGTTGGGCATAAGAATCCCATGCGCTTGCAACAACCCAAATGAGGCCAGAATCCCCAGCGCCTTTAGCGCTCAGAAAGGAAGCATAAATCCATAAAGCAGGCAAAAACATTGCAAAACTAATTAATGCCATGTTTTGTTGTTTTTGTGCTTTAAGGATTTTAATAGTTGCATTATTTTTCAGATATGAATTTATATTTTGATTAATATAGCTATTATTAACAAACAATAAAAATATGGCCAAAAGGGAAATTGTAAAAGGATATAAGCAGCTATTTAGAAACATAATTTTCCTTAGTTAAATTTAACATTACTTTACATTCACCCGCAAAGACTGTTGCTGTAAATGATTCTGAAAGAATTGCTGATATTTTCCTAAGTCATCTTTAAATACTTATTATTAAAATATCATTTACCGAGACCGGTGTAATTTTTTTTAGTTCCTAGTTGCTATATAAAAGGGCGGTTTCAAGGTCAAGACACTTAATGAAACTCTTTTATAAAAAAACGCTCTCAAAAACATGACACATAAAATAATACATTTCAAAGCTGAAAGTTTTTCAGACTATTTCGCATTAGGCTGTACAAAACTCCTACGTTTCTTTGCGGATACTTTTTTTGCTGGGCGATATGGACATAGAGCGGTAGTTTTAGAAACTGTTGCTGCAGTCCCTGGAATGGTGGGTGGATCACTTCAACACCTTAAATCGCTTAGGAGCATGAAAAGTGATAATGGTTGGATCAGGACACTTCTTAATGAAGCCGAAAATGAGAGAATGCATTTATTGACATTCATTGAAATTGCAAAGCCAAATGCTTTTGAACGGCTTATGATTATTTTAGCTCAGGGCATATTTTACAATTTATTTTTTATACTTTATCTTTTTTCATCTAGAACCGCACATAGACTTGTCGGCTACTTTGAAGAGGAGGCGGTTTACAGCTACAGCGAGTATTTACATGGCGTTGAAAGTGGGAAGTATGAAAATATTCCTGCTCCAAAAATTGCAATCGACTACTGGGGGTTAAGCGATGATGCGAGATTGTCAGATGTTATTTTTGCAGTTAGGGCGGATGAGATGAATCATAGAGATGTTAATCATCACTTTGCATCCGAATTAAGCCAGTAGTATTTATTATTACAAAAAAGTTAAATTAATTTTGCCAGAAATATGTAGATAACTTTTAACTCGCTAAAGTTAATTTTAATCTGGCGAAGTAATTAGACAAGCGTTATTTGAATGCAGGGCTAAAGGTATCGATAGCCATGGCTATCAATTAGAACGCATTCGGAATTTCACAGAAATTACGCCCAAAAGTCGCCGCAAAGAAGCTGTTCTGAAAGTCTATTGAGATGTTTTGATAATTGCCATTAATAACTTCACCATTAATTTGCACTTGGCAAATCGCCCCACTTAGTCGTATAACTAGGGCTTTTATTTCCCTGCTTCATTTTCCAAGGACGGCTAAATCCTTCGCTAGCCAGCTTAATAGATTCCTTGCCCATCTTACGATTGATACTATCCATGGCTGACATTAACGCCGATGATCTAGGCGATGCTTGTGACGCGCTAAATAAGTCAGTCTGTATGCCTTCAATAGAAACAATCTCGCTGAGCATCACACCGGCCTTGGCATAGTTGTAATTAGGCTTATAGATCTGCTTTAAGCCCCATAGCGCGAAGTTAACCAGCAACCTAGTGTCATCACTAGGGTTGG
>JBBAOU010000013.1:0-44370 GCA_040401175.1 Methylotenera sp. | reverse complement strand
AAGTTAAGCCACGAGCAAGGTACATATGAATAACTTCATCAGAATAACCAATACACGGATGTTGATGACCTATAGCTAACCATTCAGTGGCGCTGTAGCCAGTTTCTTCTAGCAACTCACGCTGTCCAGTAAGCAGAATGTCTTCTCCAGCATCTATTTTACCGGCGGGCAGCTCGATAAAAACTTGCTGAAGTGGATACCTAAATTGCTTTTCAAGCACAACATTACCATTAGGCAACAGCGGGACAATCAAAACAGCACCTGGATGCATGACATATTCACGCTTACCAACGTTACCGTTAGGCAAACGTACTTGGTCACACTTTACGGTTAACATTCCGCCAGCAGCAATTGTTTGCGAGCTTATAACATGCTCAGTTAAATCTAAATTCATCAAGCTGGCCCTAGGTTTTTTATAATGAATTAGTGATTAATATTATGTGATGAATTTAAAATCAACACTTAGAAATTTAGAAATTAAGCTTAAAGTATAGAGCATTACTGGGAAATAGTATTTTGTGCTTGTATTTTATTCAATGCTTCACTGACGATTTTGGCAAGTTTTTCTGCGGTACGTGCAGTGGTGTTCTTATCTGACCAAGAACTTTCTAATTGCGCGGCTTTCGCCATCACCACTTTCTGGGTTTTAATGTCTATCAATAATATGCGTGGATAAACAAATAAGTAAGTCGGCTTTAAGGCTACGCCAATTAAAAGGTAATCTGCGCCACTACCCGCAGCTAATATTGCGGCATGCTCTACATTATCAAATAAATAGGTCGCGGACTGTGTTGTTAAATAAGAGTCAAGCTTTTCGTTCGCGGGTAAAACTTCCACGCCCATTGCTAGCAACTGCTGTTTGTATGTGGCAGATAAGTAAGCAATACGTGCTAACTCTTCTGGCGCATTAGGTAGGTCAGTCAAATCATTAAGCTGAAAATCCAGCACGATGACTTTGAGCTTTGTCTCTGCGAAAGCTGAGCTACTAAACAATCCAAACAAATAGATCGTGATCAGTAATTTAACAATCAAGTTTTTCATAGTGAAAATTCCTTTCGAGGATGATTCGAATGTGACAATGAGCCACAAAAATAAACATTCAAATATTCAACATAAACATAGATGTAAATTTGATCTGGGAACTACCCGTTTAGTTTTTTGTAATGGATAGAACTGGTTAGAATAAGTTGGAATAGCTTGGTGTGATTATTGAAAACCTCTAAAACCCTGGGACTCTAGCGAGTCATTTTACGTAATAATCACATCTGAACTTATTACGCAAAATCAACTAAAGAGTTTTAAGCTGCACTTTATTAGAAAGTGCTAATACTTATACAAACTTACTTCCTCAAAGCCTTATAAACAAAGCCTAGAAATGAAAATACAATAAACAAACAGGCAGTGATTACGTAAAGCTCCCAATCTTGGTGGGAGATTTGGCCGAATGTCGCCTTCTCGGCATATAGAGCAACGCCACCAATCATAAAGTACAAAAGTATCAACTCTAACAAACACCAGCCCAGATGCTTTGATTGACGATTATTAGAATCTTTATGCACAGGAAACGCAAACAATAGTTTATTGGAAAACCAAGGTAGGTTCGCTGCCAATAAAATAAGGCTTAGTAATAGCCAATTTGTACTTGAACCGATCAATTTAGCTCAAGCTTCGAGTAACGGCGTAAATACATAACTCCATTAGACCTTGCGGCATCATACCAATGACTAATAATGCTAATGCATTAACACCAAGAACTATGCGCATGTCTAATGGCGCAACAATTGGTGAGTGGTCTAATGGCTCATCAAAATACATCAGCTTGATAATGCGTAAATAATAAAATGCACCTATCACTGCCATCAATACGGCAAACACAACTAACCATAAATAACCCGCTTCTAGCGCCGCCTGTAACACGCTAAACTTAGCATAAAAACCTAAAGTTGGCGGTACGCCAGCCATGCTAAACATCACAATTAACATCAGAAATGCATGCCACGGGCTACGTTGATTCAAGCCTTTTAAATCATCCAACTGATCTGCTTCAAAGCCTTTGCGTGACAACAATAAAATAATACCAAAACCGGCTAAAGTCATCAGCACATAGCTCACTACGTAGAACATTGCATAAACAAAACCATTCATGATGGCACTCATCAAGCCATATAAAATAAAGCCTACATGCGAGATCGTAGAGTAAGCCAACATACGTTTTAAGTTAGTTTGTGCGATAGCGGTAATATTACCGACAACGATAGACAGCACCGCCATGATCACCAGCATTTGCTGCCAATCTACCACCAAGGTCGGCAAGGCTTGTACTAACATGCGAATAATAAAGGCAAAAGCGGCCAGTTTTGGCACCGAGCTAATGAGTAAGGTAACTGCGGTTGGTGAGCCTTCATACACATCTGGCACCCACATTTGGAAAGGCACTGCGCCTAATTTAAACGCCAGACCTGCCACAATAAAAACTAAGCCTAAAACCAGCACTGCATGAATTTTTGACTCGTTCATAAGCGCGTTATTAATATCAGCAATATTCAAGCTACCGGTCATGCCATAAACCATACTCATGCCGTACAGCAACATGCCAGAAGCTAGCGCGCCAAGTACGAAATACTTCATGGCAGCTTCAGTAGCTTTGGCATTATCGCGGTCTAGAGCCACTAGCGCGTACAAACTTAAGGACAATAATTCTAAACCAACATACAGTGTTAGCATGTTTTGGCCAGACACCATAACCATCATGCCGACCACTGAAAATAGTACTAAAGCATAGAATTCACCGCGGAACATTCCACGTAGCTGAATGTACTGTCGGCTATAAAGCAATATTAATGAAGTACCAAGATAGATCATCAATTTAAGTACATCTGACATTGCATCATCGACAAACGTATTAGTAAACGCATAAGTGACGCTAGGCGCATGCGAAGTAAAGGTAATATAAGCTGCACCTAATAATGTTGATTGCGCTAAACCATAAATGGCCATGCGATTATTTTTTTTAAGAAATAAGTCCGCAATCAATATCACCATAGCCATACATAAGATGAATATTTCTGGTAACGCGGTAATGAGGTCGTATCGTATGTTTTCCATGTCTTATAAACCTGAAGTAAAGCCGACTGGCAGCTTACTTTGCGCTAGCTGAGATAATAGTTGTGTAACGGTTGCATTGGTCATATCGGTCAGAGGTTGCGGGTAAATACCTAAAGCTAACACCATGATTGCTAATGTCGATAGTATTAACAGTTCGCGTTTATTAATGTCTTTTAAAGCCGCCACATGGCTATTGGCAATTTCACCATAAAACACACGTTTAACCATCCAAAGTGTATAAGCTGCACCGAAAATCAGTGTGAATGAAGCTAGGAATGCGTACCAAAAGTTAGCTTCAATCGCGCCCAATATCACCATAAACTCTCCGACGAAGCCAGATGTACCAGGAAGCCCACTATTCGCCATTGCGAACAAGACAGCAAACGCAGCAAAGGTTGGCATAGTATTAGCCACACCTCCGTAGGATTCAATTTGGCGACTATGGACGCGGTCGTAAAGTACACCTACGCACAAGAACATAGCGGCTGAAATAAAGCCATGCGAGACCATTTGAACAATCGCGCCTTCTAAGCCTAGATTATTAAAGATAAAGAAGCCTAGTGTTACAAAACCCATGTGTGAGATGGACGAATAAGCGATAAGCTTTTTCATGTCTTTTTGCACTAAGGCGACCAAAGCAATATAGACAATTGCGATGAGCGATAAGGCAATCATATAGCCTGATAAATAATGTGAGGCATCTGGAGCAATTGGCATTGCAAAGCGTAAGAAACTATAGCCGCCTAACTTCAATGCAATCGCCGCCAATACCACTGAACCGCCTGTTGGTGCTTCCACGTGCGCATCTGGCAACCATGTATGGACTGGCCACATTGGAATTTTTACCGCAAACGCAGTAAAGAACGCTAAAAATATAAGAATTTGTACATTAAGCGGCAGCGTGACTCTATGAAAATCCGTGACTTCAAAGCTACCTGTTTGCATATGCAAATAGATAAATGCCACCAACATGAGTAATGAGCCGAGCAAAGTATACAAAAAGAATTTAATGGTTGCGTAAACCCGATTTGGACCACCCCAAATACCAATCACCAAGAACATTGGGATGAGCATCGCTTCCCAGAACACGTAATAAAGAATCGCATCTAGGGCACTAAACACGCCTATCATTAAGCCGCTCATAATCAGGAAGCAAGCCATGTATTGTGCAACGCGTTTTTCAATAACTTCCCACGCAGCAATAATGACAATGACTGTAGTAAAACTTGTCAGTAAAATCAGTGGAATTGCGATGCCATCAACACCTAAATGGTAGTTGATATTAAAGGCTGGAATCCAGCGAAAGCCTTCCTGAAACTGAAAGCCACCATCCGCAAAATTGAAATGCGTGTACAACGGAATTGTCACTAAAAAGCTAACAATACCGCCCACTAATGCAAGCCAACGTGTGTTATCCGGCTTGTTTTCATCCGCCGTAAATAGCAAAACAATACCTGACAATACAGGCACCCAAATTGCAAAACTTAAAATATGCTTGAGAAAGTAATCAAGGCTAAAGTAGTCAACCATTTTCTTTTTATACTTTACTTAAAATTTGAACGAATAGAATGACAGCATGAAAAACACGCCGATAATCATGGCAAAAGCGTAATGATAAATTAAGCCAGTTTGTAGTTTACGCACTATACCTGAGAGTTTTACCACCAAATTAGCCGTGCCATTAACAATGGCACCATCAATAATTTTCACATCACCAATCAGCCAAAGCTTGTTACCAATAAAACGTGAGCCTGCGGCAAGAGCTTTCTCGTTAAAGCTATCAAAATAATATTTATTTTCTAATACACGATTAATCAGTAAAAATTTAGTTTGAATCTTAGCTGGAATATCTGGCCGCTTCATGTAGAAGAACCAGGCCAAAGCCACGCCTGAAAAGGCCAGCAAGAACGGTAATGACATTAAACCGTGATAAGCCATTCCGGCAGCTGAATGTATGACTTCATGCCATTCGTGCGTAAGTTCATACATCGCAGGATGCGTGGCAGAATCTACATAAATAACGCCTTTAAAGAAGTTGCCATACAGCAACGGTTCAATAGCAAAATAACCAATAAATAATGAGGGTATAGCCAGCAGAATCAACGGCAATTTAATCACCCAACCCGGCTCATGCGGATTATCGTTCGGACCTAGGCCATGATGATGTGCATGTTCGTCATGTGCTACTTCCTGAGTTTCTTCGTGAGAATCGCGATGCGATTCAACATTTGTATCGACATGATGCTCGTCATGTTTTACTTCACGCCATTTTTCGGTACCGTGGAACACCATAAAATATAGGCGGAAGCTATAAAAAGCGGTCACAAAAACACCCGCTAGCACTGCGAAATAAGCAAAGCCACTACCAGTAATGGTTGAAGCTTTAGCAGCCTCTATAATACTGTCCTTTGAATAAAAGCCTGAAAAGAACGGTGTACCGATTAATGCTAATGAACCGATAAGTGAGGTAATCCAAGTGACAGGCATGTATTTTTTCAAATTACCCATATTACGAATATCTTGATCGTGGTGCATGCCCATAATCACAGAACCCGCACCCAAGAATAACAAAGCTTTAAAGAAGGCATGTGTCATTAAGTGGAAAATAGCCACTGAATAAGCTGAAGCACCCAAGGCTACGGTCATATAGCCTAATTGCGACAAAGTTGAATAGGCAACAACACGTTTAATATCATTTTGAATGATGCCCAAAAATCCCATAAATAGCGCAGTAATACTACCAACAATCATCACAAATGATAGTGCCGTTGAAGACAATTCAAACAATGGTGACATACGCGCCACCATAAATATACCGGCTGTGACCATAGTCGCTGCGTGAATCAGGGCTGAAATTGGTGTTGGACCTTCCATTGAATCTGGCAACCAAACGTGTAAAGGCACTTGCGCTGATTTACCCATCGCACCGATAAATAGCAAAATACAAGTCACTGTCATCAACGACCACTGGGTATTGCCAATAAGATTAATTTTTGCATCAGCCATTTGTGGTGCTACAGAAAATACCGCAGCATAGTCCAAACTACCAAAGTGAAATAACACCAAGCCAATACCGAGTAAAAAACCAAAGTCACCGACACGATTGACTAAAAATGCTTTAAAATTGGCATAAATGGCGGTTGGCCTTGTGTACCAAAAACCAATCAGCAGATAAGAGACCAAGCCTACAGCTTCCCAACCGAAAAATAATTGCATGAAGTTATTACTCATGACTAACATCAGCATGGCGAAGGTAAACAAGGAAATATAGCTAAAGAAACGCGCATAGCCTTTGTCTTCGTGCATATAACCTATAGTATAAATATGCACCATCAGTGAAACAAAAGTCACCACCACCATCATCATTGCCGATAAACGGTCAATTAAAAAGCCAATTTCGAATGACACATTGCCACTTTTTAACCAACTATAAACGGTCTCGTTATAAACATGGCCTAATAACGCATCTTTAAATACATATACAGATAAGGCAAAGGAAGCGCCTACACCCAATATTGTCAAAACGTGAGCTGCAGCACGTGGTAGATTCTTGCCGAACAAACCAACCACAACGGCAGCAACTAAGGGCAATAACGGTATAGCTAAGTAAATTTGTTGCATTGTCATTTGTGAGTATTAACCTTTAAACTTTCCAGCTTTTAGAAAAACCTAGCCTTTTAATGTATCTAAATCGTCGACATTAATCGTGCGTAAATTTCTAAATAGCACAACCAAAATAGCTAAACCAATGGCAGATTCTGCGGCAGCAACGGTGAGGATAAAAAATACAAATACCTGGCCAGCTATATCATGTAAATAATGCGAAAAAGCGATGAAGTTTAGATTAACCGCAAGCAACATTAGCTCGATGGCCATCAATAAAATAATGACATTTTTACGATTTAAAAATATGCCAACTACGCTAATGGCAAATAGCAAGGCACCTAAAATAAGATAATGTGATAACCCGACCATTATGAAGCATCCTTTGAAGTGGCTGATATAGCATCTGCTGGCGCTTCAACCACAGCATCCATTTTAATAATACGTAAACGATCAGCTTTTTTAACCAGCACTTGCTTAGATGGGTCCATAGATTTACTACCCTTACGATCTCTCAAAGTCAGCGCAATTGCTGCGACTATAGCCACCAGCAAAACAATTGAAGCTAATTCAAATGGCAATAAATAATCGGTATAAAGCACGCGGCCTAATTCCGCGGTATTACTGTAGTCAGCTGGATGAACTGGCGGCGCAATAACTTTATCGTAGCCAAAGTTTCGCACGCCAACAATCATCACCATTTCAACCGCCATCAACCCACCTACTGGCAACGCAATAGGTAATGCATTCCAAAAACCTTCACGCAGCTTATCTAGATTAATATCCAGCATCATTACCACGAACAAGAACAGCACCATCACCGCGCCCACATAAACAAGCACCAAGGTAATGGCCAAAAATTCGGCTTCAAGTAGTAACCAAATACCTGCCGCTGTAAAAAAAGCCAGCACCAAAAATAAGGCCGCATATACTGGGTTACGTGTAGTGATAACGCTTAATGCCGCGTAGATCAATACTGCCGCTAACGCATAAAAAACGATGTCTTGAAAATGTAAGCCGAAATAGGTCATGGGTGGTTAGTTCTTGTCTTTAAGGTCTTATGATTAAGTCTGATATTCAATTTTATTGATAGAATTCTTATCTAAAATTTTTATCAACGGCACGATCTGCGGCAATTTGTTTTTCATGCTTATCGCCTACCGCTAACAACATTTCTTTGGTGTAGAGTAAATCGCCGCGCTGCTCACCGTGATAATCAAAAATACGTGTTTCGACAATTGAGTCAACCGGGCAAGATTCTTCACACATACCGCAAAATATACATTTAGTTAAATCAATATCGTAACGTGTAGTTCGGCGAGAATTATCTTCACGTTGCTCAGATTCGATAGTAATCGCCATTGCCGGACAGACTGCCTCACATAATTTACAAGCAATGCAACGCTCTTCGCCATTGGCATAGCGACGTAATGCGTGCAAACCTCTAAAGCGCGGCGATTGTGGTGTGCGTTCATCAGGATATTGCACTGTAATTTTAGGCGCAAAAAAGTAACGCCCTGTTAGCGCCATCCCTTTTAACAACTCAACCAACATTAAGCTAGAGAGCGTGGATTTAATTTTTGCAATCATAAATTATCTAAGTCTATATCAACAATAAGTAAGAATTAATGAAACACTAGTTTATAAACTAGCCCTTGAAAACCAGCCTAAAACTAGTGGAACAAGTAAGCCCAAGGTGTTTGCATCATGCCCCCCACAAATACTATCCAAACGATGGTAATGGGAATAAACACTTTCCATCCCAGACGCATAATTTGGTCATAACGATATCTTGGGAATGTCGCTCTAAACCATAAAAATAAGAACAATAAGAAGCCAACTTTAGCTAGCAACCACAAGAAGCTATCTGGAATGAATGTGACTGGTGACAACCATCCACCCAAGAACATCAATGCAGCTAGCATTGAAACCAATATCATATTGGCGTATTCAGCTAAAAAGAATACCGCGAATGCCATGCCTGAATATTCGACATGGAAACCAGCCACAATTTCAGACTCGCCTTCTGCAACGTCAAATGGAGCGCGGTTAGTTTCAGCAACGGCACTAATAAAATAGACAATGAACAGGGGAAATAACGGTAAGAAATACCAGTGCAGCATGCCGCCAGATTGGGCCATCACGATTTTTCCTAAATTCAGCGTATTAGCACACATCAACACGCCCACCAGCGAAAAGCCCATGGCAATTTCATAAGATACAATTTGTGCCGCAGAACGTAGCGCTCCTAAAAATGCGTATTTTGAATTAGAGGCCCAGCCGGCGATAATTACTCCATAGACCGCAACCGATGTCATGGCTAAAATATACAACAACCCAGCATCTACGTTTGCCAACACCATACTCATATCAAACGGTACAACTGCCCATGCAGCAAATGCGGGCGCAATTGCTAACACTGGTCCTAATAAAAACAAAGTTTTATTAGAAGCCGTTGGTACGATAATTTCTTTGAATAACAATTTAAGACCATCGGCAATAGGTTGCAGTAAACCAAAATAACCAACTCGATTCGGTCCAATACGCACTTGCATATAACCAATGACTTTACGTTCAGCCAAGGTAAGATAAGCCACAGCACCCATCAACGGCGCGATAATTGCGACAATTTTAATTAACGTCCAAGCTGTCAGTTGCACTGCCGGCCAGTAAGCACCAAATAGATTAGCTAACACTTCCATTAGGCACGCGCCTCCATGCTAGCTTTTGTATGTGCTTGCAACTGCTCGACAGATAGCTTTTCAACGGTAATATCACCCATTAAATCGCCCAATCCAACAGTATCTTCATGCGCAGCAGCTACACGAACACAACCTTTAGCCACATGATTATCTAATTTAACCGTTAACACAGCGCTGCCTTTATCTTGTTTCACCAACACATTATCGCCCTCAACCAAACCTAATACTTCTAGCTGACTTGCGCACATACGCGCCATAGGCTTGATGTTATATTTGGTTTTTTGCAGCGGTGGTGACCGTCTAACAATTGGGTCAGACTCGTATTGTGGTACTTCGCCAATACGTTGCAAACCATCATGTTTAATATTGACTTGTATTTCAACAAACTCTTTCAGATTGTTGTTTAAACTTCGCCACACTACAGCTGACGGTTTTTCTCCTGAGAAAATGGCCTGTTTAACTTGGTCGCTAGTTTCGTAATCAAAACCCTGTAAGCCTAACGTATTAGCTAATACGCGCAATACTTTCCAAGCTGGACGACATTCAGCAAGTGGTTTAGCCACAGCAGTGAAGCTTTGCACGCGACCTTCCATGCTCATGAAGGTGCCCGAAGTTTCGGTAAACGGTGCGATAGGTAGTAACACATCTGCATTTTCTAGCGCCTGAGATTTAAAGGCAGTTAGTGCGACAACACACTCAGCTTTTGCCATTGCAACTTTAGCTAACGCTGCATGTTGGCAATCTAATTCTGGCTCAATATTTACAATTAAATAAGCTTTGCGTGGCACTTCCAACATTGCGCGCGCATGCATACCAGTATTGCTCGGCATCACGCCCATCATGTGCATGCCAGTACTGTTAGCAGCAGCTGGTAAAATACCACCTTTAGCGCCTGAAATTCCTCCGATGGCTTCAGCCATGCTGTACATCTCTGTAAACCGTGGATCACTTAAGGCCATATTTCCAAGAAAGATTCCCACTTTTGGGGCAACTAAGTCATAGTCTTTACCATACCCAGTCATGCTTTCAGCAATTGCTTGCGTATTCGGACGCACTTTAATTTCTTCAAGCAACTGATTAAGAGAAGCTGGTAAACAAAGCGATAGACGCTGTAAACCAGACATCGCTTTGAGAATTTGACCTAGTACGTTCACCATATCATTAGGTCGAACAATCACTTTATGCGCAATCTCCATTAAGGGATCATTGTCTAGCGGGCTTATCACTGAAAGCTCAGCGCCATTGGCTACCGCTTTACGGAAGCGTTGCGCAAGTAATGGATGCTCATTACGTAAATTAGAACCAATCACTAAGATACGGTCTAGCTCTTCAATTTCATGGATATTAATACCCATCCAAGGTGTACCTTGGCGCTTACCATCTAGTCTAAAATCAGTCTGGCGCAAGCGATAATCTACGTTTCCACAACCTAGGCCATCAGCTAATTTTTTAGCCAAATAACCCTCTTCCATCGTGCTATTGGGTGAGACAAGCACTCCTAAAGCGTCACTGCCATGCTCGTTAGTAATATCTTTAATTTGTCCAGCAGCAAATTCTAGCGCCGTTTTCCAATCGGTTTCTACCCAAGCGCCGTTATGTTTAATCATCGGCACTTTTAAGCGGTCTGGACTATTTAAGCCTTCATAAGAAAAGCGGTCGCGATCTGATAACCAGCATTCGTTGATACTTTCTTTTTCACGCGGCAATACGCGCATGACTTTATTGTCTTTAACATGCACTTCAATATGCGAACCTAGACTATCGTGCGGTGCAATACTTGGCCGGCGTGTCAGCTCCCAGCTACGGGCAGAATATCTAAATGGTTTACTGGTAAGCGCGCCGACTGGGCATAAATCAATGATGTTGCCGGATAATTCAGAGTTAACGCTTTTATCCACGTAGGCGGTTATTTCAGCATGCTCGCCACGACCAACCATACCCAACTCCATCATGCCACCGACTTCTTTCAAGAAGCGAACACAGCGGGTACATTGAATACAGCGCGTCATATCTGTGCTGACTAATGGGCCAATATTCTTGTTGAACACCACACGTTTTTCTTCAGTATAACGCGAGCCACTAGTACCGTAGGCCACGGCAATATCTTGTAAATCACATTCGCCACCCTGATCGCAGATTGGGCAATCTAAAGGGTGGTTGATCAGCAAAAATTCCATCACACTTTTTTGCGCTTCAATCGCAGATTTAGAGCGTGTGAAAATTTTCATGCCGTCAGCAACTGGCGTTGCACAGGCTGGCAATGGTTTGTTAAATTTTTCAACTTGTACCAAACACATGCGACAGTTAGCTGCGACGGATAGTTTTGGATGGTAGCAAAAACGTGGGATTGGAATACCTGCTTTATCAGCAGCATCAATAATAGTACTGCCGTGCTCTACTTCTAGCGCTTTGCCATCAATTTCAATATTCAACATTATTTCGGCTCCGCCTTACCATCAACCACTGCGTCAATCTGACTTTCAACCATACTTTTTCCGTGCTGAATATAATATTCAAACTCTGGTCTAAAATGTTTTATAAAACTTAACACTGGCGTTGCCGCAGCCTCGCCTAGCGCACAAATAGTACGTCCAGAAATATTATTGCTTACATCAGTTAGCAAATCTAGATCTTCCATTTTTCCCTTGCCGTTCACAATGCGGGTAATCACACGATAAACCCAGCCAGTGCCTTCGCGGCAAGGTGTACATTGACCACAACTTTCTTCATAAAAAAAGTATGACAATCTATGCAAGGCTTTCACCATACAAGTTGTTTCATCCATCACTATCATGGAGCCTGCGCCTAGACTAGACCTAACTTTGCTTAGACCTTCGTAATCCATAGTCGCGCCCATAATGGCCGACGCTGGAATCACTGGCGTAGATGGGCCACCAGGAATCACCGCTTTTAGCTTGCGCCCTTTCCAAACCCCACCAGCCATTTCTAATAATTTAGTAAATGGCGTACCCATTTTCACTTCATAGTTTCCCGGCTTGCCTACATGGCCAGATACTGAAAACAATTTTGTGCCGCCAGAATTAGGCACACCAAGCGCAGCAAAAGCTTCACCGCCATATTGCATAATCCATGGAATACTCGCGTAGCTTTCAGTATTATTCACATTGGTTGGCTTGCCAAACACACCATAACTCGCTGGAAATGGCGGCTTAAAGCGTGGCTGACCTTTTTTACCTTCAATAGATTCGATAAGCGCAGTTTCTTCACCGCAGATATACGCGCCATAACCATGCACAGCGTATAAATCGAAACAAAAATTGGTTCCGAATAGGTTTTCGCCTAAATAACCAGCCGCTTTTGCTTCATGCAAAGCCGTTTCAAAAATTTCGTAATCTTGCCAAATTTCACCGTGAATATAGTTATAACCTACGCTTGCGCCTAATGTATAAGCGGCAATCGCCATACCTTCAATTAACTGGTGTGGGTTATAACGAATAATATCGCGGTCTTTAAATGTACCAGGCTCACCTTCATCACTATTGCAGACTAAGTATTTTACGCCGTCAAAGTAGCGCGGCATAAAACTCCATTTAAGCCCGGTAGGAAAACCTGCGCCGCCACGACCCCGCAAACCAGAAGTTTTAACTTGCGTAATAATATCGGTCGCTTTAGTTTTTTCGCTAACAATACGTTTTAAAGCTGAATATCCGCCTAGTTTGATATAGGTTTCAAGTGAGGCTGGATTTACTTCAGCGAGCGTACGTAAGCACAATAATGTTTGACCATTTAGGTCTGTCATTACCGGCTTGCCAGCTTTGTAGCTATTCTCAGGCGTTGGAGTTAGTGCAGAAATTGGTATATTCATTATTTCAACTCCTCCAAAATAGCATCTACTTTTCCTGTCGTTAAAAACTCGTACATAGTGTGATTATTCACAGTCATCAGCGGTGCACCACCACAAGCGCCCATACATTCGCCTTCTTTTAAACAAAACTTACCGTCGGCCGTGACTTCGTTAAAACCAACGCCTAACTTAGTTTTCAGGTGATCTACGATTTCATCACTGTCACGCAACATGCATGAAATATTAGTACAAATCGTTATTTTATATTGGCCGACTGGCGATAAATCATACATATTGTAGAAGCCAGCCACTTCTAAAGCGGCAATTTCTGGAATACGTAAATATTGCGAAACATCGGTAATACTTTCTTTTGACAACCAGCCATGTTCAGTTTGCACAATACGCAAGGCACTCATCACTGCTGCTATACGCTGGTCTGCTGGATACTTAGTCAGCTCGTAATCTATTTTTTCAATGGCTTGTGGGCTTAGCATTTTTGTTTATCAAACTCGTTTAACTATCTTATTTATTAGACTTAATTAATTGACCGAATTAACTATCGGTCAATTTCGCCAAAAACAATATCTTGCGTACCAATAATCGCGACTAAGTCGGCAATCATGTGACCTCGCGTCATTTCATCTAATGACGCCAAATGCGGGAAACCCGGCGCACGAATTTTTAGACGGTATGGCTTATTCGCCCCATCCGAAACCATGTAAATACCAAACTCGCCTTTTGGATGCTCAACCGCTGAATAAGCTTCTCCGGCTGGCACATGAAATCCTTCAGTAAACAACTTGAAGTGATGAATAAGATCTTCCATATTACTTTTCATACCTTCGCGATCAGGCGGAGCTACTTTATTATCAGTAGTAATGACTGAACCAGGATTCTGGCGTAACCAATTAACACACTGCTTGATAATATTATTAGATTGCCTGAATTCTTCCATACGCACTAAATAACGATCATAACAATCGCCATTTACGCCAACTGGGATATCAAAATCAAGCTTGGCATACACTTCATAAGGCTGCGTTTTACGTAAATCCCAAGCAATACCCGAGCCACGCAACATCGGGCCTGTCATGCCTAGCGCTAGCGCGCGTTCTGGCGTAACAATACCTACGCCGACGGTACGCTGCTTCCAAATACGGTTATCCGTTAATAGCGTTTCGTATTCATCAATGTATTTTGGGAAACGTTGAGTAAAGTCATCAATAAAGTCTAATAATGAACCCTGACGATTTTCATTTTGCTTTTTAACTGTTTTAGCATTGCGTAGCGGTGAAACCTCGTACTGCGGCATTTGATTTGGCAAATCACGATACACGCCACCGGGACGGTAATATGCCGCGTGCATACGAGCGCCAGAAACAGCTTCGTAGCAGTCAAATAAATCTTCACGTTCCCGGAAGGCGTATAAGAACACCGTCATTGCACCCACATCCAGCGCATGCGCACCCAGCCAAAGCAAATGGTTCAGTACGCGAGTAATTTCATCAAACATTACACGAATATACTGTGCGCGAATCGGCACATCTATGCCCATCATTTTTTCAATCGTCATCACATAAGCATGTTCATTTGCCATCATAGATACGTAATCTAAGCGATCCATATAAGGGATTGATTGCAAATAAGTGCGATTTTCAGCTAACTTTTCAGTACCACGATGTAACAGGCCAATATGCGGATCAGCACGTTGAATAACTTCACCATCCAACTCTAACACCAAGCGTAAAACACCATGCGCCGCAGGATGCTGCGGGCCAAAGTTCATTGTATAGTTTCTAATTTCAGCCATGATGCGCTCCGTCATTGCGTATCACTCTTGGCACGTTATTACGCTCATCAATCGTAACAGGATGATAAATCACGCGCTGCTGCTCTGGGTCATAACGCATTTCAACATTACCTATCATAGGGAAATCTTTACGGAACGGGTGGCCTACAAAACCATAATCAGTGAGTAAGCGGCGTAAGTCAGGGTGGTTTTCAAACATGATACCGTAAAGATCAAATGCTTCTCGCTCATACCAGTTTGCAACCGGCCAAATATCGACTAATGTTGGCAGAATTGGAAAATCTTCATCTTGGGCAAACACACGCACGCGCACGCGATGATTAAGTGAAACAGACAACAAATGACTGGTAACAGCAAAGCGTAAACCATCGTAAGCACCATCAACGTATTCTTGGTAATCCAGGCCACATAAATCAATTAACTGCTCTAATTTTAAGCTAGCGTCATCACGTAATATCTGGCAAACCGCTAAATAATCAGCGACTTTACATTCGATAGTGACCTCGCCAAACGCCACGATATGCTTGGTGATTTTTTCTGCAAGCGCGGCTTGCAGATTTAAAACTAGTTGATCTAATTTGGCTGACATAATTTTTCGTTTTTAGTGTGCAAAAGCACTATCTAGCAATGGTATTAGTACGTTTAATTTTATTTTGTAGTTGAATAATGCCGTACAACAAAGCCTCTGCAGTTGGCGGGCAACCTGGCACATAAACATCAACCGGCACAATGCGGTCACAGCCGCGCACTACTGCGTAAGAATAATGGTAATAGCCACCGCCATTTGCACATGAACCCATGGAGATTACCCAGCGAGGTTCGGCCATTTGGTCGTACACTTTTCGCAAAGCCGGCGCCATTTTGTTCACTAGCGTACCAGCAACAATCATCACATCTGACTGCCTAGGACTACCACGAAACACAATACCGAAACGATCTAAATCGTAACGAGAAGCACCAGCATGCATCATTTCTACCGCACAACAAGCTAAACCAAACGTCATCGGCCACATAGAACCAGTACGCGTGTAGTTGATAACCGTGTCGAGCGTTGTAGTGACAAAACCTTTCTCTAAAATACCTTCAATACTCATGACAGGTTTAATCCTATTAGCATTAATTCCATAACCATTAATCCCATTCCAAGGCACCCTTCATCCACTCATAGATGAAGCCTATGACAAGAACCCCTAAAAATATCATCATCGCGATAAAGCCAAATAAGCCAATCTCTTGAAGCACCACCGCCCACGGAAATAAGAAAGCAATTTCTAAATCAAATAAAATAAACAGAATGGCCACTAGATAATAACGCACATCAAATTTCATACGCGCATCTTCAAACGCTTCAAAACCGCATTCATAAGGAGAGTTTTTTGCAGAATCCGGCTTGTGTGGAGAAACGAGCAACCCTAATACCAACGGACCAACGCCGACCGCTAAGCCAACTAGAATAAACATCAATATTGGAAAGTAATTTTCTAACACGTACAGCCCCAAGCCAAATCTTTGAAAGACCAATTGAGAAATTCAATTGGAAATTTTGTTATTTTTATATGATTTTTAATAAATAATTATTAAAATTAGCCCTGAAATAAGGGCCTAATTCAAGCAATCAAATAATAAATATAACCATAGAACTTACACTAATTTTTTAATAATCTATTACTTAGCGGAAATTAAGAATAGTTAAATGCGAAAAAGTTCTTGTAAAATAATTAAACTATAATTGTAACCCAGAAAAGCGTGTACCCGCAAAGCTTCAATCACTAATTTTGTGGCTAAACACATTAATTTACATGGCATTTAGCAAAGGGCGACCATAAAAATTTTAGCATGCTGATACACAATCAAATAACAACTCCACTCGTTAGGTACAGTCACATTAAAAAAATAAGTTAGCTTAATAAGACCTAAAGTCTCACGTGGGCATCATTTAACAACGTAAAGTAATATTTAAAAAAATTTCAATTGACTGCACTGCATTTAATTTCAATAAATTTGCGCTTTGTCATCAAACTTTCAAACTATAATTAGAAAATAAATAATATTATTGTTTATTTTAAAAACCACTTAATCACGTACAAGAAATTATGCAAAACCAAACTAATGCCGCTAACAACAATCCCGCAGACAAAGCATTACTAGCTGCGATTGACTTAGGCTCCAACAGCTTCAGGCTCGAAATCGGTCGTCTAGATAGCGGACATATTCAGCGCGTGGAATATATAAAAGAAGCCGTCAGGCAAGGTGGAGACTTAGACCAAGACCGCAACCTAACCGCAGAAGCGATTGATCGCGGCATTCGCTGTTTAGCAAGATTTGGTGAGCGCTTACAAGGCTTTGACACCAATCATGTTCGAGCAGTGGCGACGCAAACATTGCGTGAAGCCAACAACCGTGAGGTATTCATCAAGTTAGCTAAAAAAGCCTTAGGCTTTGATGTTGAAGTGATTTCCGGTGTTGAAGAAGCGCGATTAATTTACCAAGGCGTCAGTCGCTTTTTACCGCAATCGAATGAAAGACGCCTTGTGATTGACATTGGTGGTCGCTCCACTGAATTTATCTTAGGACAAGGCTTTACATCCCAGCATACGGCCTCGCTACATGTAGGCTCCGTTGCATGGTCACTTAAACACTTTGGTAGCGGCGATTTAACTGAAAATGCATTTACCCGTGCAGAGATTGCCGCAGAATCTATTTTTGATACCTTAGGCGTCAATTTCAACAATAAACATTGGGATGTTGCTTACGGCGCATCTGGCACTGTAGGTGCAATTGCCGATGTTTTGGTGCAATATGGCAGGCCAGCAGACACTATCACCAAAGAAGGACTGCTTTGGTTGCGCGATGAATTACTGCGTGCGAAACACACAGATAAATTACGCCTGCTAGGCCTGAAAGAAGATCGTAAGGCGGTTATTGCTGGAGGCTTATCGATTATGCTTGGTGCCTTCGATTTTTTAAAAATTGAATCGTTAAATGTTGCAAAAGGCGCGCTAAGGCACGGCTTACTTTACGACATGCTGGTGCGTGATAATGAAATGGTCGATTTAAGAAACGCCTCCGTGCTACGCTTAGCACGTAAGTTTGCGGTGGATGAAAAACATGCCGCAACCGTTGCCGAAGTAGCGACCAAGTTATTTGAAAAAATAAGTGAAGACGTTCAATTTGCCTCTAATGAACAACAAACTCAAGCACGTAAGCTACATTGGGCAGGCTTATTACATGAAGTCGGCGGCATTATTTCACCAATAGATGTTAATTTACATGGCGCTTACATACTAGAACACGCAGAACCACAAGGCTTTGCACAAAGTGAACTGCATTGCTTAAGCTTATTGATATTAGGTCACAGGGGTAAATTAAAGCGTTTAGAAGCCGATTTTTCCAATCCAATATTAGTCATGCAACTCGCTTGTTTGCGCATAGCCGTAATTTTATGCCACGCCCGTATCATGCCAAACTTACGTGGCATTCAACTTCGTTATCATAACAACGCCATACAACTGAGTTTACCAAAAACTTGGCCTGAGAAATATCCACAATCGTACTACTTATTGGGTGAAGAAAAAATTACCTGGCAAAAAACCAGCTGCCAATTTGAACTCATTGTTTTATAAAGTACTTACACACTGAAAACAATATTGCATTTTAAATTAAACGGTATAAACTGTTTATACCGTTTATTAAGGAGTTTAACATGTCAAAAATCATTCCAACACCAGCTATTCCTGCCGTAACAGTAGGAGCAGCCACAACTATCAAGGATGCAATTAGCAAGACTGTTGCAACTATACCTGCCGCAAAGCCAGTTACAGCAAAACCGGCGATTACCAAAACCGCAGTAGCCAAAACATTAAAACTAGCGACTACGACTAAAGCCGTTGCAAAAAAAGTTGTGGTAGCCGCAGAAGTAAAAGTTAAGCCAATTAAAGTAGAAAAAGCGCCTAAATTAAAAATGGAGCGAGATAGCTTTACTATGCCTAAAGTTGAATATGCTCAGTTTTCAGTATTGAAAGAGCGTTTAATTAAACTAGGTCAACCTGCGAAAAAAAGTGAATTATTACGTGCTGGAATCATGCAACTAACTGCTATGACCGATGCCGCGCTAAAAGCCGCAATGTCTAAAGTACCTGCGATTAAAACTGGCAGACCTAATAAGAAATAAAACCAATGAAGCTTACACCCAAGCAACGAGCTTTGTTTCCTAGCCTAAACTGAAGGCCTATTTATTAAACAGGTGACTATAGACTTGGGTGCTGCACGCTATACAAATAGGTTTGTGTAACACCACCATCCAAATTAGGTAAATAGCGCTGGCGCAGCCACCATACTGCGCCTTTTTTAACAACCAAATCGCCTGCTTTCAGGCCTAGCAACTTAGCAAGCAGTAAGCCAAAATTAGGTTGATGACCGACAATTAAAATCGTCTGACTAGTATCGTCATTGCTTACTTGCTTGAGTATTTCCGCAACAGAGCTATCCACACTTAAAAAGTCAACCACCTTCACTTCTCGCTTACTTTTCGTTTTATTGAGTTGCTGCAAAGCCGCGACAGTTTCTAAACAGCGAATAGCTGGGCTTGATAAAATCTCTGTATTTTTTGGTAAAAATTCATTCAACCATTCAGCCATCCTAGCGGCATCTTTGCGACCGAGTTTGGTTAACGGCCTCTCCGCGTCTGTGCCAGTAGCGCTTTGTAATTGAGCTTCAGCATGTCGCCACAAAATTAAATTAGCCACAACTTCTCAACTCACAGGGTTAATCAGAATACTTTTTAAGAAGGTGTTGCTGTGCGCTAAAAGCTTGCAGTTGGTCCGCGCCTTTAATTTTAGCCGAAGTTATCTGTGGTGTACTCAGCACGTAGGTGCCATCTGAGGTTAGTAGCCAAGCATCTTGATTATCAGCCAAGCTCATTTGGCAGCATTCTTGTAAAATGCGAGTGCGATTTTTAACGTCATCAATTGGCCAAGCAATTTCAACCCGTCGCATCATATTACGATTCATCCAGTCTGCGCTTGAGAGCCACATATTTTCGACTTCATCCACTTTAAAATAGAATATACGAGAATGTTCTAGCAATCGGCCAATAATTGAACGTACGCGAATGCGCCCATCTAAGCCTGGCGCATCAACCGGCAGTATGCAAGCACCACGTAAAATCAAATCAATTTCAACGCCAGCACGACCAGCTTTTACCAAAGCCTTAACTAAGAATTCATCAGTAAGTGCATTCATCTTCAAGATAATACTTGCTGCTTTACCAGCCTTTACTGCGAATTCTGCGCTTCTAATTTTAGTCAGCATCTGTCTATGTAAATTAAACGGTGCCACTAGTAATTTTTGCATACGAGGCAACTTCACTTGACTAGCAATATGTCTGAATAAATACTCCATATCACGGGTAATTTGCATATCAGCAGTCAGCATACTCACATCGGTGTAAAGTCGCGCTGTTCTAGGATTGTAATTTCCGGTAGAAACATGACCGTAATATTTCAAACCCGCACCTTCACGGCGCATGACTAACAACATTTTTGCATGCGTTTTTAAACCGACAATACCATATACCACTTGCGCACCAACTGACTCTAAATCTTCAGCCCAGTTAATATTAGCTTCTTCATCAAACCTAGCTTTAAGCTCAACAACTGCCATCACCTCTTTGCCGCGGCGAACCGCTTCTTGTAGCAATTTCAGCATTCTTGGATCAGAACCAGTGCGATAGATAGTTTGCTGAATAGATAATACATCAGGGTCATAGACTGCCTCACGCAAAAAATCAATGACAGATTCAAAGCTTTCGTAGGGCTGATGAATTAAAATCTCACGCTGCTTAAGTTGCGTAAAAAAAGATTGACTAGATATTAAATCCTGACTTATTTTAGGCTCAAAAGGCCGAAATTTTAGGTGATTGCCTTCTGCAAGATCAGCCAACTGCATTAGCCGCGCTAAGTTCACCAGGCCATTGACACGATAAAGCGAATGTTTTGGCAAATCGAACTGCTCAAGCAAAAATTTGGCTAACTTTTCATCACAGGCATGCGACACTTCCAAGCGCACAGCATCGCCAAAATTACGTTTTACTAAGCCTTTACGTAAAGCGGTACGCAAATTTTTAACATCATCTTCATCTACCGCTAAATCAGAATGGCGTGTTACGCGAAATTGAGAGAAGCTTAGCACATCTCGTCCAGTAAATAAGCTAGCTAAATGTGCTCGAATCACACTAGATAATGAGACGAATTTCTGCTGCTTATCACTTAAGTTTTTTGGTAATTTAATTAAGCGTGGCAAGGCTCTTGGGACACGCACAATTGCAATATTATTGCTGCGGCCAAACGCATCATGACCACTTAATGACACGATAAAATTAAGTGATTTATTGGCAGCCTGCGGGAAAGGATGGGATGGGTCTAGCGCTACAGGTACTAGTAACGGCCGGACATCCGATTCAAAATATCGCGCTACCCAGCGTCGTTGTTCAGTTGTGCGGTCTCCATGCGAGACCAAATGTACGCCTTGTTCGGCAAGTGCTGGCATCAATTCTGTATTGAAAACTTCGTATTGCTTATCGACCAGCTTATGTGCAACGTCAGAAATCGCTTGATAACTGTCTACATTAATATCGCCTTTTTGCTCATCATCGCGCATCGCATCGACATGAGGCGCTGCTCGCACCTCAAAAAACTCATCTAAATTTGAGGAAACAATGCAAAGAAAGCGCAATCGTTCAAGCAGCGGATAATCAGGATTACGCGCTAAACTGAGCACGCGCTCATTAAACGCTAAAATACTAGTATCACGGTTGAGTAATTTTAATGTTGGAAACGATGAGCGCATATTATCTTCAATTTTTTTGTTCGTTTTATATTATGCGTAAAATGTGACAAATTGATGACAGTTTGATGAAAAATTTCATTGAAAAAACGTTAGTTTGAACAAGCATATCTTAAACAACTCAAGCATCTTAATGCTTGATACCAGCCAACTTATTAATACTACCTTTTAAATTTAGAGCAAATCTAAATTATTCAATATATTATCAGCCGATTGCCTAATCGTAGCGACTTCTTCTGCATTAAAACGGTCCACATTTTTAGTCATCAATGCAGTTCTTGGATTGCTGGCAAATACTGCGTAATGCTTGATTAGAAAATGCCAATAAAGTGTGGTCACTGGGCAGGCATTAGCACCAGTTTTAACTTCCGGCTTGTATTTGCAGTTGGCACAATAATTACTCATGCGCTTGATATACGCGCCGCTAGCCACATAAGGCTTACTGGTAAAACGTCCGCCATTAGCATATAAAGCCATGCCAGCCACGTTCGGTAGCTCAACCCATTCAACTGCGTCCACATAAACAGCTAAATACCAAGCTTCAATCTGCTGTGGATTGATCTCGGCTAGCACGCCAAACATGCCGGTAATCATTAAGCGCTGAATATGGTGCGCGTAGCCATATTGCATGGTTTGCTGTATGGTTTGGCGCTGGCAATTCATCTCTGTGTCGCCTGTCCAATACCAGCTAGGCAAGTTTCGCGCATGCTTATAATGATTAGCCTCCGCCATCTCCGGCATATCCAGCCAGTACATGCCTCGCACAAACTCGCGCCAGCCTAATATTTGCCGAATAAATCCTTCTACACTGGCTAGAGGTAACTGCCGTGATTTATACGCTTGCACAGCCGCTGCAATCACTTCCTGCGGATCGAGCAGCTTAAGATTAAGTGAAGTAGAAAGTAATGAATGCCATAAATATGGATTGTGTTGATTTGCTTTAGCTTGCCACATGGCGTCTTGATGATCGCCAAAACCGGCTAACTTATTGGCAATAAAATCATCCAAAAACAGCAAGGCTTGCGCGCGCGTTACCGGCCAAATAAAATTGGCTAAACTTCCGGGATGACTAGGAAAATGCTGTTCAACTGTTTTAATCACAGCTTCGGTAATCACATCCACAACTATATTTGGTATATTAGGCACTTGCTCGGGCCCAGCTTTACCAAATGACTTTCTATTGTCAGCGTCGTAATTCCAAGCACCACCTTCTGGCTGATTATCATGCATAAGTACATCGTATTTTTTGCGCATCATGCGATAAAAAAACTCCATGCGCAATTGCTTGCCAGTGCCAGCCCAATGTTTAAAATCTGCGCGGCTACACATAAAATGTAGATCATCTTTAATGGCTAATTGCGTATTAGTTTCATGCGCTAAATTCAGTAAATCTTGCTCAAGCCTATACTCACCAGGCTCACAGACGATGATTTTTTTGGGGTTAAGTTGTTGAATATAATGTAGCCAAGCGCTTTTTAGGTTGGGGAACTCATGTTCGCCTAACTTCAAATATGTCAGCGAAAAACCTTGTTCAGTAAAATGTTGCGCCAGATGTCGCATGGCAGCTAAGAACAGCACAATACGCGCTTTGTGGCTCCACACATGCGTTGCTTCAGCAGGCGCTTCAACCATTAAAATGTGATCTAGTTTGGCATCAAAGCCTTCAAGGGCAGGATTATTAAGATTAAGCTGATCGCCTAAAATAATGATAAGGTTTCTACAAAGCATGTGCTAAACCTATTTTCTTTTGCGGCTTGGCTTTTAATCGGCAGGCTTCTGAGCAGTATTTAACATCGTCCCAATTTTTTGCCCAAGCTTTGCGCCAGCTCATTTCGCGAAAACACTGCGTGCAAAATTTGCTAGCAAGCGCGCTTTTATTGCCTTTAAATGAAGATAATTTTGTCATGTGATGACAGACTACTAGAACAGTAAGTCGTTCAGTATTAAGAAATATGAACTATTTATGCAGCAATTGCTTAATCAGTAAACCTGCCGCGGCAAAACCAAAAGGCGCGGTTACACAAACGCTAGAGCCATAACCGGCGCAGTTTAAACCGGTAATTGCACTATTACTAGAATCGACCGAGTCGCTGGCGTCGCAAACACTATTAGGCTTAATGACTTCTTCATCTGAGTAAATGCACTGAATGCCAAATGCTGCCACCTTATTTTTACTCACTTCAGCTTTGGCAAAAGCGTAATCTTGGCGCAATAAGTTACGCACTTTAGCTAGCAATTTGTCGTGACTAACCAGGCTCAAATCGGCCTGTTTAATGCGGATAACATCTAAACGCCCACCGGCAGCACCTGTCATCACTAACGGAATATTATGCGACTTACAAAATCCAGCAATGGCCGCCTTTGCCTTTGCATCGTCTATGCAATCAATCACGCCGTCAAAATCATGGCTTAATATTTCATGCACGTTTTCAGCCGTAACAAAATCTTCGATCTCGGCCACATTTGCCGAAGGATTAATCAACCTGATACGTGCTGCCATGGCTGCTACTTTAGCTAGTCCGAAGGCGCCATCTAACGCGTGCAATTGACGATTGACGTTTGATTCTGCAATATTGTCTAAGTCAATTAAAGTAATGGTACCGACAGCATTACGCGCTACTGCCTCTGCCGCCCAAGAGCCAACGCCACCAATTCCAACAACACAAATATGCGCCGCTTGCAATTGTAGCAACCCTTCTGCGCCATATAAGCGTGAGACCCCACCAAAGCGACGAGCGAAATCTAGCACTTCAGTCATGTTTCCAGCACCACAAATGCCGCGGCCAAATTCTTTTCATCGCTAATACTGATATG
The DNA here is from genome assembly GCA_040401175.1 of Methylotenera sp. Lineage (GTDB taxonomy): Bacteria > Pseudomonadota > Gammaproteobacteria > Burkholderiales > Methylophilaceae > Methylotenera. The sequence continues at coordinate 19,688 of JBBAOU010000013.1, read as the reverse complement.
GGCTTGTGTGATATTTTTAACGTCTAAAAACGCCTGCAACTCTGGCGAGAAGAACAGCATGGGCTTGCCTAACGCGTCATGGCTAACTGCAATATTTTGAAAGGTGGCCGGCTCACGCAACCCAGTACCCAGCGCTTTAGAAAAGGCTTCTTTTGCGGCAAAACGCTTGGCTAAAAAACGTGCTTTAATTTGTGATTGCAAATAACTTTCAAGCTCACTATCAGCGAGAATACGTCTAGCAAAATCATCGCCAAACTGTGTAATAGACGCCTGAATACGGTTAACTTCGACGATGTCTGTACCGATACCAAAAATCATATTAGCAAAACTTTTTACGATAATTAATTAGCAGATTTTTCGCGCTAGGGCTTATCACTTGCAAGAAAACTCTTTAATTAAAGCCTTCATCTCGTGCACCGCATTATCCCAACCGACAAACAGAGCATGCGCAACGATTGCATGACCAATATTAAGTTCATCTATACCGGCAATTGAAGCGATTTCATGTACATTGTGGTAATGCAATCCGTGACCAGCATTAACCACTAAGCCCAGCGAGAGGCCATGATAGACAGCATCTTTGACGCGCTGTAGCTCACGGATTTTATCTACTGGATTTTCAGCATCGGCAAAAGTACCTGTATGTAGCTCAATGACAGCCGCACCGGTTTTTTTTGCAGCTTCAATTTGTGCAAAATCTGGCCCAATAAATAATGACACGCGTATACCCGCATCATTTAATTTTTTAACTGCATTGTGCACATTAGCAAAATTACCCACGACATCCAGCCCACCTTCAGTGGTGCGTTCATCGCGCCTTTCTGGCACTAAGCAAACATCTTGCGGCGCGACTTCTAGTGCAATCTCAATCATCTCATCCGTGACTGCACACTCAAGATTCATGCGGGTTTGCAGCAAACCACGTAAAGCAAACACATCAGCATCCTGCATGTGACGGCGATCTTCACGCAAATGTAGCGTAATGCTATCCGCTCCAGACTGTTCAGCTCGCAACGCCGCCTGAACAACGCTAGGATATTTGGTGCCCCGTGCTTGGCGTATAGTCGCAACGTGGTCTATGTTTACACCTAATTTAATCATATTACAAACCCTGTAAATCTATTAAAAGTTGTCTTGAATGTAAGGGCTTATCACCCAAATAATGGGCCAACAGATAGCGCATTAATTGCTTACTTTGTTGCTGTGTTTGAACATTTACGTAGTCATCATTGGCCATATCTATCAGCGTTCTTCCAGCTAGTTGTATGCCATTTTGTGGCGCATTTATCTGGTCACTTAGTCTGATTGCGCCATTTTCAGCTTCATAACGATAAACCGCTTCAGCTAATATTGGCGCATCATTCACATCATTATTTAGTGGAATCGCATAACCTAGCTCTTGCAGAAGCTTTAACTCAAAACGTCGTAATGTGGTTGCTAGATCTTGGTTGAATGCCAAAGTTTTTAGCGTAATGCTGTAGTATTCAAAAAGTGCACCATGAGAATCTTCGCGTGGCAACAAGCGCAACAATAGCTCATTTAGGTAAAAGCCACACATCAGCGCTTCGCCTTTAAGTAGCAGCAATCCACCGGCCCAATCTAGACTATGTAAGGTTTTAAGCTCTAACTTACCAGACCAAGTTGCCGTTAAAGGCTGAAATGACTGCAGCATACCTCGCATGGCAGAGCGAGGTCGTCTTGCACCCTTTGCTGTTGTAGCAACGCGACCAAAACCGTGTGTGAACAATTCAACCACCAAGCTAGTTTCCTTGAATGGATAAGTATGTAGCACATAAACGGCCTGGTTATCTTGACGGTGCGTGCTGACTAAAGCCATAAACTCTTTATAAAAAACACATTAAACCTGACATTCTAATTGCATCGCAGAAGCTAATTTTTAAATCTCAGGAATCTAAAATAAGTAGTCTAATAACCTAGTGATTTCAAGGCGCGCTCATCATCTGCCCAGCCACCTTTAACTTTTACCCAAGTTTCTAAATACACTTTGCCACCGAATAATTTCTCCATATCTTGCCTGGCTTCAGTAGATATTTGCTTCATCTTTTCACCATTTTTTCCAATTAACATTGGTTTTTGACTATCTTTATCGACAATAATTGCGACAAAAATACGGCGTAAATTACCGATTATTTCAAATTTTTCAATTTCGACGGCAACAGCATACGGCAACTCATCGCCAACTAATCTGAAAATTTTCTCGCGTACTAATTCCGCGGCTAAAAAACGTTCGTTTTTATCAGTCAGTTCATCTTCCGAATAAATGGCTGCCTGATCTGGCAAGTATTTACGTATAGTTTGCAAAAGCTCGTCCAAATTCAGACTTTTTTTCGCGCTGACTGGCACGATCTCTGAAAATGGAAACTCTAAATCAAAGTCTTGAATCAACGGCAATATATTGCCTTTGTCGCCCATTAAGTCTAATTTATTGACTACCAAAAATGTCGGTGTTTTTTCTGAAAGCAAGGCTAATACTTTACGATCTGCATCACCTAACTTCATAGGCTCAATCACAAAAAGTACAACATCAACTTCTGTCAGCACTTGAGTAACAGTTTTATTCAAACCTTTATTTAAGGCATTCAAGTGTTTTTGTTGAAAACCTGGCGTATCAACAAACAAAAATTGTGTATCTTCTGTAGTGTGAATGCCAAGTAAACGATGGCGCGTAGTTTGTGCCTTACGTGAAGTAATGGCTAACTTCATGCCCAAAATATGGTTAAGTAAGGTAGATTTACCAACGTTAGGCCGACCAACAATAGCGACTGTGCCGCACTTAAATACTGAAGGTGTTGATACTAAATCTGAATCCATCTCTAAGTCTGTCATTTCTTTAGTTTTTCCAATGCAAGCAGCGCGGCTTGTTGTTCTGCAATTCGCCGACTGGTGCCTTCACCAACCGTGCGTATATTTAATTTGTCTATATAACATTCAACAATAAATACTTGAGCGTGCGCTTCGCCACCCAAATTTGTTACTGCATATTCTGGTACTGTCATTTTCTTCCCTTGCAATAATTCCTGCAAGAGCGATTTTGGATCCTTATCGATTACTTTTGGATCTATAGTATCAAGTTTGTTTATAAATAAATGAGCCACTAATGCCTCAGCCGCATCATATCCACCATCAAGATAAACTGCGCCTATCAGCGCCTCAACAGCATCCGCTAATATAGATGGCCTACGCCAACCCGCACTTTTAAGCTCACCCTCGCCAAGCTTAAGTGCATCGCCTAATTCAAGTGAAATTGCAATTTCACATAGCGTAGATTCCTTGACTAATTGAGCCCTTAGACGGCTTAAATCGCCTTCAGCAATCGTAGGAAAACGCTTATACAACTGGTGCGCAATGATAAAATTCAGTGCGCCATCGCCTAAAAATTCAAGTCGCTCATTATTTTGCGCGCTAAAACTGCGATGGGTTAGTGCTTGCGCGAGCAGGTTGCTATTAGCAAAGTTATAAGCTAACCGCTTTGATATGTCCTGCTGATTCAACATGTCTATTATTTACCGTCACTTGCTGTTGCAAAATCAATCAATATACTCACATTTGCAAACAGTGGTGTAAGCACTTGATATTTTGCGGAAACAACCGTTTCACTAGTGCTATTTTTGGTAATAATTAAGTCCGAACCTTTAATAACGGTCACTTGCCCAGCGTCTGCACGCTTATTAAATGCATCTATAATCTCTTTATTACTCATGCTACTTAATGGCTCTTTGTTTAAGGCATGAATGGCGGTTTGAACTGAATAATATTCTTGGTACGCTGGGAATATTTTTATAGTCAAGAGCGCTAACAACACGAGTGATCCTGTCACCAGCAGCATACCAATGAAAGTTGCCCCACCCTGTCTTTGTGAATTACGGATCTGCTGCTGTCTATTTTTAATCATGCTTATCTCCAGTATTTAATTAGCAATTAAAATTCAACAGCTAATGTATAGCGTTACCGATTCTAGAAATTTGATCAAAATTCATCCAGATAAAAAACGCTTTTCCCACCAAGTTTTGCTCAGGTACAAAGCCCCAAACGCGGCTATCTGAACTATTATCCCGATTATCTCCCATTGCTAAATAATGGCCAGCCGGAACAATAATCTCCTCATTATTAGCAAATTTAGAACCTATCGCATCCGCATCATAATTACCGACAATATCGTGAATTAAAATGCTATGTCGCACTGATCCAAGCTGCTCTTTATATTGCTTGGCAGTCATAATATTAAGCCCAGACATGACATATTCGTAGCTACCCATATCTTGCGTATCTAGCTTTTTACCATTAATGGTCAATTGCTTATCTTTGTAGCTCACTCTGTCACCCGGCAAACCAACCACACGCTTTATGTAATCAATTGACGGCTCTGGTGGATAGTGAAACACGAACACGTCGCCACGTGTAGGCTGGCTAACTTTAATGAATGTGTGGTTCACAATAGGTACGCGTAAGCCATAAGTAAATTTATTAACTAATATATAATCGCCCGCTAGTAAGGTTGGCATCATAGAGCCTGATGGAATTTTGAACGGCTCAACAATGAATGAGCGCACAAAAAATACCACCAAAATGACCGGGAAAAAACTCTTGGCGTACTCTATCAACATAGGCTCACTAGCCCCAGGCGCACGTTTTTTACTTAATACCAAAATATCAAGTAGCCAAATTAGCCCAGTAATAAGTAGTATTACTATCATGAATAATGCAAACATCATTGCGTATATGTCCTATTAATTTAAATCAGCTTTAGCAAAATAAAGTCTAGTCTTCAATGCGTAAAATGGCTAAAAATGCTTCTTGTGGAATTTCCACATTGCCCACTTGCTTCATGCGTTTTTTACCTTCTTTTTGCTTGTCTAACAATTTACGCTTACGTGAAACATCACCACCATAACATTTCGCAATTACATTTTTACGCATTGCTTTAACGGTTTCGCGAGAGATAATATTGGCGCCAATAGAAGCTTGAATGGCCACATCAAACATTTGGCGAGGAATCAATTCACGCATTTTTGCCGCCACTTCACGGCCGCGACGCACACTATTCGCTCTATGTACAATCATGCTTAACGCATCTACACGCTCGCCATTGACCATAATATCGAGTTTAACCAAATCTGCTGCACGGAACTCTAAAAACTCGTAATCCATAGAAGCATAACCACGTGACACCGATTTTAATTTATCAAAAAAATCCAGTACCACCTCATTGAGCGGCATTTCGTAACTCAACATCACTTGCCGGCCCATATATTGCATATTTTTTTGTATGCCACGCTTGTTATTACACAGCGTCATTACTGGACCAACGTAATCTTGTGGCATCAATAAATTAACGTTGATGACTGGTTCTCGAGTTTCTTCTATGCGCGATGTTTCAGGCAAGCGCGAAGGATTTTCAATCTGCACGACCTCGCCATCTTTAAGTAACAACTCGTAAACTACCGTTGGTGCCGTGGTAATTAAATCCATGTCGTACTCACGTTCTAAGCGCTCTTGCACAATTTCCATGTGTAGTAAGCCTAAAAATCCGCATCTAAAACCAAAACCTAAAGCGGTAGAGTTTTCAGGTTCAAACAACAAGCTCGCATCATTCAAGCTTAACTTTTCCAACGCGGTACGTAGCGCTTCGAACTGGTTTGATTCTACTGGATATAGCCCAGCAAATACTTGCGGCTTGACTTCCTTAAAGCCAGCCAAAGCTTTTGTAGCCGGCTTATTGACCAAAGTGACGGTGTCGCCTACTTTAGCACTAGCCAACTCTTTAATACCAGCAATCACAAAACCAACTTCGCCCGCTGAAAGTGCAGTTTTCTGCACAGACTTTGGCGTAAATACACCAACTTGTTCACATAAAAATTCTGCACGTGTCGCCATTAAACGAATTTTGTCTTTTGGTTTAAGTACACCGTCTATCACACGCACCAGCATCACTACACCGACATAATTGTCAAACCAAGCATCAATCACTAGCGCTTTAAGCGGACCATCGACATCGCCTTTTGGTGGCGGCACTTTAGCAATCACGGCTTCCAATACATCGCGTACACCCAAACCTGTTTTTGCTGAGCAACGGACTGCATCTTTAGCATCTATGCCGATCACATCTTCAATTTCCTGCATCACACGGTCAGGGTCAGCTGAAGGCAAGTCAATTTTATTAAGCACTGCTGTCACTTCCACACCTAAATCTAATGCGGTGTAGCAGTTTGCGACGCTTTGTGCCTCTACACCTTGGCTGGCATCCACCACCAACAACGCTCCTTCACAAGCGGATAGCGAGCGCGATACTTCATAACTAAAATCCACATGGCCAGGCGTATCGATCAAATTCAAATGATAAATTTGACCATCATCCGCTTTGTAATCCAAAGCGGCTGTTTGCGCTTTAATGGTAATACCACGTTCGCGCTCAATATCCATAGAATCAAGCACTTGCGCTTCCATTTCACGGTCAGCTAAGCCGCCGCACAAATGAATAATACGATCCGCTAACGTTGATTTACCGTGATCGATGTGGGCAATAATGGAGAAGTTACGAATATTTTTCATTTAGTCTTTAAGCTTTTTACGACGTTTAAATCTGCTTTATAAAAAGATAAGGCGCCATAAGCGCCTTTTCACAGTAGGAGTGATTTTACAACAAATGCTTGATTAATTTGTAATTAATTGTCAACTTAGCTTCAAAGTCGCCTATTCAATTACATACATTTAGCCGCAGGCTAAAATATATAAAGTTAGGTGAATTTCACTTTCCGACCAAAGCCGATTACTTTGATAGCACTTTGAACGGCGCTCTTTGCTCAAGCTCTGAAGTATAAGTGGCAATGCTTAGTGACTCTTTGGTCAAAAAATCACTTATCGCTACAGCAAAGTCGGAATGCGCAATTTTGTGAAATGAACAGGTCGGCCTTGGCTTAAAACCTCGCGCCAACTTGTGCTCCCCTTGTGCTCCACCTTCAAAGTATTTAATTTTTTCCGCAATACAAAACTCTTGGGCTTGATAATAACAAAGCTCAAAATGCAAATTTGGCACATAGCGTAAAGCACCCCAATAACGGCCATACAAAGTTGTTTGATGATAAATATTCAGCGCGCTAGCAACAGGAATGTCATCTACATAAGCGATGACTAATAAGATATTTTTCGGCATAGTTAAACCAATTTCTTGAAAGAATGCTCGGGTTAAATATGGCGTAGACTGATGCTCAAGGTAGGTGTTTTCATAGCATTGATAGAAAAAATCCCATTGTTCCAGGGTGACATCTTCACCTCTGATACGTTTACAGACAATGTTAGAGGCGTTGACTTTTTTTCTTTCTTGACGTATTTTTTTACGCTTATCGTGACTTAAAGCAGCTAAAAAATCATCAAAATCGCTAAAACCTTCATTTTCCCATCTAAATTGAACACCGTGGCGCTGCATCCAACCATCTTGCAATAAGGTCGCTGCAGAGTCATCATCCGGGAAAATCACATGCACTGACGATAGCTTATGTTTAAGCATGGTTTCGCCTAAAGCGGCTATCATTAAAGCTTGAATTTCAATATTTTTGGCAAGTAATCTTGGACTAGTTATAGGCGTAAACGGAATAGCTGCCAATAATTTTGGATAGTAATTGAGGCCGCTACGCTGATAAGCCTCAGCCCAAGCCCAGTCAAACACGTACTCACCGTAAGAATGATTTTTTAAATATAGCGGAATAGCGCCAACCAGCTCACCATCATTACGCACTAGCATTGGGTAAGACTGCCAACCAGTCCCTTTGCCAACAGAATTCGAAGTTTCAAGCGCACTCAAAAAAGCATGACTTAACAACGGCATATCACCAACTAAAGCATCCCATTGATTCGCATCAACCTGCCCAATACTATCAGTAATTTCTAGGATAAAACTCATATATTGAGACTCTAAATGTAAGGCTGTATTAGCAGCGTATATCTGCACTGAACCAGTATAACGGCTTTTTAGGCGTATGCACGCCGCATTGCAATACTCGTAACATCTGATCATTGCTGGATAAATAAGTTTTACCTGCGCCCATTTTATATAGCTTGACACGATGAAATGCGGATAAGATAAATAAATCAAGCTTACATTTCAGTGTGCTGTTAGGCATTGCTTAAAAGAGTGATTGTTGTATGATTAATCCAATGAAGTCGTAAATCCACTGAGATTAATTTGCACAACACACTACGCATCGCAACATTTAATATTCATAAAGGCGTTACACATTTTAACTCGCGCTTTGCCTTGCACCATCAAAGGGAAATGCTCAGAAAATTACAGTCAGACATAGTCTTTCTGCAAGAAGTGCGCGAGGAACACGCACAGCATAGCCAACGTTTCAAAGCTTGGCCAGCATTCGGTCAAGCAGAGTTTTTAGCAGATTCAGTCTGGCCAGATCATGCTTATGGTAAAAATTCAGTTTACCCAGCAGGCCATCATGGCAACGCCTTACTTTCTAAGTTTCCAATTATCAATAGCACTAACCAAGACATTTCCGCACACACTTCTGAACAGCGCGGTATGCTGCATTGTGAAATCAAGGTTGGACATTGGGATACATCCCTACATGCAGTTTGCGTGCATTTGGGCTTGTTTGCAAAGTGGCGTAAACAGCAATTATTTAGTGTTGCTGAGTATATTGAGCAACACGTACCGGCAACTGCACCTTTGATTATTGCCGGAGATTTTAACGATTGGGGTGTGAGTAGCGGACGTATTTTTGCTGAACGATTGAATCTGCATGAAGTGTTTGAGCATCATGCCGGCAAACATGCGAAAAGCTTCCCTTCTTGGCTGCCAATGTTGCGACTCGATCGAATTTATATACGCGGCTTCCGAATCAAACATGTCGAAGTGCACTCCGGGCCTCAATTTATTAAAGTAACTGACCACGCAATTCTCACGGCAACATTAAATAGAATATGACGTACTTTGTCGGTGGCAATCAGCTTAAACTATTACGCAATGGTGCAGAATATTTTCCTGCCCTTGAACCCGCTATTGAATCGGCGCAGCATGAGATTCACCTACAAAGCTATATATTTGCAGCCGATGCGACAGGCATTCAGATTGGAAATTTACTGAAGAAAGCAGCACTTCGCGGTGTAATGGTAAACGTGTTGCTGGATGGATTTGGCTCCAAAGATTTACTATCCTCATTTGTAAAAGAATTACAGCTCGCCAATGTGCAAGTCATGTTTTACCGACCAAAAATATCGCCTTGGACGCTCAAAAAAAATAGATTAAGGCGCTTACATCATAAAATGATTGTGATCGACTGTAAAATTGGCTTTATTGGTGGCATTAATATTATCGACGACTTTGATGTGCCAAATCGCACACCCAACAACGTCCCACCACGCATTGATTATGCGGTTAGGATAAAAGGTAATTTAGTCCCAACGATCGCATTAAACGTTGATAAGCTTTGGCGTCACACGTCATGGGCGCATTTACGCGCTTTAGATACGGATAACACAATGCTCCCTAAAAATAAGTTACTACGTATAGACACACTAAAACACAGCAATCATGGCACTAAAGCGGCACTAGTATTACGAGACAATATGCTACACAGGCGTGATATTGAGGAGGCTTACTTAACCGCAATTACGCAGGCACAATCAGAAATTATTATCGCAAACGCCTACTTTGTGCCAGGTAGAAGATTCAGACAGGCCTTATTGGATGCAGCTAAACGCGGTGTGAATGTAAAACTGCTGCTGCAAGGTCGTATGGAGTACTTTCTAATGTTTGCCACCCATGCGTTTTACAGCGACTTTCTGAAAAATGGTATTGAGATCTACGAATATCGTAAAAGCTTTATGCATAGTAAAGTCGCGGTCATCGATCAGTATTGGGCGACGGTAGGTTCTTCAAATATCGATCCATTCAGCCTTTTTTTAGCGAGAGAGGCCAATCTGCTGGTAAAAAATACAGTGTTTGCAACAGAACTACGCAACGACATTTTGGCATCCATTCAAGCGGGAGCGCATCAAATTTCAAAACAGGAATGGTCTCGAGGCACTTTCGCAAAACGACTTTCCTCATGGCTTGCGTATGGATTGGTGCGCTGGTTTTTGGGATTAATTAGTCATTCTAACGAGCAATAAAAATTCCACCTTTAAGCAAACTGAGACAGCTCATAAAAGTGAGCGATTTAATAAATATCATTTTTAAAGTAAATTATTTGCTTATTTTAATCGGTACATACAAAGTATTTTCAGATCGCTGAACTAAAACAGCAACAGTCTTACCGACTGCGGCGCTATTCACTTGCTTATTGAATTGCTCTAAACTTTGTATTTCACTATTATTTAAGCCCAGTATCACATCACCACGGCGTACTCCTGCTTGAGCTGCCGCACCCATGCTATCAATGACCAACAATCCATTTTTACCACTAAGTTTTTTCTTTTGTTGTGGCGTGAGTTCTTTTAGTATTAAACCAATTTTATTGGCCTCTGCTTTGGCTGCAGGCTTACTACTTTGTGCTACTTCAGCCGATTCAGATGGCATTTCACCGACGCCTATACTCAGCGTTTTGACACTGCCTTTACGCAATATCTCTACTACTGCAATTCTACCTGGCTTGCTTGCACCTACAACTCTGGGCAAGTCAGCTGAAGTTACAATCGCTTTGCCATCAAACTTGGTAATAACGTCACCAGCTTCTAAGCCACCTTTGTCGGCAGGACCATTTTTTTCTACACCGGCAACTAAAGCACCATTAGTATTTTTCATACCAAAAGACTCTGCGAGGTCTTTAGTCAACTCTTGAATGGCAATACCTAGCCATCCACGCGTTACTTTTCCGGATGACTTTAATTGATTAGAAACATCAATTGCAACATCAATCGGAATCGCAAATGACAGACCCATTGATCCACCACTGCGGCTATAAATTTGTGAATTAATACCCACCACTTCCCCGGCTAGATTAAACAAAGGCCCTCCAGAATTACCAGGATTAATCGCCACATCTGTCTGAATAAACGGTACAAAGTTTTCTTGTGGTAAGGCCCGGCCTTTGGCACTTATAATACCAGCTGTCATGGTGTTTTCCAAGCCAAACGGAGAACCAATCGCAGCCACCCACTCGCCCACTTTAAGTTTATTAGGTTCACCAACAGTGACTTTAGGTAAGCCTGTTACCTCAATTTTAACCAACGCAACATCGGTGCGCTTATCTGCGCCTATAATTTTTGCCTTAAACTCACGCTTATCAGATAACTTAACGATTACTTCATCAGCTTCACTGACCACGTGAGCATTGGTTAATATATAGCCGTCACTGCTAATAATAAAACCTGAACCTAGCGATTGAGATTTATAGTCTGGCGGAGGAATGCCATTTTGACCCTGAGATCCGGGCATTCCTGGCATATTGGGGATACCAAAGCGCTTAAAAAACTCCTGCAGCTTTTCATCATCTGGCATGCCTGGCATAGCCATCACTGCAGCCTCTGAGTGCACGTTTTGCGTTACACTGATATTGACTACTTCAGCGCCATGCTTCTCAGCAAGCTCAGTAAAGTCAGGTAAGCTTTGCGCATTTGCAATCAAATTAAATCCAGAAATCAAGCCCAGAGTAACAATGGCAATCCAATTTTTTAACATTTATTGACCTAGTTTAATTTGAAAATTTTTAACACTGGCATCTAACGTGATTGCTTTTGTCATCTCAACATTATTCTCATCGCTAATTGTTTCATCTGCATGACGTAATATGACAGCGTAACATTGGGTATTCAAGTGCTGACCTTTCTTATGCATCAAATGTCTTTTTACCCACAAAAAACTTAAGACTAAACCTAGAGCCGCACTCAAAATAACTAAAAATTCGTTCTTGAGTATGGTGTCTGCCAGTACCGCGCCGATTAACATTGCCAATAATGGCACTATATAAAGTAAGAATACGGAATTAAGCATGGTATGTTCATCGACCCCTACCACTACGTTATCACCGACATTTGCATGAATAGGATTTTCAGCCTCAAATGCGTGACTTTTATGACCGAGCAATTTACCCCAAGTAGCGTTACCACAACCGCGTTTTTGGCCGCATAAACTACAAACGGTACGACGCTCTATTTCAAGTGTGGCACGACTATTAACGCAACTGGTCACAACGGCATATTCTTCTATCATTTTAATAAATTACTTTTAAAAATGATTATTCTAATCAATTATTTCTTAAAAACAACTGCATTTGCCATTTGTGCCACTGTAGCCTCTGGCACTTCACCCACGACAGTAATCTGATAGCCATTACTCACGCTGGCGTAAAAGCTTGTACTGCCAACTAACTTACGGCCGGCTCTGGGTTTAATGCTTTTACTAAGTGGTTCTATGAACAAAGATACTGAAGCTAAACCATCAGAAAATATTAGATGCGTAACAGGTAGAGATTTGCCATGTACCATTCGTATCATTTGATCAACTTTCCTGAAACCGGCTGGCAGCCCTTTGAGAGACCAACCGACAGACACGCCATTATCGGCAATAATGGCCACTTCATCTTCCATTACATAGGTCTTCTTACTATCAATCTTGGGCTGAAACCAGTCTAAATCAACCGTATCCATTAAGCCCAACTGATTAAATACAATACTTTCAATAATTTCATTACGACTATTGAGCATCACAGACTTTAATAACAAGCCATATTGCGCGTCCACCCAAAAACGATAACTGTATCTGAACGAATCTTTAGAGTCTAAAAATAACATTTGTGCTGCGCGTCCAGCAACACGGTCAGGCTCGCCAGCACGTAATGAATAACTTTGTTTGATAAGATCCAAATTAGTTGGCAAAATAGCCGGAAACATATTTTGGCCATGTCGCTTTTCAATCACAACGTTTTCGTTTTTTGGATTAAATATAGTCAAATCACCACCTTGGCTAAACACTTCTCGCGGGGTGTTATCTAGCACCACGTTACGTGCAAATTCACCTTGGCCATTAAACATGTGTGTGATTTGTATTGGCTTAGATTGTGTACCAGCCTGATAATAAAAAATACCTTGGTAACTCAGTGCGTGAGCAGCCACTGCCGTTTTTTGCAACACTTGCCATAGATCGTCATCAGCATTGGCCCGCGCACTGATACTGCTAAACAATGTAAATAACAGGCCAGCAACAGCAAACAAGCCTGTCATCAATCGTCTTCTGATTAATACCACTACTAATAACTCACGGTTTGAATGTAATAAGCACTAGCCGAAGGTGCTGATGCTTGATGGGCATTAAGATACTCAGCAGGAATTCCTTCGTCCGCCGCAGCATCTTGGCTAACATCGGCTCGTGCAACTTCCGTAGGTGCGAGCTCGTTACCACTATGCGTCTGCTGATTTAACAACATAAATCCAACCACCATGACTGCAGCGAAAGAAGCAGCTATCGCCCATGAAGCTGGCAGTTTATTAGCATGCTTAACTATTGAAACTTCACTGACTAGTGCGGCATTCGGTGATAACACCGTGGGTTCCATTTCAATTTTCTGCATTAAATTTTGTTTAAACTGTTGACTTAGCACAGCGTTACCACGCATAGCATCGCCAATAAAATGATACTGACTCCAGGCCTGCGCCGCGTCCTTATTTTTCAACACTGCACTAATTAAATGGGCAGCATCTTCCAGTGCAATCTCATCATCAAGTAAGGCTGATATTTGTTCGATCATTGCTTGCTCCTAAATCTTATACTTTAATACTGTTATTGTTCATGACAACGCTTAATACCAAGTAAACTACCAGCGTTTGTTGTCGTGGGTGTCTAGCAACGGCTTTAATTTGAGTGAAATAGTTTCACGCGCTCTAAAAATACGTGAACGCACCGTGCCTATCGGGCAGTTCATCATGGTGGCAATTTCTTCGTAACTAAAGCCTTCCAACTCACGCAGCGTAATAGCGGTGCGTAACTCTTCAGGCAAACTAGCGACCGTATCATTCACCGTTTGTGCAATTTCCTTGGTCATCAAGGCTGTTTCTGGTGTTTCCATGGTCCGCAACTCGCCACCACTATCGAAATTTTCAGCATCTTCAAGTTCAATATCAGTACTTACCGTAGGCCTACGACCTAAAGAAACCAAGTGGTTTTTTGCGGTATTGATGCCAATACGATATAGCCATGTATAAAAAGCGCTATCGCCACGAAAATTAGGTAACGCACGATAAGCTTTAATAAATGATTCTTGAACGACATCCTCTATTTCGGTTTGATCGCGAATCATGCGCGACAATAAACGTCCAAGTTTACGTTGGTACTTATCAACCAACATGCCGAACGCGCGCTTGTCCCCTCGCTGTGCAAGAAGCACAAGCTCATGGTCAATCTCTCTATTACTTGCTGCAGGTGTCTCGGCCACTCTGGTCAATGTCTCTGTAGGATTAATGTTAGTCTCATTTTTTTCACCGCTATCTTTTTCACTAATCGAAGTATAACCTTGCGAACAAGGTTGCATAAAGCTAAATTGTGCGAATTGCTGAATTTTTATGGTGTATATCATCGGGTTTTCCTCACCGTCGTTATAAATTGACAATCTATTAATTGAAACTTTTGTTAGCACTACTAAATTTTTTTCTATTGCTTTTAACAAGACAGATATACACTCTTAAAAGTTCATTGCAAATACGCAACATAACCCCCTTTCTCGAAAATGATAGTTTATTAAATATGCAGCAATTTGATGTTTTAATCATTGGTAGCGGTCTAGCTGGCCTATCTCTAGCATTACGCACCGCAGCAAACAAAAAAATATGTTTAGTCAGTAAGCGTAGCATTAATGATACTGCCAGTAATTGGGCGCAAGGCGGTATTGCTGCCGTGTTAAATGATGAAGATTCTATTGATGCACACATCCAAGACACATTAATTGCTGGTGGCGAATTATGCGATGTCGCTGTCACAAAAATGGTCGCGGAACAAGCCAAGCAATCCGTAGGATGGCTAATTGAACAAGGCGTAGGATTTACCCGTGAGCAAGATAACAGTGGTTATCATTTAACTCGAGAAGGTGGCCACAGTCATAGGCGAATTATTCATGCAGCCGACGCCACGGGCCATGCGGTACAAATCACTTTATCGGAAAAAGTAAAGCAACATCCCAATATCACTGTGATGGAAAATCATATTGCGGTAGATTTAATTACTACGCGCAAGTTTGGCAATAAAAAAATAGAATCTACCGATGACAATGCCTGCCTAGGTGCCTATGTACTAGACAACAAGACCGGCAATGTACTGACCATAGCCGCACAAAACACTATTTTAGCTACTGGCGGCGCGGGTAAAGTTTACCTATACACTACTAATCCCGATGTTAGCACTGGTGATGGCATTGCCATGGCCTGGCGTGCGGGTTGCCGTGTGGCCAACATGGAATTCATACAATTTCACCCAACCTGCTTATTCCATCCACATGCAAAATCATTTTTAATCAGTGAAGCCGTGCGTGGTGAAGGCGGTTTATTAAAGCTAGCAGATGGCACACGATTTATGCCTGAGCATGATGATCGCGAGGAGCTTGCACCGAGAGATGTGGTCGCTCGCGCCATAGACTTTGAAATGAAAAAACGTGGTTTAGATTGCGTTTATTTAGATATTTCGCATCAACCTTTATCCTTTATAGAAAAGCACTTCCCTAACATCTATAAGCGATGCTTAGAATTAGGCATTGATATTAGCAAAACGCCGATTCCCGTAGTACCGGCAGCACACTACACTTGCGGCGGCGTAATGACCGATGACAAAGGTCGCACTGACATTAAAAATTTATATGCTATTGGCGAAACCGCCTGCACAGGCTTACATGGTGCTAATCGTCTAGCCAGCAACTCATTGCTAGAATGCTTGGTATTTGGCCAATCTGCCGCTAAAGATATATTGAGTCAAGCAAGCAAGGTATCTCCACAACTACCTTCCTGGGATGAAAGTCGCGTCACTGATGCGGACGAAGAAGTGCTCATTACTCACACGTGGGATGAGCTAAGGCGGTTTATGTGGAACTACGTGGGTATTGTTCGCACCGACAAGCGCCTTAGCCGAGCCCTGCATCGCATCCATATGCTACGTAATGAAGTGTATGAGTTTTACAGCAATTTTAAAGTGAGCAACGACTTAATCGAGCTGCGTAATCTATTACAAGTCGCTGAATTAATTGTAGAAAGCGCTATTTCACGCAAAGAAAGTCGCGGCTTACACTACAGCAAAGACCACCCAAGTACTGAGCTGGAACCAATACCAACGGTACTTGAGCCATCTAATTATTACAGCTTATTAGATCGTGGAGATGGTGGTGGGAAACCACAATAATGCAAGTCTTTCGACTGGTATTTATTTGCATAGTTTTATTATTTTCGGCGTTAAGTCATGCGCAAAATTCATACAACACAAATAGCACTTATGCTACCAACAAAACCTATACCGTCACCTATGTTTACGATGGCGATACGGTAAAATTACATACAGTAGAGACAAACGATTCACCAGATGAATTTAAGCTACGCCTTACAGATATTGACGCGCCTGAACGTAGCCAAGCTTACGGGTTAAAAGCACGGCGCGCACTTATTCATCTCTGCTACGGTAAAAACATCATTGCGACAGTCAAATTATCAGGCACCGATAAATACAATCGCGCATTAGGTAAATTGCGATGCAACAACATCGACGCCAGCTTATACTAAGCAGAGCGTGGATTAGCTTGGCATTACGCCCAATACTCCAGCGATATTGAAATTTACAAAGCAGCCCAAAACGCCCACCGCTTAACGCTAGGGCTTTGGGCTGACGACAATCCAATACCACCTTGGGTCTGGCGGCATCAGCAGCTATATTAAAACTAGATTACAACTGACCTAGCCAAATTCGCACCACTAATCAATATAATAAAAATACAAAACTAGCTTTAATCATAATCTTACGTATAATGCAGATTCCCTATGCCAACCAATCAGCGTAGCGGTCTTTTCGCATTAATCTTCTTGATGTTCAAATCACGTGAATGATTATTATTTTGCCTTCCTCGATTGGTGTTGCTTCATAAGTAATAGGTAGGCTTACATTTCCAAGCTGGAGCTTTACTTTGACAATTGAAACAAATCTATCAACAGAACAAACATCTTCTGTAGAAACAAACACACCTAACATTATTAGCACAGTAAGTTTTAACGAACTTGGCCTAGCTGAACCGATTCTACGCGCGATTATCGACGCCGGTTACAACTCACCAACGCCAATTCAGGCTAAAGCAATTCCATTAGTCTTAAGTGGCGGCGATTTACTGGCAGGCGCACAAACTGGTACGGGCAAAACTGCTGGCTTCACACTACCAATTTTACATTTACTAAGCCTAAAACCATTAGCAGAAGTTACTAAAGGTCGCCCACGTTGTTTAATGCTTACGCCTACGCGTGAGCTTGCGGCGCAGATTGAAGAGTCTGTAAAAACTTATGGTAAATATTTACCACTGACTTCTACGGTGATCTTTGGTGGCGTAAACGCCAATCCACAAATTGCACGCTTAAAAAAACCACTGGATATTTTAGTCGCCACGCCTGGTCGTTTGCTAGATCACGCAAATCAAAGAAACGTAGATTTATCAGGTGTTGAAATTTTGGTGCTAGATGAAGCTGACCGTATGCTGGATATGGGCTTTATCCGCGATATTAAAAAATTACTTGCGATGCTACCTAAGCTACGTCAGAACCTATTGTTCTCAGCTACCTTTTCTGACGAAATCAAAGGCTTGGCCGATGGTTTATTACATAATCCTGGCTTTGTTGAAGTGGCGCGCCGCAATACCGCTTCCGAGTTGGTTGAACAAACCGTACATATGGTTGCGCAAACGCATAAACGCGAATTAATGAGCTACCTGATTAAGCACCACGATTGGAAGCAGGTATTGATTTTCACCCGTACCAAACATGGTGCGAACCGCCTAGCTGAAAAACTGATTAAAGATGACATTCAAGCCGCTGCGATTCATGGCAACAAAAGCCAAGGCGCGCGCACTAAAGCGTTGGCGCAGTTTAAAGACGGTAGCATGCGCGTACTGGTGGCTACAGATATTGCCGCGCGCGGCTTAGATATTGACCAATTACCACAAGTGGTGAATTTTGAATTACCAAATGTACCAGAAGATTATGTGCATAGAATTGGCCGTACTGGCCGCGCAGGCAGTAGCGGTGCAGCAGTTTCTTTAGTAGACCGTGAAGAACTTAAGCTACTAAAAGATATTGAAAAGCTGATCAAACGCGAGATTCCAAAAGTACATGTAGAAGGCTTTACACCAAACCCAAACCCTGAGGCTGAAGCACCACGCGAACCACGTCAACCGCATGGCAGACCGCCACGTGGTGGACAAACTCGCAACACGGCAGGTGCAGGAGCGGGTCAAAATGCAGGCCGAAATAGCAACCAGGCGCGCGGTCAATCTCAAGGCAGAAACCAATCTGCACCAAATGCAGATGGCAGACCAGCGCGAGATAACGCGCGTAGCCCTAGACCGGCAAATAGTCAGCCTAGAGATGGTCAAGGTAATTCATCGCGTGGCGACTCACAAAACAACAACACAAAAAACATGTCAGAAGCGGCACGCCATCAAGCCATGCCACAACCGGCTTTATTCTCACCAAAAAGCCCTAATGGTAATTTTAATCGAGGCAGCGCAAATAATGGTGGTGCAGGACGCACCAATCCTAGTACAGGCAGCCAACATCGCAGTGGTGGCAGAGGCCGCTAAGACCATGATTGAGATGAATAGAAAAATAGATTAAAATTCTACCCATAAAATTTTTAGCAAATGACACTTTAGGATCAGAACATGCAAATTGCAATGAATACAGTAGTAACAATGACTTACGAACTTAAAGATGTAGATGGCAACGTGCTTGAATCAAGCGCAGAGCCAGTGTCATACCTGCACGGCGGCTACGACAATATTTTCCCATTAGTTGAAGAAGCTATGCACGGCAAGAATATCGGCGATGTCGTTATTGTTGATTTACAGCCAGCCGATGCGTTTGGTGAGTACGACGAAGAATTAGTACAAATTGAGCCAGCGAGTGCTTTCCCAGCAGACGAACTAAAAGTGGGCATGCAGTTTGAAGGCGAAGATGATACTGGCGATGTGATTTTGTACACAGTTACAGAAATCGCTGACGGCAAAGTTGTGGTTGATGGTAACCACCAATGGGCTGGTGAACGCGTTGTGTTTACGGCTACAGTTAAAGATGTACGTGTAGCGCTAGCAGAAGAAGTCACGCATGAGCATGTGCATGGCGCTGGCGGTCATCATCACTAGTATTTATTAATACTAGCTTTCAAGTATTGGTAGATCAAAAAAAGCACTCAGAATTTGAGTGTTTTTTTATTTCTAAATTTTGTAATAAGCTTAATGCTGATCAACTAAGCCCTTCAGTTTATACAATAAATCCAAGGCTTGTTTAGGCGTTAAGTCATCGACTTGTATCGCTTCTAATTCTTTAATTGCCGGGTGAAACGATAAATCAGCCATAGTCTCAGTGACCATAAACAAGTCTGGTTGCGCGGTATTATTTGCTACTTGGTTATTATCAAGTTGAACCAGTTTGCGCTTGGCTGCGGCGACCACACTTTTAGGAATACCGGCTAACTGCGCCACTTGCAAGCCGTAACT
>JBBAOU010000012.1:31222-49571 GCA_040401175.1 Methylotenera sp. | reverse complement strand
CAATGACTGCGACCGCTGGTGTTGGCAGTTTATTTGGGGTTGTTGCATAAACGTGAATTTCTACCAATGTTGAATGTCTAGTATAAGTTAGCGCAATTTAACTTATCAATTACCCAAACAACAAAAAAGCAGCCTAAGCTACCTTTTTGCAAAACAATTTAATGCTAAATTACTTGAAACCACTATTTTAAAATGCTGGTTTAATTTTCTCGTTATTGTAATTTTCTACGCCTTCAAGAATTTCTTTTTTAGCTTGCTCAATGTCGCCCCAACCATTGATTTTTACCCATTTACCCTTATCCAAATCTTTGTAATGCTCAAAGAAGTGGGCAATCATATTTAAGCGCCATTCTGAAACATCGGTGTGTAACTTTAAATGTCCATATAAACCACAAACTTTCTCTACCGGCACCGCTAACACTTTAGCATCCATACCCGCTTCATCTTCCATCATCAATACACCTAATGGACGGCAACGCACGACCACACCAGGAATCAGCGGCACTGGCGTCATTACTAGTACGTCAACCGGGTCTCCATCATCAGCTAAAGTATGCGGTACATAACCATAATTAGTTGGGTATTGCATCGCTGTACCCATAAAACGGTCGACAAAAATGGCACCGCTTTCTTTATCCACTTCATACTTGACAGGATCACCTTGCATTGGGATTTCAATGATGACGTTAAAGTCATTTGGCACATCTTTACCGGTTGGCACTTGGTTTAATGACATTACTAGTTCCTAAATAATAAAAATCAGGTTAATTTTGAGCCACGATTATAGCAAGTTTGCTCGCACTTGTTCGCGACAACTTTCTTCTCGACAACTTTGCATGACGTCTTTTGGAATGAACAACAAGGCAATATAGACCAAAAATGGGATGATAAGCACATCGTCCAACTGGCCAAGTACCGGGATAAAATCGGGAATCAAATCAAAAGGCAGTAGCAAATAGCCAATGGCTAAGCCTAAAAAAGCTTTCGCCAGCCATGGCGTTTTCGGATGTTTAAGAACCAAACGATACACCTCAAATTCTTGTTTGAGATGCTTGGTGAAAGCCTTTAGTTTTTCAATAACGCGATTAATAATCAAAATCTAATAAAAAGCTTAAGCAGACAACGGATGACCAGTTAGGCGTTCAAAAGCTTCCATATACTTTTCGCTGGTTTTTTGTGCGACATCTGCTGGCAAAGCTGGAGCTGGTGCGGTTTTATTCCAGCCGGTGCTTTCTAGCCAATCACGCACAAACTGCTTATCGTAACTGGGCGGATTGCTGCCAACTGCATAACTGTCAGCAGGCCAAAAACGTGAAGAGTCCGGCGTTAACACTTCATCCATCACGTGCAAGACGCCATGATTATCTAAGCCAAATTCAAATTTAGTGTCTGCAATAATAATGCCGCGCGTAATGGCATATTCAGCCGCTTGTTTATATAAGGCAATGGCCACTTTTGCCACTTGCTCGGCCATCTCACTGCCGATTAAATCTGCACATTGTTGCAAGCTGATGTTTTCATCATGCTCACCCACCGCGGCCTTGCTTGATGGCGTAAAAATAGGCGTTGGCAATTTTGAAGCTTCTTGTAAGCCTGCTGGCAATTGAATACCGCAGACGGTTCCTTTGGCTTTATATTCTTTCCAGCCACTACCGACTAAATAACCACGCACTATCGCCTCAACCGGCAAGGCTTTTAGTTTTTTAACCACCACAGCGCGGCTTAAATTGCCTAGGCCTAATTGCGCTTGCTCTTCAGGATTAGTCACCACGCTATTGGGGTCTATGCCAGTAAGATGATTCGGCACCACATCTTTAAGTTTTTCGAACCAAAAATTAGCCATTTGCGTCAGCATCGCACCTTTATTGGCAATGCCTGTTGGCAGTATCACATCAAATGCAGACAATCTATCAGTGCTCACTAACAGCATAGTGTCGGCATCAATATCGTAAATGTCACGGACTTTGCCTTGATGGATACGTTTTAAACTTTGAATGCTGGTTTCTAATAGAGGTGTATTCATGGCGGTGGTCATAGAAAGTGACTTAAGTGTTGGCTGAGTAAAATACAAGAGCTTCATTATAAATGGCTGCTTAGAAATTAGCCATTTTTAACGTCATTCGCACGCATGATTCATACTAAGCTAGCCCTGTTTAATGAGGCCTATCTTAACAATTTTCAGTGTATTGGTGCCGCCAGGACTGCCTATAGGCTCACCAAACGTCAGTAAAACTAAATCACCAGTGCTGACGACTCTTTGTTGCAGCAATACCTGCTCCATTTCTTGCAGTACTTCATCTCTATTTTTATTGTCTTGGCTAATCGGATAAGGATAAACACCGCGATGCAAAGTCAGTTTTCTACGTGCATATTTATCCGGCGAGAGTGCATAAATCGGCACTTCAGCATCTGCACGCGACAGCCATTGTGCAGCATTGCCAGATTGCGTTAGCGCAGCAATTGCTTTTATTTTGAAATGCTTCGCCGTATAAATAGTCGCAGCAGCAATGGTTTCATCCGTTCGCACAAATACTTGATCTAATTTTTGCGCGTGATATTGGCTGAGATATTCTTTTTCGGCCTCCATCACCACGCGGTGTACCGCTTGCACGGTTTCTAATGGATATTGCCCAGCCGCAGTTTCAGCTGACAACATCACCGCATCAGTACCATCCAACACCGCATTGGCAACATCGGACACTTCTGCACGGGTTGGAATTGGGCTGCTAATCATCGATTCCATCATTTGCGTGGCGGTAATGACTAATTTATTTTTTGCGCGTGCCATGCGTATCATGCGCTTTTGCAAACCTGGCACTGCGGCATCGCCCACTTCTACACCCAAGTCGCCACGCGCCACCATAATGGCGTCGGAGGCTTCAATAATCGCTTCTAAGTTTTCAATAGCTTCGGCACGTTCAATTTTTGCAATGATACTGGCTGTGCCACCAGCCTTTTTAACCAAAGTCCGCGCAAGTTCGACATCTGCCGCCGATTTTGGAAAAGAAATCGCTATATAATCCGCCTCTAAAGCCACTGCGGTTTTAATGTCTTCACGGTCTTTTTTGGTCAGCGCATCAGCAGATAAACCGCCGCCTTGGCGATTAATCCCTTTATTATTACTCAGCACGCCACCGCTTAATACCACGCAGTGAATCTGATTACCTTTCACTCGATCGACCAACAGGCTGACACGACCATCATCTAACAATAAGATAACGCCTTCTTTAACCTCTTGTGGCAGGGTTTTGTAATCTAAACCTACATGATCTTGATTACCCAATTCACAATCGGCATCAAGAATAAATAAATCGCCCATTTTCAAGCTGATTTTTCCAAGCTCGAATCGGCCAATACGAATTTTAGGGCCTTGCAAATCACATAACACACCAATCGGCCGATTTAACTTAGCCGCTATAGCACGGACGATCTCTGCGCGCTTAATGTGATCTTCTGCGCTACCGTGTGAAAAATTCAAACGCACAACATTCACGCCCGCAGTAATCATGCGCGCCAGCATCTCTTCGCTAGTTGACGAAGGACCTAATGTTGCCACGATTTTTGTTTTACGTAATGTCAATTTACACCCTTTTTACGATCTTATTGATACGCATCCCACACAAATAAAAATGGGGCTTTATAGCCCCATTTTAATAACACCTAAGCTTGGCTACTAAGCCTTAGCGCGTAATTCTAATATTTCAACTGCCGGCAATTTTTTACCTTCTAGAAACTCTAAAAATGCACCACCTGCGGTAGAAATATAATCGATTTTATCTTCAATACCATATTTTTGGATAGCTGCAATGGTGTCACCACCACCGGCTAATGTAAATGCTTTTGTATTAGCAATAGCTTGGGCAATGGTTTTTGTGCCTTCACCAAACTGGTCAAATTCAAATACACCGACTGGGCCATTCCACACCACCGTACCAGCATTTTTAATGATCTCAACTATTTCATTAGCAGATTTCGCGCCAATATCAAAAATCATATCGTCTGAGGCCACGGAAGCAACATCTTTCTTAACGGCAACTTCATTGGCATCAAACTTTTTAGCACAAACAACATCAACTGCAATTGGCACGGCTGCGCCTCTTTGGGTCATTTTGTCCATTAAGGTGCGTGCAACTGGTACTAAATCATCTTCACATAGTGACTTGCCAACCTCAAAACCAGCCGCTTTTAAAAATGTATTCGCAATACCGCCACCAACGACCATTTGATCGACTTTATTGGATAAGCTTTCCAGTACTGTAAGTTTGGTAGACACTTTACTACCACCAACAATCGCCACCATGGGACGCGCTGGATTTAGCAAAGCCTTGGTCAGGGCCTCAAGTTCATTCACTAGCAGAATGCCGGCAGCAGCCACAGGTGCAAATTTAGCAACGCCGTGGGTTGATGCTTCAGCGCGGTGTGCAGTACCGAAGGCATCCATGACAAATATATCGCATAGCTTTGCATATTTTTGTGCTAATTCATCGCTGTTCTTTTTTTCGCCTTTGTTAAATCGACAATTTTCCAGCACCACTAGCTCACCTGCTGCCAAATCAAAACCACCATCAACCCAATCTTTAATCAGGCGAACTTTACTGTTAAGTTTTGCTGAGATAACATCAACCACAGGCTTAAGTGAATTTTCTAAAGAATAAACGCCTTCTTCTGGGCGGCCTAAATGCGAAGTCACCATGACGCTAGCACCGGCTTTTAATGCAAAAGTGATGGTCGCCATAGACGCCGTAATACGTGCATCTGAGGTGACTTTTCCGTCAGTCACAGGCACATTAAGATCAGCACGAATCAGTACGCGCTTACCGATTAAATCTAAATCCGTCATTTTAATTACGTTCATCACTTAGGCTTTCCGATAATAAAGGTGAGTGGCTAGAGTATTTTAGTCTTTAGCGGCCATCATTGCGGCAGCATTATCCAACATGCGGCAGCTAAAACCCCACTCGTTATCGTACCAAGCACAGACTTTTACTAACAAGCCATCTTTGGTCACTTTAGTTAAAGTGGCGTCAAAGTTAGATGAGAAGCTAGTGTGGTTGTAATCAACAGAAACTAATGGCGCTTCGTTATAAGACAAAATACCTTTTAGCGCGCCAGTATTGGCGGCTTCATGCATGATATGGTTAATTTCTTCTTTAGTCGTTGGACGTGCAGCGGTAAAAGTTAAATCAACCAACGATACATTAATGGTTGGCACGCGAATAGCAAAGCCATCCAGCTTACCATTGAGCTCAGGCAAGACTAAACCTACGGCAGCGGCAGCGCCTGTTTTAGTTGGAATCATTGAGGTAGTTGCAGAGCGCGCACGACGCATATCTGAATGGTGTGAATCTGTCAGCACTTGGTCATTGGTATAGGAATGGATGGTATTCATCAAGCCATTCACCACGCCGACTTTTTCGTGCAATGGTTGTATCATTGGTGCTAGGCCGTTAGTGGTACATGATGCGTTAGAAACGACGGTATGGCTTGCTTTAATCACGTGATGATTCACGCCATAGACCACAGTGGCATCGATATCTTTTCCGCCAGGCGCGGATAATAGTACTTTTTTAGCACCGGCATCAATATGCACTTGTGCTTTTGCTTTGCTATTAAAGGCACCAGTACATTCAAAAACAATGTCAATAGCTAAGTCACGCCAAGGCAATTCTGCAGGATTACGCGTAGAGAAAGTTTTGATTTTTTGGCTCTGAATAATCATATCATCGCCATCAACGCCTACTTCAAACGGAAACTTACCATGCGCGCTGTCGTAACGTGTTAAATGTGCATTGCTTTCCGCATCGCCGTCTGCACTATTAATCGCAATAATCTCAATGTCTTTGCGACCAGACTCATACAATGCACGCAAAACCATGCGGCCAATACGACCATAACCATTAATTGCTACTCGAATTGCCATGATAATTCCTAAATTTTAAAATTTGGTTCGATCTTAATTAAATCAAACGACTTACTAAAACAACCTGAAATCAACTTAGTAAAAAATAAGGCACCCCACTAGGAGGTGCCTGATTTAACTAACAATCTAGTTGAATGTCAGCACATTAAATTTAAAG
Organism: Methylotenera sp.; assembly: GCA_040401175.1. Lineage (GTDB taxonomy): Bacteria > Pseudomonadota > Gammaproteobacteria > Burkholderiales > Methylophilaceae > Methylotenera. The sequence goes on along the minus strand of JBBAOU010000012.1, from coordinate 43,494 downwards.
TACTGATTAAATTTAAAGTACTGATTTCACCGTAGCCACTACATTCTCAACGGTAAAGCCGAAGTGTTTCAACAACACATTGCCTGGTGCAGATTCACCGAATGTATCGATACCAACCACACCACCTTCTAAGCCTACATATTTACGCCAGAAGTCAGTTACACCCGCTTCAACCGCCACGCGCACTACGCCTGGAGTTAATACGCTGTCTTTGTAAGCTTTGTCTTGACGATCAAATACATTAGTTGACGGCATAGAAACTACGCGTACTTTAGTACCTGCTGCATTCAATTCTGCTGCTGCTTTAACCGCTAATTCAAGTTCTGAACCGTTGGCAATAATAATAGCGTCTGCTTTACCAGTAACATCTGACAATACATAACCACCTTTGCGCATTAAATCAAACTGAGCAGCATCATGTTTCATGCCAGGCACGTTTTGACGGCTTAATACCAAGCTAGATGGACCATTTTTACGCTCAACAGCTGATACCCAAGCCACTGCCGTTTCAGTTGAGTTACCTGGACGCCATACATCCATATTAGGAATTAAACGTAAACCAGAAGTATTTTCGATTGGTTGATGCGTAGGACCATCTTCACCTTGACCGATAGAGTCATGTGTTAGCACAGCAATAGTGCGCTGTTTCATTAATGCAGCCATACGCAATGCGCTTTTTGCATAGTCAGTGAACATATGGAACGTACCGCCGAATGGGACTAAGCCACCGTGTAATGCCATACCGTTCATAATTGCAAACATACCGAACTCGCGTACGCCGTATGAAATGTAATTACCTGGTTTTTTCGCATCAACATGCACAAAGCTACCGCATGAAGTTAAGTTAGAACCCGTTAAGTCAGCTGAACCGCCCAAGAACTCAGGCAATAATGGCGCTAAAGCACCAATTACATTTTGTGAAGCTTTACGTGTTGCAACAGTTTCAGCTTTTTCGTTAGTTGCCGCAATCATTGCATCAGTAGCTTCTTTCCAGTTAGCTGGCAGTTCGCCTGAAGTACGACGTTTGAATTCTGCCGCTTCAGCTGGAAAAGATTTAGCATACGCTGCAAACTTATCATTCCATGCCGCTTCAGCAGCAGCGCCTTTAGCCGTTGCATCCCAACCAGCATAAACATCTGCAGGAATAACGAATGGTTCATGTGGCCAGCCAATGTTAGCGCGTGTAGCGGCAACTTCTTCTAAACCTAATGCAGAACCATGGCAATCATGTGAACCAGATTTGTTTGGTGAACCCATACCAATGACTGTTTTACAGCAGATTAATGATGGTTTGTCTGTTACTTTTTTAGCTGCAGCAATCGCAGCACCAATAGCGGCAACATCATGGCCATCTACAGATTGGACATGCCAACCGTATGATTCAAAACGTTTAGCAGTATCGTCTGTGTACCAGCCTTCAATGTGACCATCGATAGAAATACCATTGTCATCCCAGAATGCAGTTAATTTACCCAAGCCCCAGGTACCAGCTAAGGCACAAGCTTCATGAGAAACACCTTCCATCATGCAACCATCACCTAAGAACACGTAGGTGTGGTGATCAACAATATTCAAGTCTAGAGGTTGATTGTAACCCTCAAAATGACCTGACTTGTTGAATTGGTCAGCCAGTAATTTTTCAGCCATGGCAAAACCTACGCCATTAGCAATACCTTGACCCAGTGGGCCAGTCGTTGTTTCAACGCCAGGTGCGTAGCCATACTCAGGGTGACCAGCACATTTTGAATGTAACTGACGGAATGTTTTAAGCTCATCGATTGGCAATGCATAACCTGTAAGGTGTAGCAATGAATAGATCAACATAGAACCGTGGCCATTAGAAAGAACAAAACGATCACGGTTTGCCCACTCAGGATTTTTCGGATTATGGCTTAAATGATGGTTCCAAAGCTCTTCAGCGATTTCCGCCATGCCCATAGGCGCACCTGGGTGGCCAGAATTTGCTTTTTGTACCGCATCCATTGATAACGCACGGATAGCGTTGGCTAGGTCTTTACGTGTTGCCATAACTTTCTCCCTAATAATTAACTTAATTCTTCAACGATTTATGTATTGCACTAAATCGTGTCGCGATTTGATTGAATTCCTCTAAAAAGTCGATTTTTTAACCGCTTTTCAGCAAAGGCTAAATTATTGCTTAGATAGCCTTTTTCGGCAAGGGATAAGTGCATAGCACGGATTAGCCAAGCTTAATAGAGTAAATATACACTTACTTGTAGCCGGCTAAGAAAACCTTCAAAAAGCGCGATTGCTTGCTATAGTTTACTAGGCGGCTGATTATTGATGGTTTAGGCCAAAAAGCTGAGCCCTATCATAGGCCAAACTATTCCGCTATAACCCTACTTATTACTTTACACTAAGCTGATGAACCCAATTAGACGCTTACTTTCAATAGTTATTGCCAGTGCAGTTTTATTGGCGTCATTCTCAAGCCAAAGTTTAGCAACGCCGGAACTTGCAAAACAAAATACCGAACAGACATACAAGGCAGCAATACGCAAGCTGGAACAGAATACTAGCCCTCTAAAATCTTCAGAGTCTTGCTAGCCAAAATTTATCAACCTGGCATGGATGTCAGGTAGTTTTTATTCAGTGAAAAATTTGATGGCGTGCGTGCAGTTTGGAATGGTCAGCAATTTCATAGCCGTGCCGGTAATGTAATTAATGCATCGACATGGTTTATTAAAGGCCTGCCTAAAACACCACTCGATGGTGAATTATGGTTGGCACGCGGCAAGTTTGAAGCAATTTCTAGCGTAGTACGAAAAGACCTGCCTGTGGACGAAGAATGGCGCGGTATCACTTATCTGGTTTTTGAATTACCTGAAGCCACGGGGACTTTTCAAGCACACGCAACGCGCATTAGCGAAATCGTCAAAAAAGCCAATCTTCCTCAGCTAAAAGCCGTTGCACAAATTCGGCTGAATGACGAAGCCGCCTTAAAGGCAAAACTGAAACAATTGGTAGTACTAGGTGAAAAGGCTTAATGCTACACAAAGCCGATGCGCCTTATTTAACCGGTCGTAGCGATGAGCTACTTAAACTAAAACTGCGCTACCATGCCGAAGCAAAAGTTGTTGGCCACACGCCAGGGCGCGTAAAATATAAAGGCAAGCTAGGCGTACTAGAAGTCGTTACGCCAGAAGGCATACATTTCAAACTAGGTACAGGATTTAGCGACGCACAGCGCGAAAATCCGCCAAAAATTAGCAGTATGGTAACTTATAGTTATTTAGATAAAACCAAGCTAGGCAAACCGAAGTTCGCCAGCTTTATGCGGGTGCGTGACGAAAAGTAGCTAAATGTAGTTTATATTTAGCGCTAGGGATGGAATATAACTAATGAGACATCGCTTAGGCGACGTCAACATGCAAAATAAACTTATTTGCACTGCACCTCAGCACCATTTAAAGCAGATTTCAAAACCGCTTCAATCGCTCGACAATTATTCTTTGCATCCGCAAAATCCAACATCGGTGCTTTGTCGTTCAACACACAATCACTGAAATATTCAATTTCAAGATTAAAGTGGTTACTGGGTGCAAAGCGTTCTTCGGCATATTTTCCATCTTCCAGCGCCCAGCTAATCACCGGCACATCGTTTTGAAACACCCAGGCGGCGTGGCATTTTAGCCAGCCGTTGGTGCCGATGATTTCATATTCCGATTTACGTGAGCGTTCAAAGCTGACATCAAAATGACCAAATCTGGCGCGACCTTCACTGTCATTACCAAAATCTAATAGGCCGCTGGTAACAATATCCGCACCGACTTGGTTAAATTTCGCATGAGCGACCACTGATTTAGGCTCGACTGGCTTGCCATCTTTCGCAGGGTTAGCTAGACCAAAGCACCAACGTAAGGTATGAATTGCATAAGGGCCAATATCCCACATAGCGCCGCCGCCATGTTCTACGCTACTGGCGATGCGATACATCCGCGCTGGCTTCATCAAAAATGAATAGCTGGCACGCACCGATAACACATCGCCGATTAGGCCTGATTCAACGATTTCTTTTACCCGCGCATGTTGCGGATGAAAGCGGTACATAAAGCCTTCCATCACTTTTACCTTATTTTTAATCGCGGCTTGTTCTATGGCTGTAATATCTGCCACGGTTAGCGCCATCGGCTTTTCAATGAGCACATGCTTGCCTGCGTTGATGGCTTTAAGCGCCCATTCCACATGTTCATTATTGGCCATAGGGCAATAAACGGCATGCACATTAGCATCGTTAATCAGCGACTCTAAATCATCGTAACAATTAACATTGCTGTGGCATGGCGAGTATTTATCTAAAGTCGCTTTTGCGGCACCGGCACGGCGACTGGCAATGGCCACCAACTTTGAATTTGGCGCTTCAATAATGGCTGGAAGCAGGCGCTCGTTAACCCTTGCTGCGCCTAAAATTCCCCAGTTTAACTTTTTATCTGATGTCATTTTTTCTCTCTAAAATAAAGCCTTAAATTGATTCTTGTGCGAACCATTTAATGCTACAGCCTATGCTGGGAATTTGCTCTTTAGGACCTTGCTGCGTTTGGGCGATAATTTTCATAGCGTTAAATAAATCTCTAGCATTATCTGCTTGTGGCTCGCCACGCCCTGCAGCATCAAAGCGGCCGCGATATTGCAACTCTAAATTAGCATTAAAGCCAAAAAAATCTGGCGTGCAAACCGCACCGTATGCTTTTGCCACTTCTTGCGTATCGTCCAGCACATAGGGAAACGGAAAATTGTATAATTTAGCTTCTTCTACCATGCGCTGATAAGAATCATCAGGGTAGTTTTCAGTATCGTTACTTTGAATGGCAATGACATTAATACCATATTCTACCAACGCACGACAATCAGCGATTAATCGCGTTTTAATCGCCTTCACGTAAGGACAATGATTACAAATAAACATCACTAATAAGCCATTTTCACCGGCACAACTGGCCAATGAATAACGCTTGCCATCAACGCCTAGCAGATCGAAATCAGCTGCGCGTTGACCAAAATTACATGCTGGTGGATTCATGAAAGCCATGGTTTTCTCCTAAATTTCGTTATACTTATTGTCGTGTTATTTATTTTCAACATCAGCGATTAACTAACACTCTTTTTAAGACCGCTACATACCCATAGTATGTCAGCTTTAACGTTTATATTATCACTTTTCTCTTTCATTTCGAGACTATCAATTCATGGCAAATCTGCGCTTTCACACCAACCACCCTTTGGCTTTGGGCGTGACGATTCAACTCTCAGAAAGTGCAGCAGCGCATGCCACACGGGCGCTACGCTTAAATGTAGGTGATAGCGCGATAGTGTTTAACGGTGATGGTTTTGACTATGATTGCGAGCTGACTGCTATTAATAAAAATACTGTATTTGCCATTGTTACCGCCGCCAATCCAGTGAAGAATGAGTCGCCATTAGCCATTACTTTGTTACAAGCCATCTCCAGTGGTGACCGCATGGATTTCACCATTCAAAAAGCCGTAGAGCTAGGCGTGACAAAAATTCAACCAGTTTCCAGTCAGCGCAGTGTGGTCAAACTTTCTGCAGAACGGGCTGAAAAACGTACTGAGCATTGGCAGAATATTGCCATTTCCGCCTGCGAACAATCTGGCCGCGCGGTAGTGCCAACCGTCAATGCGCCCGTGAGCTTGCAACACTGGTTAGCGGCGAATCCGCAATCCAACAGCACAAGATTACTACTTAATCCTGTCGGTGCCTTACGCCTTGCTGAATTAGCAAAACCTAGCGATGAAACACAATTATTAATAGGTGCGGAAGGTGGTTTAGCGCAATTTGAAATTGACTTGGCCGGCACTCACGGCTTCCAATCCATTGTGTTAGGGCCAAGGATTTTACGTACCGAAACTGCGGCATTAACCACCATTGCCGCCATGCAAACGTTATGGGGTGATTTTTAGTGTGCTTAGACTAAAGCGAAATTAATGCTAGCACTCCCATCATTAAACTAACTTGCTTAGTTCTAAATTAAGCTTAAATTTAAGGGTATCCGTATGCTGTGATTGATTTGACTGAAAATCGCTGGCTTGAAAATTCACAGTGTAAGTTGATTCAACCATTTAGTTGATGAGTGGCAGCTTTAGAGCAAGTTAATTTGAAAATCATGTGACAAGTCTCATCCAATTTTAGTCATGCGCCAATTAATGAGCAACGGCTGGTACATCCCCAAAGCTGCCTGTCATGGCAATCAGATTTTTCTAAGCAACGCCTCAAACTCATCAATCGGCAAGGGCTTGCTGAACAAATAACCTTGGTAATGCGTACAGCCATTATCCAGCAGGAATTGCTGTTGTTCAGCAGTCTCTACACCCTCAGCAATGACGTTAATATCCAAACTATGTGCCATGGTAATGATGGTCCGTACAATGACTCTGTCACTGTTATCTGTAGCAATATCACGCACAAAGGATTGATCTATTTTCAATTGATTTAGCGGTAATTTTTTTAGATATTGCAGCGATGAATAGCCGGTACCAAAGTCATCTAATGAGAAACTTACACCTATTTTGCTGAGTGCATTCATTTTAGTAATGATGTCGTTGATGTTATTCACCAGCATGCTTTCCGTCAACTCTAGTTTGATATGCGATGGGTTAACGTTATGTCGCGCCATCGTGGCAACTACCTGCTCTACAAAGTCAACTTGTTGGAGTTGCTTGGCACTCACATTCACTGAGAGCCTAATGTCTTTGGTTAGTGGGTTTTGTTGCCATGCTTTAATTTGCGCACTGGCAGCATCAAACACCCATTGTCCGATAAGTAGAATTAAGCCTGCTTCTTCTGCTAAAGGGATAAAATTGGATGGCGAAATTATGCCGCGTTCTGGATGTATCCAGCGAATCAATACTTCCGCACCCAGTACTTGACCGTTATTACCTACCTGCGCTTGGTAATACAATTGAAATTGGTTGCGCTCAATAGCCATGCGAAGCTCATATTCCATATCTGCACGGTGAGTAATGGCTTCTTGCATCTTGGGGTCAAAAAACCTTATGGCGTTGCGACCATCGCTCTTAGCTTGATACATCGCAATGTCGGCTTGTTTTAACAGTTCTTCTGAATCCAGCGTGTGTCCCACGAACAACGTAGCTCCAATGCTAGGCGTGCTGTGATGACGGCGTGTGCCGAGCTGGTAAGGTTGATTGAGTGAGAGGAGGATTTTTTCAGCAATGCCTTTGGTTTGTGATGCGGCTTCAATCGCTTGTTCACTTAAGTCTACTAACAACACCACGAACTCATCACCGCCTAGACGAGATACGGTATCTCCCTCACGAACACAGCTAGTTAATCGCTCTGCCACTTGTTGTAAGAGTAAATCCCCGACATCATGCCCGAGTGTGTCATTCAGGGTTTTGAAGTGGTCTAGGTCAAGAAATAACAGTGCGCCTCGTTGACCGCTTCGGGCACTGGATGCCATCGCTTGATTCAGCCTATCAAGGAATAAACGGCGGTTTGTCAATTGAGTAAGCGAGTCATAGAAGGCTAGGTTTTTGATTTGATCGGAAGCCGCTTTGCTCATCGTAATGTCAGTGATTGTTGACACATAGTTGGTGATAACATTAGCGTCGTCCTTGACGGCAGTAATAGTGAGATACTCTGGATAAACGTCACCACTCTTACGTCTATTCCAGATTTCACCTCCCCAATAACCTTCATTATTGAGAATGTCCCACATGGCTTTATAGAAAGCTTTATCTTGCTGACCTGAGCTGAGCAGTTTAGGAGTCTGACCGATGACTTCTTCTGCGCTGTAGCCGGTGATAGTGGTGAACGCTTGGTTGACGCGAATAATAACTTTATTTGGATCAGTAATCATAATGCCTTCTTGACCCTCAAAGGCTATGGCGGCGATGCGAAGATTGAACTCAGCCTTTTTGCGCTGGGTAATGTCGATGTGCGTGCCTACCATCCGCAACGGATCCCCGTCGGCGTCGCGGCTGACCACCATGCCCCGGCCGAGTATCCACTTGTAGCTGTCATCCTTGCAGATGATGCGGTATTCGCTGTTATAAACCGGGGTCTTGCCGTCGAGATGCATTTGCACCGCGGCGAGGGTTTCTGTCTTGTCGTCGGGGTGGATGCGTTTTCTCCATTCGTCCAAACCGTTGCCGACTTCATCTTCGGCAAAGCCCAGCATTTCCTTCCAGCGTTTGGAATAACACACAGTGCCGTTTGGCACGGACCAGTCCCATACACCATCCTCCAAACCTTCCAGCGCGAACTTCCAGCGTTCCTCGAGTTCTTGCATGCGGCCCAATGAAGTCTGTAGTTGCAGTTCCGAGGTGCGCAGTGTTTCTATCAAGCGATATTGCGCCTGAGTTTGCAGCTCTTCGATAGACGGCATCTCGCTCACTTTAGGTTGTCCAGCCATTCCCCGCAGTCCATCACGCTGGCATACAGCGGAAATATTTCCTTGCAGTAAAAATCCTGTTCAAATTTAGTTCTTCCCACCGTGCAATCCGACAGCACCGTGACACTAAATCCTGCTTCAAAAGCGGAACGCGCCGTTGAGTCGATACAGATTGAGGTGACAACCCCAGCTAGCACAACATCGGTGATGCCGCGATCTCGTAGCACTTTCTCCAGCTCGGTATCACGAAAAGCGTTTAGCCCGCGCTTACCTTCAACGACCGTGATGCGATTATCGAAGCGCACCAGCTCTCCTAAGGCTTCGGAACCAGAAGCACCTTTTTTGAAAGCGCCCACGTCGCGGATCGTCTTCAATATTCCGATCGGATTAACCAATTCGCTGTAGTCGGAAGTGAAAAAAATCGGCGTGGAAATGATGGAAACGGGCGTGATCAACAGGCGGTCAAGCAGGCCGAGCGTGTTTGCCAACATCTTGTCCGACGAGTCTTTGATTACGTCATATAGAACCCCATCTGGTGAAAAGTAATCTTTCTGAAAACCAATCAGGATGAGTGCAGTTTTTGACGAGTTCATGGGCGATTTTTTCAATAATAGGTTACGATGGTAATGGTGCAAATGGATTTAACCCAGATAATAAATTGCAGGTCAGCAGTGTCCGGCAAGTAACAATCACCAAAACAATTAAAAATAATCAATAAATTAGGTATTTATGAGTAGTGTTTCTTTGCTGAGAATACATATTCATTTTTGTTTAAAGCAATCCAGCGGATGAGATACTTCTAAAAAAGAGACTTAGAAGTTATTCTTTTGACTCATTCTAATGATTATAGCCAAAACTGCCGAATTGGCGGATTATATTCGCTATAATTTTGCACAAACCCATGCGACTGCTATTTGCTGAAAGTACTCATTGACGTTGTAAAACTGTACGGCAGCTTTGCCCCTTAGGCGACAGTCAGTGAAATTTTCGGATAGCACAAATAAGCCGAATATGAAGTTATACCAACAACCGCAATATAGAAGTCTAATCTCCAACTTAATTTGCTAAATCAATCATACAATTTGCCCTTGCTTCTCTGTGACAAAACCCAAAATCAATCACAGAATACGGACACCCAAATTTAATCGCCATTCAAGCTACAATATAAATTTGTATTTAAAACATTTTAATAATATAATTATGTAAATACTACATTTAATATAAATTCACGGGCACTATATTGCTATGTCATTAGGACTATCTATTCGTGAGCGGCGAAAATCGCTACACGTCACACTGCAAGCTCTAGCTGGTGCAATTGGCGCAGATGCTGGCAACTTGTCACGCATTGAGCGCGGTGAGCTTGGCGTTTCTGAAGTCATGCTACGTAAAATTTCTGAAGCCTTAAATTGCACACCAGCCTATCTTTATACGCAAAGTGACGCCTCTTTAAATACACCAGCGCTGCAAGAAAAAAACCAAACATATTTAGCTGGTCTACCACAGCCTACTACAACTGTCAGCAAGCCTAATGCCAAAGACTTTGTGCAATGGTTTAGGTCTGCCACACCTTATATTCACGCATTTGGTGGCCGTACCTTTGTCATTGCTTTTGGTGGCGAAGTGGTGGATCAGAGGCAATTTGTAGCTTTATCACATGATTTAAACTTGCTCGCCAGTCTTGAAGTGCGGTTGGTTTTAGTCCATGGTGCGCGTCCACAAATTGAAAAACGCTTACGCCGCGATAAACTTTCACCAAAATTTGTCAATGGCCTACGGGTGACTGACGATGCTGCAATGGAAGCAGTTAAAGAAGCTAATGGCGCGATTCGGGTAGAAATTGAAGCGCTACTTTCTATGGGCTTGGTTAATTCGCCTATGCAAGGCGCTGATATTCGCGTGGCGAGTGGCAACTTTGTGACAGCAAAACCGATGGGGGTACGTGATGGTATCGACTTGCAACACACCGGTGAAGTGCGCAGAGTCGATGCGGTCGGTATACAAAAGCGGTTAGATGATGGCGAATTGGTGATGCTATCTCCACTGGGCTATTCGCCAACTGGTGAAGCGTTTAACTTAAGTTTGGAAGACGTTGCGGTGAGCTCAGCGATTGCATTAGATGCAGATAAACTGATATTTTTGATGGATTCTGAAGGCGTGCATAATTTACGCGGCGAACTACTGCGTGAAATGACCGCAGAGAAAGCCAAAAATTTCCTCAAAAACATACAAAGCCGCGAACAAGAAAACGAGCAGGCGATTAATATTTCCGAAGATATTAATTACTACTTACCCGCGGCAGTGCGGGCTTGTGAGCACGGCGTGGCAAGAACGCATTTAATTAGCCGCCACATAGATGGTGCTATTATTCAAGAGCTATTTACGCTAGATGGTATTGGCACGATGGTGACAGAATTAAGCTTAGAAAGCATGCGCCAAGCCAATATCGACGATGTAGGTGGCATCTTGAAGCTAATAGAGCCATTAGAAGTTGAAGGCTTTTTAGTCCGGCGTGGTCGCGAACATATTGAAATGGAAATCAATCATTTTTACGTGATGGAGCACGGCAATCGCATTATAGGTTGCGCTGCACTTTACCCATTTTCCGCAGAACGCACCGCTGAATTTGCCTGTTTGGCAATTGATCCGGCCTACAGAGGCGGCGGCCGCGGTGATAGATTATTTTACTACTGTGCAGCTAAAGCCAAAGCATTGGGCTTCAAAAGTTTGTTTTGCCTAACCACACGTACAGAACATTGGTTTTTGGAGCGCGGCTTTACAGAGCAGAGCGTGGAAAGTTTACCTATGGAAAAACAAAAGCTTTACAATTTTCAACGTAAATCTAAGGTTTTTAGCAAAACACTTTAGGCTAATTTTAGATACAATTGCATAAAGTAAAATTAATCGGCATTTACCATAGCCAAGTATTTAATATAGCCCAGTATTTAACATATCCAAGAGAACTAGATGATTAATAAAACGACTGCTACCCAAAAAGCGCAAACACTTGCTGAAGCATTGCCGTATATCAAGCGCTTTTTTGATAAAACGATAGTGATTAAATACGGCGGAAACGCCATGACTGACGATCATCTTAAGCAATGTTTTGCGCAAGACGTAGTATTACTCAAGCTAGTGGGCATGAACCCAGTGGTGGTGCATGGTGGCGGTCCGCAAATTAATGAAATGCTAGATAAACTCGGCAAAAAAGGTGAGTTTATCCAAGGCATGCGTGTCACTGATGCAGAAACCATGGACGTGGTTGAAATGGTGCTTGGCGGCCAAGTTAATAAAGAAATTGTGAATCTAATTAATCGACATGGCGGCAAGGCGGTTGGATTAACTGGCCAAGATGGTAATTTCATTCATGCAACAAAACTGCTCATAGAAGATTCGTCTGACCCAACAAAATTGATTGATATCGGGCAAGTTGGGCAAATTACGGCCATTGATCCTAGCATCATCAATTTTCTTGATAGCGGCGATTTCATTCCAGTCGTTGCGCCTATTGGCGTAGGTGACGAAGGTGAAACTTATAACATTAATGCCGACCTTGTGGCGGGTAAGTTAGCTGAAATCTTGGGCGCTGAAAAGCTTATTTTGTTGACTAATACGCCAGGCGTTTTAGATAAAGACGGCCAATTGCTTACTGGCTTAACCCCTAAACAAATTGATGATTTGCTGGCGGATGGTACGCTCTCTGGCGGCATGCTGCCTAAAATCAGCTCTGCACTAGATGCTGCTCGCAGCGGTGTTAAATCTGTGCACATTATTGATGGCCGTGTTGAGCATGCATTATTGCTGGAAGTGTTAACGGACGAAGGTGTGGGTACGTTAATTAAGGCTAAGTAGCTTGAATTTGGACTTGGAACTGGACTTG
>JBBAOU010000012.1:29273-31122 GCA_040401175.1 Methylotenera sp. | reverse complement strand
TGGACTTGGAACTGGACTTGAGCTTTAATTCTAGCAATGAAACTAAAGTCTGGATCTTTGATTTAGACGACACTTTACACAATGCGTCCGCGCATATTTTTCCGGTGATGCATCGAGCCATGACGCAATACATCATGTCTACGCTAGATTTAGATGAAGTTGCCGCACACAAAATACGCCAACATTATTGGCGTATTTATGGCGCAACACTTAAAGGTTTGATGCGTCACCACGGCACAGATCCATACCATTTCTTACTGGAAACTCACAGACTCATGGATTTACCCGAAATGGTGATTCAGGTAAAGCGCTTGCGCCATATGTTAAAAAGCCTTTCTGGACGTAAGTTAGTATTCACTAATGCACCACGCAGCTACGCATTGCGTGTGCTAGAGATTATGGGAATCGCAGATTGTTTTGAATTAGTATTCAGTGTGGAATCCACCAAATTTCATGCCAAGCCTTCAGTACGCGGCTTTCAAATGTTGCTCAAAACCATCAAGGTAAAGGCTAGTAATTGTGTGATGCTAGAAGATAACCTACCCGCGCTGATGACCGCAAAACGGCTAGGCATGAAGACCATTTGGATTACAAAACAAATACATAAACCCAATTTCGTGGATTATCGTCTGAGTAATGTGTTAGCACTCACTCACATTAAGCTATAATCAAATCATCACTTGTAAGGAAAATAACAATGGCAGGCGAACGCAAACAAAAAATTTTAGAAACCCTGGCAAAAATGCTGGAAGCGCCTAAACGCGAAAAAATTACTACTGCTGCACTGGCGGCAAAGTTAGACGTCAGCGAGGCTGCGTTGTATCGCCATTTTGCAAGTAAGGCGCAAATGTTTGAAGGATTGATTGTATTTATTGAAGAAACCATTTTTGGCTTAATCAACAAAATAAGTACAGAAGAAACCGAAGGCTTAAGACAAGTACAGCGCATTATCACCATGCTGCTGGTGTTTGCCGAAAAAAACCCAGGTATGACGCGGGTACTGATAGGCGATGCCTTGGTGAATGAAGATGAAAAACTACAGCTTCGTATCAACCAGCTATATGACCGCATTGAAGTGACGCTTAAACAAAGCCTACGTATTGCAGAAACACAAACTGGCAATAAAAGCGATACCGAAGCACAAGCCAATTTAATGGTGTGCTTTGTACTTGGTCGCTGGCACCAATTTGCAAAAAGTGGTTTTAAACGAAAACCAACCGAGTTTGTCCAACAACAAATTACCGCACTTATTAATACTTAGTTTAAGATAATACTTAAACTAAAGCAGGCGGTAATGAACGTAAGCTTTTGGACTCTATAGTCCAATCGCACGGGAGAAGTTTTTTGCAAGGCACTATGTTTGGTTTTACAGAAGCACAGATTACAGAGTTTGGCATGACTTTCGGCGTTGGTGGCTTAATGCTGCTGATGATGTTCATCGTCGGCCATTTAGCATGGGAATCTAAGGCCGGCAAGTTTGGCACATTCGCTTTATTTTTAGGCCTTACTTTTGGTATGGTAGGCTACGCAGCGAAATATATTATTAAATTGAAACTTGGTATTTAGTATGAATACCCAGTTTCGCGATTTTTTTTAATTTAAGAATTGCTAAAAGTTAACAGCGCTATTGCCACTAAATTCTACGCCGTGCTGCAATCACGTCCGGCAGTTGCTGAATCAACGCTAGCAGCCGGTTTAGTTGCTCCAAATCTAAAATCTCGATTGAAAACTGCATTAGCGCCATATTATTTCTAGTCAAGGTATTAGCCTTGGTGACGTTGACCTTTTCCCTGACGAATAAATCACTAATATCGCGCAGCAAGCCTTGGCGGTCGTGCGCTTCCACTTC
>JBBAOU010000012.1:0-29173 GCA_040401175.1 Methylotenera sp. | reverse complement strand
CGAATAAATCACTAATATCGCGCAGCAAGCCTTGGCGGTCGTGCGCTTCCACTTCCCTGACGAATAAATCACTAATATCGCGCAGCAAGCCTTGGCGGTCGTGCGCTTCCACTTCAATATCAACATCGGTGCTTACATTTAGATGGCTACTCCATTGTGCACCTAGCACTCTATCGCGCCGACTCTCGGGCAAGCGAACAATGAAGCTGCAAGCCTTACGATGAATGGTTACGCCGTGGTCACGCGTGAGGTATCCAACAATCGCATCTGACGGCATAGGTTTACAGCATTTGGCGGTGCTAGTTTGCAAATTGCCTATACCTTCAATCACGATACCTTCGCCCAAAATACCCGCTGCAGAATGTGCAGTGCTACTGCGTCTAGTCGAAGCTGGCCTAGCCACTTCTTTCGGCTTAGGTGTTTCATTTTCTTGAATGGCAAGCGCAATTTGATACTCGCTCACATCACCACGGCCAATAGCGGCTAGAAAATCTTCAAGCTTTTGATATTGCAACTTCTGTGCGATTTTTTCTTGATTAATGGCGCCGACGCCAGCTCTATGTAATTCGCGATCCAACTTCGCCCTGCCCTGCGCAACATTTTCTTCAAAATGCTGATATTTGAACCAGTGCCTGACCTTAGCACGCGCACTTGGCGTTTGCAGAAAACCTAAGGTGGCATTTAACCAGTCGCGGCTAGGCGAACCAATTTTAGCAGTGAGAATTTCCACACGCTCACCGTTTTGCAACTTGGTATTCAGTGACACAATGCTGCCATTAATCTTAGCGCCGCGTGTGCGATGCCCTAAGTCGGTATGCAAACTATAAGCAAAGTCGATAGGCGTAGAACCCTTAGGCAAATCAATGACTTTGCCTTGCGGCGTCAGTACGTAGACTTTATCCTGAAATAACTCGCTCTTGAATTGTTCTAGCAGGTCGCCGCTATCGGCAACTTCATCTTTCCATGCTAGTATCTGTCGTAACCACGCTATTTTCTCATCAAATTTGGCGTCGGATTTCCCGCCTTCTTTATAGCGCCAGTGCGCTGCCACACCCAACTCAGAATACTGGTGCATCTCTAAGGTGCGGATCTGCACTTCTAGCGCCAAACCGCGCGGCCCACTTACAGCGGTGTGCAAAGAACGATAATTATTACTTTTTGGGCGCGCAATATAATCGTCGAATTCACCGGGAATAGGCTGCCATAAATTGTGGATAAGACCGAGCGCGGCATAGCAATCTTTGACATCATCGACCAAAATTCGTACCGCACGAACATCATAGAGCTCGCTAAAATCCAATTGCTTACTTTTCATCTTCTTGATGATGCTATAAATGTGCTTAGGCCGACCAGTCACCTCGCCCTTAATGCCCGCTTGGCTCAACTCTAATTTAAGCTGGCTCACCACATCAAGAATATATTGCTCACGATCAACGCGGCGCTCGTCCAACATTCTGGCAACCTCTTTGTAGCGTTGCGGCTCTAAATAACGCAGCGAAAGATCTTCCAGCTCCCATTTGATCTGCCACACACCGAGACGATTGGCCAACGGCGCAAAGATGCCCAGGCTTTCCTGTGCAAGACGTTGCTGTTGGATAGTGCTGGCACCAGACAAGCGGCGCAATGTTTGCGTGCGCTCGGCCAGTTTAATTAACACCACGCGAATATCTTCCACCATCGCCAACAACATTTTGCGTAGGCTTTCTATTTGTAGCGCATGGTCACCATTTTTACGGTCAGGTTCGTGCAGGCCCTCAGTCTCGCTAAATGCCTGAATTTGCTCCATGCGTGAAATGCCATCAACCAAACCGGCAACATTAACGCCAAAATGCGCTTCTAGCACAGTCCTCCAGTCGTCTAAATAGTCAGGCACCGCATGCAAAATAGTCGCCGCTATGGTTTCTGCATCCATATTCATGTCGATTAAAATAGTCGCAGCGCCTAATGCGTGCTGCAATAATGGCGATCCAGTCAGCTCAACATGAGCAGCATAAAGCGGGCTAGCTAGGGCACAGGCATGACGAATCAACTCGATTTCAGCCAGTGTAAAACGCTGTGCTGAAGAGGCTAGCCAAGAGGAAACTTCGTTCTCACTAGCAACAGGTAAAGAGGGTGGTTGGTTATTGGTAGTAATCATGGATTATTATCGCATCAAAGCGCCTAGTTGGGCTGGCATTCGCTACTAGCGATTATTACTATGTTTTAAATAAGCGGTTTACCGCATCTAACCTCGCCCCAAAAACCGCTGTTTTGATTTTCTCTGGTTCTGAAAATTCTCTAGCCACTGCACCAGCATCAATACTGGATGCCGCTTCCAGCACTTTAACCATCAAATCGGCTGCTGGTGTTGCGCAATTTTCTAAGTCAGTTCTACCGCGAGAATCTGCCTCGCAGGCTTTAAGAAAATCTTTAAATCTTGTTGGTTGCCGAATTGCATCTAACTCGATTAAAAAACTCAGCAAGGTGCTTGGTTTCATTTGCAATGATTGATATAACTTGCCGTGAAACTTGGCCACAATTTGCGCCAACTCTTTGCAGTCATTCGGCACTTTGATGCGTTTACAAACCTCACGAACCAAATTTAAACTACGCTCTTCATGTCCAATATGTTGGGGTAGAATTTCGGTTGGTGTACTGCCTTTACCTAGGTCGTGCATCATTGCGGCAAAACGTATTGCTAACGAAAAGTTTTGGCCAGCGGCGTAATCGACCACCAGCATAGTATGCACGCCAGTATCTACTTCTGGATGATGGTTGGCAGGTTGAGGTACGCCCCATAAGCGATTAAGCTCTGGTAAAATTCTTTGTAAAGCACCGCATTCACGCAATACATCAAACATATGGCTGGGCTTTTCTTCCATTAAGCCTTTTGCAAGCTCTTGCCAAACACGCTCAGCAACCAAAGCATCCACTTCCCCGGCTTCAACCATTTGGCGCATCAAGTTCATGGTGGAAGGCGCTACATTAAAATCGGTAAAGCGCGCAGCAAAACGCGCCGCACGTAAAATTCTGACTGGATCTTCAGCAAAGGCATCGCTAACATGGCGTAGGATTTTGGCTTGAATGTCGGCTAAGCCATTGAATGGGTCAATTAATTTGCCCGCAACATCTTTGGCAATTGCATTAATGGTTAAATCTCGACGAGCCAAATCTTCTTCTAGCGTCACTTCTGGTGAAGCATGGACGACAAACCCATTATAACCTTTAGCAGTTTTACGCTCAGTTCGTGCCAGCGCGTATTCATCATGTGTTTTAGGATGTAAAAATACTGGAAAATCTTTGCCTACAGGCTTGAAACCAGCCGCTAACATCTCTTCCGGCGTACTTCCAACCACGACAAAATCTATATCTTTTACGGCAAAACCGAGTAATTCATCGCGCACTGCACCGCCCACCACATAAGTCTGCATAAATTTACGGCTTAAATAGTGTTGTATTTAATGAAGAATTATCTTGCGGCATTTTGGCGAAATCGATCATAAGCACCACGTGGAGTTTCATCGATCAGATATTCAGGAATCACCGCTTCTAAAGCAGTAGGCGTCAAATTAAAAATCGGTGGAAATGGCTTCTCGCTTACGCTATCGACTTCCATAGATTTTACATTGTCACGCGACATTAGCTTAACAGGCAACAATTCCATCATAAACGCCTGCGCATAGGAAAGCTTGTCGCATAAACCAATAATCGGTCGTTGAAGATTCAGCGTGTTCATCACTTGCTTTACTAGCTGCCTAAAAGTATAAACTTTTGGGCCAGCGAGTTCATAAGCTTGGCCGTAAGTAGCAGTATTTTCTAGGCTATTTACAAAACAGGTGGCGACATCCTCCACCCAGATAGGCTGAAATTTAGCATTAGGCTTGGCCAGCAACACTGCTGGCAAAAGTTTAATAAGTGAAGCAAATAAATTAATGAAAGCATCGCCACGACCAAAAATAATAGATGGTTTAAAAATGGTGATATTCAGCTTATCTTGCAATGTCCATAAGGCCGCCTCACCCATGCCTTTGGATTGCAGATAACGGCTAGGTGCATTTTTATCGGCTTGTAAGCTACTCATGTGTAACAGACGAGCTATCCCTAAATCTGCACATATTTTGGCTAACTGGGTTGGAAATTGATGGTGCACGGCATTAAAACTGTTACGACGGCTTTGGTGCAAAATACCGATCAAGTTAATCACCGCATCCGCACCTCTAAGTGTAGCATTTAAGGCTTGATAATCGAGCATATTACATTCCACCACTTGAACATTAGGTAGTAATAACAAGTGCTTAGCTACATCGCGGCGACGAGTCAGTACTTTTACTGCATATCCAGCCGCATCTAATTTTGCAACAATTGCGCTACCGACAAAACCAGAACCACCTAATACGACAATTACTTTTAATTTCATTATTGTTAATCTTGTTGTTGTTAATCTTATTTTATACCGATCTTTAAATAATTGCTCTGTCAGCTATTACTCATTATCTACTACTAACATCTCAGGTGTGCTGCTTGCTGGAACAATGCCCAATCGAGATTTTAGTGATTGAATTTTAGTCCCCAGACGTGGCGCATAAAAGCTGGTATTAGCCATTACTTTTTGTACATAGTTTCTGGTTTCACTAAACGGTATCGTTTCAATATAAATCGCCGCTTCTAAAGGCTCACTTGCCATCCAGCGTTTAGCACGACTAGGCCCGGCATTATAAGCGGCTGTTGCCATGACCGCTTGACCACCCATCAAATCTAAGGTGTAGCGCATATAATGTGCGCCTATATCAATATTCGTGCTCAGTTCATGAATATTGTCATTGCTGTAATTATCCATGCCCATTTTTTTTGCCACCCATTTTGCCGTAGCAGGCATTATTTGCATGAGACCCACTGCACCTACGCCCGATTTTGCATAATGCATAAAACGGCTTTCTTGACGCGTTAAGCCATAGACCCAAGCTTCATCAATATTTTCATTGTTAGCCGAGCTTCGTATCAAATCACGATAAGGCGTTGGGTAACGCAGGCTAAAGTCATGAATCTGCTTGGTATTGTCTGCGGTGGTAATGGAGATGTCATACCATTTTTGTCGCGTGGCATATTCTGCTGCCGCAAGTAACTGCTTATCATCAAAGTGAAGTGTAGCCCACACCCACTCGGCTTTGGCTTCCCAGCGTAAATCTAAACGCTGTAACTCGAAGGCACGCTTAATGGCTGGCAAATTTGCGATGGCATTAACTTCATTGTCGCTAACGCGGTAATGTTCATCTGGGCTACCCATCATGCTTTCTAGCTCATCTGCCGCCAACCAACCATAATAGTGGCGCTCGGTTGAGAGTTTACTAAAAATGGCATTGGCCTCGGCCTGCTGGCCACCACTTTGCAATACCTGCTCTTTTAATGCACGCGCTTTCCAATAACGCCATGCTCCTTCTTCGGATTGTTTTGCTGGCATTGCAGCAATTGCAATCAGCACCGTAGGCCAATCTTTAGCACGCAAAGCGGCTCTGACTTTCCAAGCCAATTGTTCTTTGTCTAGGTTTATGTTCTTAGCCAAAGCATAATATTCAAGCGCTTTTACATCATGAGCGCGCGCTGCATGATAGGCAATTCTGCTCCAAGCAAAAGCGCGATTGTCTGGCTCGAAAGCATCTTGAATGTTTTTATAAGTGCTAACCGCGTCTTCTAGTTTAGTGCGGGCAAGACGGTCAATTGCGTAAAGATTAAGCTCTATACCGAGTCTAGTTTTAAATGAGACTACTTTTTTATCAAGGATAAGTTGGGGTGTTGCCGTCACGCGATCAAGCAATTTAATGTTCTCAGCATCTATTGTTGGTATTCGTGGCGCAATAGCTGTAGCGACATTCAATTTACCATCTTGCAATGCCAGTCTAAATCGCGCCCAAATATCATCTACAGTCAGCTGACCTTTTTTTTGCATCAGATCAAATAATTGATTGCAATTGCTGGGCAAATCGTTAGTTGTTAGCCATAAAGCTTTTGTTTGACCACTAACATCAGTGTCAGCCAATTGCGCATGACCAAGCAAAGCATAGCATTGTACGATTAAGTCATCACGTTGGAAATTAGCGAATTCGTTATAAAAAGCATCCCAGTT
Source organism: Methylotenera sp. (assembly GCA_040401175.1). Taxonomy (GTDB): domain Bacteria; phylum Pseudomonadota; class Gammaproteobacteria; order Burkholderiales; family Methylophilaceae; genus Methylotenera. The sequence continues at coordinate 23,073 of JBBAOU010000012.1, read as the reverse complement.
TTGTTGTTTAGCGAGTTTCTTTAGCCATTCCCCACGTACGCGGTCGGCAAATGGTAAATCAGCGTATTGTGCTAGAAAATTCTGTACTTCTTCATCACGTGCCTGTTCTAAATTAAGTAGCATCAGCCAATAATCAGCATAGGGCGCTAAAATATATTGTTGAGTTTTTAGCTGGCTCACGTCATTACTTAAAGCATTGACATTCTTAGCCGTATAGGATTCGCGTGCGTGCTGTAGCAAAGTCTCGTCAGACAATGCAAATGTCGGAGTAGACACGGTGATGGAAAAAAGTACTAATAATAGGCGAATCATTAACACGGCACGCCCTCTCAATTGGGTTACAAGCTTTTAAATCATTCACTCTAAATAGCTAAGCTTTTAAAAACCTAGGCGACTAAATTATGCAAGCTCAGAAAATAGGTTTTGTGATTAGTTGCGATGATTCTGATGAAAATGCCGCAGGTGCATCTTTTTTATTCTCAAATGTGGCATATTCCCATGCATTTTCATCTTTCAGCAAAGCGCGTAGTAATTGGTTATTGAGTGCATGACCTGATTTATAAGCATAAAAAGCGCCTAAAATGGGATGCCCCAACATATACAAATCACCTATAGCATCTAACACTTTGTGTTTTACAAACTCATCTTCATAACGCAAGCCATCGGTATTCAACACTCGATATTCGTCTAAAACGATCGCATTATCCAAGCTTCCGCCACGGGCTAAGCCGTTAGATCTTAAATACTCAACTTCGTGCATAAAGCCAAATGTACGCGCACGGCTAATTTCCTTGATATAAGAATCATCTGCAAAATCAATTTTTACATTGCTTCCAGAATGCTCAAATACTGGGTGATTAAAATGAATAGTGAAGTCAATTTTAAAGCCGTAATAAGGCTCAAAACGGACCCACTTATCGCCTTCAATCACTTCTACCATTTTTTTAACACGCATAAACTTCTTAGGCGCTTCTTGTTCAACAATGCCTGCTTCTTGTAATAAAAACACAAAGGGACCAGAACTACCGTCCATAATTGGAATTTCAGCAGCATTCACATCAATATATACGTTGTCTACACCTAAGCCTGCAAGCGCAGACATAATGTGTTCAACGGTAGCAACACGCGCACCATTAGCTTCCAAGGCAGAACACATTTTTGTGTCATGCACTGCACTAGGGGTGGCTATGATTTCATTGGGCTGAGGCAGATCAACCCGTTTGAAAACAATACCGGTGTCGGCTGCAGCTGGACGCAGGGTAAGAGTAACCTTTTCGCCGTTGTGCAAGCCAACGCCAGTGGCGCTAATTGCTTTTTTTAATGTACGCTGCTTTAACATCAATCGTTCTAAATCCCTATATCAACACTTCATAATCATTTATATTTAAACGCATTGCCCATATACTTTTTTCTTATTAATTAAGAAAATAATAGCATATTTCACCTAGTTCCAGTGAAACCATCAGCTTGCCTAGTGGCACTAGCAAAATAATATAGATGGTATTAAAGCGCCATGCTAGTCAGCCTGTTTACGCAAGAATGCAGGAATATCATACTCTTCAACACCTGCAACCTTCATCGCTTCGACTTGTGCACGACGGCTATTATTAGCACCAAATACTGCAGGAGCCTCATCATCCATGTCATGGCTATTACCACCCATATAGACAGGCTGATTAGTAGTGCCATCACGAACCATTTGTTGTGGCATTACACGTAGCTCAGGTTTTTGTTGGCGACGTTGCGCGCAAGTTAAACCGGTTGCAACCATAGTCACACGTAAGCCATCACCCATAGATTCATCAAACACATTACCCACAATCACCGTCGCATCATCTGCTGTGAAAGCTTTAATAGTGTTCATCACATCATAGTACTCTTTCATTTTGAATGAGCTAGAAGTGGTAATGTTGACTAAAACACCGCGTGCATTAGCTAAGTTCACATCTTCCAATAGTGGGCTTGCTACGGCTTGTTCAGCTGCGATACGAGCACGGTCTGGTCCTGTTGCAAGTGCTGAACCCATCATAGCCATACCCATTTCACTCATCACCGTACGCACATCGGCAAAGTCAACGTTCACTGTACCAGCACAATTAATGATTTCTGCAATGCCAGAAACCGCATTGTGCAACACATCATTTGCCGCTCTAAAAGCTTCTAGAAATGGCACATCTTCGCCTAATACTTCCATTAATTTTTCGTTAGGAATCACAATTAACGAATCTACATATTTAGACAATTCTTCTAAACCATCTGCGGCTACCTTAGTACGTTTGCCTTCAAACGAGAATGGTTTGGTCACTACGGCAACGGTTAAGATACCCATTTCTTTTGCAATTTGAGCAATGACTGGTGCAGCGCCTGTACCTGTTCCGCCGCCCATACCTGCGGTAATAAATAACATATCAGCGCCTTCAATCAGCTCGGCAATCGCGTCACGATCTTCTAATGCAGCATCGCGACCAACTTCTGGTTTAGCCCCTGCGCCTAGACCGCGAGTCATAGACTCACCTATTTGCAATACAGTTTGAGCTTGACTCTTTCTTAAAGCTTGCATATCGGTATTGGCGCAAATAAATTCTACTCCACCAACATTTTTTTCTATCATGTGCGCTACGGCATTGCCACCGCAACCACCCACACCGATAACCTTAATGACTGCTTCTTGAGAACTTTTTTCCATAATTTCAAACATTTTGTATCTCCTCTTTTTTATTAACTAATGTACTTCTGCCTGAACTGCCTATTACCTGCCTTACACTTACCAAGCTAATTTTTATTAAAAATTACCTTGAAACCAACTTTTCATTTTTTCCAGCATGCGTGCAAACGAGTTAACCTCTAATTGCCCGTTTAAATGTCTCTCTAATTGCTGCTTGCCCATCAAAACCAAGCCCACGCCGGTTGCGTATCTTGGATTGCTGACCACTTCTGACAAGCCGCCGACGTATCTCGGCAAGCCCATACGTACTGGCATATGAAAGATCTCTTCGCCTAATTCCACCATGCCACGCATCATGGCTGAGCCGCCAGTAATTACGATGCCAGAGGCAATCATTTCTTCCATGCCGCTACGGCGCAACTCATTCAAGACCATTTCATACAACTCAACTACGCGCGGTTCGAGCACCTCGGCTAAGGTTTGCACTGATAGTTGGCGTGGTTCGCGGCCATCTACGCCTGGCACTTCAACCACTTCACGCGGGTCAGCCAATTGGCGTAATGCACAACCATGCTTAATTTTAATATCTTCAGCAGATTGTGTAGGGGTGCGGAAAGCCACCGCCACATCGTTAGTCATTTGATCGCCGGCAATAGGCACTACCGCCGTATGGCGAATTGCACCTTGTTTGAACACCGCAATATCAGTGGTACCACCACCAATATCCACCAAACAAACACCCAACTCTTTTTCATCTTCAGTTAACACCGCAAGGCTAGAAGCTAGAGGTTGTAGAATTAAGTCACTCACTTCAATTCCGCAACGCTTGATGCATTTCACAATATTTTGTGCAGCAGCCACTGCGCCCGTCACAATATGTACTTTTACCTCAAGTTTCATGCCACTCATGCCTAGTGGTTCACGCACATCTTCTTGGCCGTCAATAATAAATTCCTGTGTCAGGATATGTAGTATTTGCTGATCTGCTGGCAAAGCAATTGCACGAGCAGTTTCAATCACCCTATCTACATCCATCTGCGTCACTTCGGCATCTTTAATCTTAACCATGCCATGAGAGTTCAGGCTTTTAATATGGCTTCCAGCAATGCCGGTATAGACATTATTGATTTTGCAATCGGCCATTAACTCAGCTTCTTCTAGGGCACGCTGTATCGATTGCATGGTCGATTCAATATTAATGACCACGCCTTTTTTTAAGCCACGTGAAATATGCTGGCCAAGCCCAATTACTTTTATCGTACCTTCTGGCTGTAATTCAGCAACAATAGCCACAATTTTTGATGTGCCTATATCTAGGCCTACGATTAAATTCTTATCTTCTTTCACTCTACTCATGGCTTACTCCCTCCGTGATTAATGCACGGTTTGTCTCTGTTTATTGATAGTGCTAGATTTAAGATCAGCCGCTTTAACATCACCAGCTTTAACATCACTAGCTTTCATATAACTTGGTTTTACATTGGTCGATTTAACTTCATGCTTACTGTTTATTTCCGTCGGTTTACGCACGGCAAATCCATTGGGATAGCGTAAATCTGCGTAGGCAATCTTTTTATTCAGCCCTGCAATCGTCGTGTTGTATACACCGGCAAATTTATCTAATCTTGCTTGCATCTCAACCCGTCCTAACTCAATGACCATGCCATTTTTTGTGGTTACTTGCCATGCACGCCTTGGCGTAAGCGTTAAATTAGCCACCTCTAAATTAGCGGCTTTTAATGATTTACTAAATTCTCCATATTGCGCGGCGATTTCCATTGCGCCATCACCTGGACCATAAAACACCGGCAAATCACTGCCAGATGCGGCATGGAATAAATCACCATGCGTATCAACTAAAGCAACAGTGCCCCACCTCGCCAATTCTTGATGCTCTTCTATCATCACTTCTAAACTGTCTGGCCAACGACGACGTAAACTTACCTTACGTGCCCAAGGCAACTTCTCAAATGCATCACGGGCCTTAATTAAATCTAAGGTAAAAAAGTTACCTTTGAGGTGCTTATCTACAATCAACTTGACCTGCTCACGGCTTACATGGTTTAACTGTCCTTCTACCTTCACTTCACGCAATGGAAATATTGGCAGATGCACCACAGCATATAAGACCGCATATAACATCACCACCACACTCAAGGCAAACAAGAGGTTGGCTATCCAGTTGAGTAATGTAGGTTTATCCCACATCAGCCAACTCCAAAATGCGCACAACTAATTCCTCAAAACCAATTCCAGCCGCCTTCGCTGCCATCGGCACTAAACTATGATCGGTCATCCCTGGACTGGTATTCACTTCTAAAAAGTAATGATTGCCGGCGCTGTCAATTAAAAAATCTACCCGTCCCCAACCTTTGCAACCAATCGCTCTAAATGCCAACAATGCTTCTTGTTGAATCTGCGCTTCTTTTTCTGCACTTAATCCGCATGGGCACAGATACTCAGTATCGTTGCGTAAATATTTCGCCTCAAAATCATAAAATTCATTTTTAGGCACAATACGAATAATAGGCAGGGCCATAAAATCACCATTTGCTTGACCATTGCCGATAATGCCCACGGTATACTCGCCGCCATCCACAAATTTTTCAGCGATCACTAACGGGTCAGCTTCAGCGGCAATCTTATAAGCAGCTTCTAATCGGCCAGATTCTTTAACTTTGCTAATCCCTATACTTGAGCCTTCATTGGCTGGCTTTACAAACAAAGGCAAACCTAATTTTGCTTCAATTGCCGCAAAGTCACTGTTAGCGGTGACTAATTCAAAGTCTGGCGTTACCACATTGGTTGCGCGCCATAATAATTTACTACGCCATTTATCCATTCCTATAGCAGAGGCCATCACGCCGCTACCGGTATATGGAATATGTAGCATTTCCAGTGCGCCTTGTATGCAACCGTCTTCGCCAAAACGACCGTGCAAATTAATGAATACTCGGTCAAAGCTTTCTAGGTCATGTAATGGTTTTTCACGCGGATCAAAACCATGTGCATCTATCCCTTGAGCTTGCAGTGCAGACAAAACTGCCGCACCACTTTTGAGCGACACTTCCCGCTCGCCAGAATTTCCACCAAGCAATACGGCAACTTTCCCAAACCTTTTATTCATGTCAATTTTCTTAGGCATATTTTCATCTAAACTTATCACGGTTAATATTCCCCGATCACTTTCACTTCTTGCTGCAAGGAAATGCCGTGTTCCTGCAATACCGTGTCGTACATATGTTTAATCAGAAACTCTATGTCTAGGGCATTTGCGCCACCCACATTCACAATAAAGTTAGCGTGTTTTTCAGAAACTTGCGCACCGCCAATGATGTAACTTTTTAGGCCGCTGGCTTCAATTAACCTTGCCGCATAATCCCCCAGCGGATTTCTGAATGTAGAACCAGCACTAGGTAAGTTAAGCGGCTGTGAAGCTAAACGCTGCGCTAATAAATCCTTAATATTTTGTGCTGATTCATCCGCATCGCCAGGCTCAAATTCTAACCAAGCGGCAACAAACCATTCATCAATTACCGGCATTGCAATATGCCGATAACTTGCTAGGTATTCAGCGGCATCACGCGTATGCAACTCGCCTTGGCGATTGACTGTCATTACGCGACGTACTGTTTGCCAAGTCTCACAGCCATAGCAACCTGCATTCATCGCCAGCGCACCACCAACCGTGCCTGGAATACCGGCAAAAAACTCACCACCTTGCTTCGCTTGTTTTGCACTAAACTTTGCCAACTTGCCACAAGTTACACCAGCTTCCACATAAACAAGATCACCATCCATTTTCAGCGCGGTCAATACGTTATGCATCAGAATGACTGTCGCACGCAAACCACCATCGCGCACCAATAGGTTGGATCCTAAGCCAATAAAATAAACCGGCTGTGACGCGTTTAAACTTTTTAAGAACAAGCACAAATCATCCAAATCGGCTGAAATGTATAGTTGATCAGCGATACCGCCTACACGCCAACTGGTATAGCGCGCCAACGGCTCATTTAAGAGCAACTTACCGGCAAATATATGTGTCGCTTTATTCGTCACTGGTTCAGCTCACCAATCGTTACGGCTTGATTTGAAAGCACTTTTGTTTTTTCTGCCACGTGCCCAATAGAGCCTGCACCCATCACGATGACCACATCATTGGTGCGGGCCATATTCATAATCGCTTCTGGTAATGCATCTGTCGTTTCTACAAAGAGTGGTTCTACCTTGCCTGCCACGCGAATCGAACGTATGAGCGAGCGCGTATCTGCCGCAATAATCGGCGCTTCGCCCGCTGAATAGACTTCAGTCAACAAAACTGCATCGGCGCTAGATAACACACGGACAAAATCCTCAAAACAATCACGCGTACGGGTAAAGCGATGTGGCTGAAACGCCATCACCAAGCGACGATTAGGAAAGGCTGCCCGTGCGGCAGCGATAACAGCCTGCATTTCTACTGGATGATGTCCATAATCATCAATCAAGGTGAATGTGCCTTCAGCACGACCACTTATAACTCTAGTATTAATTTCGCCATAACGTTCAAAACGACGGCCTACACCCTTGAATTCTTTTAAGGCTTTTATAATGGCTGCGTCTGGCACATTAAGCTCACTGGCAATAGCAATGGCAGCCAGCGCATTCAATACATAATGGTTGCCCGGCAGATTTAACGTCACATCAAACTCATGCTTAACGCCATTGATTATATGCACGGTAAAATGCATCTTTCCATCATCAGCACGCACCTTAGTCGCTCTGACTTTGGCATCTTCACTAAAGCCATAAGTCATGACAGGCTTAGTCACACGCGGCAAAATTTCTCGAATATTTGCGTCATCTAAACACACCACAGCCATGCCCCAAAATGGCAATTGCTGTAAAAACTCTACGAATGCGCTTTTGAGTTTGTCAAAGCTATGCTCATAGGTATCCATATGATCTTGGTCAATATTTGTGACCACCGCCATCACCGGCGTTAAATGTAAGAAAGACGCATCCGACTCATCTGCCTCTGCAACAATATATTCACCCGTGCCTAATTTGGCATTAGCATTGGCCGCCTCTAATTTCCCGCCAATCACAAACGTTGGATCCATACCAGCTTCGGCCAAGATACTAGCGATTAAACTAGTCGTGGTTGTTTTGCCGTGCGTACCTGCCACAGCAATGCCTTGCCTAAAGCGCATTAATTCAGCCAACATTAATGCTCGTGGCACGACAGGAATTTTTTTCGCCCTAGCAGCTTTCACTTCTGGGTTTTCTTCATTGACCGCACTCGAAACCACAACCACATCGGCTTTACCCAAGTTTTCAGCAGCGTGACCTTGGTAGACGGTTGCACCAAAATCAATTAAGCGCTGAGTAGTCGCATTAACCGCTAAATCAGAACCGGTGACTGTGAAGTCTAGGTTAATCAACACTTCTGCAATGCCGCTCATACCAGAGCCACCAATACCAATGAAATGAATATTCTTTACCTTATGTTTCATGTGGCTAACTCCTTACAGATATTGGCAACATCAGCAGTGGCTTGTGGCTTGCCCAATGCGCGGGCTTTAATGGCCATAGTTAAACATTGTTCGCGAGTTAATCCTTGCAGCAAGCCGGCTATTTTTGCTACGGTAAATGCCTCTTGTGGCATTAATATCGCCGCACCAGCGTCAGATAAATAGTGCGCATTGCTAGTTTGGTGATCGTCTACCGCGTATGGAAAAGGCACTAATACACTAGCAATACCCGCGACTGAAACTTCTGCAACGGTGAGTGCACCAGCACGGCAAATCACAATGTCGGCCCAGTTGTACGATTCCGCCATATCATTAATGAAAGCTTTTGCCTCCGCCTCAACATGATGCACTTGGTAATTGGCTTGCAATTTAGCGATGTGTTTTTCGCCAGCTTGATGCACCACTAGCGGACGACTGTCTATCGCCATTTCAGCTAAGGCTTTTGGCAACACTTCGTTCAATGCTTGCGCACCTAAGCTGCCACCAACTACCAACAACCTTAATGGCCCTGTACGTGTGGCTAACCGAATTTCTGGTGGCAATATTTGGGTAATGTCTTCACGCACAGGATTACCAAGCAAAATTGCCTTATCATCAAAAGCTGCGGGGAAGGCGGCCAAGACTTTAGTGGCAAAATGCGCTAAGGTTTTATTGGTTAAACCAGCAACCGAGTTTTGCTCATGAATCACCAATGGTTTACGCAGTAAACTAGCCATCAAGCCGCCAGGGAACGCAGCAAAACCACCCATACCTAAAACAAGATTAGGCTTAAATTTCGTAATTGCTTGATAAGACTGTATTAGTGCAATGCCTAATTTAACCGGTAACAATAGCCAGCCTAACAATCCCTTACCACGGACACCGCGCATGGTAATCATGGTTTTCTGATAGCCTTTATCGGCAATCAATCTATTTTCCATGCCACCTTCGGTGCATAACCAAACAATTTCCCAGCCTTCGGCTTTTAAATAATCAGCCACTGCCATTGCCGGATATACGTGTCCGCCTGTACCGCCGGCCATAATCATCAGCGTTTTACTCATGATGGCAAACCTTTTTGCAAACGGCGATTTTCAAAATCGATTCTGAGCACGATAGCCATGGCAATACAATTGGCCAAAATTCCGCTACCGCCAAAAGATAATAAAGGCAAAGTAAGCCCTTTAGTGGGCAATAAACCCATATTTACGCCCATATTGATAATGCCTTGCACGCCTATCCAAACGCCTAAACCTTGTGCCAGCAGCGCAGCAAAATAGCGCTCATTCTCAATCGCTTCTTTGGCAATGCTGAACGAACGAATCACGATCCAAGCGAACAATCCAAGCACCGCTAGCACGCCAAAAAACCCTAATTCTTCGGCAATTACTGCGAGTAAAAAGTCGGTATGCGCTTCTGGTAGATATAATAATTTTTCTACACTTGCACCCAGACCCACACCGAACCACTCGCCTCGACCAAATGCGATAAGCGCATGTGAAAGCTGATAACCTTTTCCATACGGATCAGCCCATGGATCCATAAAACCAATCACGCGCTCTAGTCTGTAAGGTGAACTCCAGATCAAGAACACAAATCCAACCACTAGCAGCACCAGCAAACCAGCAAAAATTCGACCATTAATGCCGCCTAGCCATAGTATTGAAATAGAGATTGCCGCAATCACCGCAAAAGCACCAAAATCTGGCTCGCGTAATAACAGCCCACCGACCATCAGCATGACCACCAGCATCGGCAAGAATCCCCTTCTAAAACTATCCATCACCGCAGCCTTACGCACGGTGTAATCGGCCACGTACATGGCGGCAAATAGTTTCATAAATTCGGACGGCTGCGGATTAATTACAAACATTCTTAACCAGCGACGGCTACCGCCCGCTTTAATGCCGATACCAGGAATTAGCACTAATACCAATAGCGTTAGCCCCACTAGGAATAAGAACGGTGCCATTTTTTGCCACCAAGCAATCGGCACATTGAACGCGACAAATGAGGCAACTAGCGCTACCAGCATAAATATAGCTTGGTGTACTAAGTAATAACCGCTGTTATGGCCCACGCCCTTATCCGCTTCAGCAATGGCAATTGAGGCTGAATAGACCATCACCAAACCGATACCTAATAAGCATAATACGGTCCACAGTAATCCTTGATCGTAGCTAGGCGAATTTATGCGATCGCGGTTTAATATTTTGGTGATCATGCAGCCTCCTGCAAACGAGCCACGGCACTCACAAAGACTTCTGCGCGATGTACATAATTTTTGAACATATCAAAACTAGCACAGGCTGGTGAAAGCAAAACAGCATCACCTGCTTGGGCTAGTTTTTTTGCAATATTCACCGCTTCCGGTAAATCAATCGCGTGATATAAAGGCACATTGGTTTTTAAAACTGCCGCTTCAATCCGCGCTGCATCACGACCAATCAACACCACTGCGCGGGTGTTTTCTGTCACCGCTGTTGCTAATGGAGAGAAGTCTTGCCCTTTTCCATCGCCACCTGCAATCAATACGATTTTTTGTGGAAAACCGTCTTTATATAAACCGGCAATAGCTGCACAAGTAGCACCGACATTAGTGCCTTTTGAATCATCGTAATAATCGACATCACTAATATTAGCGACCCATTCCACACGATGCGGCAAGCCTTTAAAGTTATAAAGCGTTTGAATAATAGGCGCGTAATCCAGGCCAATTGCGCGGCATAAAGCTACCGCGGCGAGTGCATTAGCCGCGTTATGCAAACCGACAATCTTAAGGTCTGATATGTTAATAAGCTCTTTCTCACCTACGCACAGCCATGTATCACCATCGACTTGCTGTAAACCATAAGCACCGTCTTCAGTTACTTCAGACAAACCAAAAGTTACTTGCGCCAACTTCGGACGTGCCATCATCATGCTCCAGGCATCGTCACGGTTAAGCACTTGAATCGCGGCATTGTAAAAAATACGCGCTTTAGCAATGGCATAATCCTGAAAGCTTGCATATCTATCCATATGATCTTCAGAAAGATTCAACATGGTGGCGGCATCAATTTGTAAAGTGCTAGTGGTTTCTAGCTGAAAGCTGGATAGCTCTAAAACGTAAACATCCGGTGCCTCCATACTTAAGGTATCTAGCACAGGCAAACCAATATTGCCGGCAACTATGGTTTTTAAGCCTGCCGCTTTACACATTTCACCGACTAATGTTGTGACGGTAGTTTTACCATTGGCACCAGTAATCGCAATAACTTTGGCACTGGCTGGGCGATATTGTGCAAACAGCTCAACATCACCAACAACAGTAATCCCGCGTTTAATCGCCGCTTTAATTTCCGGCTCACTCAATGGCACGCCCGGGCTTGCAACAATTAATTCTGCATCGCTAAATACGTCAGCGCTAAAAGCCCCAAGATGAATTTCAACTTGTGGCAACTCGGCTTTAAGAAAGTCTAGACCTGGCGCAGTTGTGCGGGTATCGGCTACAGACAAACGTGCGCCTTGCGTGTTTAACCAACGCAAGGTTGAGACCCCGGTTTCACCAAGGCCTAGCACTAATACTTTTTTGTCTTTTAACACGATTTTCATTTTTTATTTAATGACCTGATTACCTTAGTTTTAAACTTGCCAAACCAATCAACACCAACATCATGCTGATAATCCAAAAACGCACCACTACTTGTGTTTCTTTCCAACCTTTTTCCTCGTAATGATGATGTAGTGGTGCCATTAAAAATATCCGCTTACCTACCCCTGTTTTTTGTTTGGTATATTTAAAATAAGTCACTTGCACGGCGACTGAAAAAGTCTCAACTACAAATACGCCACCCATAATGAATAAGATGATTTCTTGTCGTACAATAACTGCCACAATACCTAATGCTGCGCCTAACGACAGTGCACCAACATCACCCATAAAAACTTCTGCTGGATAAGCGTTAAACCATAAAAAACCCAAACCCGCACCCGCCATTGCCGCGCAAAAAACCATTAACTCACCAGCACCGGCCACGTAAGGCACACCCAAATATCTAGAGAAGTACAAATGTCCGGCCACGTAAGCAAAAATACCTAGCGCACCTGCCACCATCACCGTTGGCAAAATGGCTAATCCATCTAGCCCGTCGGTTAAGTTCACGGCATTACTGCTACCTACCACGACCAAATAGGTTAACAACATGAATCCAACAGCACTTAACGGCAGTACCAGATGTTTAAAAAATGGCACAATTAAAGTAGTTTCCATCGGGCTGGTATGTGTCTGAAATAAGAAAATAGCAACGGCAATGCCGATTAAACTTTGCCAAAAAAACTTGGCTTTAGCTGACAAGCCCTTCGGATTTTTATGCACCACTTTACGGTAATCATCTACCCAGCCGATTGCACCAAAACCCAAGGTTGTGGCCAATACTACCCATACAAAGCGGTTACTTAAATCTGCCCATAGCAAAGTAGAAATTGCAATGGCAATCAAAATAAGCGCGCCGCCCATCGTTGGCGTGCCAGTTTTAATAAGATGCGTTTGTGGTCCATCATCACGTACAGCCTGACCGACTTTATATTCAGTCAGTTTGCGTATCATGCTTGGGCCGGCAATAAATGATATTGCTAGTGCCGTAAGAGTAGCTAGCACTGCACGTAAAGTGATGTAATTAAACACGTGAAATCCATGAATATCATGTGCCAACCATTGTGCTAATGTTAATAACATTCAGTGAACCTCTCTATTTTTTGATCTCTATTTTTAGCAACTGCAGACTCTAAAACAATGTTATTTACAACGCGTTCCATCGCCATAAATCGAGACCCTTTTACCAGCACAATCACATCTGTGCGCATATTTGCAATTAAGTCTGCTACTAAGACTTGTGGATCTTGATAGTGCTTTGCACCGCCACCAAATGCCGCACTCATTAATTGACTTAAATCACCTAAAGTGAATAGCGCATCAACACCGGCAGCTTTGGCATACGAACCAATTTCTGTATGTAAGTCAGCGGCGTTATCGCCCAACTCACCCATATCGCCCAGCACCAACAGCTTTTTACCGGATTTAGCCATCAACACATCAATAGCGACTTTCATCGACATCGGGTTCGCGTTGTACGTATCATCAATGACTAATGCCCCATTAATACCAACCAGCGCTTGCAAACGACCTTTCACGCCGGCATAGCTTTCTAAGCCAGCAGCAATAATATTTAGTGGCACACCTAGACTCAAAGCCGCGGTTGTGGCGGCAAGTGCATTAAGTACGTTGTGTTTACCTGGGGCTGGCAGTTGCACCTTCACTACACCTTGCGGCGTTTTAATTTCAAGTGCACTAGCACTGGCTTCTAGCTGATAAGTCGCTGTAACATCCGCTTTATTTTCCAAACCAAAAGTCATTTTTTGATGATTGCCGGACAGCGTCGTCCAGAATGGCGCAAAAGTATCGTCAGCGTTAATAATCGCAATACCACCTTCAGACAAACCTTCAAATATCTCCGCTTTAGCTTTAGCAATCGCTTCAACAGAACCCAGCTCACCAATATGTGCGCTACCGGCATTATTAATAAGCGCTACGGTTGGTCTGCCAATGTGGGATAAATAACTAATTTCACCCATATGGTTCATGCCCATTTCAACTACTGCGTAGCGATGCTGCTGATTCAGCTTAAGCAAAGTCAGCGGCAATCCAATATGGTTATTTAAATTTCCCGCAGTCGCTAACACTTCATCAGACTGATGGCTAGCTGCTTTTAAGATAGAGGCAAGCATTTCTTTGACGGTGGTTTTACCATTACTGCCGGTAATAGCTACCACTGGAATAGCGAACTGACTGCGCCAATATGTGGCTAGCTGCCCTAAGGCCAAACAAGTGTCGCTCACCATAAGCGCCGGCCCTACACCTGACATATGGTATGAGACCAATACCCCTGCGGCACCTTGCGTAATGGCTAACTCGGCATAATCATGCCCATCAAAATGATCGCCTTTTAGCGCAACAAATAACTGACCTTTAATGATGTTGCGGCTATCTGTGCCAACGCTGCTAAACATTGCATCTGGGCCCATTAACGTCGCTTGCATCACTTTTGCCGCTTCTGAAAGTAGCATCATAAAGACACCTTCATATCAGATTTATTTACATCTAATAAATTCAGTGATGCTTGTGCAATCAAGGCGTCATCAAACAGATGTTTAACACCTAATATTTCCTGATAATTCTCATGACCTTTTCCAGCCACTAGAACAATATCGCCCTTATTCGCTAACTTAATCGCTAGTTCAATAGCGCTTGCACGGTCTTCTTCAACTAGGTAAACCTCAGCATTATCAGCAATAATCGCTTGTATAATAGCCGTCGCATTCTCGCTACGTGGATTGTCTGAAGTCACAATGACGGTGTCAGCTAACCGGCGAGCAATAGCACCCATTAATGGTCGTTTGCCAGCATCACGGTCACCGCCACAACCAAAAACGCATAACAATTTTGCGCCTGTTTGTAATTGTTCACGCAAGGTGCTCAGCACTTTTTCTAGCGCATCTGGGGTGTGTGCGTAATCAACAACAACCAAAGGGGAACTGCTACCACCAAATTGCTGCATGCGACCTGCAACTGGCTTAATTTGGCTAATAGCAACCACCGCATCGCTTAAAGAAACCTCTAGCGCAAGCAGCGTCGCCAATACGGCAAGTAGGTTATAAGCATTAAATCTGCCTAACACTGGCGCGGCCAACAAAGCATCACCAGCAGGTGTTGAAACTTGCATAGACAATCCGGCGTCATGTAATTGCAACCGACTACCGCGCACATCGCCATATTGTAAACCGTAGCTGAATATTGGCTTACCCTGCTTGATCAGTGTGCTTGCGATTTTTTGACCAAAAGCATCATCCACATTCAATACAGCAACTTTCAAACCGACTAAATCAAATAATTTTTGTTTAGCTTCGGCATAAGCGGTCATCGTTTGGTGATAATCCAAATGATCCCGACTCAAATTTGTCAGCACCGCAATATCAAATTCCACACCATTTACGCGACCTTGATCTAGGCCATGCGATGACACTTCCATCACCACTGCGTCAGCCTGTTGCGCCACAAAGTCAGCCAACATGCCTTGTAGCAATATCGCATCTGGCGTGGTGTTACTGGCTGTAGTTAGCGCACGTGCTTGGGTATCGACAAAACCATTGCCTATCGTGCCTAATACCGCCGTTTTTTGCCCTAAAATTGTCAAGCATTGAGCAAGCCACTGGCTGACAGAAGTTTTACCATTAGTGCCCGTTACGCCTATCATGCTCAATTTCGCTGAAGGATGATGATAATATTCAGCCGCAATTTCGCCTGCTTTTTGCTTTAAGTTATCTACGGCTAAATTACTCACAGACCAATCGTCAGGCCAGGAAAATCCAGCTTTATCCCAAACAACAGCACTAGCACCTTGTTTAATTGCTTGAGCAATATAATCACGACCGTCACTCACTGCGCCGGGATAAGCCAAAAATAATGCACCAGCTTGCACATGGCGACTATCGGCTGTCATTGAACTAAAGCGCTGCTTAAAGCTGGAAAGCACAGTCGATATTGATGGCAAGGTCATATAACTTCCTTCACATCATCAACACTATCTGGCAAATTATCAGTAGGGATCACGACATTATTATTTGGCGCATCTTGCGGTATCGCTAACATACGCAGTGCATCGGCCATTACCGCACTGAATACCGGCGCCGCGACTACGCCGCCATAATACTGGTCGCCTGCCGTGTTTGGCTCATCGATCATAATCGCCATAATCAAGCGCGGATTTGAAGCTGGTGCCATCCCAACAAATGAACCTACATATTTGTCTTTTTCGTAACCGTGCGCACCTAACTTATGTGTAGTACCCGTTTTACCCGCCACGCGATAACCCAAAATTTGCGCTTTGAGGGCTGTACCCCCTGGCAACACCACCATTTCCAACATAGCTTTCATTTCGTTAGCTGTTTTTGCACTAAAAACTTGGGTACCGACTGGCACGTCCTGCAACTTTAATAACGAAACTGGTTTTAATTCGCCATCGTTGGCAAATGCTGTGTAGGCCCTAGCCAACTGCAATAACGTTACGCTAATACCATTACCAAATGACATGGTTGCCTGCTCAATTGGCCGCCAGGTTTTGTAATTCCGCACTTGCCCAGCCGCTTCACCTGGGAAACCAATATGCGTTTTAGCGCCAAAACCCAATTGATTAAAGGTATCCCACATATATTTTTTATCTAAGGTCAACGCTATTTTTGAAGCACCTACATTCGATGATTTTTGTATCACTTCAGCCACAGTCAAAATACCATGTGCATGAGAATCATGGATGGTTGCTGGGCCTATTTTCAGCGTACCTGGAGCTGTGTTAATTTTAGTATCAGGCTGATATTGTCCAGATTCCAAGCCGGCGGCAACCGTTACTGGCTTCATAGTGGAGCCCGGCTCAAACATATCAATAATCGCACGATTACGCGTCTTACCTTTAATGTTAATTGGATTGTTAGGGTTGTAAGTGGGAACATTGACCATCGCCAGCACTTCACCAGTTTTAGCATCTAGCACTATGGCTGCACCAGCCACAGCCTTATGCAACTCAACCGCTTTTGCCAATTCGCGATAAGCTAAATACTGAATTCTGCGGTCTATAGACAACACCACATCATGACCGTCTTGCGGTACCTTTACCGCTTGCAAGTCTTCAATAATATGGCCAGATCTATCCTTTATCACACGGCGACTGCCTTCTTTACCTGACAAGGCGCTATTCATGGCCAGCTCAAAACCTTCTTGACCTGTATCATCCAAGCCAGTAAAGCCAACCAAGTGCGCAGTCACATCGCCAGCTGGATAATAGCGCTTATATTCGCGTTGCAAATAAACACCAGGCACACCTACCTTCATGACTTGCGCCGCAAGCTCAGGTGAAATTCTGCGTTTTAAGTAGACAAATCCACGCTCGCTATTCACCAACTTTTTACTTACTATCTCTGGCTCGATTTGCAGAATTTCTGCAATCTGCTTGGTTTGAGTGTCATCAATTTTCACATCTGGCGGACTGGCCCATACCGACTCAACCGGTGAACTAATGGCTAATAACTCACCATGTCTATCGATGATTTTTCCACGTTGAGCCGATAAAACTAAAGTACGGCTATAACGCGCATCGCCTTTTTCTTGCAAGAATTTTTTATGATAACTTTGCAAATACAAGCCGCGGCCAAGTAATGCTGCGAAGCCAAGCAATACTGCGGCCAGCAGAATGCGCCGCCGCCAAGTGGGCAATTTAACCACTATAGGCATATTCATCGCCATTATGGCGCAACCTCTTGCTGCGCTTGCACAGGTACGTTAAATTGCATTGCAGCCGGCGCCTTAGGCGCAACTTCAGCAAGCGTGACTAATTGCACACGCTTAGCATCTGGCACTTGCATCTGCAATTGCTCTGTAGCAATCGCCTCCACACGTGAGTGCATTGCCCAAGTACTTTGCTCTAGTTGCAATTGTCCATATTCTTGATCATATTGCTTTGTTGCTTGGTTAATTTGCTCAAGTTCAATGTAACGATTACGCGCCTTATGCTGCGAGTTTACTAAACCTAGTGCTGAACAAATAAGCGCAAAATACAAAATCACATTTAGCCGTGTCATGTGACGTTGGTTCTTTCGGCTACACGCAGCACTGCGCTGCGTGAACGCGGATTACGCTTAACTTCTTTAGCCGTTGGTTTAATCGTTTTACCTACACCGGTTAATTTCGGCTGCGGCAACTCTGATGCACGCACAGGGAAGTTTGCTGGCAAGTCATCGCGGTTTGCTTGGTCACGCACAAACTGCTTCACAATGCGGTCTTCTAGCGAATGAAAACTAATCACCGCCAAGCGACCTTGTGGCGCCAACAAATCCAAACACTGCGGCATGGCTAGCGTAAGCTCCTCAAGCTCCTGATTGACGTGAATCCGTAAAGCTTGAAATGTGCGCGTTGCGGGATTCTGGCCGGGCTCAAACCGCGTGACTGCGCCTGCCACGATCTTGGTAAGTTGCCCTGTAGTGGTGATGGCGCGCCCGTCATTGCGCTCCGTAATAATCGCCCTTGCAATCTGCTTAGCAAACCGTTCTTCACCATAATTTTTTATAACCTCCGCTAAAACTTGCTCTGTTGTACTGGCAAGAAAATCTGCCGCTGTTTTTCCGCTGCTTTGATCCATACGCATATCCAGCGGCGCATCATATCTAAAACTAAATCCACGGCTTGCTTGGTCAATTTGCGGCGATGAAATGCCCAAATCCAACAAAATGCCATCCACTTTAGCAATTCCCATATCCGCCAATTCGGCTTGCATGCCGGCAAAGTGACTATGCACCATGCTAAATCTAGCATCAGCAATTGCCCTGCTGGATTCAATGGCACTCAAATCGCGGTCAAATGCGATCAAACGACCATTAATGCCCAATTGTTCTAAGATTTTTATGGAATGTCCGCCACGGCCGAATGTACCATCGACATAAATACCGTCCGGTTTAATTGCTAAGGCTTGTACTGCCTCATCCAATAAAACTGTGATGTGTGAATTTGTACATGACGAATCATCGACAAAAGAATCGTTTAGTAAATTGGTATTTGAATTTGAGATTAAGTCTGACACGTCTGGCGTTGGCTTTTCTGACATTAATGCATCACTTAAGGATGCTGATTTTGGAGATACTTTTTTTGCAGACAATAATGCTTTGGTGGGCGCATCGTTCACGCCCTTAATCACAGCGAGAAACCCTCTAATTCACTCGGCATAACGAAGCTCTCGTCTTGCATCACTTGCGCCAACTGCGCACGCCAAGCATCTTTGTTCCACAACTCAAAATGACTACCTTGACCGACCAGCATCACCTCTTTATCTAAGCCGGCAAACTCGCGCAACACAGGCGAAATCAACAGACGACCTGCGCCATCTAAAGCAATATCTTCAGCAAAACCAACCAATAGACGTTGCAAGGCACTAGATTGCTTATCAAATGAAGACAAAGCCATCATCTTGGCCTGAATTGGCTCCCAAGCAGGCTGTGGGTATAACAACAGGCAGCGATGCGGATGCGCAGTCAACACCAAGTTACCGGCGCACTCAAGCTGCAGAGACTCCCTGTGCCTAGTTGGCACAGCTAATCTGCTTTTTGCATCTAAACTTAACGAGGTTGCGCCACGAAACATATTGTCGTTACTTTCCTTAACCCTAAATAAATTTTAAAAAAAACTAAAGCTATCAATTCACTGATACAAATTACCCACAAAAACCCACTTCTCCCCACTAAGTTCCACTATAAATAAAAAAAAATGGGAATGCAAGCATTTTTTGCTAATTTATCTATATATCTCAATGACTTAGCGCATTTTACGCGTAAAAATAAAGTCTATATAAATTAAGCACATATGAAATTATGTGAATGTAGATTATTAGAATAGTGGTGAAAGCAATTGAATTTAAAATACAGAACTAAATCGGAGTTTATTTACAGAAATATCAAGCCAGATTGCTCTGTCGCTTGAGAGAATTGCAAGGGATTTTTATGAAAAAACTGGCTAAGATCCCAACAACGTAAGGGAATTTAATATCTCACTCTCGCACTTAATAAAAAACCGCATTAAATATGCGTCAAGGATACTAAGCACGAGAATTCCGAATCTTAGCTTACTGACTATAGTTTAGCACATGGGTAATTGATTAATGTAGGCCAAATCTACCGGTATTTTCTTACCTATTGCCATACACCTAAGCATGTAATTAAGGATTAGATAGAGACGAACTTCAACTAGTTTATACAGTTTTGTGAGGAATCTGTCGCCACTCTTCCCAAGCTACGTCTCGGCCAGGAAAGGCTACTCGAGTGAATGGCCAACCCTCAGCGATCCATGTACAAATAACCGCATACAATCTAGCCTCCAGCCCTCCAGCTAACTCACTTTGGCGAGCCCGTAGATAAACCTCTGCATCGTAGCCTTGCTTGTCTGACGGATAAATGTAAACACAGCCCATGATATTTGACTCTGTTGGTGTAACTACTGTGTATGCAAACGATCTGCGTAACTGGAACTCTTTCTGATGCCAGCCCAGATCTACGAGATCCTGCTCCAGAGTAAGGTTTTCGGGCCAACTTCCGCCAGGCCAAATTGTCTTTAGGTGCTCAACGCTAGACATTACCGCATCGTAGTCCTTAACAACGTCATTTATGTTAAGTACGCGAAGATGAAATTCCTCGGTTTGCATATTTTCTGGGACTTCGAATTCAATAGGGACTAAATGCCCACCTAAGTTCATAGATTTTCCGTCATAAAAAATTCTGGCTTCTAAAAAATTGAGCTTACTAGCAAATTAACTGTAGCTATAAAAGAACACTAGCATCTACATTAACAATTCATTTATTGCAGCGTTAATAAACGCACTTTCATTTTCAAATCTACCGGGCGCACCAGCGCAGTGGCCCGCCGATGAATGTATTGGTCTTAATTCTGAATTTGGGCTTAGTGCGGCCTCAATACTATTTTCTGAAAGAGTGAAATACTGATCATTATCGCAGGGCATGATAATTGTTTTAGCCGTCACTTGTGATAAAGCTAGCGCTAAGTCACCTTTAAATTTCTCATGAATGCTCACATCTGCATGCTGCCAAGTCCATAGCTTAGTTAAAAGATCATTGGCGTCCCAGCCCAAATGATCTTGCTCCCAATCTTCTAGTAATGCGTCTATCGAATCGAAACCGATCTCTTTATAACGCTCCTCGCGAAAGAATTCAGCTGAATAGGCCCAAGGAGCATAGGCTCTGCCAAATGCCCTGAGTCCGACTGCTTGTTGATTGATGTAATTACCATCGGCATAATCAACATCAGCTTGCAAAACGGATCTGATACTTTTAATAAAAATTTCGTTATATGGCCAACAGCGCGTTGCGCCACAAATCGGCAACAAGTTTTTAATCATTTCAGGATATAAAACTGCCCAATGCCAAACCTGTACGGCACCCATTGACCAACCTAATGCCAGCTTAATCTCATTAACACCTAAAGCCTTTAATAACGAGTGTTGGCAAACAACATTATCGTAGACTGTGATGTTAGGAAAGCTACCAGCTGGGTATCGATCAAAGGAATTACTAGGTGAAATAGATTGTGCATTTCCAATCAAATTAGGGGTCACAATAAACCACTTATTGGGGTCCAGCGCCTGATCTTCGCCAATGATGCGAGCGTTTGATAAGTGATTGCCAGTGTAATAAGTTGGAAAAAGAATGCAGTTGTCTCCAGCCGCATTCAATTTACCCCAAGTAGCAAAAGTAAGCCAAGCATCATGGAGCATTTCTCCACTTTGAAGGGTTATATCGCCAATTGGGAATTTTTGAATATGCATAAATTTAGAATAGCTTTAAATAACGGTCTTTTTCCCAATCACTCACATGATTGTTGTAGCGTAGCCACTCGTCCGTTTTGTAATCTATCCAAGTTGTATGCATACTATTACCAAAAACCTGTTTCGCTAAAGGATCAAGCTTAAACATATCAATAGCTTCTTTTAAAGACTGTGGCAGCATCTTGATGTTTAACGCCTCAAGCTCCTCAGGCGTTTTAAGATACATGTTTTCCGTATGCGGTTCGCCTGGGTCTAATTGCTGCTCTATGCCTTCAAGCCCAGCCGCCAATACCAATGCAGCTCCTAAATATGGATTACACGCACTATCAGCCGCTCGCAATTCAATGCGACCGCCGCCCATCGGGATGCGTAGCGTGTTGGTACGATTATTGTCACCATAGCAGGCGAACACTGGGGCCCAAGTAAATCCAGACATACTGCCTTTCAATACAAGTCGTTTGTAGCTATTCACCGTCGGAGCTACTGCGGCGCAAATTGCAGGCAAATGCTTCAACACACCAGCCATAAATTGATAACCTAATTTAGATAAGTTGCAGCCACGTGGGTCATTAGCTTCTTCAAATAGGTTTTTTCCGGTGACCTTATCTGCCAGTGACATGTTGAAGTGTGCGCCACTTCCGGCACGGTCACCAAAAGGTTTAGGCATAAATGTCGCAAATCCGCCATGACGGCGTGCTACTTCATTGGCCATTAAGCGGAAAAAAACAAAATTATCGGTCATGGTTAAGGCATCAAAATATTTGAAGTCGATTTCAAATTGTCCAATACCATCTTCGTGATCTAATGAATAAACATCCCAGCCTAGTTCATTCATATATTTGACTAGTTCACGCATCCAATCCATATTATCTAGCAGGCGCGCGACGTCATAAGCAGGTTTATCTAAATGCTTGCGTGTTGATAGGGGTGAATAGCCACCATCTGCATCATCCTTTAATACAAAAAATTCTGCCTCTACACCCAAATTCATGCGAAAACCCATCACATCGGCCTTTGCTAATACATTTTTTAAAATAGTACGGCTGCAAGCCTCGAACGGCTCACCTTTAGTCCATAAGTCACTGGCAAACCAAGCAATTTCTTTATCCCAGGGCAATATCTTGCAGGAGTCTGGGTCAGGATGTGCGGCCACCTCCTCATCGCTTACATCTTGTGGCACACCTTCTAAAGCTGCACCAGTACATAATTCAGATCCTGACATCATGCGTTTATAATGCGCAATCGGCACCATTTTTGACTTAGATACGCCATGAATGTCAACATAGCTTGCCAACATAAATTCAACCCCAGCCGCTTGCATTGCCTCTACATCGTTGCCGATATTGGCAGTTGCTGCTTGTTTTGTAACTTTCATTATTTTCTAACCTTTAAGAGTTTCAGAACGAATCAATGATTGAAATACATCAAATCTTGCTTGCAAGTTTTAATCTGAACATATCTGGCTTAGGCGATTAATAGCAGTCTAATTTACAGAACTATA
>JBBAOU010000011.1:0-50978 GCA_040401175.1 Methylotenera sp. | reverse complement strand
CCTTTTAGTAAGTTCGGACATTATCAACTGTCTACTAAATCGGGGGAAGTCCACAAAATAGGATCTGTACGTAATTTGTGCCAAGCGCCAGACATTGTCATCATGCCGTTGATCATGCCGCCCCAGCTTGTTGCTAACAGAATCAATGAGAATGTCATGCCTAGAGATTGAGTCCAATCAGGTAAAGCGGTGTAATGTAAATGGTGAGGACCCGCTCACATGTAAGTGAAAATCAATGCCAAAAAATGCATGATTGATAAGCTATATGAGTAAACAGGACGATTAGTTTGCTTTAGTAAGAAGTAATACATGATGCCTAAGAAACCAGCGGTTAAGAAAAAACCAACCGCGTTATGACCATACCACCATTGCACCATTGCGTCTTGCACACCGGCATAAGCTGGATAAGATTTCATAAAGCCTGAAGGTATCGCCGCGCTGTTTACGATGTGTAGTAAAGCAACAGTTGGAATAAATGCGGTAAAAAACCAATTTGCGACATAAATATGCTTAACTTTACGTTTTGCAATCGTACCAAAGAACACAATTGCGTAAGAAACCCAAACAATGGCAATTAAAATATCAATTGGCCATTCTAGTTCCGCGTATTTTTTGCTTTGCGTGTAACCCAAAGGTAAAGAAATCGCTGCGGCTAGAATCACTAGTTGCCAACCCCGAAAAGTAAAGGCTGCTAACTTTCCCCAGAATAGTTTCACCTGACAAGTGCGTTGCACCACATAATAAGAGGTAGCAAATAACGTACAGCCACCAAACGCAAAAATAACAGCATTAATATGCAACTGACGCAGGCGGCCGAAGCTTGTCGACGGTAAGCCTAGATTGAGTTCTGGCCAAACAAGCATAGCGGCGATATTGACGCCTACCAACATGCCGACCACGCCCCAAACCACGGCCATGATTGAAAATTGCCGTACAACACTATCGTTGTACGTATTTGCTTCTATATTTAGGTCTTGCATTTGATTCCCCCATATTTCTTCTGTGGTACTGATTAAATACTTATTGATAATTCTTTGTTAGCTTTACACGTGACATTCTGTCGCACTAGCGATAAAGCTCGTTTGATGTATATCAAGAGGCATGCAAAATAAGATCCTTTAATCAGAAGAATTTAGAGTCGATAGGCCGGATGACGCTTGAGCTTTATGGCTGCTAGATTGATTGCACAACAAATAATCAGCTAAGTCAGGTATTGCGCAGCTTGATAATCTAGTAAACTCCAATCCTATGAAAGTACTGAAGTATTTAAATGGGGTTTACCTGGCATTGCTGTGCTTGCTTGCGAGTGCTTGTACACAACATCACCAAAGTGATTATCACGACATTGTGTTTGCGGTAGCGCAAGCGCCACTTAATTTAGATCCGCGTTATGCCACCGACGCAGCATCAGAGCGGGTCAATCGGCTTATTTATCAAAGTTTAGTGAATTTTGATGCGCACTCTAAACCAGTGGCCAGTTTGGCTACTTGGCTAGAAGTGAATTCTAAACAGTATCGATTCACCCTTAATAAACCGCGTGCACTTTTTCACAACCAAACAGCACTAAATGCTAATGATGTTAAAGCCACTTACGATTCTCTAGCCACATTAAAAGATTCGCCGCATACGGCTGAATTTGCCAATATTCAACAGATTGACGTGCTGAATAACAACACGCTGGTGTTTCAGCTAAAACAGCCTGATAAGCATTTTCCGGCTAAATTAATTATCGGTATTTTGCCGGCAGATTTACTGGCTAAGCATCAGGATTTTTCTCACCAACCGGTGGGTAGCGGCAGGTTAAAATTTGTGTCATGGCAAAATAAATTAATGCTGCAACGTGTTAAAGATGGTCAAAAAATAAGCGTATTAGAAGTGAAAGATCCAACCGTGCGCGTGCTTAAACTATTGCATGGTGAAGTGGATTTGTTGCAGGGCGAATTGCCGCCTGAGTTAGTCAAGTATTTGCAAACGCAGTCGGCAATTAAGCTTAAAACCAGCGTAGGCGCTAATTTTTCATATTTAGGCTTGAATATGCAAGACCCAGTTTTGCAAAAAATAAAAGTTAGGCAAGCGATTGCCCATGCTATAGACCGCAATGCCATCATTACCAAAGTAATGGTTGCGAACACGCGAGTCGCCAGCGCCATATTGCCACCAGAGCATTATACAAACGATAGTAGTTTGTCGCCTTATGATTACAACCCAGCACTGGCCAAGCAGTTGCTAATTGAAGCGGGCGTTAGTTTGCCACTCAAGTTGATTTATAAAACATCTACCGATGCACAGCGCGTTCGTTTTGCTACCATTATGCAAGCGCAAATGCAGCCTGCCGGCATCGATTTAGAAATTCGTAGTTTAGATTGGGGCACGTTTTTTGAAGATGTAAAACAAGGTAATTTTCAGCTATATGGCCTCACCTGGGTGGGCATAAAAACGCCTGATATTTATAGCAAAGCCTTCGGTATAAATAGCATTCCGCCGAATGGCTTTAATCGCGGCAAATATGCCGATGTAACGCTAGATCAGCTGCTTGAAAAAGAAGATTGGGTTCAAGCCACAAAACGTATACATACTCAATTACCTTATATTCCTCTGTGGTATGAAGGCCAGTTTGCCGCCATGGTTAAGGGAATTAATAATTATTCGCCTCAAGCTGACGGTAATTGGGATGATTTGGCTACAATAAGTACTTATGCGCATTGAAATTTCAGTCAAACAGCAAACTTTAACACTCTTCAATAATATTGATGAAGTGATAGCTAGTTACTTTATATCTACCGCCGCTAATGGCGTGGGTTGCCAGAAAAATAGCGGATGTACACCAACCGGTCATCACATTATTCGGGCCAAGATAGGCGCAGATGCTGCACCGAACACTGTATTTGTCGGGCGTAGAGCAACAGGCGAGATTTGCACGCCAGCATTAATGGTGCAGTTTCCAAATAGGGACTGGATTTTAACGCGCATTTTGTGGCTTTCAGGTACAGAGATCGGCGTGAATCGTTTAGGCAATGTCGATACTATGCAGCGTTATATATATATTCATGGTTCACCAGACGTTACTGAAATGGGAAGCATAGGTTCGCATGGTTGCGTGCGTATGCGTAATGAAGAGTTGATTGCATTGTTTGATTTGGTTGAGGCTGGAACGACGGTCAATATTGTTAATGAATAGCTTAATTTACCCAATCCGCTATTCTGGACTTAGCCTGACCCGTCATCCCGATGAAAATTGGAATCCAGAGATTTTAGCTATATTTCCTTACTTCGTCACGCCACTAGATTCCGACCTGCGTCGGAATGACGGCATTTAGTTGACTTATGGACATTCTCAAACGCATTGCCAGTTTTTTTACCGTCCTTTTCGGCGTGCTATTACTCACCTTTCTGCTGATACATTTAGTCCCCGGCGACCCTGTTGAAGTGATGTTGGGCGAATCTGCCAGCACCGCAGATCGCGTTCAATTACGCGAAGATTTAGGTTTGAATCAACCATTGATTCAACAATTTGGACGCTATTTACACAAACTCAGCCTTGGCGATTTCGGCCAATCTATACACACTAAAACGCCGATTATCGAGTTGATTAAAACGCGCTACCCAGCGACACTTAAGCTGGCTTTTTTGTCACTAATTATCGGTTTAAGTATCGGCATTCCGTTGGGAATCTACGCGGCGCTTAAAGCTGGCAAGTGGCAAGATTTAGTCGTAACGCTCGTTTCAGTACGCTTATCCGCCATGCCAGCTTTTTGGCTAGGACCAATGTTGATGCTGATATTTGCAGTGTGGCTAGGCTGGTTGCCTGTAAGCGGCATGGAATCTAATGATTCTATAGTGCTGCCGGCGCTCACGCTAGGTTTTGGTTTAAGCGCGATACTCACTCGCATGACGCGCATCAGTTTGCTGGAAGTGTTGAACGATGATTACATACGCACCGCTCGTGCAAAAGGCATCAGTGAGCCAAATGTCATTATTCGTCATGCCTTGCGCGCAGCACTGTTGCCGATTATCACCATTGTAGGTTTGCAAGTCGGCAGTTTATTAGCCGGTACGGTAATTACCGAAACCATTTTTAGCTGGGATGGCATCGGCCGATTATTAGTGGAAAGTATCGAAAAACGCGATTATCCGGTTACCCAAGCTTGTGTTTTAGTGGTGGCACTCAGTTATGTATTAGTAAATTTATTCACAGATATACTTTATCGTCTTGCCGACCCGCGCGTAAAGTTTGCGAGTTAAGCATGATTAAAAAATTATCTTTATTTATATTAGGTTTTTGGGTGATTGCCGTGTTTGCAGGGCGAATTTTGCAGCTTAGCCCAAACGATATTGATTTAAACGTAATTTTAAGCTTACCCAATAGCACTTATTTATTAGGCTCAGATGACCTTGGTCGTAGCATTCTAGCCAGATTATTACGCGGCGTAGAAGTGTCATTTTCGGTGGCGATTATCGTCACGCTGGTGACCATGACTATTGGTGTTTTTATTGGTCTTATTGCAGGTTTTTTTGGTGGAAAAGTGGACCGCTTTTTAATGCAAATTACTGATGTTTTTTTAGCTTTTCCGGGCATATTGCTCGCGATTGCCTTTGCCGCAGTGTTAGGTCCAGGTTTGGTTAATTTGATGATTGCGCTTTGTATTACTGGTTGGGTTAGCTATGCACGATTAACGCGTGGCCAAACCTTAAGCTTACGAAATCGCCAACATGTGCAAGCGGCGGAATCGCTAGGCGCTAGCTTGCCGCGATTAATTATCAAACATATTTTGCCTTTATTGGCTTCAATTTTAGTGGTGGAAGCGACTTACAGCTTGGCCAGCGTGATGATTGCCGAAGCGAGTTTGTCATTTTTAGGCTTGGGCATACAAAGTCCCAATGCCTCGTGGGGCGCAATGCTACGCGATGCTGTACGATATATGCTGGTGGCACCACATTATGTGTTAATCGTTGGCTTTAGCTTGATGAGCCTGATTTTAGCGATTAATTTGGGTGGTGATACTCTGCGTGATAAGCTTGATGTTAGGATGGAAAAGTAGAGTTTTAAATATCATTAAGTGCCTAGACTTAAAATAAGATATTTTAAATAAGGTAACTTAAAATAAGATAACTCAACTTAACGAATATACGGTCATTCCGACGAAAGTCAGAATCCAATGGCTTGTCTGGCATGCGGCTAGTGAAATGAGTAATCGTTACAAACGCCATTCGTTTGACTGGATCCCGACTTTCGTCGGAATGACGAGGATTAATATTTTCAGCTTGATTGAATTTCCGAACTTGAACCTCTAAACCGCACTCCAAATAATTGAACAAATAATAAAAAGGTAGAGCATGTCATTAGGCCCCATTATGTTGGATGTTGTCGGTACAGAACTTAACGCCGATGACGTACGTCGTTTACAGCACCCGCTAGTAGGTGGCGTTATTCTATTTAAACGTAACTTTATCAATAACACTCAACTAGATGCGCTGACAGCGAGTATTCACGCAGTTAGAACGCCACCGTTATTGATTGCTGTAGACCATGAAGGTGGTCGTGTACAACGTTTTAGAGAAGGATTTACAAAAATTCCCGCCATGCGCGAGTTCGGTAAAATTTGGGATAGCAATCCCAAAAAAGCCAAAGAACTGGCTACCGAAGCCGGCTGGATTATAGCCGCAGAACTGCGAGCGCATGGCATAGATTTTAGCTTTACACCCGTGCTGGACATGGATTATGGCGATAGCTTGGTGATAGGCGATAGAGCGTTTCATTTAAATTCACAAGCGATTAGCGATTTAGCGTTTGCGCTGATGCAAGGTCTTAAAAAAGGCGGCATGCCTGCGGTTGGTAAGCATTTTCCTGGGCATGGTTTTGTTGTGGCCGATTCGCACGTCAGTATGCCCATAGACGACAGGGAATTTGACCAAATTGCTCAGCACGATATGCAGCCTTTTAGAATGTTGATTGATGATGGGATACAAGCGATTATGCCGGCGCATGTAATCTACCCCAAAGTGGATGATAAACCGGCTGGATTTTCGCCACGCTGGTTACAAAAAATATTACGTGAGCGCTTGGGTTTTAATGGTGTCATTTTTAGTGATGATTTAAGTATGGAAGCAGCAACCGTTGGCGGTGATGTAACAACGCGCGTATTGGCAGCGCTGAATGCTGGCTGCGATATGATCTTATTGTGTAATCAACCGACAATGCTAGATGAACTGCTGGCCAATTTAAAATGGACAATTTCCGCCCAAAGCATTAGCCGTTTAGCGCGTATGCATGGTCAAAAAAATCCGGCTAGTTTAGATGTTCTGCATGAGAATCCTGCGTTTGTGAAGGCGGTACATCATTTAGCGCAGGTTGGCGTAGTCGAAGGTGAGCTGTTCGTTTAGATGAGATTTTAGCGGATATTACTCAAAGTAATGTCGCTAGGATAAGCAATATGCAATTTGTAACAACTTTTCGCTTGAAACTTATACGCTAAGTCGCTATCTTACTTAAAGTGCTTATAATACATTTAGTACTGTTTAGTTTTATTGTAGTTCACA
Organism: Methylotenera sp.; assembly: GCA_040401175.1. GTDB lineage: Bacteria > Pseudomonadota > Gammaproteobacteria > Burkholderiales > Methylophilaceae > Methylotenera. The sequence goes on along the minus strand of JBBAOU010000011.1, from coordinate 44,441 downwards.
GTAATTGTTTACTTAAAGGAATCAAACCATGTTTGACGAAATGCAAGTTATTGGCCGTTCAGAATCGGCGCAAGAAGTCACTAATAAAGTTTTGCGTAATACTTATGCTCTACTAGGTTTAACCCTCATTCCAACCGTCATCGGTGCGTTTATTGGTATGAATATGAGTTTTGTATTTGCACAGCAGCACCCGATTATTTTCGCAATTGGTGCTATGGCAGTGATCTACGGAATGTTTGCAGCAGTGACTGCTAACCGCAATAGCAGTATCGGCGTAGTTTTACTATTAGGCCTGACCTTTTTATTAGGCTTAATGCTAGGCCCGATTTTGCAACATGCCTTGCATCTACGTAATGGAGCGCAGATTGTCGGTTTAGCCGCCGGCGGCACTGGCATTATATTTTTAACGCTCGCTGGCATTGCAACGACGACTAAAAAAGACTTTAGTTTTATGAGCAAATTCTTATTAGTGGGTATTATTTTGCTGATTGTGGCTTCACTAGCTAATATTTTTCTGCAGATTCCAGCATTCGCGCTGGCTTTATCAGCCATCGGTGTGATTTTGTTCTCTGGCTTTATTTTGTATGACGTAAGTCGCATTGTTAACGGCGGAGAAACCAATTATGTCATGGCAACACTTGGCCTTTACATGAGTATCTACAACTTGTTTACTAGCTTGCTTCAGTTGTTGATGGGCTTAATGGGTAGCCGCGATTAGCTTTAGTCAGAGCAATAGTTTGAATAAAGCCGACTTAATGTCGGCTTTTTGTTTATGTGCGGCTGTTACTGTGCTGTTGATTAATATGTTTATTAATCAATAAGATCTGTGTGTATTTTCCATAAATAGCGATAGTGAGATTTGCTAATTTGAATGTTTGGATAGCAATCACACAGAATCTGTACTTCCGACCCGTAGCTGTCATTCGACCCTCAGAGGTCATTCGCGCAGCACTCAATTTGGCTAAGAGGTACTATTTAATATAGAACTCGTTTAGCGAATTCAATCCTTACACTTAAGCATAAAAAATTTATACATAAAAATTACTAGCATGCTAATAAATAGCATGCTAATATTGTTACAACTTGTTACAACTTGTTACAAATTATTAATTATTCGTAAATTCATATGGCCCAATTTGAAAACTTAAAACTTAAAAATCAGCTTTGTTTTGCACTTTACGCAGCTACAAGTGCCATTACTAAAGCTTATCGCACCCAACTGATTAAAGTTGGTTTAACTTACACGCAATATTTAGTGTTAATGGTCTTGTGGGAGGCGGACGGATTAAACGTCAAAGATATCGCTAAAGAACTTCATCTAGATTCAGCGACCATTACCCCAATGCTAAAACGTCTTGAAACTGAGGGCTTTGTTACTCGGAAACGTAGCGCAGTTGATGAACGAGTTGTGAATATTTTTCTTACTGATCATGGTCGCGATATTCAGTCACAAGTAGCAGAAATGCAAAAAGGCATTGCTTGCCAAACCGGCCTACCAGAAGACCAATTTATAGAACTTCGCAGCTCGCTTCATGAGCTGGTTGATAACATCAATATAAATCAACCAGAACTTGAAGTTGCTGCTTAAGTAACAATAACGTTAATGTCTTTTGTTATCGTTATTGCTTTGTAGTAAAGATGTAATTTTTAATTTAGTTAAATAATATTTGGAGAGTGATCATGTTTAAAAGTATTTCAGCTTCTGTTCTATTAGCAATAACGATCTGGAGTTTTTCAAGTACCGCTTCATCTGAAGAAAGCCTTTACAATCGACTTGGTGGCACATATAACATTGCACAAACGGTCGACTATTTGGTGGACAACATTTATATAAATGCTGGATTGAATGCAAATCCAAATTTGAAAGCTGTTCATGACAATGTGTCAAGCAAGGCTGGTTTTAAAGTTTTTTTAACTAATTGGGTAATTCAAGAGACAGGTGGCCCGAAAGTTTACATTCCTGATGAATTTGGCCGTGGTAAATCCATGAAAGAGAGTCATCCACATCTAAACATAAGCAATAGAGAATTCGATATTATCAAAACACTCTGCCTTGCTACTTTTTATCGCTATAACGTTGGTAATCATGAAATCGACCAGTTAATGGATGATCTAGAGTCATATCGTAAGATAATTGTTGTTAAAAAAGATGATGAAGCATTTACCTCACGTTTGAAGCGAGACGGCGTTGAATATCGTACCAAATAGTTTATGAGAATAAGCGGTAACGTTTTATTAAAGAACCAGCTTCGGCTGGTTTTTTATAGTCTTTAAAAAGCATATTTCTACTTTACAGAACTAATCTGTAATGTTAATTAAACCATGCATTACGACATGGAATTGGCAATTATAAATTAACCTGTCGGGAGCGTCAGCTGGAACTATAAACATAATCGTTCCTCGGTCCTTGCCGTTGCCAGTTACCCCTTTGTTGAAAGTATCAGCTGTGCCTGTACCTATTGTTGTTTTAATCCATAGAGGATGACCTGGAGCATTCATTTGGATTTGGTAAGTTACCCCGCGCTTAAGTGTCAAGTTAGGATTAACCTTTTCGCCAATATAATATGCAGGTTCACCATGCGTAGTAATGACAATTACTTCATCAGCCCAAACAGCTGAAATATTTATTAACGTAGCAACAAGAAGGCAAGTTTTGTATTTAAGCATTATATTTCCAATTTTATAAGTAAATTTAATCATATATTATTCCACTGAGTTGAATGCAAACTTGAAGGGGTTTTAATCAAAACAACTTCAAAGTAGAGGCTAAGAATCTTCATTTTTAACGCCCGCAAAGAATAAAGAGCTAGCATTTATGTTAACCCTTTGTCATTTCATTGCTTTTCTGCCAAGAGCAAAGTAACGCCCAATTTTCGCTTACAATTTGTAAATGGCTAATAATCGTATTTATTTAGCTTTTCGGCGTGCACTAAAAAATTGAGATAACTCCGCGCCACATTCTTTACCCATAATGCCTCTAGACATTTGCGTGTGATGGTTTAGTTTAGGCTCAGCCATTAAATTTACTACGCTACCACAAGCCCCTGTTTTAGGGTCGCTGGCGCCAAAGACTAATCTCGCGATACGTGCGTGTTGGATAGCGCCAGTACACATTGCGCACGGCTCTAGCGTCACATATAGCGTGCAGTCGACTAGGCGGTAATTAGAGATTCTTTGAGCTGCATCGCGCATGGCTGTTATTTCTGCATGCGCGGAAGGGTCATGCGTGCCAATAGGCGCATTGCTGCCACGACCAATAATAATACCATCTTTAACAATGATTGCACCTACTGGGACTTCTCCGGCTAGCGCGGCTTCATGCGCTAAGTCTAGGGCAATCTGCATGTAAGCTTGGTCTATGTCTGTCTCTGTGGCCAGCATAGTTGGTTGATGGCTAAGTCGATTATCGGTACTCATGGTGCTTGTTTTGGTATGATTCATTTTGGCCTTGTTACTATTCAAGCTTAAACTTTTCGTCTGATAGCTCAAGTCAATTTACTGCGGCTGTTTTTGACTCCAGCGAATTAGTACATAGAGTAAACCCATCATAAAAGCACCGCCTACCCACATGCTAATTTCCTCAAAAATTGGCGTGGCGTCTTGCACTGGCATCACAATTAATTTTCTTAAAAACAAAACCAAAACGACTTCAATAAACGTTTCGACGACTAATTTACTGCCGTTTAAATAGCGAATTTCTGCAGAAATTAATGCTGAAATAGACCATAGCAACATGAGTGTACCTAGTGCATGTAAAAAACCGTGTACAAGATTATGCGCGTAAGCGGCTTCTTGCACATCCATAAAAAACAACCAGGTAAACATGACGACTGAGGCTGCTAACGCTAAACCAATGACTATATGTGCAAAGCCATTGAGCCATAGCATTGCTCTTATCGCAATTTTATTTAGCTTTAAAAATTCATCGGGCAATTGGTCTTGAGACATAAGTTATGTGCCTTGCAGTAAAAGAGTATGTATATTATCAGGCGTGATTACCATAATAATTGATCTAATGAGAGTTGCTCTAGCCGTGTTAATAGCCATTTTTGCGCCTTACCACCTTCGCTACGCCAAGCTAAATAGCTCATAATTTCAGGTTTAGGTTCAGCAACTAATTTAATCACTAACTGACCAGTTTCAGCATATTTCTCCGCGAGCGATTTTGGTAAATAACCTACACCTAAGCCTGCAATATGCGCCTGTAATTTAGCTTGCACATCCGGTACTGTTAGCACGTCTTGCCCCGATAATATACCTGAAGTGCGCGGCGCTAAGTTTCGTGAGCTATCTGCCCCAAAAATAGAACGATACTGCATGATGTCTAGATTTTGTAGCGGTTCGATTAATTTTGCTAAAGGATGGTTGGCGGCCACTGCAAAATGAAACTCTAGTATGCCAATCGGCTTAATACTGTAACCAACCATCGGTGGGCCGTCACCAGGTGCACCTAAAGAAATATCAGCGCGGCCTGAAATTAGGGCATCCCAATTTCCACCATACACTTCAGTAAGTATTTTAATGCGAGTACCAAAATTTTGCGCATAAAATTCATGAAGGATAGTGTGCAACGCCGAGATATTAAATAAGTCGCTAACTGCAATCGTCAGATCAGTTTCTATGCCGCTGGCGATGCGTTTAACGCGAAACTGCAGTTCACTGGCTGCATTGAGTAAATTGCGGCCATCACGTAGTAATTCAGCGCCAGCTTCTGTGAGTTCTGCTCTGTGTCCGCTGCGATTAAATAGCGATACACCAAGATCTTCTTCTAACTTCCTTACGGTATAAGTAACGGCAGAAGGCACTCGAAAAAGTGACTCTGCGGCTGCCGCAAAACTGCCTTTGCGTGCAATGGCATCTAATACTTCAAGTGAATCTAGGGAAAGTTTTATACTCATAATTATGAGTATAATTTTACATCAAAATATTTGTATAACTATTGCAAAACTATTCGCTATAAGAATTTATTTAATCAGCCTATGATCCATATAGAATAATGCAAGACATTAACTTATGCTTAATTCAACTTTATTGAATAAGTACAAACATTGTTATGATGAATATTATAGTAATTTAAATTAGACGCGTTAAATACCGAGTTATGCTATAGGCGCTATTTGCAAGATTCTTGCATAACTCACTGAATTTTTAAACACAATATGATGAATTATTACGGTTAATAATCGTCGATGTAGCGATTGGCATTGGTAAAGAATAATTGTTGAGTAAAGCATCACAATCTTTGATTTTAGATTTTTAGATTTTAATATGTAGTTTTTGGAGAAGTATATGGCATTAGATTTATTTAGTCCTGTCAAACTAGGTGCAATCAGCCTTAAAAATCGTATGGTGATGGCGCCATTAACCAGAAATAGAGTGACTGAAAGTGGTGTGCCACAAGCCATGAACGTGACTTATTATGAACAACGTGCAACAGCAGGCTTAATTATTACTGAAGCAACGCCAATTTCTGCAATGGCTCATGGCTATCCTGCATTGCCGGGTATTTATAGCGATGCGCAAGTGGTTGGTTGGAAAAAAGTAACCGATGCAGTGCATGCCAAAGGCGGGAAGATCGTCGTTCAGCTATGGCATGTAGGCAGAATTTCACATCCAACATTATTGCCTAATGGGGCACTTCCGGTTGCACCTTCTGCAATTAAACCAGCGGGTAAGGCCTTCACTTATCAAGGATTGGTTGATTACGTCGAGCCGCGCGCATTAGATGTCAATGAGTTGCCTGGCTTAGTTGCAGACTACGTGCATGCCACTCAATGTGCTTTAGCGGCGGGTTTTGACGGTGTAGAAATCCACGCTGCCAATGGCTATTTAATAGATCAGTTTTTACGTGACGGTAGCAATAAACGTATCGATAATTACGGTGGTAGTTTTGAAAATCGCGCACGCCTATTAATGGAAGTGACTACAGCGGTAGTCGCCGTTGCTGGTGCAGACAAAGTGGGCGTTCGTATTTCACCAGTGAATCCTTTCAATGATATGCACGACAGCAATCCGCAAGCTTTGTTTAACTATGTTGCGAGCGAACTTAATCAATTTAATCTGGCTTATTTACATACCATTGAAGGCGACATGACGGGTAATGAAAACACGCTAGATTTTAACGCCTTACGTAAGTTATTTAAAGGCGCTTACATGGCTAACTTGGGTTTCGATAAAGTCCGTGGTAATGCTGTCATTGCTAGTGGTCATGCTGATGTGGTGGCTTTTGGCGTACCGTTTCTTGCCAATCCAGATTTAGTCGAGCGTTTTAAGACTGATGCGCCACTCAATGCGGCGGATTCTAAAAGCTTTTACGGAGGCACGGAAAAAGGCTACACAGATTATCCTTTTTTAAGCGCCTTAATTTCAAAGGATATTCAATATGCATAAACCAGCGCTTACCCAAGTGACTATTAACGAAACCATTGCTAATCGCTGGAGTGGGCGTGCTTACGATGTTAGTCTGCCGGTTAGCTATGAGCAGATTATTGCCTTGCTGGAAGCTGCCCGCTGGGCGCCTTCTTGCTTTGGTGATCAACCTTGGCGATTCATTGTTTGGAATAAAAATACAGACGCAGAAGCTTGGCAGCAAGCCTTTGATTGTTTGGCCGCTAGTAATCAAACTTGGGTAAAAAATGCGCCGGTATTATTGCTGGTTTGTGCCGATAGTTTATTTAATCATAATCAGCAGGCCAACCGTTGGGGCCAATACGATACGGGTGCTGCTGCGCAAAATGTTTGCCTGCAAGCGAGTAGCATGGGTTTAATGGCGCATCAAATGGGTGGTTTTAATGCAGATATTGCAAAAGTCACTTTTGCAATTCCAGCACAATTTACACCAATGGCAATGTTATCAATTGGATATGCGGCGGACATTGCTACATTAGAAGCTGAAGTGCTAGCCCGTGAAATTGCGCCACGTACACGTCGGCCACTGAATGAATTATTCTTTGCTGATCACTGGGGAAATGCACTCGATTAAGCTTAGATACTGCGACATCCGTTGTTAGGCATTTCATGCTAAGTTAGCGTGTATGCTTAACTAAAATGGCGGTGTCTGATAAACTGGCATTAGTTGTTAAATTAATCAATTAAATTTAGGATTTTGTTATGGCAGTTATTGCACTAAATAAAGATAATTTCAAAGATATTATTGAAAATAATGCCTTTGTCATCGTAGACTTTTGGGCGCCTTGGTGTGATCCATGTGTGGCTTTTACGCCTACATTTGAAGCGGCCGCAGAGGCAAACCCAGACATCGTATTTGGTATGGTAAATACTGAAACTGATCCAGGCATTGGTGAGTATTTTGAAGTGAAACAAATACCAGGTATTTTGGTTATTCGCGAACAGGCGGGCATTCACGCGCAAGTGGGTGAAATTGGTGCGCCAGCATTTGCAGAAGTTATCAAATGGGCTCGCGAGTTTGATATGACAGAAGTCCGTGCTTATTACCAGCAAGAAGATAAAAAAGCGGCAAAATAAGCTAACTAGTTAGTTCTGTTACCCACAAAAAAGCGGCTGCATTGCCGCTTTTTTGTGGGTGCTAATCTGTGAGAGTAACTAGCATCTAGATGAAATATAGAGTGTTTAACTACCGCTAATTTACCGCTAAATATTTGCTTGGGTCTACAGATTTACCTTGGCGGCGAATCTCAAAATGTAGCTTAACTGAGTTGCTATCTGAATTACCCATTTCAGCAATTTTTTGGCCGCGGCTGACGACTTGACCTTCTTTTATTACTATCTGGCTATTATTTGCGTAAACAGACAGATAGGTAGAATTGTGTTTAATAATGACTAAGTTACCATAACCGCGTAAATCTGAGCCGCTGTAAATGACTTTGCCAGCAGCGGCAGCATTGACGGCTTGCCCTGACGTGCCAGCAATATCTAGGCCTTTGTTACTTGCTTCATTAAAGTTTGCTACCACTTTACCTTTGGTCGGCCAAGCCCAATCAATGTTTTCTGCTGATTCTAAACTAGTCTTTTCTTCAGCTTTAGGCTTGCTGGTCGCTTCATCTGCTAGTTTTTTAGCATTAGCATTAGTAACAGCTGCATCTTTCTCGGTAATGGCTTTGGTTGCGGGTGGCAAAGGCTTATTAAAGGCTTCATCGCTGTAAGCTTCTCGGATGGCTTTAGGCTCGCTAATGGCAACAGTCGTGGTTGCAGTTTTGTTGAGGTTAGTCGTATTTGCATCATTATTGATAGGCGTAATCTCTACGCCGTCATCATTTTTTTGTACCAGCTTATTATCGCTAGCGGTGGCTTTGTCTTTTAATGCGCTAAATTTTAGCGATTGCCCTACTTTGATATTGAATGGCGCATTAATATCATTACTTTGGGCGATCTCTTTGTAATCGTAGCCATGTTCAAGACCTATGCTAAATAGCGTGTCACCTTTTTTTACAGTGTAAGTGTCAGGGCGCCAATCTCCCGGTTTGTAAATAGGTTTGCTAGACGCGAGTTTGCTGATTACGTTGGGTTTAATAGTAGGTTTATTAGTCGGTAAGCGATCAATGACTGGTGCAGGTGGGCTGCTAGCACAGCCTGCAAAGGCCAATATTAGGCAGGAGATAGCAATAAAGCGGGCAGAATACATGATTAGCTAACGCCACCCAATAAAGGTACAAATTTTACTGGCTCTAATTTAGTTTGGCGATAATTTGACTCTGAAACACGTTCTACTAAATATAAGATTTGTTCTTCGGTACCCACTGGGATCACTAAACGGCCACCAACGGCTAATTGGTCCAGTAAATCTTGCGGAATATGGCTGGCTGCGGCGGTGACTAGAATGGCATCAAATGGCGCTAATTGTGCCAAGCCCATATTGCCATCAGCATGATCTAATTTTACGTTGATACATTTAAGTTCGCGCAGATGGTTACGCGCTTTCATCACTAAGGGACGAATACGCTCTACTGAGTAAACTTCTTTGGATAATCTGGAAAGTACCGCTGTTTGATAACCGCAGCCGGTGCCAATTTCTAGTACTTTTAGCAACGGTTTGCCGCTGCGCAGAATCTCGGACATGCGAGCCACAATGTATGGTTGTGAGATAGTTTGACCAAAACCAATTGGCAGTGAAACATCTTCGTAAGCACGAATTGATAGCGCCTCATCCACAAAAATATGTCTTGGTATTGCTGAAATTGCCGCAAGGACAACTTCATCTTTAATGCCTTGTTCGCGTAAACGCACCAACATGCGCTCGCGCGTGCGTAGCGAAGTCATGCCGATACCGGCTTGGGTGCTTGATCTTATCAGTGCCAATTAGCTATGCTTTCTTGAATTATCTTTTTTAACTATATTTTCTGTGCTGTTTACTAGATGCTCAGCCAATCTTTAATGCCTGTCAATTGCGCATGATTGGTTAAATCTACTTGAATTGGCGAAATAGACACTTGATTATTGGCTACTGCATAAAAATCGGTGCCGGCACCACCATCGTTAGGCTGACCAGCGGCGCCTACCCAATACATCGTTTCATTTCGTGGTGTTTTAAGTTGAATCACCGGCTCGGCCTTATGGCGTTTGCCTAAGCGCGTAACCACACGGCCTTGCAATGCTTCATAAGGAATATCAGGCACATTTACATTAAGTAAAGTCGGTGATTTAAAACCATTTTTTTGGAAGTGCTGCACTAATTCAACCGCCACTTTGGCCGCAGTTTCAAAATTTGTTGAGTTATGTTGCGACATTGAGATTGCGATTGACGGAATGCCCAATAAATAACCTTCCATCGCTGCGGCTACCGTGCCTGAGTAAATCGTGTCATCGCCCATATTAGCACCATCATTAATGCCGCTAATGACCATGTCTGGCATCGTATCCATCAAGCCGGTTAAGGCAATATGTACGCAATCAGTGGGTGTACCGTTAACGTAAAAAAAACCATTCGCGGCCTTTTTAACACTCAAAGGTCTGTCCAGTGTGAGTGAATTGCTGGCGCCGCTTCTGTTTCGTTCTGGCGCAACTACCGTAATATCAGCGATTTTAGCGATATGTTCTGCCAGAATATTGAGGCCCGGCGCAAAATAACCGTCGTCGTTTGATAGTAGGATTTTCATGATTAAATTATAGGTAAAGGCGAATGATTGAATGGCTAATGTTAAAAAGTCTTGCACATAGAGCTAAATTGCTAATGCTAACATTGTAAACCTTACAAGTTGATTAAATGCGTCTCAAGCTAAATATTAGTTAGGCTGAGTAACTAGTTTGCTAAAAAATCAGTTGGCCTCAATGGTGGTTGCGGGTTAAGCGCGCATAAAAAATAGCACAGAGAAAAAATATTAAAGTGAGTAATACTTCTAGCAGCGCCAGTTTGCTTGACAAGCCAACATCTGACCAAGCGCGTACCACGCCTTCAGTGAAATATAGCAAAATAAACATACTGGCCCATTTGTAGGTATAGCGTTTTCCGCCCAATATGCCGAACAAAGGAAGTAGCAAAGGTAGTGATTTTAAGATTAGTAATGAACCGCCGGGTTTAAACGGTGCCAGTACCGTTTCCCAGGCGAGACAGAGTAATATTAGTGCGATTAGACTGACACTTGCGCCTAATTGAAGGTTTTTAATCATAGTTTAGCTGCTTTAGACATGCCGACCAGCGCTAGTCTAGCGGATTGGGCATCGTGAATGGGTTGTTCGAAATTGAAGCGTACCGTTTTTGTAAAAGTGCCGGCTTGCAGATTACTATTAGACATATCGACTTTGACATCAAAACCGCCACTATCGATGCCTAACATTTGTGCGTGAGTTGCAGTAATTTGATGAAAGTGTTTGCAATAAGCCAACATGCTTTCTACGTGATCAGCATTCATGTGCTCGATAATGGCGGTTTCCTGACTTGCCAGAGGTAAGTCGACTGGGAAATTGTCATTAGCAATCTCATCGCCAGCAATCCAGCCCATTTTACCAAAGCCGGCAATATAGCGTGTTTGAGCAATTTCAATACGGTAAAAGCTAAAATCATGCATAGTAAAATAACTGGCCGCTTGTGGAAAATAGCGCAAATAACGAGCACGTAAATCTGAATTTTCTTTATCAATTTTGACCGCCTCACCGATGATAGTCAGGCGCGCATTGGCTTGTAAATCATCATCGCCGGCAAATACCAGTAATGATACTTTTGGGTTGGCTATAATATTTTTGGTGTGTTCTGCAATCGTACTAATTAGAATGATGGGCTGGTCGCTGTGGTCTAAAATAAATGGCGCAACTGAACCAAATGGATAGCCGATAAATTTTTCTGAAAAAGTTGAAAGTACACCACTTTGTGTTGTGCGTAAAAACTGTAACGCCTCTGAAGCTAAAGCCATATTTCTTTATTCCAATATTCTTAATTAGTTTTACAGCCGGCTTATTTGAGTTCAAAGATTCTTAATTAGCAAGCTTCAATGCCACTTCAGCCAAGCGCTTACCTAAAGCTAAGCACAATTTACGTTCTTCTGCGCTGATAGGTTTGTCATTATTAGCACCGCCGATATGGCTAGCACCGTAAGGCGTACCGCCTGATTGTGTGCTGGATAGCTCGGGCTCAGAATATGGTAAACCGACAATTAGCATGCCGTGGTGCATCAATGGCAACATCATGGTTAACAAGGTAGATTCATTGCCGCCATGCATAGAACCTGTGCTGGTGAAGACTGCCGCTGGTTTGCCAATTAATCCACCTTTTAACCATGCGCCTACCGTGCCATCTAAGAAATACTTAATAGGCGCGGCCATATTACCAAAGCGGGTAGGGCTACCAAGCGCTAGGCCTATGCATTCTTGCAAATCTTGCAGCTCTACATATGCGTCACCACTTGTTGGAATATCAGGTTCAGTAGCCTCGCAGTTAGTCGAAACTTTAGGCACAGTACGAATGCGCGCTTTGATGTTGTCTACGCTCTCAATGCCACGCGCTATCAACTGCGCCATTTCTCGAGTGGCTCCGCCTTGAGAATAATATAGAACTAGGATTTCGCTCATTTTTTGTTTTTCCTGATTTATTTCATTATAACTGCACAATGTTTGGTTGAAACTCTAAGTTACTTTGACCTATGTTTATTAGCTTGATTCAGGCTAATGTGATTAATTTAAAGCTGAAAGTATACAGCACATCAAGGCCACGTATTTTTTCAAGCACGGGCGTAATCGTTGGCGAGAAGGATTCTTTATTGGCTAACATCTCTTTAATGTTTTCTGGGGCAATATAGAATAAGCGCTGTCATTCAATTGCAGTCATGCGTGGATGATGCAATTGATAATTTGTAGATGTTTTTCAAGAAGAGTGTTGAAGGGTGTAGTCGCTACAGACTTCTTATCTGATAACGTTTTTCATCAGCTTGCGCTAAATTTATACAGAGCAACAATGTTAAAAGTAGTAGAAATGGCTGAATTAAGCCATGTGTAGTTTTGCAGGTTATATTATTGAGCATCACATACTGGTGTTTGTGATGCTCAATTGCATTAAATACGGTTTGCAAGCTCCGTAGCCTTGCCAATATAGCTTGCTGGGGTCATGTCTAATAAGGCTTGTTTAGCTTCGCTTGGGATTTCTAAATCGCTAATAAATGTATGTAAGGAAGCCTTATTGATGCCACCTTTACCACGCGTTAATTCTTTTAATTGCTCGTAAGGATTCTGAATGCCGTAACGGCGCATGACCGTTTGGATAGGCTCTGCAAGCACTTCCCAGCTGGCATCTAAATCTAGCGCAAGTTTTTCTGGGTTAATCTCAAGTTTATTCAAACCACGCAAGCATGAATCGTAACCTAGTAAAGTGTAGCCAAATGCCACGCCCATATTCCGCAACACGGTAGAATCGGTGAGGTCGCGCTGCCAGCGAGAAATAGGTAGCTTTTCAGCCATATGGCGTAATACCGCATTTGCCAGTCCTAAGTTTCCTTCTGAATTCTCGAAATCAATCGGGTTCACTTTATGCGGCATAGTTGAAGAACCAACTTCGCCTTCTTTAAGTTTTTGCTTGAAATAGCCGACTGAAACATAGCCCCAAATATCACGATTAAGGTCAATCAAAATTGTGTTGATGCGGCTTAAACAATCGTATAGCTCAGCCATATAATCGTGCGGCTCAATTTGAATCGTCATCGGGTTGTAAACTAAACCCAAAGATTCTACAAAAGTCTTGGCAAAACTTTCCCAATCAAACGTAGGGTAAGCAGATAAATGCGCGTTAAAGTTACCTACTGCGCCATTGATTTTGCCTAGGATTTCATTGTTGATTAATTGTTTTTGCTGACGTTGCAAACGGTACACCACGTTCGCTAATTCCTTACCCATCGTCGTTGGCGAAGCTGTTTGGCCATGCGTGCGAGACAGCATCGGTTGTGCTGCAAGTTGATGTGATAATTCACTTAGACGTGCGACTAGATCGGCTAAAAAAGGTAACATTACCGCGTCACGCGCAGTTTTTAGCATTAACGCGTGTGATAAATTATTAATGTCTTCTGAAGTGCAAGCGAAATGAATAAACTCACTGGCTTTTTTAACTTCCACGTTGCTATCAAACTTGGCTTTAAGCCAATATTCAAGCGCTTTTACATCATGATTGGTACGCGCTTCTATGGTTTTAACTTCGGCGGCATCTGCCTCGCTAAAGTTAGCAATAGCAGCATCAAGCTCTTTAACAGTGGCAACACTAAAAGTCGCGATTTCAGCTAATTTAGGGGCGGCAGATAACGCTTTTAGCCATTCAATCTCGACCCAAGCGCGGTGTTTAATCAGTGCATATTCACTAAAGTAAGGGCGTAGCGCGTCTAATTTTGTTTGATAGCGGCCATCAAGGGGAGATAGCGCGTTTAGGGTTGTCAGTGACATAAAAAAAGCTCAAATAACGAATGAATAATGCGCTATTTTACCTTAATTTATAACGATAACTTTATTGATATTTTGTTCGTAATTTATAAACGCTTGCTAAAGCTAGTCGCAGTCATGCCGATTTGTGCCGGAATGACTGCGCGTCAGATTGCTTACGCGACTAACAGATCTACAAACACATTCACTGGCGTAGCTTCTAATTTAGCTTGATCTAAACACAACGCTAAAATATCTGCTTGTTTCTTTGCATCAAAACGGCGTGCTAAATTCACTTGGAATTTTTTAACTAACTCAGGGATGCCTTGGCCACGGCGGCGTCTATGGCCGATTGGGTATTCCACAGCGATATTGTCTGAGCTGCTACCATCTTTAAAGAATACTTGAATGGCGTTGGCGATTGAGCGTTTTTCTGGGTTTAGGTAGTCTGCAGAGTATTCCGCTTTTTCTACGCAGGCCATTTTTGCGCGGATTGCATCAATACGTGGGTCACTCGCTACGTCGTTTTCATAATCTTTGGCGGTTAAGTTACCTTTTAATAGGCCGATAGTTGCCATGTATTGTATGCAATGGTCACGGTCAGCTGGATTATCTAGCGGACCGGTTTTGTCAATAATACGAATTGCTGATTCATGTGTGGTGATGACAATTCTATCGATTTCGGCGATTTGCGCTAGCGTTTGTAATTTATTGCCCACTTGCGCGTTTAATTGAATCGCGCATTCCACTGCTGTTTGTGCGTGAAATTCAGCTGGAAATGAGATTTTGAATAATACTTGTTCCATCACATACGAGCCGTAACCGCGTTGAAATTTAAAAGCATTGCCTTTAAATAATACATCGTAAAAGCCCCATGTTTTTGCAGTAAGTGCTGATGGATAACCCATTTCACCTTGCATAGTCATCCAAGCTAAACGTACTGCGCGGCTGGTTGCATCACCCGCTGCCCATGATTTACGTGAGCCGGTATTTGGAGAGTGGCGATAAGTGCGCAAGCTTTGGCCATCAACAAACGCGTTAGAAATGGCATTGATAATATCTTCTTTATTGCCACCGAGTAATTTTGTGACAACCGCTGTTGAGGCGATTTTTACTAAAATAACGTGATCTAAACCTACGCGGTTAAAGCTGTTTTCTAGCGCTAATACGCCTTGAATTTCATGCGCTTTAATCATGGCAGTCAACACATCTTTCATGGTGAGCGCCGATTTACCTTCAGCAACATTTTTACGTGAAAGATAATCAGCGGTGGCTAAAATGCCACCTAAGTTGTCTGATGGGTGACCCCATTCAGCGGCTAACCAAGTATCGTTAAAATCTAACCAGCGGATCATCGCACCAATATTGAATGCCGCTAAAATTGGATCTAATTGGAAGTTAGTGCCTGGTACTTTTGCACCATTTGGTACGATAGTGCCGGCTACTACTGGGCCCAGTAATTTGGTACAAGCTGGGTAGTCTAGCGCTTCAAAACCGCAACCTAATGTATCCATTAAGCAATTACGGGCGGTATCAAAAGCTTCGTCAGATTTGATTTCAAAATCAGCCACATAATTGGCAATATCGACGATTACTTGGTCTGGAGCAGGGCGTACGTTAGAGATGTAAGATGACATAAGGGGCTTTATGAGATTTAAAAATGATTAAAATTAACGATTATTTAGGGCAACGTAAGGGCGATTTTCTGGCCCGGTATATTCCGCATTTGGGCGAATGATTTTGTTGTCAATACGCTGCTCAATTACATGCGCAACCCAACCGGTAGTGCGTGAAATAACGAAAATTGGTGTAAACATACCCGTTGGAATGCCCATCATATGGTAGCTGGATGCGCTATACCAATCGAGGTTAGGGAACATTTTTTTCTCACGCCACATCACTTCCTCAATTCTTGCCGAGATGTCAAAAAGTGTCATATTGCTAGCCTCAGCACATAACTTGCGGCTAACTTCTTTGATTGATTCATTACGCGGGTCTGCAATGGTGTAAACCGGATGACCAAAACCGATGATAATTTCTTTCTTGGCCATGCGTTCCAAAATATCTGCTTCGGCTTCGTCAGCATTTTTATAACGCTCAATAATTTCCATTGCCGCTTCATTCGCGCCACCATGTTTCGCGCCACGTAGCGCGCCAATCGCGCCGGTAATGCAGGAATACATGTCAGATAAGGTGCCTGCGATGACTCGTCCAGTAAAGGTCGATGCGTTAAATTCATGCTCAGCATAAAGGACTAAAGATGTATTCATCGCATTAATATGAAGTTGGCTAGGTTCTTTGCCGTGTAATATATTTAAGAAATGTGCCGCGATGCTGTCGTCGTCTGTTTCTAGTGCAATGCGTTTGCCATTGTGGCTAAAGTGAAACCAATACAGCAAAATTGAGCCAAAACAGCTTATAAAACGGTCACCTAAATCTTTGGCCGCTGCTGTATTACGGTCAGCGGCTTCTGGTTCTAAAGTACCTAACATCGCGCAAGCAGTTCGCATCACATCCATCGGATGAGTATTCTTTGGAATTTGCTCTAATACGGCTTTAAGTGCATCTGGCAAACTACGTAATTTTTTAAGTTTTGCATGGTAAGCACTTAATTGCGATTTATTTGGCAATTCACCGTGAATTAATAAATAAGCCACTTCTTCAAACGTCGAATTTTTGGCTAATTCAATAATATCGTAGCCACGGTAATGTAAATCGTTCCCGGTATGGCCAACGGTACAAATGGCTGTGGTGCCGGCAGTAACGCCAGCAAGGGCTACACCTTTTTTTGTTTTTTTAGGTGCTTCAGTGGTGTTGGACATGGCTATTTTCTCCCGATATTGCTGTTTAGCTGGTTATATAATTAAGCTTTTTCTTGCTTAAACAAAGCATCCAATTTTTGCTCAAAGGCGTGATAACCCAAATGCACATAAAGATCGGCACGTGTTTGCATTAAGCCAATGACATTTTTTTGGGTGCCTTCTTTACGCATGGTTTCATACACGGTAAGCGCGGCTTGATTCATAGCACGGAAAGCTGACAGTGGGTAAAGCACCATGCCGACATTAGCGGTGCGTAACTCATCAACGGTAAATAATGGCGTGCTACCAAATTCAGTAATATTGGCTAAAATTGGCACATTAACCGCGGCGGCAAACTGTTTGTACATGCTAAGTTCGGTAATCGCTTCAGGGAAAATCATGTCGGCACCTGCTTCAACACAAGCGCATGCACGGTCTATGGCAGATTGCAAACCTTCAACAGCTAAAGCATCAGTACGCGCCATAATCACAAAGTCATCATAAGGTTTAGCATCAACTGCGGCTTTTACGCGGTCTACCATTTCTGCTAGTGTCACAATCGCTTTATTCGGCCTATGGCCGCAGCGTTTTGCTTGTACTTGGTCTTCAATATGTATTGCTGCGGCGCCGGCTTTTGCAACCGCTTTTACGCTACGGGCAATGTTAAATGCACCACCAAATCCGGTATCAATATCTACTAACAGCGGTGTATCTACTGCATCGGTGATTCTACGCACATCAATCAACACATCTTCTAAAGTAGAAATGCCTAAATCTGGCAAACCTAAAGAACCAGCCGCTACGCCGCCACCAGATAAGTAAATTGCTTTGAAGCCGCTTTGTGTGGCAAGCATGGCGTGATAAGCATTAATTACACCAATAATTTGTAGTGGTGATTCTGCTTTAAGGGCAGCACGAAAGCGTGCGCCAGCGGTGGTTGCTTGTGTCATATTTAATTACCTGAATGATTTAAACTTGTAGTATTAAAACTTGTATGATTAAAACGGCTACGATTCAATTTTGAAGAATTCGAACTTGTCCTGTGTAAACTTAATGTACGTAAAACTAACTAAAAAATGCCGCGTTTGCTTCTGCTGGAATCTCTACTTTGGTTAATTTGGCTTTCTGCAAAATCTCCCAGAAATAACGATAAGTCGCGCGGTCATGCAGTTCACCGTCATATTGAATTGGGCCCCAATCGGCTTTTTGTGCAGCTAGTAAAATGTTTGCGCCATCTTGCACTTCATCAAAATTCGGCTTCATCGCGTCAACAATCGCTTCAATTTGTGTAGGGTAAATGCTCCACATACGTAAAAAGCCAAATTCATTGCGCGCGCGCGTAGCATCTGAATGGGTGGTTTCTACGTTTTTAAGATCTAAGGTCACGTTATGAGCTGGAACGACGCCATTAGCCAAGGCTGCTGCGACTAACTCAGCTTTAGCGCGTGCCAATAAGCGATGCTCAAATTGGCCTGGGCTACGCATTGCCGATGCTGGAATTGCGCCATGATGGCCACTGACAAAATCCATTAAACCAAAATCCAATACTTGCACCCAGGGTAATGTCGCAATTTCATGTACGGCTTTCAGTGCGCCATGGGTTTCTACTAATATATGCACTGGAATCTCACCGCTAATATTATTTGCTTTTGCCACTTGCTGAATGTAGCTAATCATCTCTTTGGCTTGTGTAAAAGTAGTACATTTTGGAATGGTGATATAACTTAATATCTGCCCAGCGCCACTGACTAAAATGTCTACATCTTGCTTCCAATTGGCATGCGTAAAATCGTGAATACGCGCACCGGCCATTTTATGTTTGTTTGCTTCGCTGGATAACACTTTAACGATCATTGCGGCGTGCTCGCGTTCTTGGCCAGCTTGTGCGCCATCTTCACAATCGCAGGTAATATCAAACACTGCGCCTATGCTGTCTTGTAGCGATAAAGCCTTTAAAATTAATTTTTCACTGCCAGCAAAATGCTCGCATGACGGAATGATAGGAAACGATTTTTCACCGCTGAATAATGCTTCTCTGGGGTGAACTAGATGCTGAGTAGTCATATTTTTTGTCCTAAATTATTAACTATTATATTTATTTAAACTTAATTTTATCTTCGCGACATTAGCACGGTGTAATCCAAATCTAACACCACGTTTGGGTGATAGCTTTGTTTGCCGTCGTTGCTTATGTGCGTGGTTTCCAGCGTATCAGCCGCTAGGTTTTTAATGCCTACCATGCGTAATCTCAATGCCGCAACATCGCCACGATTAGGTATTTCACATTTGTCTAGAATTTCAGTCCAAGTGTAAATAGTATCATCGCCAAAAGTTGGATTGCAGTGTGTGCCAGCATTAATCGCTAAAATTGATAAGGCGTTTTCCAAGCCATCATGCGACAGCGCACGGCACAATGAAATAATGTGTCCGCCGTACATTAATCTGCGGCCAAAGGCGGTTTTTTTCATCATCACAGCATCAAAATGTAAGCGTGCATTATTTTGATAAAGCTTAGTCGCCATCGTATGGTCGCTATCGCTAACTGTCATACCCGCTGGGTGGTTGATGCGTTCGCCCACTTGGTAGTCATCCCATAAATATTGCCCACCAGTGATGCTGGTATCAAATTGACTGGCATCAAGAAAGCTTGGAATATTCAACTCAGCAACCGGCACGAAGTTGAGTAAATTTGGCACAACAGTTTCAGGCGCAGGTGCGTTTAGGTCTTTTTTATGCACCATTACCCAACGTACCCATGAGAATACCGCTTGCTGATCCTGATTAATTGCTACTGAGCGCACATAGACCACGCCAGATTTCCCATTGGAATTCTGTTTCAGGCCAATCACGGTGGAGCTGGTGCTCAGTGTGTCACCAGCATAAACTGGTTGTAAAAAGCGTACGTCGGCATAACCTAAATTCGCCACGGCGTTGACGGAAATGTCTGGCACAGTTTTACCAAAGGCAATATGAAAAGCCAGTAAATCGTCTATTGGGCGAGTTTTGTATCCTAAAGACAGCGCTACCGTTTCTGCTGAATATAATACTTGGCGTGCGCCTGTTAATGCGATGTGCAAGGCCGTTTCGCCATCAGTAATTGTGCGTGGTGTGGCATGTTGAATCACTTGATTGAGGCGAAAATCCTCAAAATAATTACCTACGTTTATTTTCGAGCCGATATTTACACTAGACATGGCTTTCTTCCAATTTTGCAATAAGTTCGCTTAATTTTAATAAGTGCGTGGCGGCTTTAACATGGTGCTGTTCTACCAGTTTATCGTTTACCACCACTGTGCCTTTACCCGCTTCGTTAGCTGCTTTTAATGCTTGAATAATTTCGCGGGCGTGGCGCACTTCATTAGCTTTGGGCGTGTAAGCATCATTGCTGTAAGCTAGTTGAGCAGGGTGTACTAATGATTTTCCATCAAAGCCCATGTCCCGACCTAATCGGCAAGCATATTCAAAAGAATGCATATTTTTAAAATCACTAGTAATTCCGTCAACTACAGCTCTGCCGTAAGCGCGAGCGGCCAATATCACTAGTGATAAAGAAGTCAAAATAGATGAGCGTTCATGTGTGACTCTTGCGTGCAGTTGCGAAATTAAATCGGAAGTTGCCATAACAATGCAAACAATCCGATTGGATGCGCTAGCAATTTCTTTTGCGTTGAGCACGGCGATTGGACTTTCTATCATCACCATAATTGGGATGTGGCTACCGCCGGCTACATCAAGCATTGATAGTGCTGTGAGTACATCTTCGCGTGATTCAATATTAGGAAAAAGAATCGCGTCTACTTTCGTTTTAGCGATAGCTTTGATGTCATCCGAGCCCCATGGCGAATCAAGATCATTGACGCGGACGACCACTTCGCGTGAGCCATAACCACCTTCATTAACAAAGCGCACCACATTGTCCCGTGACTCTTCTTTGCATTCCACCAAAATAGGATCGCCTAAATCAAGAATGACCGAATCTGCATGTAATGTACGCGCACGCTCTAGATAATGAGAATTACAGCCAGGCACATATAACATGGAGCGGCGAGGGCGAAAATATTGATTCATCTTGATACCTTATTGGGACTTAGTTTTACAGTATTTTAATTAGTATAGTTATTCACTGTATTTTGAAATTATTTTTTATAATTTGATAATGGCCTTAATTATATAGAGTGCAATTAAAATCTGTCAACAAATATCTTATGTCTTATATAAGATATAAAACACTAGACTAATTAAAATGGTCATGATATAAATGCACTTAATGTAAATAAGCGCAAAGTGTATCTGCAGTTGAACCATTAAACCGTAGCGCATTAGACCTTGGATGAAATATTAAACTTATGATAGATAAACACTACAACTCGCCAAGCTACAAACCACTTTATGACCAAATTAAGGTGTTACTTACACAAAGTTTGATCGGTGGTGAGTGGCGCCCAGGCGATATGATTCCTAGCGAAATCGAGTTGGCTGGCAGATATAAAGTCAGTCAAGGCACGGTGAGAAAAGCGATCGATGCCTTAGCTACAGAAAATATTCTGATTCGTCGCCAAGGTAAAGGCACGTTTGTCGCCACGCATAGCGCAGAAGGCATGAAGCTTAGATTTTTAAGGCTCACTTCCGTCGATGGACAAAAAGAGCTTTTGCAAAACGAATTTATTTCATGCACTAAGGGTAAAGCGGATGTCCGCATGGGCCAGATATTGGCTATGAAGGCTGGTGCTTCAACCATAGAAATTAAACGACTACTGACTTTTTCAGGGCGACCGCTGATTTTTGACCATATTGTGGTGCCGGCGAATGCATTCAAAGGTCTTAATGGCACGCGCGTAGAGGAGAATAACGGATCTATGTATAGCATGTATGAGTCTGAATTTGGTGTGCGAATGATACGTGCGGAAGAGCGCTTGAAAGCAGTTGCTGCCGTCGGTGAAGTGGCAACGGCCTTAGGTTTAAGTGCAGGTGAGCCGCTATTGAGCATAGAGCGTGTTTCATTTACCTACGGTGATAAGCCTATGGAATGGCGTTTAGGTTTGTGTGTGACCGACAATCACCATTATATGAATGAACTTGAATAACAACTTTTGAAAATACGCTTTAGCGGCAAAATAAATAGCTATACAAATTAATAGCTGCACAATTAGCAGTAAGCACCTAAAAAAACTAAATCCTTAATAAGGCATAGAGAGTAATGGACGATTTAAAAAAACGCGCACTTGATTACCACGAGTTTCCTAGACCAGGAAAACTTTCCGTTGAGTCATCTAAACCATGCGCTACGCAAGATGACTTGTCTTTGGCTTATACGCCGGGTGTTGCGGTGCCAGTGCGTGAAATTAATCGTGATCCAGCAAATGCTTATAAATATACTAATAAAGGTAATTTGGTGGCGGTGATTACTGATGGCACAGCGGTGTTGGGCTTAGGTAATATGGGCGCACTAGCCAGTAAACCGGTAATGGAAGGTAAAGCCGTGCTATTTAAACGTTTTGCCGGAATTGATGTTTTTGATATTGAAATTACCGCGCCTAGTGTAGAGGCTTTTATTGAGACCGTGGTGAATATTGCCCCCACTTTTGGTGGTATTAATTTAGAAGATATTGCGGCACCGCACTGTTTTAGGATTGAAAAAGAATTGCGCGCACGTTTAGATATTCCAGTGTTTCATGATGACCAGCATGGCACAGCGGTAATTGTAGCGGCTGCGTTAACCAATGCGTTATCCATCCAAGGTAAAACGCTAGCTGCGGCAAAAATAGTATTCTTAGGCGCAGGCGCAGCAGGCTGCTCTTGTGCCAGATTACTTAAATTGATGGGCGCTACTAATATCACCATGGTCGATAAATCTGGTGTACTCGATACCTCACGTGCAGATTTACATGACAATAATCGCCATTTAGCCGTTGCGCCTAGCGCGGCTAAAAATTTGGCCGATGTAATGCCAAATGCTGATGTTTTTATCGGCGTTTCTGCGGCAAATACCTTGATGTCTGAGTTATTAACACTGATGGCAAAAAATCCTGTGGTATTTGCTTTAGCCAATCCTGATCCTGAAATACAACCAAGTTTGGCGCACGCGGTGCGTGATGATCTTTTAATGGCTACCGGCCGTTCAGACTTTCCAAACCAAGTGAATAATGCATTGTGCTTCCCTTATTTATTTCGTGGCGCTTTGGATGCTAAAGCCAAACAAATTACTGATGAAATGCAAATTGCCGCTGCACGTGCTTTAGCTGCGTTAGCGCGTGAACCAGTGCCTGAGGATGTGCTCAAAGCTTACAATTTAACGAGCTTAAGTTTTGGCAAGGAATATATTATTCCTAAGCCATTTGACACTCGCTTGCTGAGTATCGTTTCTGGCGCAGTAGCCGATGCAGCAAGATTGCAGCAGGCTAATAGTTAGCAACAGATTTAGTTGTATTGTAAACATTAAGTTTAAATCTACAAAAGTGACGATCATGCCAGAGAATGAAATGCAAAGCAGCCGAAAGGCAAAAACGAAAAACCGCCCAAAAAATCTCAATCTATTGACGATTAGGTTGCCGATTAATGCCCTAGTTTCTATTTTACATAGAGCCACAGGTTGTGCTTTGTTTTTAGTGTTGCCTATCATATTGTTGTTGTTGCAGTTGTCCTTAAGCTCAGTTGCTTACTTTGAAGCAGTCGTTTCAATTTTAAATTCACCTCTCAGCAAACTTATTATGCTTGGATTTGCTTGGGCATTTTTTCACCACTTTTTTGCTGGCGTAAGACATTTAGCCATGGATGTACATTGGATGACCACGCTAATGAAAGCGCGTTATACCAGCAAAATTGTATTGGTTTTAGGCGTGTTTGCTACTTTAGTATTGGCGATTAAATTATGGTAATAGATTTACTCACCAAGCGTTATCCCGGCATGCGTGCATGGTTAATGCAAAGGCTAACAGCATTAATTATGGCTCTTTACAGCGTTATGTTGTTTGTCCGTATTTGTGTATTGCAACCAGATACTTATGCAGTATTTTTAGAATTTTTTCAGCCAATTTGGTTTCGTATCGCTAGTTGGTTGTTTTGGATTAGTTTATCTATTCACGCATGGTTAGGCATACGCGATGTGTTTAAAGATTACGTGCCAAATATGCAAGTACGCAGTGGTTTGTTGAAAATATTAGTGGTGTTGTTATGGGTTTATATTGCATGGGCAAGCTGGTTATTTTTAATGTAAACAGCGATAAATCCCAGATTGAATGATATTCGACTGATATTTGACTCATATTTTTTAGAACATTTATTTTAAGGTTTAAAAGTGATGGCATTAGCAACTCAAAAATTTGATGCACTAGTGGTAGGTGGTGGTGGCGCTGGTTTGCGCGCTTCATTGCAATTAGCGCAATCTGGCTTGAAAGTA
This sequence comes from Methylotenera sp., assembly GCA_040401175.1. Taxonomy (GTDB): domain Bacteria; phylum Pseudomonadota; class Gammaproteobacteria; order Burkholderiales; family Methylophilaceae; genus Methylotenera. Next base: position 20,438 of record JBBAOU010000011.1, on the reverse strand, counting down.
GCTGTTTTAAGTAAAGTATTTCCAACACGCTCACACACAGTTGCGGCGCAGGGTGGCATTGCCGCCGCGCTTGGTAACGTGGTCGATGATAAATGGCTGTGGCACATGTACGACACCATCAAAGGCTCAGACTTTTTGGGTGACCAAGATGCGATTGAGTTTATGTGTAAAAATGCTGCTGCTGCGATTTACGAGCTTGAGCATTTTGGCATGCCGTTTGACCGTTTAGAAAATGGCAAGATTTTTCAACGCCCATTTGGTGGTATGACACAAAACTTTGGTGAAAAAGCTATCTCACGCACTTGTGCAGTGGCCGATAGAACTGGTCACGCCATGTTGCACACTTTGTATCAGCGTAACGTGCAATCTAATACGCAGTTTTTTGTAGAATGGCTGGCGTTAGATTTGTTAAAAGACGCTAGTGGGGATGTTTTGGGCGTACTTGCGCTGGAAATCGAAACAGGCGAAGTACATTGCATTCGTGCCAAAGCTACTTTGTTGGCTACTGGCGGTGCAGGTCGTATATTCAAAGCTAGCACTAATGCATTTATTAATACAGGTGATGGTCTAGGCATGGCGGCACGGGCGAATATTCCATTGCAAGATATGGAATTCTGGCAATTCCACCCGACGGGTGTACTTAATGCGGGTGTGCTGATTACCGAAGGCGTACGTGGTGAAGGCGGCTATTTACTCAATAGCGAAGGCGAGCGTTTTATGGAGCGTTACGCACCTAATGCAAAAGATTTAGCCAGTCGTGATGTGGTTTCACGCGCCATTGCTACAGAAATTAAAGCCGGTCGTGGCGTGGGTAAAAATAAAGATGCGGTCTATTTAAAATTAGACCATCTTGGTGAAGCCCTAATTAACGATAAATTACCTGGCATCCGAGAAATTGCCAAAACCTTTGCTAATGTCGATGTGATTAAAGATCCAATTCCTATCGTGCCTACCGTGCATTACATGATGGGCGGCATTCCAACTAATCTGCAAGGCCAAGTAGTGGTGCCAAATGCTAGTGGCGGTGAGTCGGTGGTGAATGGTTTGTATGCGGTAGGTGAGTGCGCTTGTGTCTCTGTACATGGCGCGAATCGTTTAGGTTCTAACTCACTATTAGATTTAGTGGTATTCGGCCGCGCGGCTGGCGACAAAATGGTGGAAGAAGTCAAAAAAGACGCTAATCACAAACCATTGCCAGCAGATGTCTGTGATATGACTTTAGCCAGACTGAATCGCCTAGATACGCAAGCAGAAGGCGAAACCGTGAAAGACGTAGGCAATGATTTACGTTTAGCTGTGCAAACACATTGTGGCGTGTTCCGCTTTCCTGACTTGTTACATGCCGGCGTTGCGGAAATTGATAAAGTGGCAGAACGTGCTAAGAACACAATAATAAAAGATAAGAGCCAAGTATTCAACACAGCAAGGGTCGAGGCTCTAGAGCTGGATAACTTGGTAGAAGTAGCCTTAGCCACCATGCATGCGGCGGAAGCACGTAAAGAAAGCCGTGGCGCACATTGCCGCGAAGACTTTAGCGAGCGCGACGATGTGAATTGGCTAAGCCATTCATTGTATTACCGTGAAGGCCATAAACTAGCCTATAAACCAGTACGCTTAAAACCGCAAACTGTGCCTAGTTTTGAGCCTAAGCCTCGCGTTTATTAAGCCAGCTATTAAATCTACAAGCGCTCAACCTGTTGCCAGACAAATTTAGTTATTTAGAGATTACCAAATGAAATTCTCAATTTACCGTTTTAACCCAGATGTCGATAAAAAGCCTTACATGCAAGATTACGATTTAGTGCTTGAAGATAGCGATCAAATGTTACTCGATGCCTTATTGCGCATTAAAGATTTAGACGATAGTTTAAGTTTGCGTAAGTCGTGCCGCGAAGGTGTTTGCGGCTCAGATAGCATGAATATCAACGGTAAAAATGGCTTGGCTTGCGTGACTAAATTATCCGATTTAGAAGAGCCGGTGGTGTTACGCCCTATGCCTGGCTTGCCAGTTATCCGCGATTTAGTGGTGGATATGACGCAGTTTTTTGAACATTACAATTCAGTGAAGCCGTATTTGATTAATAACGATGCGCCGCCAGAAACTGAGCGTTTACAGTCGCCTGAAGACCGCGCGAAATTAGATGGTTTGTACGAATGTATTTTATGCGGTGCCTGTACTACTTCTTGCCCTAGTTTTTGGTGGAATCCTGAAACTTTCGTCGGCCCGGCAGGATTGATGCAAGCTTATCGCTTTATGGCGGATAGCCGCGACCAAGCCTTGGATGAGCGCCTAGAAAATTTAGAAGCACCAGACCGACTCTATCGTTGCCACAATATTATGAATTGCGTGGATGTTTGCCCGAAAAAGCTCAATCCATCTTTAGCCATTGCCAAGATTAAAGACCTTAAGTTTGAACAGGCACGTGAACATAAAGTGATCGCTAAGAAAAAAATAGAAATTAAGGCGATTTAGTCAAAATATTCCTACTGATAATATGGTGACTTGAATGTCTGATACTAAAAATATGACGGAAGAAGAAGTCAGGCGACTCAGTTGGCGATGTCGTCGTGGCTTGTTAGAACTCGATATTGTATTGCAACGATTTTCACAAAATCATGTGGCCACTTTAAACGCGCAAGAACTATTAGTTTTTGATAGTTTGCTAGATTTGCCAGATAACGAATTTTTAAACGTGGTGACCTCAAGAATTAGTTTTTTAAATGTTGAGGTTTTAGTGGCTAAAAAATTAGATGTCTTAGCGATGAAAAGTGTGTTGATTAAATTAAGTGGTCATGAAGCAGTTAGTGTTTATGCATAAGTAATCAAAATAACTAAAATAATTGAAAGAATTAATATGAGTAACACACACCAAAATTCGGGGGATGCAGGCATGGATCATCATGGGAAAATTAAGTGTTATACCAATAGCGCAATGATCGGTGAAACCTGGCCTGGCATTCAGTTATATTATCCGCCGGTTAAATATGCGCCATCTTTAGGCATTTACGAAGATATGGATCAAGCTGCGGCGCGTATGAAGAAACATGCACATAAGACCAACGCGCACACGCTTATTTTCGACTTGGAAGATGGTTGCCGCCAAAAAGAAATGAGCCGTAATTTGCTGCGTAAAGAGTTGCCTGAACTACGCAAAGTGAATAGCCAAGTGACGATTGCGATTCGTTCAAATTCATTTCGTACTGATGAATATGAGTTAGATATGCAATTAGTCAGCGATATGGCGGATTGTATTGATGTGGTGATGTTGGCCAAAGCCGGCGAGGCTTATGGCGCGGCAGAAGTGCGTGATTTATCCAGCTTTTTGCTAGACCTTAATCCTAATATTACGATACAGCCGATTATTGAGCATCCAAAATCACTGAAAATTGCGCCAGAATTAATGCAATACAGCACAGTGAAACACGTGGTATTCGGTATTCATGACTTTTCAAAAGCGATGGGTATTCATATTACGCCTGAGCATTGGATTGAAGAATTGCAGTTTTACATGAACCAATTGATGTTTGAAGCGCGTATTGCCGGTAAAGGTGTGATTGGCGGCGTGGAAACTTTAATCGGCTCAAATATTATGCCTGAGAAGTTTTTAGAACCGCATGATGTACGCCGTTGGTTAGATTTACATGGCGATCACGAATCACGTATTGTTTATAAACATGCTTGCCAAGAATCTGCCATGGGATTAACCGGCAAGCAGGTGATACATCCTGGTCATATTCATTTATGTAAAACCGCTTATACGCCTTCGCCTACTGAAGTGAACCAAAAAGTGCGTATTTTAAAAGCAGCCATCGAAGCAGATGCTTTATACGGCGGCGCGATTAAATTTGAAGGCGAAATGCTGGATCCGCCTATGTTTGGTAAGGCTTTGCAAACCTTGTTACGCGCTCACGCATTGCGTGCGCTTAATCAGGATGATATGGGTTTTGCTCTACACGTACTTGAGTTGTTGCCAGAACAGGTAATACGCCAAAACTGGCCGTATGGCGTATTGCTATAAGGGTTTAGGTAATTTTCTTAATATTTTAAATTTCTACCAAGATAAAAATGCCAAAGTAGAAATGATGAGTGCTTAAAGAATAGATGAAGGTTAGATATGCAAAAATTTGAACAATTTTCAGCATGGGCTTGGAATGTCCCAGCCTACTTTAATATAGGTGCGGCGTGTACTGATAAACATCTAAATACGCCAGCTGCGCAAGAAATTGCCATGATAGTAGAAGACGATGTGCAAGGCACCTCAGAAATCACCTTTCAGCAATTAGCGAAAAGTACCGATAAGTTTGCCCAATTGCTTAGAAACTTAAATGTAGCCTTGGGCGACCGCGTATTAATTCGCTTGCCGAATAGTTTGGATTATCCAACTGCATTTTTGGGTGCAATGAAGCGTGGCGCGATTGCTGTGCCAACATCAACTTTACTCACCGCTGAAGAGGTGGCATATTTGGCCCGTGATTCTGGCGCAACGGTTCTAGTGACAGATAAAGCCGCTTGGCCGTCACTGCAAGATCATTTAAACAATTTACCTAATTTAAAACATATATTTTTATCCGGCTTAGGTGAAGTTTCTGCGCATGCAACATTAAACGTGTGCGATTTAGAAGCGCAATTGTCAGCCATTGATACTTGTTTGCCAGCCGAATTAACCGCTGCCGATGATCCGGCTTATTTGGTGTATACCTCAGGCACAACCGGTTATCCAAAAGGCGTGTTACATGCGCACCGCGCTTTGATAGGCCGCGAGCCAGCGTCAAAATATTGGTTTAATTTTTCTGATAAATCACAAGATCGAATCATGCATTCTGGTAAATTCAACTGGACTTATGTATTAGGTTCTGGCCTGATGGATCCGCTGTATTTAGGCAAAACCGTTATCGTGCACGAAGGCAAAAATGATGCAGATACTTGGACGCGATTGATTGCCAAGCATTCAGCCACTATTTTTGTTGGCGTACCCACTATCTATAGGCAAATTATACAGAAATGTAAAGCATTACAAGCTGATGTGCCTAGTTTGCGTCATTGCATGAGCGCAGGTGAACATTTATCAGACGAAGTATTACAACAATGGCGCGAGCGCTTTGGTGTGGATATTTACGAAGCGGTTGGCATGAGCGAGTTTTCTTACTATTTAAGCCAAAGTACTTATCGGCCGATACGTGCTGGTTCTGCTGGTTTTCCACAACCTGGTCATGCAATTAAATTGCTAAACCCTGAAACCTTAGAAGAAGTGCCGCAAGGTGAAGAGGGTATGATTAGTGTGCCAGATTCAGACCCGGGCTTATTCTTGCGTTACTGGAATTTAGATGAAGAAACGGCTAAATACAAACATGACGGCTGGTTTTTCACGGGTGATTATGCACGCTATGATGAGGATGGTTATATTTGGTTTTTAGGCCGTAAAGACGACATCATCAAAAGCTTTGGCTATCGTGTATCGCCCTATGAAATCGAGCGTGTGTATAAATCGCACCCTGATGTGGCAGATTGTGCAACAGTCGGCGAAGAATTGGAAAAAGATAAATTGCTAGTGGTGACTTATGTGATTTTACAAGCCAATTCAACGGTCACTGCCGATGAGTTGCTGGCGTTTGGCAAGCAGCATTTAGCCGCTTACAAAGCGCCTAAAACCGTGTATTTGACTAAAGACTTCCCACGTACCAAAAATGGTAAAATCTTGCGTAAAGATATTAACAATATAATTGCTTATGCGAAAAGTTCACGCTAAAAAATAAAAGTTAAACATCAAGACCAATACCAAGACTATGACTATGACCATTATCAAACAAGCCGACTTCATACAAAGCATCGCCGATGCCTTGCAATATATTTCCTACTATCATCCGGTAGATTATATTCAGGCTTTAGGTCGTGCTTACGAGGCTGAACAATCGCCAGCCGCTAAAGATGCGATTGCGCAGATTTTAACCAACTCGCGCATGTGTGCTGAAGGCAAGCGTCCGCTATGCCAAGATACCGGTATTGTGGTGGCCTTCGTTAAAGTGGGCATGGATGTGCGTTTTGAAAGTGGCCTGACTTTAGAGCAAATGGTCAACGAAGGCGTGCGCCGTGCTTATCTGTTGCCAGAAAATAAATTGCGCGCTTCTATTGTTTCTGATCCTGCTGGCAAGCGCGCCAATACTAAAGACAATACGCCTGCCATTACGCATGTGGAGTTAGTGGCGGGTAATAAAGTTGAGGTCAGTATTGCCGCAAAAGGCGGTGGTTCTGAGAATAAAGCCAAGCTTGCCATGCTGAATCCAAATGACAGTATTGTCGATTGGATATTAGACGTTGTGCCAAAAATGGGCGCAGGTTGGTGTCCGCCGGGAATGTTGGGTATAGGCATAGGCGGTAGCGCTGAGAAAGCGATGTTGCTGGCCAAAGAATCACTGATGGCGCCGATTGATATTCATGAGCTTAAAGCCAGAGGTGCAAGTAATAAAGTTGAAGAATTGCGCTTGGAGATTTTTGAAAAAGTGAATAATTTAGGCATAGGCGCGCAAGGTTTAGGCGGTTTGGCGACGGTGCTTGATGTGAAGATTTTAGATTATCCTACCCATGCAGCCTCCTTGCCGGTAGCGATTATTCCTAACTGCGCTGCTACTAGGCATGTGCATTTTGAATTAGACGGCACTGGCGCGGCGGTATTAGAAGCGCCCAACCTAGACGACTGGCCTAATGTTAATTGGGCACCTAGCGATGCGTCTTTACGCGTGAATCTAGATACCATTAGCAAAGATGATATTCAAACATGGCAACCTGGGCAAACCTTATTATTAAGCGGAAAATTGCTTACTGGTCGCGATGCTGCGCACAAGCGAATTGCCACTATGTTGGCCGCGGGTGAAAAATTACCGGTGGAATTCACCAACCGTTTTATTTATTACGTTGGGCCGGTAGATCCAGTCCGCGATGAAGCGGTCGGTCCAGCGGGTCCAACCACGGCAACGCGCATGGATGGTTTTACCGAAATGATGTTAAGTGAAACTGGCTTATTAGGCATGGTAGGCAAGGCAGAACGCGGTGATGAAACAATAAGTTCGATTGCAAAACATCAGTCGATTTATTTAACAGCAGTAGGCGGTGCGGCTTATTTAGTGAGTAAAGCAATTAAAAAAGCTGAAGTGCTGGCCTTTGCCGATTTGGGTATGGAAGCGATTTATGAATTTACCGTGCAAGATATGCCAGTCACGGTGGCCGTGGATAGCAAAGGGAGTTCGGTTCACACTACAGGTCCGGCGGAATGGAAAGAAAAAATTCGCTTGCATCAGTCTATTGAAATACATTCTTTGCTGTAAATTGTATCGCTAATAATAGTTCGCCATAACCTATTTGATTTAAAATCATTCTGATAAAAGTATTTAGGATATGACTTAAATGAATGAAAATAGAATACATAAAACGCTAGTGCTAATCATTATATTGGCCAGCCTTAATGTTGTTTCAGTCGCCCATGCCGAAAATGTTTTAAGCTATTTAACGGACAAATCTGGCGCCTACATAGGCCCGTCGTTAGAAGATAATGTGCTTGCAATGGATACTGATAAAAATGGTTATGCAGATGTGTTTGAAGTACGCGCATATTTAGAGTTAAAACACGGCAAAGGCTACCAAAAAGAAGTATTAGATAGAATGGAAGCCTCAGCTAGTAGCAAAAGTTGTGGCACGACATTTGCTAATGATTTATATATAAACAAGAATAATCAGTAATAAAACTAAAACTAACACTAACGCAAAATTTACCTGTGCCTATTGCCACCACTAATAGGTTTTAAGTGTTTTGTGCTGGTTGTATAATTGCAATCAACTATTTTAATTAAACTTTAAAGACGCTATCACCATGTTAAAAGCTTATCGCCAGCACGTTGCAGAACGCAACGCAGTTAATCTTCCTCCATTACCACTTTCAGTCGAGCAAGTGGCTCAGGTTGTAGAGCTTCTGAAAAATCCACCAAACGGTGAAGGTGAGGCATTGCTTGATTTAATCACCAATCGCACGCCAGCAGGTGTCGATCAATCGGCCTATGTTAAAGCAGCATTTTTGTCTGACATTGCCCACGGTAAAGCTACCTCACTAGTCATTAATCCAGATCATGCGGTATGTTTATTGGGGACAATGTTAGGCGGTTACAACGTCCAAGCGTTAGTTGGGTTGTTAGACACGCCTATGGCCGATAAAGTAGTTGCAACTTTATCAAATACAATCTTGATGTTTGATGCGTTTCACGATGTGGCTGAAAAAATGAAAGCTGGCAATGTGCATGCCAAAAAGCTAATCGAATCATGGGCAAATGCAGAATGGTTTACCAGCGCACCTAAGTTGGCTGAAGAAATAAAAATGGTGGTATTTAAAGTCGATGGTGAAACCAATACCGATGATTTAAGCCCTGCGCAAGACGCTTGGAGTCGCCCGGATATTCCTATGCATGCCAAAGCCATGTTGATTAATAAGATGCCCGAAGGCTTAGCTTTAATCGACACTTTGAAGCAAAAAGGCTTACCACTCGCTTACGTTGGCGATGTGGTCGGTACTGGATCATCACGTAAGTCTGCTATCAACTCATTGCAATGGTTTATGGGCAATGATATTCCTAACATTCCCAATAAACGCACCGGCGGTGTGATTTTAGGCACTAAAATCGCCCCTATTTTCTTCAATACTGCTGAAGATTCTGGCGCTTTGCCAATTCAATGCGATGTTTCAAAAATGCAAACTGGCGATGTCATTACTATCCAGCCTTACGCAGGCAAAGTATTGAATGAAAAAGGCGAAGTTATTGCTAGTTTTGATTTAGCGCCCATCACCTTGCCAGATGAGGTGCGCGCAGGTGGCCGAATTTCATTGATTATTGGCCGTGGTTTAACTACCAATGCGCGTCAAACTTTAGGTTTACCTCCTACAGAATTATTTATTACTGCGATTGCACCTAAAGATTCAGGCAAAGGTTATACCTTAGCGCAAAAAATGGTCGGCAGAGCCTGCGGTTTACCAGAAGGCAAAGGCGTTCGTCCTGGCACTTATTGTGAACCAAAAGCGACTACGGTTGGCTCGCAAGATACCACTGGCGGCATGACACGTGATGAGCTTAAAGAGCTGGCCTGTTTGGGTTTTAGTGCTGATTTAGTTATGCAAAGTTTTTGCCATACTGCAGCTTATCCAAAGCCGGTAGACATCGAACTACAACACAGCTTGCCAGAATTTATAAGCAGTCGTGGCGGTGTATCTCTACGTCCAGGTGACGGCGTGATTCACTCTTGGATTAACCGCATGATATTGCCTGATACCGTAGGCACAGGTGGTGATTCTCATACACGCTTCCCGATTGGCATTTCATTTCCGGCGGGTTCAGGTTTAGTCGCTTTTGCGGCGGCGATGGGCGCGATGCCACTGGATATGCCAGAGTCAGTATTGGTGCGCTTTAAAGGCGCCATGCAACCTGGCATTACTTTACGCGATTTAGTCAATGCGATTCCTTATGCGGCAATTCAAAAAGGCGAATTAACCGTCGGCAAGCAAGGTAAAAAGAACGTATTTAACGGCCGAATTTTAGAGATTGAAGGTTTACCAAATTTAAAAGTAGAGCAGGCTTTTGAATTTGCCGATGCATCTGCCGAGCGGTCTGCTAATGGCTGTACGGTAAAACTAAACAAAGAACCTGTGATTGAGTTTTTAAATTCAAATATCGTATTAATGCAAAATATGATTGATAACGGTTATGAAGATGCGCGCTCATTACAACGTCGTATTGCTAGTATGCAAGCATGGTTAGCCAAACCAGAATTATTATCACCTGATGCCGATGCAGAATACGCCTACACGATTGAAATTGATCTAAATGAAATCAAAGAGCCATTATTAGCTTGCCCGAATGATCCAGATGACGTGAAACCACTTTCAGCCGTAGTTGGCGATAAAATCGACGAAGTATTTATTGGTAGTTGCATGACTAATATTGGCCATTATCGCGCGGCTGCAAAAGTGTTAGAAGGCACGGTGAATATTCCTACACGTTTATGGATTGCACCGCCTACGCGCATGGATGAAGCACAATTGCGAGAAGAGGGCGTCTATTCTGTATTTGGTATCGCTGGCGCGCGGACTGAAATTCCGGGTTGTTCATTATGTATGGGGAACCAAGCTCGTGTGGCCGATAAAGCGACGGTATTCTCAACCAGTACACGTAACTTTGATAACCGTATGGGCCGTGATGCACGCGTTTACTTGGGTTCAGCAGAATTGGCAGCCGTTTGTGCAAAGCTCGGTTATATTCCAACGCAGGCTGAATATTTAGCCACTATTGGCGATAAATTGCAGAATGTGGCTGAAATTTATAAATACTTAAACTTTGATCAGATGACCGATTATAAAGCGGCCCTAGAATCGGTTAGTGGTGGTAAAACTAAACGTGTGATTCCGATTGCAGAATTGGCTGTTTAGTCATTATTTCAATTATTAAAATTCACTTGTGACATTCATCGGTTATGCAAAAATAAATGTATCATACGTATTTTTGCATAATCGATTATGACTCCACCCGAGCACCAATTTAAAGCAGACCTAACTAATGCTGACCTAGACAACGCACATATTTTTAGCGAAGAAAACATTGTCTCGCCTACCAAATTAGGCGCATGGAAATGGATGTTTCCGCTAAGTATAGCCCTAGTTTTGGTGGTATTTTCAGCTTGGCATTTCGGTTGGCATGCTAAAGCGGTCACTACAGGGGTGGTGCTATTAGCCGCAGCTTCTCATGTATTTGCTTGGATATTAGGCATTATTACGCTAGTGCCTATTATTGGCCCTTTACTAGTAAAGGTGCTTAGTTTGTCTATCATCTGGCTACTAAATGCAGTTGGTTATCTGGTTTCTTATGTCGCCATCAAGCGCGGCTACTCTAAAGATGTGCTTACTTATCGCGCTGTTACTATTGCGCTAATCACGGGTATTGTCATCGGTTTTACTCTTGCTAACCTGCTAAATTAAATTTGTGATTTGAATTAATAGTTAAACGACAGGTTTAAATCAACTCAATATGTTCATCACCACCATAAAACAATCTAAGCACGTACAAAATTTAGTTCGCCACATGTTAAAGGTGCGCGACTTCTTCCCGGCCATTTTCTTTTTTGGTGGTTTTGCTTGGGATGCCTTCACCATAGGACGGAACGTAGCCGCGCAAGATTTATTTATCTTTGCGGCTTATTTAGCTACGGCAGGTTTGATTCTTTATGTTGTCGGTAGGCCTAGCTATATTCTGGCTGATTCGACTAGCTTTCCAAGCTGGCTAGGTAAAATTTATATACGTTTAAATCTTTCTAAATATCACTGGCCTAACTTCCCTTATTTTTTATTGCAGTTCATTTACGGTAACTTATTAAGCTCTTTATTTATTTTATACTTCAAAAGCGCAAGCCATTGGTTGGCCTGGCTTATGTCATTATTGTTAGGCGCCATGTTGGTTGGCAATGAGTATTTAGAAGATGAATATAAACGCTTCACTTTAAGCTGGGCGCTATTTGGTTTTTGTACGATGTTATTGTTCAACTTTGCCTTGCCATTTTTAATCGGCAGTATTCACCCGATTTGGTTTTATTTAAGTACATTAATGGGCTTAGGTGCTGCGCATTGGCTATTCAAGAATACGCCCAATCATTTCGGTAGCATTGTCCCAGTTTGGTTAATTGCCGCAGGACTAATGTTTGCTTATGCTGCAGATATGATTCCACCAGTGCCACTAGTGAAGCGCGATATTGCAGTGGCTTATTCACTCAGTAAAGTGAATGGCGATTATCAGTTGTCGCAGCAACCGTCAGATTGGTGGGTATTTTGGCGTAAAACCAGCACTGATTTAGAAATTACAGCAGGCCAGCGCGTTTATTGCATTTCATCAGTTTTTGCACCATCTGGCTTAAATACCAAGCTCTACCATCGCTGGCAGTTTTACGATAAGAAACAAGGCTGGGTAACACAATCGCACATTGGTTTCACCTTGGCTGGCGGCCGCTACAACGGTTTTAGAGGATACACTTATAAACAGAATTTACAGGCGGGCCAATGGCGTGTGGCTATAGAAACTGAAAGTGAAAAAACCGTCGCGGTTTATGATTTTAGAATTAAAACTGTTTCGGTAGCACCAACATCCATTATGCAATTATTCTGATGGCATATCTCTAGCCAATAGACTTACGATTTAGTCAAAGACAAGATAGATCAGCCAGTAGCATAATAACGCATAGGCTACTAAAAGTAGGTTTCTAGTCTATGCGAGTATGCTAAGCACCAATTAATACTCGTTATATAAAGTCTAGTGGCTATTATCCGCTAGTGCTTATCATCAGAATGAGACATCAACTTATCAATATAAGCAATGGCAACCGCTGATAACACAAAGGTCATGTGGATTACGGTTTGAGCGATGAGTACATTATCGCTCAAGTTTTCAGCATTGATGAAAGTTTTGAGTAAATGTATCGATGAAATGCCAATAATTGCAGTGGCTAATTTAACCTTAAGTAGGTTAGCGTTTACGTGAGATAACCAATCTGGTTCATCTGGATGCCCCTCTAAATTCAGGCGAGACACAAAGGTCTCATAGCCTCCCACAATTACCATAATCAATAGATTTGAAATCATCACTACGTCAATTAAACCTAATACAATCAACATAATGTCTGCTTCTACAAGGTGCGCAGCTTTACCAACTAAATGGACTAATTCAAGTCCAAAAAAGTAAACATACACCGCTTGCGCAACAATTAAGCCCAAATAAAGTGGTAATTGTAGCCAGCGACTGCCAAATAAAATGTTGGTCATCATACTTTTTTGTTTATATGCAATTGAAGATGATTTTTTTTCTTGCATTAGGTTGTCGCCTTATATGGGTGGAGTTTGTTGCAGATCAGCTAAAAATGAACTGTGACTCCGCCCATTGTATCAGTTTAAGTAATGGCTGATATTTAAGAAATATGACTCTCTAGTACATATTCGGCTGTTTCGTCTAAAGCCAATAGTTTGGTTAAAGTGGGCATTGTTTCTTCTAAGGTATTAGGTAATGTCCACGGCGGGTTAATGATGAATAAACCGCTGCCAAACATGCCAAATCCTTTGGCAGATTGCTCTTCAATGGTCATGGATATATGTAGCCAGTTTGGCGCATTTAAGTCCATCAGGCTGTCTATCATTTCGTTTGGTTCCGGGCGCTGTAGCAGGGGAAACCAAACGATATAGGTGCCAGTGGCAAAGCGCGCCAGACTTTCTTTAATTGTTTTGACTACGCGCTGGTAATCTTGTTTATCTTCATAAGGTGGGTCGATTAATACTACTGCGCGACGAGTCGGCGGGGGTAACATGGCTTTCAGTCCAGCAAAACCATCTTGCAGCTCAATTTTGACTTGCCTGCCTTGGTGTTTAAAATTCTCTAGCAGTAATTTATTATCGTTAGGGTGCAGTTCAAACAAGCGCATTTTGTCATCAGCACGCAAATATTGTTGTGCCACTAAAGGTGAACCAGGGTAAAACGCCAGCGTATTGGCATTAAAGCTTTTAATCTGTGTCACAAACTCGGCAAGTGCTGTTGGCAGGCTTTCCGCGAACATTAACTTTTCAATGCCATGTTTAAACTCTACATTTTGTGCGGCGTAGCCATCAGTTAGGCTGTATAAGCCAGCGCCGGCATGTGTATCAACATACCAAAAAGGCGCTGGTTTTTGTATGGCATGCGCCAACACCAACCCTAAAACGTAATGTTTTAATACATCTGCATGATTGCCCGCATGGAAGGCATGACGATAACTGAGCATAATAATTGACTGCAAATAATTGAAGATACTGAACATTATAGCTTTCATCAATTATCGGCATTAAGTTATTCATGCTAGTCGTGTAAATTTTTATATTTTTAAAGTTATTAAAAATTCATTACCTAAACTAGCTTTTCGGTTAGCATTTCATCTATGAAAGAATTTAATAAAAGCGCACAAAATAATCTTCACAGGTCGCAGTCCGCGTATGCGCATGATCACAATGAAGTCGATCACAATCATTACTTACTGCCATTCTTGCTGATTTTAATCTTTGCTATAGTTGAAGCGATTGGCAGTTGGTACACAGGTTCTTTAGCGTTATTAAGTGATGCTGGTCATATGTTCACAGATGTTGCAGCGCTAGGTTTAGCTTGGCTTGCAAGCTCGCTTGCCAAAAAACCTAATGTTAAAAGACATCATTCTGGCGTCAGTTATGCCGAGTTAGCAGTTTCTATTTTTAATGCGCTTACCATGCTGGTGGTGATTGTTTTTGTTATATATGAGGCTATACCAAGGCTTAAGCAACCGCATGCGGTGCAAGGGTTAGGCTTAATGATTATTGCATCTTTAGGTTTAATTGTTAATCTAGTTGTCGCTAATATACTGCATCAGCAAGTGTTGCATCATGGAGAAAGTTTAAATAATCGTGCGGCATTTTTGCATGTGATGGGTGACTTGTTAGGCTCAATTGCAGCTGTTGCCGCCGGTGTGGTGATTTATTTTAGCGGATGGTTGTTGATAGACCCGATTTTATCTTTGTTAATTTCAATATTGCTATTGGTATTTACGCTGAATTTAGTCGGTGATATTTGGCAGACAATGCACGGCAAAGCCAGTTTAACTAAACATGAGCACCAGCATGATCATTAAGCAGCACAACACCTTGATACAGCAATCTGAGGCGCATTTTTCAGATTGCGAGCAATATCGCTACTGGTTACGTCGTGAATGGGATGCCAGCAAACCCGCGATTAGTTTTTTAATGCTTAACCCCAGTACCGCCAATGAAATTGATAATGATCCAACAATCGAACGTTGCCAGCGCAGAGCCATTACCATGGGTTATGGCAGCATGATAATTGCTAATTTGTTTCCATTTCGCATGACGGATTCTAGATTGTTGAATACCGTGGATAATCTTTTAGGTGATTTTGCCGAAGCGGATGGGTGCATTTTACGCGCTGTACAGTTGTCTGATATGACGGTTTGCGGCTGGGGAAAACACCCGCTGGCTGCATCACGAGGACGTAATATTGCAGCAATGCTCACGCAAGCTAATTTACAGAATAAAGTGAT
This sequence comes from Methylotenera sp., assembly GCA_040401175.1. GTDB lineage: Bacteria > Pseudomonadota > Gammaproteobacteria > Burkholderiales > Methylophilaceae > Methylotenera. The sequence continues at coordinate 5,317 of JBBAOU010000011.1, read as the reverse complement.
GTGCTTACAATTAAATGCGGATAAAAGTCCGCAGCACCCACTTTATATTGCCTATGCAAAACAGCCGGTGCCATTTGTGTTGGATGCTAATTAACCTCATCAACATTGTATTTATAGGAGAAATTGAATGCCTTATATCAATATTAAGCTAGCCGGCACGGTAACGCGTGAGCAAAAAGCACAAATTGCTAAAGAAATTACCGAAACTTTAGAGCGCGTCGCCAATAAACCTAAATCGTATACTTACATTACCTTTGAAGAAGTGGCTTATGAAGATTGGGCCATCGCTGGTAAATTGTTGGACGAGTAATGTTCTAGGCAAATGATTCGACATTAATAAATTTCGCACTAAGCTAATAAGCGAACCACTTTTGCAGGGCTGTCATTCCGTGTCAAGTACGGAATGACAGTAGTGATGCTAAAATAACACTATGTTTGACCCAAAACCCATCTTAAAAAATCTACCTAATTTGCCCGGCGTGTATCGCATGATAAATGCCACAGACGAGGTAATTTACGTAGGTAAAGCCAAAGACCTTAAGAAGCGCGTATCATCGTACTTTAATAAAAACTTACCCAGCCCACGTACGCGCATGATGGTGAGTAATATCGTCAGAATTGAAACTACTGTGACCCACAATGAAGCTGAGGCTTTACTGCTGGAAAACAACATGATTAAGGGCTTAATGCCACGCTATAACGTGTTGTTTAGAGACGATAAATCTTACCCTTACATCACACTGACCGGTGATACCTTTCCTCGATTAGCGTTTCATCGCGGTGCGCAACGCCAAGCCAATAAGACTAAGAATTCTAGCCAATATTTTGGTCCTTTCCCCAATTCTGCCGCGGTGCGCGATAGCATTCATTTATTACAAAAAGTATTTAAGCTGCGGACTTGCGAAAATACTGTGTTTTCAAACCGTAGCCGACCTTGTTTGCAGCATCAAATTGAGCGTTGTACTGCTCCTTGCGTGGGCTTGATCTCTGATAAGGATTATCGAAATGATGTGCATCAGGCCGCCCTGTTTTTACAAGGCAAAACCAATGAGGTGATTGATGCGCTGGGTGAGCAAATGAATGTCGCGGCTGAAAATCAGGACTATGAGCTTGCGGTGGTTTTTCGTAACCGGATGCAAGCCTTACGACAAGTGCAAGCCAAGCAGTTTGTTAGCGACTTCAATGTGTCAGATGCGGATATCGTTGCCTGTGCCGAACTACAAGGTCAGCACTGTATTAATCTGGTGATGATACGTGGCGGGCGGCATTTAGGTGATAGAAGTTTTATGCCTAAGAATTCTGACGGGGAAACCTTAGAAAACAGCATTGAAGCCTTTTTAGCGCAGCATTATGTAGCGCAAAATACCCCGCCACTAATAGTCGTTGGTATTAAAATAGAAACAGAAGTGCTTGAGGATGTATTGAGTGCGCAGGCGACACGTAAAGTTAAAATTAATACTAACGCCATAGGCGATAAGCGCGTGTGGCTAAAAATGGCGCAAACCAACGCTGAGCTTGCCTTGGGACAGCGTGCCGCTACTTCGGCTAATCAAAGCGCAAAATTAGTTGCCTTGCGTGAAGCGCTTCATTTACCAGATAGTACAGAGCGCATAGAATGTTTTGATATTAGCCACACCATGGGCGAGGCGACTGTTGGTAGCTGTGTGGTGTTTGATCGCGGCGACATGCAGAACAGTGAATATCGACGCTATAATATTACTGGCATTACACCAGGTGATGACTATGCGGCCATGCGCGATGTGCTAACACGTCGCTATACAAAAGTGGCGGCAGGCGATGGTGTTCGGCCAGATTTAGTCTTTATTGATGGTGGTAAAGGGCAGCTAGGTGTCGCCGTTGAAGTGATGCTAGCAGTCGGATTAGAGGATATTTTGCTGGTTGGCATTGCTAAAGGTGAAGAACGCAGGCCAGGTCTAGAAACCATGATTTTTTCTGACACTGGCGAAATGCTTAATTTAGAAAAAGACAATAAAGGCTTACATTTATTACAACAAATTCGCGATGAAGCGCATCGATTCGCCATTACTGGCCATAGAGCCAAGCGCGCTAAAGCACGTATGCATTCGAGCTTAGAAGATATTGAAGGTATCGGGGCTAAGCGTCGCAAGGCGTTGTTAACGCGCTTTGGTGGCTTAGATGGCGTGAAAAGTGCTAGTATTGATGAAATTGCCAAGGTTGAAGGTATCAGCCAAAATTTAGCTGAAAAGATTTATGGGGAATTACATTGACCAAGCGCCAAACTAATAGCGAGACACACTAAATGATCTGCAATATACCAACCATGTTGACATGGCTACGCATTTTGCTAATACCCGTATTCGTCGGTGTTTTCTATTTACCTAATAATTTGTACATGTTGGGTGCAATGCCTTCACACGAGGTCAATATTATTGCAACGGTAGTTTTTGCCTTCGCCGCTTTCACTGATTGGTTAGATGGATATTTGGCTAGATTGTTAAATCAGACATCGTCATTCGGTGCTTTTTTAGATCCGGTAGCTGACAAATTAATGGTGGCTGCCGCTTTGATTGTCCTAGTTGAATTTGAACGTGTAGGTGCGATTGTTGCGCTGATTATTATTGGTCGTGAAATTGCAATTAGTGCGCTACGTGAGTGGATGGCGGGCGAAGGGCAAAGTAGTAGCGTTGGCGTTGCAATGATAGGAAAAGTAAAAACGGCCGTACAAATGCTGGCCATTCTATTTCTATTATTTTGGAATGATATTGATTTGGGAAGCCTAGGAATGTTCCAAACTAAAATAATCGGACATGTTTTAATTGTGTTTGCTGCATTTTTAACGCTACTATCAATGGCTTATTATCTTAAGGCTGCCTGGCCTAAAATGAAAGCTAAATAAATTAGTCATAACTATGTCATTTGGTCTTGACGATATTCCCAAATTAGCTATAATAGCGCCTGTCTTAACGCGGGAATAGCTCAGCTGGTAGAGCGCAACCTTGCCAAGGTTGAGGTCGCGAGTTCGAGTCTCGTTTCCCGCTCCATGAATTTAATAATCATGATAGTTTCAGATCATGGTTTAGTTAAAATGGTATAAAAACGGCGAATGCATATGTGCTTTCGCCGTTTTAGTTTTAGCTTAAAATTTAGGAGTATTTGTTAAAATACTTTTTTATCAAAGGCGCGATAGCAAAGCGGTTATGCCGCGGCCTGCAAAGCCGTTTAGATCGGTTCGACTCCGATTCGCGCCTCCATTAAAATCAATGACTTACGTCACTTTTTAGCAAAAATACCCCTCGTAATAACTTACACAAACCCCACAAAAAGCTATAAAATCTCACTTCCATCCACTATATTCGCGTCAAAGACGCGCATAATTCAGTCGTGTTGGCCGTATAGGGGAGTTTTATGGCATTACAAAACGCTACGCCTTTGTTTATAACGTAGAATTTTAAAGTGATCGGTTACCCTCTAGAAGCCACTTAGCATAGCTTTTAGGGAGCGATGAAATCTTCTCATTAAAAAGACAGAGGTCTTCATCTCTAAAAATACCATTCCATCTTCCTGAACAACCTGAATTAAAAAATCCTGTAGCTCCGTTGATGAAGTTTTTGGTCGTCATGGGTATCAAGTTATCTCCATTTTTTTGCATCTCTTGGAAACTTGCGCCTACAGCAAGCTTGCTGATATCATCTCTACTTAAACTGATATTTAAGAACTCAGCCAACTTTTGCATTTCACTAACAAGATCAGACTTTAAATCCGAATAATGAATGAATAAAAAGTTATCCTGACCCACAGCTTTTGCGTAAGTGCTTTCAAAATCAACATAAGACAAGAATGGTGATCCATCATGCTCTCCATCTATTGCCGGTCTTGTTAACCAGTTATGAAAAAAATCAGCAGGATCTGAGGGTATTTCTGGATATTCACGCAACAATGTCTCATCTGTCAAACTAATCCTATCCAGATGTGCAACTGACTCTGCGGTATGTGAGTAGCAATGATTATGATATGACATTGCAACGTCACGACCATCTCGTACTACGTGAATATATTTAACTTCATCATAAACTGGCAATCCATCCAATGGTAAATGCGTTTTAATTGATCGTTGATGGGTCTGAATTTCAAAGTCTCTTAAAATGTCCTTTGTTGATGCGCCTGTTCTTCTTTCCCACCAAGGAAAGACATAATCAAGTTGGATCACATCTAGAGACTGAAATACCAACAAGCTAACAATTCGTTGAACCCAGGTGGTACCACTTTTGGGATAGGTTGCAACTATTATGTCATTTTTTCTCGGACGATAATCATCCCAGCGCCGACTATCTATTAACCAAGTACGGTATGTTTTTCTTTGATTATTTGTAACATCAATCATATGCATTTATTTCGCATCCAACTTACACATCACTTTACAGTTTTCCTGAATAATAACTTCGGGATGGGTGATGTAATCTGCTAGTTCATCCAATCCATAAATAAGCTTAGTGACAATATGGTGTATAGGTAGTAGACCGTTCAAATAAAGCCTTGCAATTTGCTCATAAATGCCACCGAGGTGACCCCTTGAACCAAAGATAGAAAGGTTACGAGTAATCATTATGTCAACCTTATCTATATTCAAAGACTTTCCATTCCTGGCTAATAATCCTATTCTTCCTCCTGCCGACATTTTATTGATTGCTAAAGCCACTAAATCTAAGTCTCCAGAAGCATCAATAATAACCTCGAACTCTCTCCTGTCCTCCAGAAATTCATCTGGTGTAAGACAAATATCTGCCCATTGAGAGGCAAATTGACGCCTAAAATCCAGAGGTTCTACAAGACAAATTTCCGAGACACCGAAAGCCAGCTTACAAAGCATGACCGTTAATAGTCCGATAGGGCCAGCACCAAGGATCGCCACTCGTTCACCCGGCTTTATGCGAGCGTTTTTACAAGCAAGATAGGCAACCCCTGTAGGCTCTAAGCAAGCTGCAGTCATGATGCCGCCTGGCGAATCCTGAAAAGCAGAAATATCAAAAGCTAAATTTGCCGGAATGTCTACAATATCTCCAAACAGCCCATCGATCTCCATTCCTAGCAACTTACCATGATTACATTGGTTTAATTTCCCACTTCTACAAGGCTCACAGTAACCACATGTTGTAATTGATTCAAAAGCAACCAATTGATTCTTCTTAATATGCATGACGTCAGCAGCCATACCTAATACTCGACCAACGCCCTCATGACCAATTATTCTTCCACTACCACCTATATCAGCGGGTGCAGAAGAGTGTAATGGTCTAATTTTACGAGACACTTTCTTAGAGGTTATAATTAACTTTAA
>JBBAOU010000010.1:46567-63063 GCA_040401175.1 Methylotenera sp. | reverse complement strand
CTTTAATATTGACTGCGTTATTATCAAACCATTTAATAATTTTTTTCAACATAATGTACTGACTACCTTTAGCCATGGCTAAATATTAATATAAATGACTTAGCGTAAAACATTGTGTGGCACTTTTCGTAATTGCTTAAGATCGTACCCAAGATTAGCGACAAATTCTTTAAGTTTGCTGTATTCCGCATCGCTAATGCCAGGGGTGCGAGCCATAATCCATACGTAATCTCTGGCATTTCTAGCAATAATGGTCTGTGAGTAGTTATCGTCTAAATAGGCAATTTTATATTCCGCCTTAATCGGCCAAATAAACTGCATGCCCCACAACGCATTACCGGTATTTTTAACCACAAAACCTGTCGGCTGGTAAGTTTTTACTGGACCGTCCAAACTGCCTTTGTTAAAAGTAAATGTCGTAGCAATCGTGCCATCTAGGGCTAATCGATAGTTCTCAACCGCGTTATAAGACTCAGTTTCAATCATGGTCGGAATGGCAGCAATCACGTACCAATCGCCCATAAATCTTGGTAAATCTACTTGAGGTACGGTGGCAATATTCGCCAACTTAGTACTCGCGCAAGAAGATAAAATAGTCGCCAGCATTGTCATCATCAATAGTCTTTTAATAAATTTAATCATCATAAAATATGCTCTTTAACGTAATTTGTACTCAATAACGTAGCCCTCTGGCGTGGTAGATTTAAGCGCTAGCCACTCATTTTTCGCACCATACCAAAGTTCTATTTTCAGCTTAATCTTACCTTCAGCACTGGCCAATAATTTATAGTGCGTCGCTAGATATTTCTCACCTTTAACCTCAATAGTCTGTGCGCCCAAGTCGGTAAATTTTGTATCTAGCCACTCCGCATTTTGTGGATTTAGCAACTTTTCTTGCTCAACTATTTTTCGATTCCAATATGCGAAACTCATACTGCAAGCTGGTAATTTTTGCTTAGCTTTACCAACATCCACTGTAAAAAAATCTTGAGTTAATCTGCCACTAACAACAGTCGTTATTTTATTTTCAGTAGTACGTGCTTCCAAACTGCTTAAACAATCACCTTGCCATTGTTCAAGCGCTACATGCTGGTATTGGTAAGCATTAATAAAAAATACTTTTACCTTAAAATCTGCTGTGCTATTCAGCTGAAAGGTGTCGCTTAAATCAAAAATGTGACTTCCTATTTTATTTTGATTTAAGTAAACGTCAAAAGCCCATTGTTTAGCCATTGCAACATGGTTAACAAGTACTGCCAAAACAAGTGCCAAAATTACAGTTAAATATTTACGCACACCTTGGCTATCTATAAACATTTAGGAAACCAAGGAATAAAGGCATTTACATTCCTCACATAGACCAAATAAGCGGGTCGTCGTTCAACGATATCTTTCTCTAATAAGGCTACACCAGAAATTTTTAGTAGTAACAAGGTCATCAGTAGCGGTGCAATGATGCTCCACCAAGCACCAGCAGCAAGTGCTATCAGGTAAAAACCCCACCAAACACAACATTCACCAAAATAATTTGGATGACGACAATACCGCCAAACACCAGTGTCGAGCACTTTGCCATTATTGTGAGGCTCTGCCTTAAAAACGCTCAACTGCCAGTCTGCTGAGACTTCCCATATAAATCCTATCGCAAAGAGGACGATACCCAATACATCTAAATAATTGAAGGCTGCATTAGATTTAATCGCGCCAAATAATGGCATAGAAATAATCCATGCCAATAACGCCTGTAAGCCGAATACAATGTAGAGACTACTGAACCAAAAGTGCGGCTGATTATTTTTACGAATGGCGGCATAGCGATGATCTTCGTGCGGGCCCCAATTACGCCATGTTAAGTATAGGCATAGCCTAAGCGCCCAGATACTAAGCAGGAATAAAACCAATATGACTCTCAGATTAATATGATCTAAATATAACGCGTATATAAAAGCCGATATAAGTAAGAATAGACTCCACATACTATCTACGTGCGTTACATTATTACGGACCAAACTAAATAGCCATCCACCTAGCGCAAATACCATCAAGGCGACAAACCCACAGAAATAAATATTCCAATTAATCATTCATTAAACCCATTTATATTAGATTTAGTGTAATTAATAAAATTAATGTTTTTCACGTTAATAGCTTCTATTTTTTAATATCAGATTGGTACTTAAACCCATCAAAATAATTTGAAATAATTAATAGTAATGGGGTAATGAATGCCCAAAGTATGGACAATGCAATGTAACTATTTTGGCCATGCAATATAACCGCCCCTATTTTTTCTGCACTAAAATAAGCTAACGGCCCACCAACTGCTCCAAAAATCACTGCAATTAAATACCGCCCTTTCATCCATCGTAAACTTACATTTAAAATAGTGGAAAATCCTAACCACAGAGCCAAAATCCAAACCGGCACTAAGGCATTATTCCAGCCATTATTTAGGTAATCAATCAATCTAAAAGATAACATAGCTTGATCCGATATTGCACCTATCAGCAAAACACTGAGCGCTAGCAAAAACTCCTGCTTAGCTTGTTTTGCCTGGTAAATATGAACACCAAAAACATAAATGCTAACCAATACGCCTAGCAATGGCATGTCTCTGGCAGCGCCAATTACGCAGGCAAACCAAGCCATTTGAAATAGAATAAAGTTTACAATCATACTAGGTTAATTATTTACATATAGGTAGGTTAAATTCAGCAACGAATTATTCAGGGCGCTGAAACTGATAGTGTGACACCCACCATTCTTGCCCATTGTTATAGCCGAATAGCTCAGCACAAGATAAATAGAAAATACGCCAGCGATTACGCCATTTAATAGCTTCTTTTTTACCGTATGTATCTTCTAAAATAGGCGTGATAAGTGCTTTATGTACATCCATATTAGCTAACCAAGCATTGGCTGTTTTTTCGTAATGTGTGCCATCCCAGCGCCAGCGCCGATTAAGCTTTAGCTTGTCTTGGAAGTGTAAAGGCAAATCATCACTGGGCATCATGCCACCAGAGAAAAAATATAAGCTCATCCAATCGTCATCACCCTGCACCTCAAAAGCATAAGGCGTTGAGCGATGTACAAAAATATGCATAAAAAACTTGCCACCCGGGACTAGCCAATCATGTATTTTTCCATATAACTCTTGATGGTTGCGCATATGCTCGAACATTTCTACGGAAACCACGCGATCAAACTTCTTTCGTATTGAAAATTCAGCAGGGGTAAAGCTGTTCATATCACAAGTAATCACCTTAATATTGCTTAATCCTAACTGGCTCGCGGTAAGGGTAATGTATTCACGCTGAGAATTTGAATTTGAAACAGCAGTAATTTGACTGTTAGGATAATGGGTAGCCATCCAAAACGTAAGAGACCCCCATCCACAACCCAACTCAAGAATATGTTGGCCATCTTGCAGGTCCGCATGCTCACAACTCAGCTTTAAGGCATTAGCCTCAGCTTCCTCTAAGGTTTTAGTATCAGGAAACCAATAACAACTACTGTATTTTCGATGCTTGCCTAAACATAATTGAAAGAAATTTGTGGGCAATTCATAGTGCTGTGAATTTGCAAGCTCTGGCACAAGCGCTATAGGGGCATTGTTCATATCAAGAAAAAAGTTAGATTCAATTTCTGCGCCAAGCTGACAATTATCTACGTGAATTGCTTCAAGGCGAGTTTTAGACAAAGTTTTTATACCTTGCCGAATAATAAAATCGGGTAACAAGCCTTTTTCGGCTAAATTAATTGCTAAATTAGTTAATTGCACGCTTAACCTTTTATTATTTAATTTTAATTAATATTTAATTTTAACTGAACTGCTTGGAGTATTAATTAATATACATTGAAGTTTATTAACTTTTATATTCATTATCAAGACATAGCCATCCTTCCATAGTTCCACCCGTAGGAAAATCATAAAAATTAACAACGTAGGTATACACACTTATTTAGCTGTAGGAAATTAAGATTCAAGATACTTTCATAAAATTTACATAAAGATAAATTCTAGCGCCGCCACATTCACTTCTATAAGAACTGCCAACCGCGTGTTGCAGAAAAATCACCTGCAACAATCAAATTTATATCAATAGTCCCTGAATAACCTTTTTCAATAAGCGCCGACAGGTTACAATACGTTTACAATTTTGTTAATCAGAGTTAAGTACAAAATAAAATTTAAACGCAAAAAAGTATGATTCACAACAAACAAATTTTAATTCACAGCACCCTTTTTTGCCTATTAGGCCTTACTGCTTGCAGTATGTCACCGCTCAATTCTTTTAAACCAGGACCGCCAACGGCTAAATGGCAGGAGCCGCTACCAACTAAACAAGCGCATGGTGGCAAGCTAAGTGATTTAAAAAGCTGGTGGGAACAATTTAATGACAGCACGTTAATTATACTCATTGAAGCTGCACAAAAAGTCAGCCCAGATATTGAAAGTGCAAAGGCTAGAGTGATTGCTGCACAGTCATCGACTACTATCGCAGACGCACAATTACTACCGGCAATTACATTAGAAGCCAGCGCAAGCCGAGGTCGAAGAGGCCAAATATTGCCTACTGCCAATGGCATTACCTTTCCAACATCAAACACCTTGGGAATTAATACCAGCGCGAGTTGGGAGCTAGATGTTTGGGGGAAAAACAAAGCCGCACAAAATGAAGAAATGGCAAAGTTATCCGGTACTAATGCGCTATGGCATGAGGCTAGAGTCATTATTGCCGCGCAAACAGCCAATTATTATATTAACTATCGACTATGTGAGAATTTAAGCAAGATTGCTGAGCATGCGGCAGACTCGAGCACAGAAACAGCACGACTCTCTGACTTAACTGCTAAGGCTGGATTCTTGGCAACGGCCAGTGCTAGCCAAGCAATAGCACAGGCAGCAGAGGCAAAAAATCAGTTTGAAAAACAAACATTACAATGCACTTTAATCATCAAGAATGTAGTCGCATTGACTGCCATTGCAGAACCTGAGTTAATAGAGTTATTAGCTAAAAATACTGGCGTAATTCCTATGCCTAGCGGTATTGAGGTAAGCGAAATTCCAGCCAAACTACTTAGCCAGCGCCCAGACGTATTCAATGCTGAACGGAATGTAGATGCCGCTAGCTTTGAAATTGCAAATAACGAAGCACAACGTTACCCGCGTTTAAGTTTAGCCGGCAATATTGGTCTAGCCTATGATTCAGCTTCGCATAAACTCATTACGAATAGGCGTCGCTCTAGCTTAAATGGTTTAACTTGGTCGATTGGCCCAGTAGAAGTTTCTTTGCCTATTTTTGATGCTGGTGTGCGCGCTGCAAACATAAAAGCAGCTAAAGCGCAGTACGAGGCCACCAAAAGTACCTATGAAAGCGTTGTACGTAATGCGGTGCGAGAAGTGGAAGATGCTATGGCAACCTTAAACAGTGCAACAGCGCGTTTGGAAGATGTAAATAAGGCGGTTGACGGCTTTAGCATTTCATTAGTAGCCACAAATAGTCGATACAAAGCTAGCCTTGCCAATTTATTTGAATTAGAAGAAGCTCGCCGCACTAATTTTCAAGCTCAAAATAATTTATATGCTTTAAAAAACGAACAAGCGCTTGCTTGGGTTTCTTTGTATCGTGCAATGGGCGGTGGTTGGACCCTAGCGATGAATACGCCGACACTTGCTTTTGATCGTGAACTGAAGATAGCTGAACCTAGCAACTCAGAATCAATTTCGGCCATTCCAGCGCTAGATTCAGCTAGCGTAAAAGAACAAGCTAAGCCTTAGAACAGGCTAAGCCATGAAATCAACCATGCAATAAAACAAGAGATTAAACATGCAATTTTCGATCAAATCATTATCTAGCTATGTAATCTTCAATAAGTCTTTAATGCTGCTGGCGTCACTTTTATTGCTGCTAGCCATAGATGCATATGCAGATAAAACTAAGAAAATTGATCCAGTAAGCAATTTAACGCCGGCACTCACGGTGACACTAACGCAAGCCAAGCAAGTAAAATTACCACTTAAAATATTTGCCAATGGTAATATTGCAGCATGGCAAGAAGCTATTATCGGCAGTGAAGCCAATGGGTTACGGATTACTAACGTGCTGGTAAACGCAGGTGATGTCGTTAAAAAAGGTGATCTTTTAGCCGATTTTTCTGCAGAATCTATTATTGCCGAACTTAGCCAAGCCAAAGCCAACTTAATGGTAGCAGAAGCACAAGGTAAAGAAGCGATAAACAATTCAGATCGTGCGCTTACGTTGCTAAATACCGGCGCGCTGTCTAACCAACAGATAGACCAATATACTACCGCAGCAGATAGTGCAAAAGCGAGAATAGAAGTAGCTAAAGCAACCGTTGCCGCTCAGCAGATTCGACTAAACAACACCAAGATTTTTGCACCTGATAGCGGAATTATCTCCAGCCGTAGCGCTACAGTAGGTGCCGTTGTAGGCACGGGCACCGAGCTTTTTAAACTGATTAGGCAAGCTAGGCTTGAGTGGCGTGCTGAAGTAATTTCATCTGATGTAGCAAAGATTAAAGTTGGCACATTAGCCATCGTCACAGCGGCAGATGGCGCTAGTTTCAAAGCAAAAGTAAGGAAAATATCCCCTACGGTAGACCTGGAAACGCGCAATACGCTTATTTATGTAGATTTACCGGCTAACACTTCAGCGAAAGCCGGTATGTTTGCCAAGGGTGAATTTGTCATGGGGCAAACTAGCACATTAGCACTAGAACAACAAACATTGGTAATGCGTGATGGATTTACTTATGTCTTCGAAGTTAAAACTACAGATGGCAAGCAAGTCGCCAAGCAAATTAAAGTGCAAACTGATAGGCGCATGGGTAACTTAGTGGAAGTGATCAGTGGAATTACGTCTAAACAAATGTTAGTGGCGACTGGTAGCGCATTTTTGTCGGATAACGATGTTGTGAAAGTTGTTCCGGCAACTACACCTCTATCCAACAAACCTCCAGTCAGTAGCACTAACAAGAGCACTAAAAAATAAATACCTTAAAATACGGCCAATATAAAGACCTAAAACTGCATGAATATTTCCGCTTGGTGCATTAAAAATCCAATTCCAGCCATCATGTTGTTTGTGATGCTCTCGTTTGCCGGCTCGATTAGTTATCAAGTAATGAAAGTGCAGAACTTCCCTGATCTCGATTTACCAACCGTTACGATTGTCGTATCGCTGCCAGGCGCGTCACCCACACAATTAGAAACTCAAGTTGCACGAAAAATTGAAAATAGCCTTGCAAGTCTGCAAGGCTTAAAACATATTTACACTAACGTGCAAGATGGCGTAGTATCTATGACAGCTGAATTTCGCTTAGAGAAACCAGTGCAAGAAGCGGTAGATGATGTACGCTCTGCCGTTGCACAAATAAGAGCTGACCTTCCAACCGACCTGCGCGATCCGCAAATTAACAAACTCAATGTTTCTGGTGCGCCAATATTAGCCTATACCATCAGCGCGACTAATATGGACGATGAGGCATTATCTTGGTTTGTAGATAACGAACTGACTAAAAAACTATTAAGCGTTAAAGGTCTAGGCCGAGTAAGCCGCGTCGGCGGGATTAACCGACAAATCAATGTCGATTTAGACCCGTCAAAATTACAGGCGCTAAACACTACGGTTGCGGACGTTTCCAGCCAACTAAAATTAAGCCAGATGGAAGCATCTGGTGGTAGCACCAAGTTAGGCGGCACTGAGCAACCGGTTCGCACACTAGCTACAGTCAGTTCTGCAGAGGACATCAGCCGCATTGAACTCAGTTTAACTGACGGACGTAAAATCAGATTAAACCAAGTTGCCAGTATTACAGATAGCTTTGCCGAACCAAGGTCAGCGGCCTTACTAGACGGGAAACCAGTAGTGGGTTTTGAAATATCACGTAGCAAGGGTGCTAGCGAGATTGAAGTGGGTGATGGCGTGCAAAAAGTATTTGCTGACCTTAAACTCAAGCACCCAGAAATCGTACTGACAGAAGCATTTAACTTTGTTCAGCCGGTAAAAGATGAATATGAAGCATCAATCACCATGCTGATTGAAGGCGCATTATTAGCCGTTTTGGTGGTTTTTCTATTTTTACGTAATTTCCGCGCCACATTTATCTGTGCAGTGGCCCTGCCTTTATCAGTGATTCCCGCATTTGTAGGAATGGCTATCTTTGGCTTCAGCATTAATATTGTCACGCTGCTAGCGTTATCTTTAGTCATTGGTATTTTAGTCGACGATGCTATTGTAGAAGTTGAAAATATTGTCCGACATCTACGCATGGGCAAAACACCCTACCAAGCGGCGATGGAAGCGGCAGATGAAATTGGCTTAGCCGTAATAGCGACCACGTTTACATTAATTGCAGTATTTTTACCTACCGCTTTTATGAGCGGCATTCCAGGGAAATTTTTCAAACAATTCGGCTGGACTGCCTCCATTGCAATTTTCGCCTCTTTAGCAGTTGCGCGGGTATTAACGCCAATGATGTCGGCTTACTTACTAAAACCAAACATAGCACATACTCAAGATGGTGCGGTGATGCAGGCTTATTTGAAGCTAAGCCGCTGGTGCTTAAAAAATAGATTAATTACCGTGATAGCGGCTGTGCTATTTCTTTTTGGCTCAATTAAGCTCATCCCGCTATTGCCGACGGGCTTTATTCCAGCTGATGATAGCTCTCAAACGCAAGTGTATTTAGAATTAGCCCCAAGTGCTACCTTAGCGCAAACTCAAGAATCTGCAGAACAAGCACGGCAAATAATTAGCAAAATTGCGCATATTAAAACTATATACACGGCCATAGGCGCTGGTAGCGCCGGAACAGACTCCTTTGTAAGTGTGGGTACACCAGAAACAAGAAAAGCCACACTGACTATTTTATTAGAGGATCGTAGCGCAAGACCACGTAAGCAAGTAATTGAAAATGAGATTCGCGAATCTTTACTTAATTTAGCGGGAGTACGTAGCAAAATTGGTTTGGGTGGCTCGGGCGAAAAATATGTATTGATGTTAAGTGGCGACGACCCAGCGGCCTTAGTGCAAGCATCGAATTCTGTCACGCAGGATTTACGCACTATATCTGGCATAGGTAATATCGCTTCAAGTGCGACCTTAATTCGGCCTGAAATGATAGTACGACCGGACTTTAGCAAGGCTGCTGATTTGGGTGTAACCAGCAGCGCTATTAGTGAAACCTTGCGCATTGCCACCAATGGCGATTACGATGTTGCACTAGCAAAATTGAATTTAAACCAGCGGCAAATCCCCATTGTAGTAAAACTTGCCGATGGCGCACGGCAAGACCAAAGCATACTAGAACATCTAACCGTACTAGGTGCTAAAGGACCGGTCATGTTGGCCCAAGTAGCCAGCTTTAATCTAGCCGGCGGCCCATCAGTAATAGACCGCTATGACCGCTCACGCAATGTGCAAATTGAAGTTGAGCTCTCTAAGCTCACTTTAGGTGACGTAACAGAGGCTGTCAAAAAACTACCTAGCATTCAACAGTTACCCGCCGGTGTAAAACAAGTTGAAATCGGCGACGCCGAAGTCATGACCGAATTATTTGCAAGTTTTGGCCTAGCCATGCTCACTGGCGTACTGTGCATTTACATAGTATTGGTGATTTTATTTAAGGACTTCTTACATCCACTGACTATTTTAGTTGCTCTACCCTTGTCATTAGGCGGCGCTTTTGTAGCCTTGTTAGTCGCTGGAAAAAGCTTCTCGATGCCATCTCTGATAGGTTTAGTGATGTTGATGGGCATCGCTACTAAAAACTCAATTTTGCTAGTTGAGTATGCCATCGTCGCCATGCGCGACCACGGCTTAAGCCGCTTTAATGCACTTATAGATGCTTGCCACAAGCGCGCCAGACCGATTGTTATGACCACT
This sequence comes from Methylotenera sp., assembly GCA_040401175.1. Classification (GTDB taxonomy): domain Bacteria; phylum Pseudomonadota; class Gammaproteobacteria; order Burkholderiales; family Methylophilaceae; genus Methylotenera. The sequence continues at coordinate 53,152 of JBBAOU010000010.1, read as the reverse complement.
ATTGCTATGGGTGCAGGCATGCTGCCGATTGCAGCAGGCTGGAGCGCTGGCGATACCTCTTTCCGTTCGCCAATGGCGGTGGCGGTGATCGGCGGCTTAATCACTTCAACCTTTCTAAGTTTGCTGGTTATCCCTTCGGTGTTTAGCTATGTGGATGATGTTAAGAACTACATTAAGCTCAGGTTTACTGACTCAAAAACTATCAATAATCAACAGTAACTGCAAAACGGCTAGAGTTATTTAAGCTAGAATAAAATGAATCCAAGTTCATTAAGCAATCATTAGATTTTTAGCTTCTGTAAGCAAATGGTCGTGAAATATTTTTGCGATTGGCGACAGTTTCTTACCAGTTGATGTAACGATATGCCAGCTTGAATGTATTGGAAAATCATTAATATTTAGAATGGATATATCTTCTAAATATGGAAAATCATTTAGTGCATGCATTGACACAAGGCCAAGGCCCAATCCAGCAGCTACTGATTGTTTTATTGATTCGTTGCTTCCTAGTTCAAGCCTGATATTTGGTTCAAATTTCTTCTTTTTAAATTCGATGGTTGATGCTGTTCTTGTCCCTGAACCGAGCTCTCTTAATATAAAACGCTCATTTTTTAAGTCATTTAACTTAATTGATTTTTTATCTATGAGCGGGTGATGCTTAGCCGCAATAATGACAAGAGGATTAGGCATAAAAACCTCATCCTCAATTTCAATATTAAGCGGCGGCATTGACATAATGTACATGTCATCCATATTTTGTTCTAGCCTTTTAATCACTCCATCACGATTTAGTACTTCAAGTGCAATATCGATATCAGGATATTTTTCACAAAAAGAACCAAGCATCTTCGGTATAAAATATTTCGCTGTACTCACAATAGCAATTTTTAAATTTCCTTTAGTGAGACCTTTAACACTAGAAACGTGTTGTTCAAAATACTCCCATTCACTTGATATTCGCCGAGCAGTTGAGGCTAATTCATTTCCCAGCGAAGTTAAATAAATCTTTTTTGCAATTATTTCAAAAAGAGGCCTACCAACAGCGCTTGCGAGCTCTTTGAGTTGCATAGACGCAGTTGGCTGGGTGATATGCATCATTCTTGCTGCTGCAGTCACACTCCCCGTATCAGCTAAAGCTTTAAATAATCTTAGTTGTTTAAAAGTAACATTCATAGATTTTATCTATACCTAAATATTCAATTATTGATTTTACTATATTAAAGATCATGCATAAAATACGTACACTTTAGATAACGAGTGTTGCCATGAACATTTTACTTGACCCTGCAGTTCTCTTCTTTGTACTTGGCGTATTAGCAGGTTTTGCTAAATCCAATCTAGAAATACCTTTTCAAATCTCCAGATTTTTATCTTTGTATTTACTAATGGCGCTCGGTTTAAAAGGTGGTTTCGCGCTTAATCAATCTGGCATTACGCTTCATATTAGTTTAGTGCTAGGTGTCGCAATCTTACTTGCTATTTTGATCCCAATCATGAGCTATTTTGTATTAAGTAAACGGTTAAATAAATTAGATGCTGCAGCAATAGCGGCAACCTACGGATCAATAAGTGCTGTCACTTTTATTACAGCATCAAGTAGCTTAGATCAAGCTGGTATTCAATATGGTGGATATATGGCAGCGGCAATGGCTTTAATGGAGTCTCCAGCAATTATTCTTGCAATAGTGCTGGCTAACAAAGCAAGAGCTTTAAATCAAACCACGGCAGAGCATAAAACAAAAATAGGCAAGATACTTCACGAGTCATTTACTGATGGCGGCCAGATTCTTTTGTTAGGATCTATGTTGGTAGGCTATTTTAGTGGAGATGCTGGACATAAAATGATGGCGCCATTCTCGATAGATTTATTTAAAGGCATATTATCCTTCTTCTTATTAGACATGGGGCTTCAAGCTGCCAGAAGTTTTGCACAGTTAAAAAATATACCAAAGATTACTATACTTTATGGCGCAATTGCGCCCGTTCTTCATGCCTCACTTGCATTAGGTATAGCAAAATTGTTTGGATTTGAATTAGGTGAATCAGTTCTTTTAATGGTTTTAGCGGCTAGTGCTTCTTATATTGCTGTTCCAGCAGTATTAAAGCATGCCTTGCCAGAAGTTAAGCCCGCTTTGTATATGGGAATGTCTTTAGGCATTACTTTCCCGTTCAATATATTGATAGGAATTCCATTGTATACAGCGTTCGCTAAACACTTTATTTAGATAATGCAAATGGACTGTTTTTATCACGAAAAAAAGGCTTCCCTACTAACTCAGCATGGTAAGGAGACAGTTATTTCACAGACGTTAAAACACGCTGCCGGCTTAGATGTGGTACATATCAATTCGTTTGACACAGATTTATTTGGCAGTTTTACAGGAGAGATTCATCGGCAAGGAAATCAACTTGAAACTGCTATTGCCAAAGCTAGAAAAGGAATGGAAATTGGCAATACTAAAATCGGTATTGCCAGTGAAGGTCTTTTTACAGCAGATCCATACGCAGGGATGTTTCCATGGAACAATGAAATTGTAGTTCTCATTGATGACGAAAGAGATATTCAAATCGTAGGATTTTCTTCGAATACTGCCCAATCGTATTCTGCGTATATTCAAGATGTTAATGATTTAGATGAGCATCTTAAACAAGCTAATTTTCCTCCACATGCTCTAATTATTAGGCCTGATGCACAATATCATTCGGAATTTATGAAAGGGATTAATACTTATCAAGAACTTAACAGAGCCCTTAGCTGGGCAAAAAATAAAAGCGCTACCGGTCAAGTTTTTATTGAAAATGACTTGAGGGCTTTTGCAAATCCGACAAGAATGCAAAATATTCAATCTGCTTCTATTAATCTCGGTGAGAAGCTAAACTCTTTCTGTCCTAACTGTGGAATTCCTGGCTTTTGGCTAACAAAGGTGATTTCTGGACTTCCATGCGAACTTTGCCAAAACGAAACTCAAGAAGTTAAGTTTAAAGTTTGGCAATGCCATAAATGCCTTTATCAAAAAAATATAAGCCCTGATAAAAAATATGTAGAGCCATATAAATGTGATTTTTGTAACCCATAGAGGGTGTAAATAAGGTAACAAATGAGCATCGCCTCAAAGTCTTAAATTTGAAACAACGCTAATACAGCAAAAATCAGTCCACCCAAAGTCATACCATACACACCCGCCAGCAAAATTTTCTTACGTGTTAGCAAGGTAATCGCAGCTAAAGAAATTGCGACTTGTATCATGGTCATGGCTAACGCCCAGCGATGATGGACATGCATCTTTGCTTCAGACTTGTCATTCCAGTCTTTTGAATCCGCTTCCAGCTTTTCAGCCACTTTTTTAATTGCAGACTTTTCACTGCTGTAACGTTCTATTGCTAAGGTATATTTAGCCTTATCTGCAGTAGGTAAACTTATAGCTAACTCAGCTAAATTTTCTTTACTGCTCTTTGCCTGATAATAATTCCACTGGTTTGAGGCTTCTGTTTTTTTCATAGCAGCATCGTTTTTAAACATTGCAGCTTCATTTTGCGTAGATCCAGCTTGGTAACTAAAAAATGCACCGACAGTGGCTAATATCGCTGTCATCACCGCAATTTTTCCCGAAAAAGAATCACCATGCTCTGCGGCGTGCTCCAAATGTTCTTCGTGAGGTCCACGCACTTCAAATTCTTCATCGGCCATACTATTTCCTTAAAAAATATGATATCTGTGAGTAAATTAAATCTAATGCCAAGTATTAATTAAGCTTTATTTGCTAGCATCATCCACGCTATTTTTTTTCTCTTCTTTACTTTCATCAGAGAAAAATGGGAACAATAGCGGCAATAGTAATAAGGTAAAGAATGTTGCCGTAATTAAGCCGCCCACAATGACCACCGCAAACGGACGCTGAGTTTCTGAACCTATACTATGCGACAAAGCTGCTGGTAGTAGGCCTAAGCCAGCCATTAAAGCAGTCATTAGTATAGGTCTAAGTCTAGCGACCGCGCCATCTAGAATTGCATTAGATAAGCTTGAACCTTCTAGTATCAGGTGTTTAATTTGCTCCACCATAATTACTCCATTTTGTACCGAGATACCGGCTAGCGCAATAAAGCCAACAGCCGCTGAAACGGATAAATGTAAGCCAGCAACGCCCAACCCGGCTAAGCCTCCAATCAATGTAAATGGGATCATGAGTAAGACCAATAGCGCGTTACGTACTGATTTGAATGCCCAAAATAAAATGACAAAGATTAGTAGTATTGATAAGGGCACAATGACTTCAAGGCGCTTCATGGCACGCTGCTGATTTTCGAACTGCCCGCCCCAAGTCATGCTGTAACCGGATGGCAGGTAAACATTGGCTTTAACTTTAGCCATCGCTTCTTTAACAAAGCCGCCTTGATCACGATTAAGTAAATTACATTTAATCGATACCACGCGCGATACGCCTTCACGACTAACGCGCGACGCACCTTGTTTGATAGTAATGTCGGCTATTTCACTTAATGGAATGGTGCTTACGCCATCGTTTAAAGTAATAGGTAAGTTATCGATACTATCAACTGATTGGCGATATGCGGCATCTAGTCTCAAAGTCACATCAAAGCGACGGTCGCCATCATAAAAAGTATTCACTACACGGTCTGCCAGCGCGGTTTGTACGGTATTGTTGACATCACCTACCGCCAAGCCATAACGTGCCAGCTTAGTCCTATCCAAAGTGATATCCAATTCAGAGTTGCCTGAAATACGTATCGCCTCCACATCAGTGGCACCACGAACAGTATTTAGCACACTAACTACTTGATTTGCCTTCTCTTCAAGTATGCCTAGATTAGGGCCAAAAATCTTAATTGCGATTTCCCCCTTAACTCCAGACATTGCTTCTTCAACGTTATCCTGAATCACTTGCGAAAAATTGGTTGGTATACCAGGAATTTTATGAATCTTTGCTGACATATCTGCAATAAGTGCTTGTTTATTTTGAAAACTCCACGTGTTGGATGGTGTCAGGTCAGCCAATACTTCAATATTATTAGGCCCTTTAGGATCGGTACCATCGTCTGGACGGCCTACACCAGAACTCACCATTTTGACTTCTTTATAACTGGTTAAAATTTTTCTTACATGACGCTCAATTTCTTTTGATTTATCAAGGCTGGTAGAAGGCGGCAAACTCATAGTCAACCAAATATTACCTTCATCTAATTTTGGTAAGAACTCAGAACCTAGCATCGGTGATAAAACTAAGGATAAAACTAGTAATCCAATAGAAGCCGTAATCACGGCTAGCCTAATTTTAGCCATATTCAACAAAAAGTTTTTATAGCTATTCTTAACGCTGTCCATCCACTGGCTATGCTTTTCGCCCATATCCTCACGACGCATGGTAAACGATAGCATGGCTGGCACTAAAGTTAGCGTTAACACGATCGCGCCCAATAACGCAAAACTCAGGGTAAATGCCATCGGGGAGAATATTTTTCCTTCAACACGCTGGAAGGTAAAGATTGGTAAAAACGCCAAAATAATAATGAATTTGGAGAACAGAATTGGCCTACCCATTTCCACCGCAGTGTTTTTTAGGGTCTGAATCCGCCAGCTATAGCTTGCATGTTGAGGAAACTTATCGAGCTGGGTAAAGGCAAGTTTGACCATCAAAGCCTCGACTAACACCACAGCACTATCAATAATAATACCAAAGTCCACCGCCCCTAAGGAAATCAGGTTTGCAGACACCCCGCAGATATCCATAATAATAAATGCGAATAATAACGATAGAGGAATCACAGAAGCTACGATTAAGGCGGCGCGCCAGTTACGTAGAAACACGATAAGTATAGCCACCACCAGTAACGCGCCTACGATTAGATTTTCAGTAACGGTGCTAACGGTGTGGTTAATCAGGTTCGTTCGGTCATAAAATGGTGCAATACGCACACCTGCTGGTAGCTTCCCATTGGTTTCTTCAACTTTGGCGCGTAAGGCCGCAATCACTTTAGCTGGATTCTGACCTTTATTCATAATGACAATGCCTTCAACGACATCATCTTGATTATTATAGGAAATAATCCCTGAGCGCGGACGGTCGCCAATAACAACAGTCGCCACGTCACTGATTAATATCGGTTTTCCGCCGCGGGAAGTAATCACGGTTTTAGCAATATCGTCTAGACTTTGATACAAGCCGACTCCGCGAACGACCAAGGATTCATCGCCACGCTTAAGCAATCCACCGCCAACATTGCTGCTGTTATTACCTAATGCCGTGTTAACTTGATCAATACTGATGCCTAACTTTGTTAGTAAATAAGGATTAAGTTTTATTTGATATTCTTTTACCGACCCACCAAAACTGGTGATATCCGCAACACCGGGTACAGTTCTGAGTACGGGGCGAATTTGCCAATCTTGTATTGCACGAATTTCGCGCTGCGGCATATCTTTAGGCGCTTCTACGATATAACGGAAAATTTCACCTACAGCAGTGGTTAACGGTGCTAGTGTTGGCTGCAATCCTGGTGGCAAAGTGACGCCTTGTAATCTTTCTAGTACTTGCTGACGTGCAAAATAGTCATCGGTATGCTCAGAAA
>JBBAOU010000010.1:0-46467 GCA_040401175.1 Methylotenera sp. | reverse complement strand
TGTAATCTTTCTAGTACTTGCTGACGTGCAAAATAGTCATCGGTATGCTCAGAAAAAGTCAGTGTCACCACAGATAAACCAGTAATAGACACTGAGCGCATTTGGGATAAATGTGGCACGCCACTCATCTCATGTTCAATCGCTAACGAGACCACCCGTTCAACTTCTTCCGGTGCCAAACCAGGCGCTTGCGTAACGATACCAACATGAACATCTTCTACATCTGGAAACGCCTCTATGGGCAAGTTCTGTACCGCAAAGTAGCCGGCAATAATAACAACTAAGGCGCCCAAAAGCACAAATATGCGCTGCTGAAGGGAGAATGTGATTAGACTTTTTAGCATGGAATTGTCTTTACTTAATGAGTTACTTTACTTAGAAATTGCACTAGGTATAGAGTTGCTATCGTGAACTTGTGATTTTACTTAGCAACGGCTAATTCTGAATTAAGCAAAAAAGCACCAGAAGTAATCACACGTTCGCCGACGGATAAACCGGTTTTAACCGTTGCAAATTCACGCTCTTGAGAATTCAGCGATACACGACGTTTTTTAAAGTGGTTAGGGCTGACTTCAACAAACACATAGCTATACAAACCCTCAGTAATTAAAGCAGTATTTGGCAAGCGTATAACTTTGATATTTTGCGTATTAAGCGGTGAAATCTGCGTGTACATTTCAGGCTTAAGTTTTCCGCGGCTCTGCACTGTGCAGCGCACATTGATTCGCCTAGTCGCGGGATCGACCATCACGCCTATAGAATCAATATTGCCGCTAAAAATTTCATCTGGATACGCATCCACTTGAATGGCTAATTTTTGGCCAGGGACCACTTTGGCTAAGTCGCGCTCAGGCAAATCTATGCTCGCCCACAAATGCTCAGGATTAGTGATAATAAATAGCGGTGCTGGCGCGTCTGGACGCACTTCTGAGCTTGGGTTAACTTGACGATCAACCACAACGCCAGCAATTGGTGCGCGTAACATAAAGCTTTCATCAGCATTACGTTGTGCACCTAGATTTATAAGGCGTGCATTGGCTCGCTGCTCTTCGGCGACGGCCTGAGCTAAATCAGACTGACTAGTTTCTAGGTCTTTTCGTGCAATTACGCCACCTTCTAGCAACAAACTATTGCGCTCAAATGCTTTATTTTTGAGTTGTAGGTCTGCATATGCTTTGCGAGCATCCGCCAATGCACTTCCTAGCTCCGGAGAATCTATCGTCATCAGCACTTGGCCGGCTTTAACTTTATCGCCAATTTGCGCTTTGATACTCAGTGCACGGCCTAATATTGGTGAGCTAATGCGGCTAGTATAATTTTCGTCAAAAGTAATCTTGCCGTTAAGTGGCGAGGTCGTTGAGGCGGTAATTTCAATCACGGGTTCTATTTTAAGATTAGCTAACTGTGGTGAATTAGCCGTGAACACCACTTCATCAGAGGCAGTTTTCTTTACAGCAACTTTATTCACTGCAGTTTTATTCACTACCGCAATCTTTTCTGTCGCTTGGGCAGTCGATATTGTGATGCTGGTTGTTAGCAGCAGCGTCAATAAAGTTTTATTCATATATATTTTCCTCATTATCTGTTGCGGCTTGCCATGCAGAATAGGCTTTAGCGTAATCGGCATGTGCTGCTGCCGATTCCAATTGTAGTGCGCGCAAAACGCGGCGCGAATCTAATAAATCAGTCACACCAATGGCGCCATGTTGATAGGCAAACTCAGCAGCGTCACTCGCTTTTTGAGCTTCACCTAGCATTTGTTGCTCAAAGCGCTGTACTTTATCGATTGCCGCATTAAGATCAGCTCGGCTACGTGAAATTTCACCGATGGCAGTTGCACGGACTTGCTCCTTGGCTTCTAAAGCGGCTGAAAATTCAACTTCCGACCTCGCAACTTCACCTTGATATTGATAATTGGTAAACAGTGGAATGCTGACAAAAGCGCCAATAGTATTATCACCCACAGCAGGACCTTGGCCGGGAAAGTGCTGATACTGAACGCCGAGATTCAAGTCTCTGGTTTTGAGTGAATTAGCAAAACGTCTATTCTCCTCAGCTTGTTGCGTTCTCGCTTCTGCGGCCAAAATATCAGGGCGCTGGTTAACTTTGTTGGCTAGATTAGCTTCACCCATATTAGCCGCCGCACTAAGCGCAGCGTCCATCGTTGGCCATCGATCTGTTGCAACGATAATAGAAGCCTCATTTTCCTTACCCATTAAATAAGCAATATTTGCTTGAGCTTTTTGATGATTAGCCATTGCTTGACGTAGATCATTTTTAACACGTAGTGCATCTACGCGAATACGTGCCACATCAGAATTAGCAATATCACCAGCTTTCAATCTGAACTCTGCTGCCTTTAAAGTGCTTTCATACAGGGCAACATTACTCCTTTGAATGTGTTCTGACTCTTGCGCTAGTAGCAAATCGTAATAAGCATAAGCCAAACTTAGAGTTTGCTGTCTGCGCGTATCTTTTAAATCATAGCTAGAGGCTTTTATAGCTTCTTCAGCTGCGGCCATGCGTAACTCACGTTTATTGCCTCGTTCTAGTAGCTGATTAATTTGCACACTACTATTTAAGGTTTTATCTACAAGACCGTTGCCGCCATTAGGATTGCTGTTACCTTGATTTCGATTTAGATTGAAGTTGGATACGCCAATTGAGAGTACTGGATTAGGTTTTTGGGCGGCGATGACTGCACCAGCTTGTGCGCTTTCTAGCATACGCTTAGCCAATAGCAACTCACGGCTATTGTTGCTAAATAAAGTGTTAGCTGCACTATAGCTAAGATGGTCTAGCTTGGGTTCTTCGGCCAAAGCAATATTGGTATACACAGAAACGGCAAACAAGGCCAGATAGGTAAAAATGCTAGATTTCATGGTATTGCCTTTAGGTGGTCATCTATCAATAAAACTGAAATTAAAATAACACTAAGCTTGTGATGTTAGCTTGCTTAACCACTGATTACTGCTCAACAAAACTTGCTGCACTATAACGATTTTAGCTTACGCCAACCTTACACTTTCAGCGTTTAGATAGATATAAACATAGCTTTTAACTGGTCTGTATTTTTGAAGCTAAATCTAAATTACATTACTAAAAATAGTTTTGAAAGTTCAGCTAGAAGCGCATGCCCAGCGACAAGCGAGTGAGCGTGTTGCTAGAAAAATTTGTGTATTGGTCATAGCCAATTTTGGCAAAATATTGATGGTAATCATAATCTAGCGTTAGGCCATAGCCATGCACCTTCAAATAATCACGGTCTAGACCAGTTTTATAGCTAGTATCAATGCTTAAACGCTGTTCATCCGCAGTTTTATAGCGCCACAATAAATGGCTGATTTGCTGCCCAGTGCCTAAGCGGTCATCTCTAACCTGGAACAAAGAGAGTTCTGTATCGGGTAATACACGCGTACCGACACCAATAGTAATCGCGTCATTTGGATCAAAATTGAGATTGTAATAGTCATGAAGATTCGTGCGTGCAAAACCTACAATGGCAAAGGTATCGTCGCCGATTTCGGTGGTAATAGAACCGCCGAGAAATCCACCGCTAGCCGCTTGTGCAGATAAGACTGAACGGGTAAAACCAAGATCGACCTTATATTCGTAACCAGCACGGCTTTGTTGATAGCCGACATGATCACGATACTCACCTAACCATATGGTTTGTTTGTTTACGTTAGCGCGAAGGTTAATGTCTACAGCATTATTACCATTAGAAGCTTGATAGTAAGATGGTGTGAACTTGTAGGATATTGTTTTTGACACACTGATAAAAGCTTCAGTCGAGTCAGCTGCTAGCACAATGGTACATTTGAAAAAACATAAAACTGCTAAAGAAATACTGGCTCTCATGTAGATTTTTACCATTGGCACATTAGTCAATTTTGACTTTAAAGCTAAATTTTTATCTGTGTTTGACCTACGAATCGTCTCTAAGACTAATCTGGCGCACCGTCATCAGAAACAGTAAAAACACCAAATACAATTAAGATGACACCAATAATCTGACTCCAATGCAATGGTTCATGTAATAACCAAGAAGCGCTAAGCGGAATCGTCACAAACACCAGCGATGTCATTGGATGAGCAAAACTTAAATCCACTTTTGAAATAAGTGTTAGCCAAGTAAAAAAGGCTAAAAACAAGGCAATGAGGCCCCCAAGAACAAAAGGGTTCAGCGCCATATTGGCACAATATTTAAAAACAGCGGGGACACTACTGGTTGGAAATTCACCGAGATGCGTAACGCCCATTTTGAAAGCGAGTTGCGCAAAGGTATCAAGCACTAGTAGCAAGCCGATTAATGCTATCACGTCCCAAGTTAAGCGTGAAGGCAAGCGCATTATTTAGTAGCCTTTAATGCTGGATCAAAATTACCATAAGCAAGCACACGTGCAGCTAACTTTAATAGAGGATTAATGAATCGATTACGATGTTTAAATAAAATATAAGTTTGTTCTAAGCTAGCACCAAAACTTAGCTTAACATCATAAGCGGCTTGACCACTTTGCATAGTGTGGAAATCATCGCGTATGCACATTTTAATTTTATGTAACCAAGCCAGTGAGTACAAATTAACCTGTGTACTGTAGATATAATCCATACCGATATATTTATCCAGCATCACGCCATTACCAATCAATAAACAATTAAAGCCTATTAACTTTTCATCAAGGTAATACAGCACAAAGCGACATTGACTAGCCATTACAGTGGCTAAGGATTCAAAAAATGCCAATGTGAGCTTTTCAAATTTCAGCTCACTTTTTTCGTAGCAATTTAAATATAGCTGATAGATTTGCTCTAAATGTGGCGGCATGCCGTCATATTCTTCAATACGTATTTGATCGAATTTTTTGAGTTTCCGACGTAAATCCTTACGTGTGCTGGCACTTATACTGGCAAAATAAGCATCAAGATCTTTGAAATCGATGACGTTTCTTGCTACCGGCATATTATCTACGCATGAATAGCCATGCGCTTCTAGCAAAGGGCGCAATAGCGTAGCATCGCGTTCTAAAATATCTTTAAAAGCGACCACGCTAGCACCTTCGGTCTCGGCAACTGCATCCAGTGTTAACGACAATTGCCTGATTATTTCACTATCCATCAGAATATTTTTGTCATAAGTAATTTGTGCAGAATCAGTCACCGGTGAGCCTACGCAGAGTAAACGCAAGGTCATTAGCCTTGGTAACCACTTATTAATACTGCGAGTGAAAGTTTTCATAGCGCCTTGTACCGTAGTATCCAGCGCATAATCAGTAATAAAAAATGGTGCGATGCAAACAATTTCACCATCTTTTAACACTGAAATATAGCCCGTTTTGAAACCAGCCACTTGGCCTAAATCAAAGGCTAAATGATAGTGATAGGCCTCTAAACAATTGGGCTGTAAACGTTGCCAATTAGCGGCATCATCTTCTGTAGCGATAAATGCATGGCGCGCGGCATATCTCGGTTCCTGCTCAAAACTAAAATCAAGTCGATTAGAATCAGGCTGATCATAATTAAGCGCAGCCATTGTCATTAGCTTAATTTTTTTAATATCAATGAAGCACCAGTGCCGCCAAAAGCAAAGGAATTTGACATTGCATATTCAAAGTTAGCTAGTTTCTTAGCGACATTCGGTACGTAATCTAAATCACATTCAGGGTCTGGATGCTTTAAGTTAATGGTTGGTGGCAGCTGATTATTCTGTAGCGCCATGGTGGTAATAATAGCTTCCAGCGCACCTGCCGCGCCCATTAAATGGCCATGCATAGACTTAGTTGAACTCACACTTAAATCGTAAGCATGCGAGCCAAATACATTTTTAATTGCATTTGTTTCTATAATATCGTTAAGCTTTGTGCCCGTACCATGCGTATTAATATATTGAATCGTTTCTGCCGCCAAACCAGAATCTTTCAACGCCGCTTGTATTGTTGCGGATTGGCCTGTGACTGAAGGTTGCGTAATGTGGTTACAATCGTTCGCTGCACCATAACCAATCACTTCTGCATATATTTTTGCACCGCGTGCTGTTGCATGTTCGTAAGACTCCAGCACCAACATGGCAGCACCCTCACCCAACACTAAACCAGTTCTATCTGCAGAAAACGGTTTGCAAGAGGCACTCAAATCTTCTTCATCTTCTTCAGCCAGCGTTCTAAGTGCTTCCCAAGCCTTAATCGTGCCAAAGGTTAATAAGGATTCGCTCCCACCCGCCAGCATCACATCTACATAACCATGGCGTATTAGCCTAGTGGCCTCACCAATAGCAACCGCAGAGGAAGAACAGGCAGTAGAAAATGTTTGATTTGGACCAGTGAGTTGACACTCAAGCGCAATGGCGGAAGCTGCCGCATTATTCATGCTCATTAATACGGTAAATGGTTTGAGGCGGTTCGCGCCCTCTTTATATAAGCGAACATAACCTTCTTCTATCGAGTGTGCACCACCCATACCAGTGCCGAGAAAAATTCCCATACGTGGTCTTAGATTATCGTCGATAATTAAAGCTGCATCTTTAATGGCTTCAATACCGGTGTGTAAAGCCATTTGGCTGGTACGGTCTAGCATTGAATAAGTATGCTTGGTGAAATGCTCATTTGGATTAAATTGTGCTTGCGCGGCAATTTTGCAATTTAATTCATCCACAAATGGTGAATCTATGCGTTTAATGCCAGAAATCCCAGCAAAAGCATTCTGATTTAAATCCGCCAACGTATTTCCAAGTGGTGAAACTACGCCTAAACCTGTAATAACAACCCGTTGCCGATTCGACACAATAGCCATTATTTGTTCTGTTCTAAAATTAACTGATGCACCGACACCGCAACATCGTGCAATGTGCTAATTTTAACCTGATCGTTTGGTACTTTAATATTAAAATAATCTTCAGCACTGAAAATTATATCAAAAATATCCAGTGAATCTAAACCCAGCATTTGCAGTTCACTTTCCGGCTTGATAGTGGTTTGATCCATATCCATTTTATCAGCAATCATTTTTGCTAAGGCATTGGTAACATCATCAAGACTTGGAATTTGCTTACTTGTTTTTTGTGCGGTCATTAATATTGATCCAATTGATTATTATCGATACAAAGTCAAATATCTTATACAGAAACGGGCATAGATTCATGGTTTTTGTTACTATAGTTTTTATTACTAGCGATAAGTTTTTGGGACTGCTCTTTACAAAACCGTGCAGCACGTCTGGCAACGTCGTCTTTCCGCTTATCCAGCGTAAGTACGTGGTAAGAATCATCCACAAAAAAGGTTTCTATTGTATCAGATGAAATATTGGCTTGTGTGTAGTATGCGTTCTTTAAACTCGCCATATCATCTTCAGTTGCATGAATAATAAGCGTTGGAACGTTTACTTCTTTAAGCACTTTTTTAGCCGCCTTGATTAGACGAACACTTTCTAAAATAACCGTAGCAGGCGTTTTAAAATATCCTATTTTATCGGCTGCTTGGTTATCACGATTTTCTAAAATAGCACTCACTAACGCACGAACGCGTTCATCTTTAATACCGTAGGGCGCTGTTTCTTCCCATTGCAAAAAATATTTAAGCGGCGTATAAAGTACTAAAGGTAGTAATATAGTTTGTTTAAGTTTAGGCACATTCCAACCATCGTAAAAAAACGTAGTGGAAAGTAGAATAACACCTGCCACTTTATTGCCTTTTTTGGCTGCTAGCATCAAGGCAATCAGCGCACCCATAGATAGCCCTGAAACATACACATGCTCACATTCTTCTTTAAGTGCATCAAACGCAGCTTCAATTGAAAGATACCAATCTTGCCATTTGGTGGCAGATAAGGCTTCAATAGTCGCGCAATGGCCAGCCAGTTCAGGACATGCCACCGTAAAACCCTGACGCGAAATAACTTTACCGTATTGCTTCATTTCGGTAGGTGTGCCGGTCAGACCGTGTATAAGCAATACGCCCACACTGCCCTTGCGTTCAATAAATCCAACAGGGCCTAGCAAGTCATCGATGCTTGGTTTGACTGATCTTTTTTGCGCAGAATGAGGCTCATGCGTTTTTGTTTCTAATAAACTTCTGTTCAGAGCTAAAACTTGCGTCATGCGTAACCACCACCTACAAATAAAATTCCTGTGATAATGAGCGCCACACCTAGCCAACGTTTACGGCTGATACGCTCTTTTAAAAACCACGCCGAGGCTAATAATATAAAGATATTATTAGCACTAGAAAGCGGCGCGGCGATATTTAATGGTGTGATGGATAAAAAAGCCAGCCAAACAATGGCTTCAAACACAAAAATAACCAGTCCAAGCATGATAAGCTTGCTGGTTAACACCTGCTTAACGCCGGCCAAATGGCTGCGCCAACCAGTGTGTGATGAAGTTAGAAAGCTGTTCATGCCTTTTTTAAATAAGATATTTCCTAGCGTATAAAACAGCATAGAAATACAAAATAAGCTGATAGATTTAAGGCTTAACAACATATTGAATTAACTTAATTATGCTGAAGGCTACTTAGTCAAAAATTTAACTAAGTAGCCATTCATGGCAATAATTACTGCGCACCGCAACGTGTAAGCAATGCTTCAAACAATTTGATACCTAAATCAATTTCATCATTAGTGATCAATAAAGAAGGCGCTAAGGTAATCACGTTTTTCTGATAGCCACCAATGTCCAACACTAAACCGTATTGTTTACCGTCTATCATAATGTCGCCTTTTAGGCCTTCATTAAACATACGATCAGCCAATGCGCGGCTTGGTGTAAAGCCATCTTCAGTACAAAGCTCGATACGCAACGCCAAACCAAGACCACTTACATCACCAACCACTTTCCAGCGTGTTTTTAATGCCTGAATTTGTTTCAAAAAGTAGGCGCCACGTTCATTGACTTCTGCTTCAAAATTGCCCTCTTGTGTCATTTTCATGATTTCAAGCGCAACAGCCGTACCTAATGGATTTGAGGCAAAGGTAGAATGTGTAGTGCCAGGAGGAAATTTTTCTGGGTTAATGTATTCTTCTTTAGCCCAAATGCCTGATAGCGGATTAAGACCATTGGTGATCGCTTTACCAAACACAAAAACGTCAGGCACGATGCCAAAGTTTTCCCAAGACCACAATTTACCAGTACGGTATACGCCCATTTGAATTTCATCCGCCACTAATAACACGTTGCGCTTTTTAAGGCTGGCTTGCAGCTTTTCCATATAGCCATCTGGTGGAATAATATAACCACCGGTACCTTGCATAGGCTCGATATAAAACGCACCGAATTCACATTCTTCTGCTTTAGTATCCCAAACAGATTGATACTCAGTTTCAAATAACTTTTCAAATTCTTTGTGGCAATAAGTATCGCAAGTTTCTACTTTCATGTCGTACGGGCAACGGAAACAATAAGGATAAGGCACAAAATGTGCGCGATCTGCAAAGTTGCCGAAGCGACGACGATAGCGATAGCTAGAAGTAATCGCAGATGCGCCTAATGTACGGCCGTGATAGCCGCCCATAAAGGCAAATTGATGGGTTTTACCTGTGTGATTACGCACTAGTTTTAGTGAATCTTCAACCGCTTGCGCACCACCTACGTTAAAGTGAACACGGCCTTTTTCACCGTATTTCTCTTCCATGTATTTACAAATAATTTCAGCTAAATCTACTTTTTCTTTATGTAGATATTGGCTAGCTAATTGTGGCAAAGTATCTACTTGCTTGTGCAAGACATCACTAATACGCTTATTTTTATAGCCAAAGTTAACGGCTGAATACCACATTTGCCAATCTAAATATGGTGTTTTATTTTCATCAAACAAAAAGCTACCGTTACAATCCTCAAATACTTTTGGAGGATCAGCATAGTTAACCGTATCGCCATGTGAGCAATACTTATTGTTTTTATCTAGAATTTCAATGATTTTAGCATCCATCAGGCAGACTCTTTCATTTTTAAAATTAAGCTTACTATTTAAATAAGGATAAATAATGCCCAATAATTCAGCATTAATTTATGGTGTCAATACGTTTATGCTACTTGGAGTTTATTTGAATTTGCATTTACTTGCTGTTTAGAAACGTCCCATTGTTTAACCACACCTAACACTTCAGAGAATGTCTGGAAACGTCTAAAAGGGATGTTTTCTTGCTCGCAATAGGCAATCAACTTGCCTTTTGCGAAGACGATATCGGCATGTTTAGCTAAGCAATAGTCAGATTTACCATCGCCCACCAACACCACTGGACTGCCTATATCTGCAGACAATTGCTCAGCAATTTGGCATTTACATACACCATTACCCGCTTTACAATTTTCATTACGAAATGGGTAGCTGATAGCAACACCGTTAGGTTTAAAATGTAATTTATTGGCATAAATCGGCATACTTGGAATAGCGGCATTGCGTGTTGCCACATCAATCGCATGATCCAAACCGTCGCTGACTATCGCAACTTTAGAAAATTTGCTGATGTATCGGTGAAATGGGATGAAACTAGCGTCCAATTGAATACCACGAAAAAAATTCTCAAGTGTCACTTGATCAACTTCAACTAAATCTAATTGCTGTTTCATGCAATCAATGGCGCTGATATTACCCTGCAACCATTCGTCTTCAAGATCCTTCCATCTATCGTCCGCAAAGCGCTCTAGCATTGCATCTACGGTGTCGCCAACAGAAAGTGTGCCATCAAAATCAATTACAAAAAGCATTTAATTCCTTTAACGTATTGTGATATTTAATCTAATACAAAAATTATAAGTGTGAATAGCTTACATTTCACTTACAGCACTTACTTTAAATATTTAGCACCAAACTTACTTGCCGCTTTAGCGGCAAAAAACACACATAAATTAAACAGAAATCCAAAGATATTAATTTTTGTGTATATTACGGTTAAGAAAAATTTAAATTCGCCAATTAATCATTTGAAAGATATTTACTCAGAGCACACAATACAAAATTATGCGAATTTTATTAGTTGAAGATGATGTTATTTTAGGTAATGCCACCAGTATATATTTGCGGAATATATGTTACGTAGTTGATTGGGCGAGAGATGGCAAACAAGCTGATTTAGCCTTGCATAATGAAGTATACGACGCAGTGGTATTAGATTTAGGTTTGCCACAACTAGATGGACTTGCCGTTTTAAAAAGATTGCGCACGAGAAAACAACAAACCAGCGTAATTATTTTAACTGCCCGTGATAGCTTAGAAGACCGCATTGCCGGTTTAGACTTAGGCGCAGATGACTATTTAATTAAGCCGATTAAACTAGCTGAATTAGCCGCAAGAATACGTGCACAACTACGCCGTCAGCATGCAACATTATCCTCAATTATCGAATATCCGCCGTTAAGCTTAAATACTAAAGATCGTTTGGTTACCTATAAAAACCAACCTTTTGCACTTTCTCCACGTGAGTTAAGCCTACTCGAAACTTTATTATTACGCGTTGGCAAGGTGGTCAGTAAAGAAAATTTTCTTGAGAATATTAGTGACTGGGACGAAAGTTTAGGGACAAACGCCATTGAAGTTTACATGCATCGATTACGCAAAAAATTACTCAGCGTAGGCATTGAAGTTCGTACAGTGCGTGGCTTAGGTTATATGCTAGATTCACAAGAAAACATCAATACTATAAACTCTGAAATTAATGATTAGAAAAATATTATGCAACGTAATAACGCCTCGCTACGAAAAAAAATATTTAGCTGGTTAATGCCGCTTATGTTGTTATTAATATTAGTGGATAGCAGTCTGCTCAATCGACTGGCAATCAATGCCTTAGAAAAAGAGCTTGATGCTGATTTACACAGTTCATCGCAAGATATTACTAGTTATTTAAAACATTCACGCATTGATGCTATCGATTTTGAATTATTAGAAAATGCCAGTCGAATTTTGTTAAACGATAATGTAGATAGGATTTTGTACAGTATAAGTAATGAAAATGGTGTGCTATTAAGTGGCAACGAGAAGCTTTTTGAAAAAACCAAAATGTACACTTATACAAATACCAAAACAAAAGCAAGAACCTCAAATTTAGATGCTTATTATTTTTTTGCTGAGATCAATAATGAAAAATTTCGCGTAATACATTCAACATTTAAGGTCATGAATACGTTTGGCCAGCATGATATCAACATCCAAGTTGCCGTTACACTTAACCGTCGCAATGCGCTCGCCAATAAAATACTAATAGGTATTGTAGTACCCCAATTACTATTGGCTTTAGTTTCATTTCTAATTATATCAATTAGCGTTAAGCGTGGGCTAGCGCCCTTAAATGAGCTACAAAATGCAGTGTCTAAACGCTCAGAAAAAAATCTCAGCCCGATCAATTTACCCGATATTCCAGAAGAAGTTTCGTTAGTAGCCAATTCTGTAAATCAATTAATGTGGCAATTGCAGAATTTGATTTCTGGACAAAATCAATTTATTGCGGATGCGGCACATCAATTAAGAACCCCACTTGCTGGTGCACAAGCGCAACTTGAGCTTGCCGAACTTGAATCAGACCCGGCTAAATTAAAATCCATCTTGCTTAAAGTACATCAAAGCCTAGATCGACTATTACACACCATAAACCAATTGCTAGTTTTAGCAAAAAGCCAGCCCGAAGCGGTTTCAATGATTAAAATGGAAACACTCGATTTAAACGTCATTTCAAAAGAAGTTGCGTCAGAAATGGCTCCAACCGCCATACAAAAGAAAATAGACTTAGGTTTTGAAGAAGCTGCAACGCCGGCCATCATTTTAGGTAACGCTGAGCGCCTCAAAGAATTACTTTATAACTTGCTGGATAATGCTATTCGCTATACGCAAAATGCTGGTTGTGTCACTCTGTCGATTAATGTGACTGATGAGGATGTGGAGCTCATTGTTGCAGACAATGGGCCCGGCATCAGCATGGCTGATCGTGACAAAATATTCGACAGATTCCACCGTGTCATAGGATCCGGGCAAGATGGAAGCGGTTTAGGCTTGGCAATTGTTAAAGAAATTGCGAATCTCCATAATGCAGATATTGTTGTTTCGGAAGCAAATACAACCAACGGCCTGCAAGTAACAGTGAACTTTAACAAGTGGATGGAAAGCTAAATCCAAAATAGCAAGCAGATATTTATGTTAAAAATACATGCAACGACCTCCCACGAACAAGGCTTAAAACGGTAGAATACGCTCTAGCTGTCCTTGTGGTGAAACGGATATCACCGGCCCCTCCTAAGGGTCAGTTTCAGGTTCGAGTCCTGACGGGGACACCAATTAAATCAACAATTTACAGAAGTTAGATATTCCCGATTGTTTTTTTATTTACGTTTTGTAACCATTTTGTAACCGCATTTAATCAACGCAAATCAATTGCCACCCTTTCGTTTATTGATTACATATCCCGCTAAACTGAATAAATTATTTAAGTATGCTTACATCTTAAATCGATATATTTTAAAACTTGAAGCACACTTGTTTTTTTAACGTCCATTTTTGTCCTTGTACTAATTCTCAAACTCAACAAACATTGCAGAATGATCTGTTTCTCGCTCAATACGAGGAATATGATCATAGCCAATATGCTTAACAAACGCTTAAAAGGCAATTAAATGCTTATTGTTTATGGTGATATAAAGCTATATACCGTCAAATATACCGTCATAAATAGGGAGCTAAATAAATTTAGCACTTGCAATTAAATTATGCGTCAGGCTTTTTCTTTAGTCCTGCAGCAAACAATGCTTGTTGCAAAGATCCGCTTGCGTAGCTTTTTTAGAAACAGGTCACATGCATGTCAAAGCGGCTTAATGTTTGATGTGAGTAGCTATGCTCTAACTTCACCTAATGAGTATAGCTTGTCAGCAATAGCGCACATCTCTTGATTTAATCGATCTGCCATTCCACCCACGAGCGTTAATACATTGCTGTTTTCTGCATTATTAACTTCATCTCGAAGCATTAATAGTGATGGGCTTACACCGGCGAGCGTGGCTGCGATGTCGTGGATTTGATTGGACAACGCTAGTAGTTCTAAATTTGCAGTGCTGGTAGTAGAATTGGCATTAGCCATGGTGTGATACTCCGTATAAGTATTGCATTGGGGTTAGGCGATGCTGGTCCCCGTCGAAAAGTGACCAGTGTTGCCGCTTTTGCCTGAGGCCGTCAGGCGGCGGTTAATTCTCTATGCTGCTAGTGCCCTGCTAATCATCTGATGTACAGCTTCTGTTACATTAACAGGTATGAGCTCTACTCCTGGGTGTGAGTTTGCAAAGACTCTAAAAATCTCATCAGCAAAACTTTGACCGATCTCCTCTACCCCATCGAAATCAAGCATTACTGTTTTGAACTTTTCAAACCGTGCCACCAAGCGTTTAGCTTGAGACCTAGATACGAGCTTTTCACCTTCATGCCTAGCAAGCCTGACCGGTACTTTCGTTTTGCTGAATGTAAAATCATCAGGTTCTGCATAATCGTCCATGACCGATTTCAACGTACGTTCGCAGTTATTAGCTAACTTTAGTCTAACTGTCGTTCCTGGCACGTCTCCGTCGTTATCAATGAGCCAATCGTCCTTTTCAGCTTGGTGGGAAAAGAACAAAGTTCTGGACAATATGGTAAATATATCAAACACACGGGATGTAAAGAAAATTCCCTCACCAGAGTGATTAGCTGGATCAGTCGTCAACTTACCTTTTGATAGTTCTAAGATTGATTCCCTTGGATCGTAAAGTCCTACCAAGCGTTGAATGCGATGAAAAATACCTTCTCCGTTATCAGAAATCAGTACCGACGTATCTAAAGCTGTTCGCTCTAGGTCAATAATAACTACCGTACCTTCAGAGTGATCAACGGCATTATTTATCATCTCAGTAACCCCATAATGCCATATGTTACGTGCATTTTTTGGGAGGTCTTGCATTAACGGCTCCAACTGCTCACGCCAAACAATATCTTCTCTTAAGCCTTCTATTTTAAACTTCCATGTTTGAATTTTTATGACCGCAAGACTAGAAACCTTTGCCTTCGTACTGCCTGTTGATACTACTAATCCTTCTGCCTCTAATGCCTGAAGATGTTTTGTTGCCGATTGTTTGGTAATTCCAAAATGAATTGCAGCTTCACTTGCAACGCTGTGTGTCTTTGTTCTACATAAATTAAGCATGTAGTCACGGATGTTTTTTGTACGCTCTCTCATTAACAGCTACCGAATTAAATGTATAAACAGTAATTTTACACATAATAGACAGTTTTACAAGTGGTAATTATCAGTTTTATGTACATTTATAGACAGTTTATTATTTATTTTACAAGTGTTAAAAGTGATTGCGATTCTTCAAGCTTAGGCTGTTCAATACCAGCCAGGTCTAATATCCATGACTCTATTCTTACATGCCATATATGCAGTAAGTCTAGTTCACGCTGAATATAATGCTTCTCGGCAATCGCGCTAGGTTTATGCCCCATAATCTGAGCAACTATGCCTGCCGGCACTTCCACCCATTCGGATAGCGTACTAAAAGAACGGCGTAATCCATGCAATGTAATCACAGGAAGTCCAGCAGCGATTAATGCAGCGCTATGATTATTACGAGGCTCTTCAATTCGGCCTGATTTAGCAGCTGGGCTACTAAAAACAAACTCATTGCGTCTTGGCAATGGTGTTATTAAATACTCGACATAAGGTGTTAAGGGGATCGTACGCTCGCCTTCTACCTTATCGCGAATCGTCATACTTTTCCATTTAAAGTCCACATCCTCCCAGCGCAAGGCCGCCAATTCATTACGCCTTGCACCAGTAAGCAATAAGCATCTTAAATAAGCGGAGTGGATTGAGTTCTTAAGCTTACCAACAGATTCAAACCACGGCTTAATCTGCGCTCGCCTAAGGCTGTCGTTCTCTCTAGTTCGTGGTGGCGCCACATTCTTTTTAACGTTATCTGCCAGACATGCGTTAGGAACAACCGCATCACGGTAGTCGTCTTGTTTGGTACACCATGTAATAAATGCACGCAAGCAGCTAAACGCTTTTGCAGTAGATGTTGGGGCATTAGCTGATTCTTTTATCAGCCATTGCTCCACAACCTTATCGGTAACGTCAATAAGGCGCATGGCCATTATCGGTACTAACGTCCCTTGTCGTGTTGTTTCAGGGTCACCTGGCTTACGTCCACCCTTACGTTTAACACCGCCAACTTGAACAACTTGATTATGGTGACGTCTTGTATGCTCACCCCATTCTAGCTTGCCATCAATTTTAGATGCGCCACGCTCAGCCACATAAACCTTCCAAGCTTCACCAGCCGTGATCGATTGAGTTTTCAGCTCTAATGCTAGTGCCGCATCTTTATCTAAGATAGCTTGTTTATCAGCATTGTCAGCAACCTTCTTATCAATCACTTGTTGGCGTGGATCATTACCTTTGTCTATTTCAACTTGCAAGCGGCGGGCTTCATTACCACTAGAAATAGTTGAGCTTAAAAGTTTAAGTCATCCAGATACGATTTGCGACTTAATTGTGGAAGAGTGTAGCCGTAGTTTGTCGCATTATTACCTAGAAAATTTTGGCATGATTTTACATCACAATGTCGATAAAGCCTTACTCTGCGGTGGTCAGGCAATAGCCAGTTTTGATGGTGGTGAAATAACAGCACCCATTGACATTTACTTGGTTGGGCGTGCCACTGAGCTTGTGGCCGGCGTTAATGTAACGGTTCATGAACTTGCTATTGAAAGTAGCCACCGCTGGCTAACAGAAAATTTACGCTTTATTGATGTCAATCGATAAGTACGCATACATTGCAATATTCGGCCAGTGTCAACTGATCTGACCCAGCTGTTTTTAAGCCAAAAAAATACAAAAATCGCTATTGCCAACGATACCTCCTGCGGCATTGGTTATGCTCCACTAAATACCTTAGAAAATTTGGTTATAAAGGGTGAACATTATCTAAACTCTACTGAGGTTAAAACAGCATTTCCAGCCATCATAGGCGAAGACATTAAAGTAATGGGTGTTCGTAGTTATGATGAAATTAATTTAACTGTGGCCTGCGCTATTGTCGGTTGTTTTATTAAGGACATGCCAGACTACCTTGAAATCAAACAAAAAATAGCTGAGTTAGCACAGTTGGCGGCTAAATTGGCTGGTGTTAATGCGGTGAATGTTATGGTTAACGTTGCCGATAATATTGCCGAAGAAAACATTTATCTGACAGTGACCGGCACGTCCGCTGAAAATGGTGATGATGGCGAAGTTGGTCGAGGGAACAGAGCTAATGGACTTATTAGTTTTTATCGACCCATGAGCATGGAAGCGCTTGCTGGCAAGAACCCAGTCAGCCATATTGGCAAGTTATATAACGTACTAGCGCAAAATATTGCCCATGATATTGTAAATTCGGTAAAGGGTGTACTCGAAGTATATTGTTATTTACTAGGTCAAATTGGCCGACCGATTGATAATCCTGCAGTGGCCGACTTAAAATTGCATCTAGCACCAGGCATTAATATTGAGCAAATTAATAAGCCTGTTGCGGCGATCGTGCATCAACACCTAGCAAGTATTAATACACTTTGGTAAACAATTATCAGCGGCTCTATTACACTTTTTTTGCAAGTAAATCAGGATAATAAATTTATGTGTGTTTAGCAGTGTTTGTTAGTTAGGCTAGCAACAAAATCCCAATAACACTGCTCAACAAAAATCTCAATTTGAGAGATAATTTTCCAGCAACAATGACACATACAGCACTAGTCAATAAAAAGCGTGACATCCACTTCCAATGCTTTAAATCAGCGGCAACCACTAGATTTTAATCGTAATCTAGCCAGCAATAGTTACCGTAAAATTAAATGCATAAAAAATACATCTGAATAAAACTAAATAAAAGTAACTAAAAATTAGTGCTAACATAAAGCTGTTTAAATGCATTACTTAATCACTTTTCGAAACGAAGCTAATCAAGAACCAATACAACACTAAACCCATACAAAACTGAATTTATGACTATAAAAATATTCTTTTATCTTGCGGCTTTATTATTAGCCATTTTAGGTTTCCGCAGCTATGCAAATAACAATAATAGGCTACAAGTTGGAGATGCCGCCCCTAGTTTCACGCTAAACGATGCGCAAGGGCAAACGCATTATTTGTCCGATTATGCGGGGAAATATCTAGTGCTATACTTTTACCCAAAAGATGACACTCCGGGATGCACCAAAGAAGCTTGCCATTTTAGAGATGATATGGCTCAACTTGAAAAATTAGGCGCGAAGGTAGTTGGCATTAGTGTTGACAACAGCCAATCACATGATGAATTTGCAAAAAAATACAATTTACCTTTTGCGCTTCTGACTGACACCAACGGCAAAGTGGCCGATAGTTACAATGCCTTAAGTAATTTTTATGTAATCAAAATTGCAAAGCGCTACACGTTTTTAATCAACCCGACGGGTAAAATTACTAAAATTTACACTAACATTGATACCTCAAAACATTCTCAGCAAATTATTGACGATTTGAAAGAGATTCAAAGTAAATAGCCGCTTTCACCGATTAACGTAAGCGTCATATAAATAACATCGCAGCCTGACCAAATTCTAATTCTAAAATACCGCCCACTAAAAACAACAAAAGGACACTATGTTGACTCATTTAAAAGGTTTAATTAAATATTTGCTATTGCTTGCAGTCATCGTTGGCGCATTGTTTACCTTATATACTTGGGCAAGTTTAAACTGGGTATATTCATCTGGCGAACGTGCCGGTTATGTACAAAAATTTTCGCTTAAAGGCTATGTTTGCAAAACATGGGAAGGTGAAATCGTCCTAGTTTCTATGCCAGGGACACAGGCGGAGAAGTTTGTTTTCACTGTTAAAGATAAAGCCATAGTAAGCAAAGTGAATGATTCCCTTGGAAAAAGAGTGAAAATTTATTATGAGGAACATAAAGGTATTCCTTCTTCATGCTTTGGTGAAACAGCTTACTATGTTAAAGATCTACAGATATTAGAATAGTTGTACCGTTAATCACTAAAAATACTTCAATCCAATTATTTATACTGTTTCATAGCAATGGCCGACGAAAAAAATTACATTACCCCTCAAGGTCACGCCAAGCTTGAGGCTGAGTTTAAAGAACTTCTAAAAGTTGAACGTCCAGCCTTGGTTAAAGTGATTTCTTGGGCAGCTGGTAATGGCGATAGAAGTGAAAATGGTGATTATATCTATGGCAAAAGGCGTTTGCGTCAAATAGATGGACGTTTACGCTTCCTAATGCAACGTATGGATTTAGCCGTCATTGTCGACCCTGCAACGCAACAAGGCTTAGAAAAAGTATTTTTTGGGGCATGGGTTACACTATTTTCACTAAAAGACGATATTGAACACCGCTACCGTATTGTCGGAAAAGACGAATTAGAGCCATCATTAGGCTATATCAGCTGGGTTTCGCCATTAGCTAAAGCCTTATTGGGGAAGCAAATCGGCGATATTATTAAAGTCACCGCACCGGTCGGTGAAGAGCAATATGAAATTATTGATGTGCAATATCAAATACCTGCAGTCTAAAAACAAACAATTGTATGCGTCATACTAAAAAAAATCGCTGGGATATTTTCTGCAAAATTGTCGACAACTATGGTGACATAGGCGTCTGCTGGCGCTTAAGCCAGCAACTAGCCCATGAACATAATTTAACGATACGTTTGTTGATTGATGATATGACGAGTGCAAAAAAAATCATCACCAGTTTAGATATTAGCAAGCAATCTCAGTTAATTAATGGTGTGGAAGTATGTGCTTGGCCTAGTCTAAAAAATACGACCACCACAGATGTTGCGGATGTGGTGCTAGAAACTTTCTCTTGCGCACTGCCAGATTTTTATCTTCAACAAATGGTGCAGCAAGATTCTATCTGGATTAATTTAGAATATCTTTCTGCAGAAAAATGGGTCAGTGACTTTCATGCTAAGCCTTCACCACATGCTACGCTAGCCATTACCAAGTATTATTTTTTTCCCGGCTTTAAAGACGACACTGGCGGCTTGATTCGCGAAAGAAAGTTAATTACTGAACGTAATATCTTCACAAACAGTCAAGAACAACAATTTCAATTTTGGCAGAAGATTGGTATTTACGGCGCAGATAATTTTACAGCTGATACGGTCAGAATATCCTTATTTTGTTATGCACAAGCCAACATCACCGGCATGATTGAATCATTAGTCGCTTCAAATCAGTGCACAAAGCTATTCATTCCGTTTAACAGCTTAATTGCTGCCAGCCTTGAAAATCTAGTTGATATTAAGCAACATAATTTAAATGAAATACACCAAGGTAATTTAACCATACACTTACTGCCGTTTTTATCTCAAGCGGATTATGACTGCTTATTATGGGCGTGTGATTTAAACTTTGTACGCGGGGAAGATAGCTGGATACGTGCTATTTGGGCAGAAAAGCCTTTTATTTGGCAACCTTACATTCAATCCGATGAAACGCATATTCTAAAACTCAAGGCATTTTTAGATTTATACTTAAACGCTGCCACCTCAGAAATAAGTGCCTTAATAAACGAATCACAACTCGCTTGGTCAAGCGCTGATAGAACAACGCATATGCCAATAAAACACTTAATTGAACAGCTACCAGCGGTTCAAAATTATGCTAAACGAGCCTCAATGGCTCTTACTCAACAGCCAGACCTTGCTACAAAGCTGGTGATTTTTAGTGAAAACTTGGCTAAAAATAAGGTATAATTTAGTGATTTTGCGCAAAATCAAATTTATGCACGCAGCAAAATTATCAATTAAAAACTTAACTTAGCAGGGCAATTTATGAAAACAGCACAAGAACTTCGCGCCGGTAACGTCATTATGGTCGGCACTGACCCATTGGTAGTGGTTAAGGCAGAATATACCAAATCTGGCCGCAGCACTGCTGTCGTAAAAATGAAATTTAAAAACTTGTTAACAGATACGCCTAGTGAAACAATTTACGGCGCTGGTGACAAATTTGAAGTAGTTGTTCTTGAGAAAAAAGAAGCGACTTACTCTTATTTTGCTGATCCTAGCTATGTGTTTATGGATGCTGAATATAACCAGTACGATGTAGATGCAGAGTTCATGGCAGATAGCTTACCCTACCTTGAAGATGGTATGGCGGTAGATATCCGCTTTTATAACGAAAAACCAATTTCAGTAGAATTGCCAACTACGGTAGTGCGCGAAATCACTTATACTGAACCGGCAGTTAAAGGCGACACTTCAGGTAAAGTAATGAAGCCAGCTAAAATTGCCTCTGGCCATGAGTTCCCAGTGCCATTATTCTGTAGCACAGGTGACAAAATTGAAATTGATACGCGTACTGGTGAATACAGAAACCGCGTATTGAAATAAGTACATTAAACCTTTGCTAAGGTCGATAATTGCCTAGCAATGTTTAAGCAAAAAGGAGCCATTGGCTCCTTTTTTATGCCTAAAAAGACTTAATCGCGTTATGATAGAGCACTAATATCAAGCGGTAATATCCGCTGAGGTCCGCTATGAACGACAAACAATTAGTCGCTATACAAGCAGCAACTTATGTAAAAGACGGTATGCTTATCGGCCTAGGAACGGGCTCTACTGCCAATTATTTTATTGAAGAACTCGCGCGTCGCCAACGTGATGAAGGCTTAAAAATCAGCACGGTAGCCAGTTCCACTGTTAGCGCAAATATGGCGCAATCATTGCATTTACCTATCATTGCCTTAGAACATATTAGCTATATTGATTTATATGTGGATGGTGCGGATGAAATTACACCAGATATGACATTACTTAAAGGACGCGGCAGCGATTTAGTCAAAGAAAAACTGCTAGCCAAATCGGCGACACAATTTATTGTTGTGGCCGACGAAAGTAAACTAGTCAGTCACATCGGGCAAAATTTTGTCATACCAATTGAGGTCATTCCATTTGCTTGGCAACTTGCCAAAAAAAGCTTGATTGATGTTGGTGCAGAAGGTGATTTACGCCCTAATGCTGCTAAAGATGGCTTTTGGGTAACCTCACATGGTAGCTACGTACTCGATATGAAATTCGACAAAAATATTGATGCACAAGCACTAAATACCCTCATCAACAACACTCCTGGAGTGGTTGAGCATGGTATTTTCTACAGCCTAGTTGACGCTGTGCTTATTGCAAAGAATGGCCAAATAACTGAGCACAGGCGCTAGGCTTTTAAATGGTTTTTCTGTTAAATTTCACCGCCAAGCATTACAAAAAAAACAATCTCATATTTGGTTTGTTAATATCGTTTGCTGTCACCTTTCTGCTGACTGCTTGCACGCCATCTGACGATAATTCAAGAAACGATAGCGCAGAAATCCAGAAAAAAGAGCTGATTTTTGTTACACACAATGGCCCAACCACTTATTACATGAATGGTGATAATGAGTTTTCTGGCATTGAATATGACTTAGCCGCTTTATTTGTGAAAGATTTCGCACCAGAATATCAAATAAAATTCTTATTAGTACCAAGTATCAGTGACGTTATTCCTACGCTACTTAAAGGCAAAGCTAATATTGCCGCTGCCAATTTGACGGTCACGCGACTTAGGCAACAGCTCGTTCAATTTTCAAAACCTTATCAAGAAACACAACAGCAATTGGTCTATAACAATGAAGTAGGAGATAAACCGAAAAATATAGCCGCTATTGCAGGTAGAAAAATTGCGGTGCCTGCTGGCACTAGTTTTGCAGAACGTTTGAGCCAAATACAAGAAAAAGAGCCTTCATTGCATTGGCATGCTCTCAAGCAAACGAATTCAGAAACACTGTTAGATGAAGTTGCGACTGGCGTTCTAGACTTTACTATCGCTGACAGTTATTTAGTGGCGATAATGCAAAACTACTATCCAAATCTAGAGGTGGCGATGCCTTTAGGCGATACTGAAAAAATTGCATGGGCTTTAGCAAAAAATGCTGATCCTGTACTAGTAAAAAAAGTGAATATGTTTTTTGATAAAATCAAAAAGGATGGCACCTTACATAATCTACTTGACCGCTATTACGGTAATTCTAATCGTCTAAATACATTAGATATCACCACTTTTATGAAACTCACAGACACACTATTACCAAAATATAGAAATATTTTTAAGCAGGCACAGGAAATCACTGGTATAGACTGGCGCTTGTTGGCAGCCGTCAGCTACCGTGAATCGCACTGGGATACCTTCAACACCTCACCCACCAATGTGCGGGGCTTGATGATGCTAACAGAAAGCACTGCTGACTTAATGGGCGTAACTGATAGGCTAGACCCCAAGCAAAGCATACCAGCCGGTGCTAAATATATTGTCAAGATGATAGAAACTGTACCAGAACGCATACCTGAGCCTGATCGCACTTATATGGCTTTGGCCGCCTACAACATTGGTTACGCCCACGTAGAGGACGCCAGAATACTGGCTAAGCGTTTAAATCTTAATCCAGATAGATGGGCAGATGTGAAAAAAACCTTGGTGTTATTAAATAACCCAGAATATTACCTAGATGCAAAATACGGCTATGCCAGTGGGGGGGCGCCTGTAATTTTTGTTGAATCTATACGCAGTTATCAACGAATTTTAGAACGTTATCAGGCCAGCCACAATACGGATTTATTTAGTTTTAAATTTTCGCATCCTAAATAAAATAGCATAATAAATAGCTAAGTAAAGCTTATAGCCGCCACCATAAGCAGCCACTATAAAAGTTAACTAACTGTTATCACTGCAAGATTATTCATATAAGGTCGCAGCAGCTCAGGCACGGTCACGCTGCCATCCGCATTTTGATAGTTCTCAAGCACTGCAACCAATGTGCGCCCTACGGCTAAACCTGAACCATTCAAGGTATGCACAAACTCCATTTTACCACTTTCGTTTTTAAAGCGCGCCTGTAATCTACGTGCTTGAAAAGCCTCGCAGTTAGAAACAGAAGATATTTCACGATAAGTATTTTGTGCTGGCAACCAAACTTCGAGATCATAGGTTTTGGCCGCGCCAAATCCCATATCACCGACACAAAGCGATACCACACGATACGGTAAGGCTAGCGCCTTTAAGATATTTTCAGCATGACCAACCATGTCTTCCAATGCAGCATAACTAGTATCAGGATGGACGATCTGCACCATCTCAACTTTATCAAACTGATGTTGGCGTATCATGCCTTTAGTATCCCGACCATAAGAGCCCGCCTCAGAACGGAAGCATGGTGTGTGTGCAGTCAGTTTAATTGGCAATGATTCTAAGGCGATGATTTCATCACGCACAGTATTGGTGAGTGTCACTTCTGAAGTCGGGATTAAATACAGCTTGCTATCGTTATGCTGCAAGCTAAACAAATCTTCTTCAAACTTAGGTAATTGACCAGTGCCGGTCAGCGTTGCTGCATTCACCAAATATGGCGTATAGCACTCTTCATAACCATGCTGCTCAGTCTGTGTATCCAGCATAAATTGCGCTAGTGCACGATGCAGCTTAGCAATCTGCCCACGCATAAAAGTGAAGCGCGCACCTGAGAGCTTAATGCCGGTATCGAAATCCAAACCTAATGGTGTGCCCACATCGGTATGGTCTTTGATTTCAAAATCAAAGTTACGTGGCGTGCCCACTTGCCGCACCTCAATATTATCGGCTTCCGATTTACCTGCCGGTACGCTTTCATGTGGTAGGTTCGGAACATTTAACAACATGTTTTGCAACTCGGTTTGCAACTCAACTAATCGTACTTCATCCGCTTTTAGTTGGTCGCCTAAACCGGCCACTTCAGCCATAATTGCGCTCACATCCTCACCTTTAGACTTAGCAAAACCAATCTGTTTAGAACCATTATTGCGCTTGGCTTGTAGCTCTTGTGTGCGAGTTTGTACTGTTTTACGCTCGTTCTCTAGCGCAGTGAAACTGGCCGAATTAAAATCAAAACCACGTTTTTTCAATAGGCTAACTACACCGTCTAAATCATTTCTTAAGGCTTGGATATCTAACATCTAATTTTCCTAATATTCTGTCATTCTGTGCTCGACACGAAATCCAGTACCGTTTAAGTCACTGGATTCCGACTTTCGTCGGAATGACATGGTTTATGGCTATATTTTATTTTTTACTTTTTTTATCTAATGCTTGTTTATCTAATGCACGCAAATGTGCTAATTTTTCCGTGATTTTACCTTCTAAGCCGCGTGGAGTGGGAATATAAAATTGTTGCGGAGGAAAATCATCAGGAAAATAATCAACGCCAGCAGCGTAAGCCTCAGGCTCGTGATGTGCATATCGATATTCCTTGCCGTAATCTAACGATTTCATCAGTTTTGTCGGCGCGTTTCTTAAATGTAGCGGCACCGGCCTAGAACTGTCTTGCCCAACAAAAGCTTTAGCTTGATTGTAAGCGTTGTATGAAGCATTGCTTTTGGGGGCAACCGCTAAATAAATAACGGCATTCGAAAGCGCCAACTCTCCTTCTGGTGAACCAAGCCGTTCAAAAATTTGACAGGCTTCAAGCGCAATACTTTGTGCGCGCGGGTCAGCTAAACCAATATCTTCAATCGCCATACGTACGATGCGTCGGCCCAAATATAATGGATCCGCACCGCCATCAAGCATACGTAAAAACCAATACAAAGCAGCATCTGGATTTGAACCTCGGACCGATTTATGCAGAGCCGAAATCTGATCGTAAAAAGCCTCGCCGCCTTTATCAAAACGACGTAATTTACTGGCCATCGTCGTTTGCAAAAAGGCTTCGTCTATGTCGTTAACATTAGCGCCTTCTGCTGCATT
Organism: Methylotenera sp.; assembly: GCA_040401175.1. Lineage (GTDB taxonomy): Bacteria > Pseudomonadota > Gammaproteobacteria > Burkholderiales > Methylophilaceae > Methylotenera. The sequence goes on along the minus strand of JBBAOU010000010.1, from coordinate 20,667 downwards.
AAATAGGCTTTCTACAAAATTCAGCAAGCGTCTTGCATCGCCATCCGCATAGGCGAGCACTTGTTCGCGCACATCGTCAGACATAGTGATATTTTCAGCGACTAATTGCTGGGCACGGTTAAGCAACAAACCTAATTCTGATTCTGATAATGCATTGAGTACAAATACCTGTGAGCGGCTTAATAAAGCACTATTCACTTCAAACGATGGGTTCTCCGTAGTCGCGCCGATAAAAGTGATCAAGCCGCTTTCTACAAAAGGTAGAAAGGCATCCTGCTGACCTTTGTTAAAGCGGTGTACTTCATCGACAAATAATATTGTTTTACGGTCATGATGTTGCAAAGTCAGCTCTGCACGCTCAACTGCCTCACGAATATCTTTAATGCCAGATAACACTGCAGAAATCGGGATGAAATCAGCATCAGCGGTATTGGCAATCAGGCGCGCTAAAGTGGTTTTACCTACGCCTGGCGGCCCCCACAAAATCATGGAGGGTAATTTTCCAGACTGAAAAGCTAATCGCAGCGGTTTACTTTCACCTAAAAGATGCGATTGCCCAACCACTTCATCTAAAGTTTTAGGACGTAAACGCTCTGCGAGAGGTGCTTGCGGCTGTTTAGAGGTAAATAAACTACTCAAAAATTGTTACCTATGCTAACTAAATAAAAAGGGTTGTAAGCTTTAAAGCTTACAACCCTAAATACTATCACTGATAGTAATGATTATATTCAATCTATTGAATGAGCAATCAACTTCAAATAGACTTTGAACACACTATTCTCCGACCACATCCACCCCTTTAGGTGGCTTAAACAGAAAAGTCTTGGCATCGATCACTGGATTAGCTTCAAGATTAGTGAAAACTATCTTAGTTAAGTGGCCAAAGCTATCTAGCATTATCATTTCCTGTAAAACATCATCTTTAAAACCCAAGCTGATATTATCAAACCCTGAATCTTTGTCTTTTGGATTGGCGCTTACCCAGTCTAGCTTATCTTTACGATAGGCATTAACCAGTTTAAAGTTTTTATCCAAACCATCTTCACCAGCCAATAAAGCGGCTGGACTAGCGCCAAGCGCCTTACTGAGCTCCCTCACCGTCACTTGCGCTAACTCAGTATCGTAAAGCCAAACTTGCTTACCATCGCTAATAATTTGCTGCTCGAAAGGCTTTTTGTAGTCCCACCTAAATTTATTTGGTCGTTTCATCTGCATTTGACCATATACATCTTGAATTTTCTGGCCTTTTTTGTCGGTGACAATTTGATGAAAGTCAGCGCGCAACGCTTGAATTTTCTCATAAAAACTCTTAAGACTAGCGCTGCCATCTGCATTTGCTAGGATGGGTATGAGCATCAAGCCAGCCAATATTACGATTTTAAATTTACGCATCCATTTCCTTATTTTGATCTTTTACACTTAATCTGCATTAAACATCATGATGCGGTGCTAGCACTTCACGATTGCCGTTAGTCTGCATGGCAGATACTAAGCCAGCACGCTCCATATCTTCGATTAACCTTGCTGCGCGGTTATATCCGATACGTAATTGCCGCTGCACGCCAGAAATACTGGCTCTACGTGTTTTAAGTACGATACCGACAGCTTCATCATAAAGTGGGTCAACTTCTGATCCTCCATTTGAATTTGAACTGCCGCTATCAGAAAAATCAGCGTCGCTTTCTAAAGCCTCATTAATTAATATACCTTCAATATAGTTAGGTTCACCCTGCACTTTCAGGTAATTCACTACTTTATGCACTTCTTGATCTGAAACAAACGCGCCATGAATACGTAGTGGATAACCAGTCCCCGGCGGCATATACAACATATCGCCCTGACCTAGTAAGGCCTCCGCACCCATTTGATCTAATATGGTGCGAGAATCAATTTTACTTGAGACCTGAAAAGAAACGCGGGTCGGAATATTAGCTTTAATTAGACCTGTAATCACATCGACTGATGGACGCTGTGTAGCAAGCACCAAATGAATGCCTGAAGCCCGCGCTTTTTGTGCCAAGCGTGCGATGAGCTCTTCAACTTTTTTACCCACCACCATCATCAAATCTGCCAACTCGTCTATCACTACTACAATTAGCGGCATTTCTATCAGCGGTTCTGGCTCATCTGGCGTTAGGCTAAATGGATGCGGAATTTTTTCACCGGCTTTATCAGCATCTCTAATTTTTAGGTTATATCCAGCCAGATTACGCACACCTAGCATAGACATTAATTTATAGCGACGCTCCATCTCTGCCACGCACCAGTTCAGCGCATTGGCAGCTTGTCGCATATCGGTAACAACAGGCGCTAGCAAATGTGGAATCCCTTCATATACTGAAAGCTCTAACATTTTCGGGTCTATCAGAATCATCCGCACTTGGCTAGCATCCGCCTTATAGAGCAAACTTAGAATCAGCGCATTAATAGCCACTGATTTACCTGAACCGGTAGTTCCTGCAACTAACACATGCGGCATTTTTGCTAAATCAGCGACGGCCGGCTTGCCGGCAATATCTTTACCCAAACAGATGGCTAGTGGAGACTTTACATCGGCATAAGCTTGACTACTCATAATTTCGGATAAATAAACAATTTGGCGCTTAGGATTAGGAATCTCTAAACCCATACAAGTTTTACCGGGAATAGTTTCTACCACGCGAACGCTCACCACGGATAACGCACGTGCTAAGTCTTTAATTAAATTGGTCACTTGGCTACCCTTAACACCAGCTGCCGGCTCCAACTCAAAACGCGTAATGACAGGACCTGGCAAGGCGGTAAGCACTTTCACCTCGATGCCAAAATCCATTAATTTCCGTTCAATTAAACGCGAGGTGAAATCTAGGGTTTCAGCAGATTGCGGCTCAACCGTGCCTGTAGGTTCATCCAACAAATACAAAGGTGGCAAGCTCGAGTCTGGTAACGCTTCAAACAATGGCACCTGTTTTTCTTTTTGTACGCGCTCACTTTGTATCACTTCAAAAGCTGGCGCTTCTATCAATACCGGCTCACGATCGACCACTCTTTTACGCTCAGCATGGACAAATTCAGAACGTTCTAACTCAACCACTTTACCGGCTTTTCTATCTTGCCAATCCTGTAATTTGAACTTAATAAATTCGTAGCTGGCAATTAAAGCCGCACCAAACTTTTCGGTAATCATGATCCAAGACCAGCCGGTAAACAAACTAAAGCCAATAACGAACATCACGAGTAACAACATACTCGAACCGGTATAGCCAAACATCATGTGTAAACTGCTATCTACCGACGTCCCCAACATGCCGCCTGGAGCTAAAGGCAATGAGGCTGGCAGACTAATTAAATGGCCCGCTTCTAAACTGCATGAGGCGATGAGTACTAGGGCAAAGCCTATGAAGTTAAACAGTAAAAATGGCTTTTCGTTCAAATCCACCGCTTCTAGCTTTAGGTAAACAAACCACATGGCATAAAAAGCAAGTACCACCCACCACCATGCAGAAAAACCAAATAAATAAAGTAGCATATCTGACAACCATGCACCGACATTACCACCGCTATTGTGAATAGTAGAACTATCAGCTGCCATATGCGACCAAGAAGGGTCTTCACGATGGTAGCTGAAAAGAATAATGGCAATATATAGCCCGGATAAGACTAAACCGAGCCACCATGCTTCTTTAATTAGCGTAGCAACAAGTTGATTCGATTTACTGACTTCAGTTTCACGACGTGCATTCGCAGGAGTTGATTTTTTGAAAAACAAGATAGTCAAAACCTCAGGTATAGTTGACATTAAATTTATACTGCAAATTTAATTATAGCAGTATCAAAGTGGATGCGTAGCTAATACAATATCAATCTAACTAATCAGATGCAAAACTAGGAACCGATCATGGATATTGGTATTAAAGAACAAGACAGAAAAAATGTTGCGCAAGGTTTATCGCACCTATTAGCCGACACCTATACGCTTTATCTTAAAACCCATTATTTTCATTGGAACGTCACTGGTCCAATGTTCAACACATTACACTTGATGTTTGAAGGGCAATATACCGAACTTGCACTTGCAGTTGATTTAGTAGCAGAACGCATTCGCGCTTTAGATGTTTATGCGCCTGGCACCTATCGTGACTTTGCAAAACTATCGTCTATTAAAGAAACTGAATCTGTACCTAAAGCACAAGACATGATTAAAGAATTAGTTGAGGGCCATGAAGCGGTATGTAGAACAGCACGCAGCGTGTTCCCTGCAGCCGACCAAGCTGCTGATGAAGCAACTAAAGACTTGCTCACGCAACGACTACAGTTACATGAGAAAACCGGTTGGATGTTACGTAGCCTACTAGAAAAGTAGCTAGTAGTAATAAAACTACAAATGTTTACTCAGTTTATTCTGCAGAAAATTATATCAGTACTAATTTCGCCACGATTTCAATTTACACCATTTGAGTTTACCGGCATTTTTAATCTTTGTTAAGGGCCAACAACTCTCACAATTTACTATTTCATATTAGATTTCATCAAAGGCTTTCATTATGGCAACACGTCACGTTCATCTTCTTATTTTAGGCTCAGGCCCTGCTGGTTATTCTGCTGCAGTTTATGCCGCACGTGCCAATCTTAATCCAGTATTAATTACCGGCATCGCGCAAGGTGGCCAGTTAATGACCACCACTGAAGTGGATAATTGGCCAGCCGATGCAGATGGCGTACAAGGTCCGGAATTAATGGCACGCTTTCAAAAACACGCAGAACGCTTTAATACTGAAATGATTTTTGACCATATACACACCACACATTTAGCTGAAAAACCAATTCGCTTGGTAGGCGATAGTGGTGAATATACTTGTGATGCCTTAATAATTGCCACCGGTGCATCTGCACAATATTTAGGCTTGCCTAGCGAAGAGAAGTTTTCTGGAAAAGGCGTTTCTGCCTGCGCCACTTGTGATGGTTTTTTCTATAGAAACCAAGAGGTTGCGGTGATTGGTGGTGGCAATACCGCAGTTGAAGAAGCACTTTATTTATCCAACATTGCAAGCAAAGTCACTTTAGTACACAGACGTGATAAATTTAAAGCCGAAGGAATTTTAGTAGACAAATTACTTGCGCGTGTAGCTGAAGGTAAAATTGTCTTAGAAACCTTCCAAACACTGGATGAAGTGTTAGGTGATGACAGCGGTGTAACAGGTATTCGCTTGAAAAACGTCAATGATGGTAGCACCAAAGAGATTGCTTTAATGGGAGTGTTTATTGCGATTGGTCATAAGCCAAATACGGATATTTTTGCTGGTCAATTGGAAATGCAGGGTGGCTATATCGTGACGCAAATGGGTCGCGCTGGTAACGCTACTGCCACCAGCATTCCTGGTGTATTTGCGGCTGGTGATGTACAAGACCATATTTATCGCCAAGCGGTAACCAGTTCGGGCACTGGTTGCATGGCAGCCTTAGATGCGGAACGTTATTTAGATCAATAATGCATATTACTAGGGACAATAGCCATATTGTCCCTACTACTACTTAACGTGACTAAAATTAAACCAATTAACATTAAATCAAGCAATATTAAACCAAGCAAAATCAAACTAGACAACATCAATCTAGGCACACATATCGCTGTGATAAAACCTGACAACGAAGACCTTAATCTATTTCGTGAAGCGGTAAAAGATGTAATACCATTGCCAGCTAGGCATGCCAAAGTTCGGCTAGACTTACAGCAAGCTAAACCAAGACCTATGCCAAAAAAATTTAAGCGAGATGATCAACAGGCGCTAGCTGACTCATTATCGGACCATTTTATTCCAGCCTATGAACTTGAAGTGGGCGCACCAATTTCTTATTTAAGCGCAGGTCATTCACCAGAAATTTTAGTAAAATTACGGCGTGGCCATTGGCCAGTGCAGGCGGTGATTGATTTACATGGCATGATTAGCGACGATGCTAGGCTGTATATATCAACCTTTATTAGCGACTGTAAAAGTCGCGGTATTCGCTGTGTGCGTATTGTGCATGGCAAAGGGCTAAGCTCGCACAATCAAGAGCCGGTGCTAAAAAACAAGCTACGTGGTTGGCTGATGCAAAAAAATGAAATAATCGCTTATGTGGAAGCCAAAAGGCAAGATGGTGGCAGTGGCGCTGTCATCGTGCTGATTAAAGCTTAGGCTAATACTCATCATTCCAAGTTAGCTTGAGACTCAAATTAAAGATTGATTTCAAAACAGATTTAAAGACCTAGGTCACCTAAACTACCATGATCATCAGGGCGTCGACCTAAGGCCCAAAAAAACTTACGCTCAGTTTCCTTAATGGCTAAATCATTAATACTGGCATAGCGAAGCTCCATCAAACCATTCGCATCAAACTGCCAGTTTTCGTTTCCGTAAGATCTAAACCAATTCCCCGCAGCATCGCACCATTCATAAGCAAAGCGCACCGCAATACGATTGCCTTCAAATGCCCACAACTCTTTAATTAGCCTGTATTGTTGTTCATTCGCCCATTTCTTCGTCAAAAACTCCACAATTTCTGCACGTCCACGAGGAAACTCAGCGCGATTTCGCCATTGAGAATCTTGTGTGTAAACCAAAGAAACCCGCTGTGGATCGCGACTATTCCAACCATCTTCGGCCATCCGTACTTTTTGCAGGGCAGTTTCGCGAGTAAAGGGCGGCACTGGCGGGCGAATTTCTAGATTAGCGGTCATCATTTATTTTCTTTAATTTTACAAACATGAAATAAATTACTCACCCAAAAATCCGCCACTTTGGTGCGCCCATAATGTTGCGTATAAACCACCCAGTTTTAGCAAAGATTGATGGTCGCCCTCTTCGATTATTTTACCTTGATCCAGCACTATCAACCTATCCATTGCCGCGATAGTAGACAAGCGATGCGCAATGGCAACCACTGTCTTGCCTTCCATCAAAGTGTACAAGCTCGCCTGTATTGCCACTTCCACTTCAGAATCCAATGCGCTAGTCGCTTCATCTAACAGCAATATTGGCGCATCTTTAAGCATAACGCGTGCAATGGCTATTCTCTGACGCTGGCCGCCAGAAAGTTTCACACCACGCTCGCCGACGTGTGCATCATAAGCAGTGCGGCCTTTGGCGTCCATAAGACCTAAAATAAAGTCATGGGCTTCCGCATGTTTGGCCGAGTTAATCATTTCTGCTTCAGTGGCATCCGGCCGGCCATATAAAATGTTATCGCGCACACTACGATGTAATAATGAAGTATCCTGCGTCACCATGCCAATTTGGCTACGTAAGCTATTTTGTGTAACCAACTTAATGTCTCGATCGTCGATTAATATTCGACCTTGTTCTACATCATAAAAACGTAGTAGTAAATTAACAATTGTTGACTTACCTGCCCCAGAGCGTCCGACTAAACCAACTTTTTCACCTGATTTAATAGTCAAGTTAAGCGCCTGCAACACTGGCGTTTTCAAACCATAGGAAAAATCAACAGCTTCAAATTGGACATTGCCTGCACTAACAACCAGCGGTTGTGCTTCTGCTACATCGGTAATCTGCTGCGCCATGGATAAAGTGTTCACACCATCTTGCGCAGTACCAATTTGTTCATAAAGTGAGGTAAGTTCCCACATCACCCAGTGCGATATTCCGTTGAGACGTAGGGCCATCGCGGTAACCGCCGCCACCCCACCTAAGCTCATTTCACCTTTAGTCCATAGCCACAAAGCAACGCCAGAGGTGGAGATAATCAGTAGCACGTTCAATACATGATTCACTATTTCGACACCGGACACATAGCGCATCTGCGCATTAACCGTACCTAAAAATTCATACATCGCCGATTTTGCATAAGTAGCCTCGCGCCCAGCATGTGAAAATAGCTTAACCGTACTAATATTAGTATAAGCATCGGTAATACGCCCTGACATTAAGGATCTAGCATCTGCTTGCTGTTGCGAGACTTTAGCTAAACATGGCACAAAGTAACTCAGAGACGAAATATAACAAAGTACCCAAGCTAAAAATGGCAGCATCACCATCGTATTGAAATGTCCAACAACAGCAACCATAGTCACAAAATAAATAATCACAAAAACCAAAATATCGGCCACGATAAAAAACACATCGCGCACAGCCAAGGCCGTTTGCATGACTTTTGCCGAGACGCGACCAGCAAATTCATTCTGATAAAAACTCATACTTTGACTCAGCATGAGTCTGTGGAAATTCCAACGCAAGCGCATAGGAAAATTTCCTGCAAGCGCTTGGTGTTTAATAAAAGTCTGTAAAGTAATTAATATTGGACTAAGTAACAACAAGCCTACTAATAACAATAAGTGCTGCTTTTCTGTGACCCATAATAAGTCTACTGAAGTTTTACTCAGCCAATCCACTAACTTGCCCATTACCGCAAACAAGAGCGCTTCAAAGCCTCCAATAATGGCGGTGAAGAATGTCATCGCAAAAATTAATGTCCTAGAACCTTGGGTGCATGACCACATAAATGGCCACAACGCCGGTGGCGGAGGACCAATTTCGTTGCTAGGAAAGGGATTTAATCGGTTTTCAAACCAGTGCAGCATAGAGTGATTTCAGTTCAGAATTAAGATAATTTGAGCGCTTTACAAGAAACTATTTCTAGCTTTTAACTTTAGACTTCGTCATCCCGACGAAAGTCGGGATGACAGGGGTTTTAGTATTTTATTAAAAATTAAGCCATCGTTATGTGAAACAAAATACCTAGCTAAACTTAAAGCTTAGCAATCAAGCAAACAACTTCTGCAGCGATACCTTCGCCCCTACCGGTAAAGCCTAGTTTTTCAGTCGTAGTCGCTTTCACGTTTATCGCCTCTAGCATTACCGCACAATCTTCGGCAATATTCATACGCATTTGTTCAGTATGTGGCGATAATTTTGGTAGCTCGCAAATGACCGTGCAATCCAGATTACTCACGCCATAACCTTTAGCCTTAATTAGGGCAACAACGTGCCTTAATAACTCGCGTGAATTAATGTCTTTGTATTGCATATCTGTTGGCGGGAAATGTTTACCTATGTCGCCCAGCGCCGCTGCACCCAATAGTGCGTCACAGATGGCATGCAACAACACATCTGCATCAGAATGTCCGTCCAAGCCTTTTTCAAAAGGAATATCCACTCCGCCTATGATGCATTTTCGCTCAGACACTAGCCTGTGAACATCAAAACCATGACCAATTCTTATCGCCATACTGGGTGTCGCAATCATTTTTCCTCCAGAAGCATTAAAGCTGAAACAACCGCCAAATCTTGTACATAAGTAACTTTGAGGTTACGCAATTCACCTGTCACTAAGTTTGGCTTCAAACCCAAGGCTTCAACGGCTTCAGCTTCGTCGGTAGGACTACCGTTAAACTGAGTTAGCGCCTCTTTTAGTGTTGCATATCGAAACATTTGTGGCGTTTGCGCCTGCCATAAATTAGCACGTGGCACAGTAGCCGATACACGCTGATTACTATCGGCACTTTTTAAGGTATCTGCCAGAGGTAAGGCTAACAAGCCACCTACTGGGTCATTTTCTAGCGTAGTTAAAAGGTGACTTAACAATTGGTTGGTTAAACCTGGTCTAGCTGCATCATGCACTAAAATCCAGTCATCTGGCGCTACTTGTGCTTCTATTGCAATCAAACCATTCAATACCGTTGTAGCCCTTGTATTACCACCGCAATAATGTACTTGAGATTTACTACTGGCATTCAGATATGTGCTAGACCAATGTCTGTCATTAGCACTGAGTATGATGTTAATACTACAAATTTTAACTGTACTATCAAACACTTCAATCACATGTTGAATCAGTGACTTACCATTTAAACTTAAATATTGCTTAGGTGCGTTCGCACCCATGCGACTTCCACTGCCAGCGCCTGGAATTATGACGTGAAAACGCGCCATGCTAAATTTTTAATAGGTAATTAATCATATACAAATTTTAACATAGCGCGCTCGTTTGATACTTAAGCAATGCAATTTTGACTAAGTTAACTTTTAATCGAATCAATCATCCGCACTGGATACGATTTTATGTATGCTTAAATCTGCGCCATCAAACTCTTCTTCTTGGCTTAAACGTATCCCTACAACAGTTTTCAACAGGCCATAAACAAGTGCGCCACCGACCAGTGCGATCAACACGCCTAAGCCTGTGCCTAAAAGTTGTGACATCAAACTTACTCCGCCAATACCACCTAATGCTTTTGCACCAAAAATACCTGCGGCTATTCCGCCCCATGCGCCACAAAGCCCGTGTAAAGGCCAAACACCTAGGACATCATCAATTTTTAAACGATTTTGTGTATGCGTGAACGCCCATACGAATAATGCGCCAGCGACTACGCCAGTCACTAAAGCTCCTAATGGATGCATCACATCTGAGCCGGCGCAAACTGCCACTAATCCAGCTAAAGGGCCATTATGTACAAAGCCTGGGTCATTTTTACCCATGACTAAGGCAGCTAAAGTACCACCAACGAGTGCCATTAATGAATTTACTGCGACCAAACCGGAAATACCTTGAATGGCTTGCGCTGACATGACATTGAAACCAAACCAGCCAACGGTAAGAATCCATGCGCCTAAGGCTAAAAATGGAATATTAGAAGGCGGATGCGCATGCACACGACCATCTTTAGCATAGCGACCTGAGCGTGCGCCTAGCAATATGACTGCCGCCAGCGCTATCCAACCGCCCATTGCATGAACAACTACCGAACCAGCAAAGTCGTGAAATTTAGCACCATAAGTTGCCATTAACCAATCTTGAAAGCCGTAATGATTATTCCATACGATGCCCTCAAAAAATGGATAGATGAAACCCACTATTAAAAAAGTCGCTGCAAGTTGTGGATTAAATTTAGCACGCTCTGCAATACCGCCAGAAACAATGGCGGGTATGGCTGCAGCAAATGTCAGCAGAAAAAAGAATTTGACTAAGCCGAAGCCGTTATTGGCGGCTAACACATCCGCACCACTGTAGAAATTTACGCCATAGGCAATGCTATAACCTATGAAAAAGTAGGCGATGGTTGATACTGAAAAATCAACCATAATTTTAACCAAAGCATTGACTTGGTTTTTTTTACGTACTGTACCTAACTCTAAAAATGCAAAGCCTGCATGCATTGCTAGCACCATAATGGCGCCTAATAAAACAAATAACACATCGTTTGATGAAACTACCATTTCCATTTTGTACCATCCTAAATATTTTTAAGCTGGTTTATATAAGCAAATAGTGCGCCAAAACGTAACTTATTGTTTTTCATTAGATTTAACTTGGCACATATTGAAAAATTGCACTTTAATTGTGCAATGCACAAAAGATAGCACTTAATTGGTGCAAATTTATTGTTATGGAATTTTCTGCTTCAACTTTCTGTAACCTTTTTTAGGTTCGTATCGTGGCTGTACCAATAATTAATAATTTAGCTGCCACAAATATATCCGATCAACCTCTTTCCTTGGCGGCATAACTAAAAACTAAATAACTTATAACAACAAGCTATCGCTTACAATTCTAAATGAGATTGAACCTCAGTAAATGCGCATATGTATGAGAGCTAAGGTTCTAAAACTTCAACAATGGAACGAACCGTATGGAATTAATATTAATATTTGTCTTGATGGCACTTGCTTGGTTTTGGCTGGATAGCCTAGATAAGCGTGAAAGAGCCGTGCTTTTAGGAGCAGAGCTAGCAGCTCGATTTAATTTACAGTTGCTTGATGAAACAGTTGCTTGCAACAAGTTATGGTTGGCGCGTAATGCCCGTGGTAAAGTACACTTTCTGCGTACTTATGAATTTGAAGTAAGCGCCAGCGGTGCTGAGCGCTTACATTGTCATCTGATTTTACTTGGAAATCAGCTTAGTACCTGGCACATTCCGCCTTACCAGCAGGCGGAATAAAGCCATTTAAAATTCATACTCTAGTTGCATTCTCAAGGTATTATTTGGCGCCACATCGCTCAATCCCACAAGCCAGGCTGCATTATATTTAATGGCCCGTTTATTCGCCAATGCAAATTTACCAAATACTGCCGGACCCGCTCGGTGATTCTGTGCGCTAGCAGCGTCCCAATGATCCCAACGACCTAACTCACCGAAGCCTTGCACACCAAATTCTAATGTTTTAATCCAACGATATTTAGCTTGCCATTGATAGCCCATTTCTGTGGCATATTTATCATCGGCGTCGTTGCGGCCAAATTTTCGCTCAAACAATACGTTGCCATTCAGTTGTAACTTGCCAAATTCAGTCTGAAATAACGGGCCAATCTTAAACTCCCAGGGCGCTTTGCTATTATTAAGCGGCGCTTCAATCTCAGTAATCAAACCAATATCCACCGCATATTTTCCGGTTTCAGTGAGCTGGAATTTATTTTCCCACTCAGCTAGCGTCAAGCCGTCGCTGCCTTCTTTTTCACGCTTTAAATATAGCTCAGTAAACCAATAATCCGTAGCCCCATAGCCAAAACCTAGCGTACTAACGGTAGTACGCGTCCCATCCGGCTGCTTAGCCGTACCGAATTTGAAATCGACTTCTTTTTCGCCTTGCTCAACCTTAGGCATGTAAATATAATCAGCTGGCCCAGCAGCAGTGTTTGCTGAATAAAGCGCAGCACTTACGACAAAACTACTCAGCGCAATACGGCTTAGTAGAAAACTCTTTTTAACAAAATCGTGTGTTGCAAAACTTGAATGATGGATTAATTTCTTAACTTGCATGCTAAATTTTCCTATTATTTAAATTGATTTACGTGGCTTAGCCGCTAATTTCATACCGAAGCTGATGACTGCTAGCACAGCAACATAGAAAATGACCTGCATACCTGCTGGGCGCGCATCATAGCCAATAAGACTGTGTAGCAATATGCCGAACAAGCCATTTTCTGGAAATGCTGACGAGCTATCCCACAGCGGTGATGCTAGGGCCGGAATCAAATCAGCCTGAATTAAAAAGTGTGCGGCGCTAGAAGCCATGCCAGCCGCAAGCAACAACACTAACAAACCTGTTGCGGCAAAAAACCAGCGCATAGGAATGCATAATAATCCTGCGTAAATACTATAGCCGACCGCAACGCCCGCCAGCATACCTATCAAACCACCGAATAACATAGCGCGAGCACTACCGCCTTCTGAAGCGGCAATGCCATAAAGGAAAAGCACTGTTTCTGAACCTTCACGTAATACAGCTAAGCCAACCACTAACATCAGTATTGAACATTCACTGCGACCTTCGCTGATATTGCTCGCCACCGTGCGCGCCTTCTTTGCTAATTCAGCACCATGTGAGGCCATCCAAACATTATGCCAAGCCAACATTAGTACAGCGATACCAAGCACAATCGCGTTAAATAACTCCTGACCAACACCACTTGCAAATGAGGCGATGACATCAGTTGAAGCAGCAACAATGCCAGAGCCGATTAAACCTGCCAGCAAGCCAGCAATTAGCCAGCGCGTGCGTCCAACCACACCGCGAGTAGCAGCTGAAACAATGCCAATAATAATGGCTGCTTCTAGCACTTCGCGAAAAACAATAATTGCAGTTCCAAACATGACAATTCCTTGAGATTACTCTTTACAGTAATGAGCTTTTACTTAACCACTTCCTAACTAACTACTTAGCAATAATGACGCCTTGCGCGGTTTCTTTATTAAATTCGCCAAAAAATTCATAGCGTCCTGGTTCTAGCGGGCCGACGTATATAATGGCCTTTCCATTACCAGCTATGACTTTTTCACGATTAAGTGAGTGACTCTCAAATTCTTCAGGTGTGGCGTCTTTATTGTCAATAGACATTTTAATTTTCTTGCCGGCTGGTACGCTTAACTCGGCTGGCTGAAACCGATGATCTTTAATCACCAGATTATAATCAGCATCTGCAGCAGAACTTGCCACTGGCGTTAGAGCTGCGGCAAATAAAAATAAAGAGAAAATGTTTTTCATAACGTATCCATTATAAGGTTGGTATAAATTGACCAAGTTGAATGATAATAGTTCCTATTTGCAATTGCAATAATTTTTTAAGAAAAATTAACGCTAAATGTTAAAATAGTGTATGAAAACTAACCAAGACTCATTGCAACGCTTTGTATTTGAAAACACACCGGTACGAGGCAATCTCGTTAATCTGACTCAAACATTTCAGCAAGCACTGCAGAAACAACATCTACCAAAAGGCTTACGCCGCGCACTTGGAGAATTAATGGCGGCTAGCGCACTATTATCTGCCACGCTAAAAATGCATGGTGCTTTAGTGTTGCAAATTCAAAGCAAAGGTCCACTAAAGCTTTTGGTTGTTGAATGCAGCTCAAACCTAGACAGCGGCATTAATATTCGTGCAACGGCCAAATGGACTGGCGAAATTGGTGATCAAATCAATAATGAGCACACTTTGTTTGATTTAGTCGATCATGGACATTTTATGATTACGCTAGACCCAAAAGATGGCGGACAGGCTTACCAAGGCATTGTGCCGCTAGAAGGCGACAGCATCAGTGCTGTGTTAGAAAATTACATGCTGCGCTCTGAGCAAATCGACACCAAAATTTGGTTAAGTTGCGACGGAGAATCTGCCGCTGGCATGCTAATTCAAAAACTGCCAGAAACCATGAACCAAGTAACGCAAACCGAAGATTTAATCGGTCATGATTTAGAAACGTGGAATCGTGTAGGCTACTTAGCCAGCACGGTGACAGAAGCTGAATTACTTAATTTACCGACTGAAACCTTACTCACACGATTATTTAATGAAGAAGACATACGCCTTTTTGAGGCGAGCGCAACTGGCTTTTCTTGCAGTTGCACGCGTGAAAATGTGGCTAATATGTTACGAATGTTGGGCGATGAAGAAATCACTAGCATTATTGAAGAACAGGGCAAAATTGATGTGAACTGTGACTTCTGTAATCACCTTTATACCTTTGATAAAGTAGATGCCGCACACTTGATGGTTACCGACACAGTAATTAACTGCAGTCATGAAATACACTAACAGGTAAATGTTTAAATATTTCTACCTTTTTTAATCTGACAACATTTGAATTATTTAAGTCAGTTGGCAAATATCTAAGCCATTACCTTACGCTTACGCTAACCATATAAATATATACACACTAGACCAACTCAGCATTCAGTTATCCTAAGTAAGGTATCATTTTTCGCATTATAGAAACAGTAATGGTTTTAGTCATTACTGCAATTTATATTTGCTAGTCTTGTACCTTCATTACTAATCAAAAAAACCGATAACTAATTTTAGTTTTGTGCCTAAAAACTTCAGATCAAAATAACTAAATAATAATCATTCTTATTCGTGTTATAATAAAATATCTATTTTTTATATAAGTTAAATATCATGTCATACAAAACTAGCTCTGTAAAATACCAAAAGCCATTGATCAAAATTTTTAAGCAATCCAAGCTAAATTTAGCCCTGCACAGAGTGTTGCTGAGCGGCAGTATTTTGTTGTGTGCAGTGCCAATGGTGACATTGGCAGAGACGGACGCCACCAATGACATAAAATTAAAAGAAATTGAAGTCACGGCCAGAACAGTAAGCG
This sequence comes from Methylotenera sp., assembly GCA_040401175.1. Lineage (GTDB taxonomy): Bacteria > Pseudomonadota > Gammaproteobacteria > Burkholderiales > Methylophilaceae > Methylotenera. The sequence goes on along the minus strand of JBBAOU010000010.1, from coordinate 5,090 downwards.
ATACGCGGCCGGTTAAAGGTTACAACGCTAAAAAAAGCAGAACTGCTACTAAAACAGATACTGTTTTACTGAATGTTCCGCAGGCGATTGCGGTGGTGACACAGGATCAGATCAAAGATCAATCCATACAAAGCGTGTCGGAAGCCGTGCGTTATGTGCCCGGCGTACAGGCGATTCAAGGCGAAGGTAATCGTGATGCGATTGTATTTCGCGGCAATGCCACCACCGGCGATTTCTTCATCGACGGCATCCGTGACGATGTGCAAACCTATAGAGATTTATATAACACCGATCGCATCGAAGTCTTAAAAGGCCCAAGCGGCATGATTTTTGGCCGTGGCGGTGCTGGCGGCGTCATCAACCGCGTATCCAAAGAAGCAGGCTGGGACCCGATTAGACAGCTCAGCCTAAGCTATGGTGCTTACGATCAGAAACGCATTGCCGCCGATTTTGGACAAGCTATCAATGATGAAATTGCGTTTAGAATTAATGCAGTATATGAAAAATCCGACTCGTATCGTGATGGCGTAGGCCTTGAACGTTATGGCGTAACGCCTACGTTCACTATTATCCCCTCTGACAAAACTAAAATTACGCTGGGCGTGGAATACTTTAAAGACAAGCGTATCGCCGACCGCGGAATCCCTTCCGCCAAAGGTGCGGGTAATAGCACACTAAATAGACAGCCATTTAACCTCGGTAACTATTCCGCCTTTTACGGCAGCGCCGCCTTAAGCCCGACTGAAACTGAAACCGTGGCCTTCAACGCTACTATAGAGCACGCATTTGATAGTGGTATCAATGTAAAAAATAGCACACGCTACGCTAATTACAATAAGTTTTATCAAAATGTATTTGCTGACAGCGCCGTTGCCAATGATGGCAGCTTCACCGTGCGTGGTTACCGTGACACAACCACACGTGAAAATTTGTTTAACCAGACGGATGTAATCTACAACGCCCGCTGGGGGTCAGTAGAACACAAGTTACTCACCGGCTTAGAACTAAGCACGCAAGACACGAGTAATAATCGCACGGCTGGGTTTTTTAATAATAACTTCAGCACTAGCGGCACGCAAATGACGCAAAATGCCTATAGCAGCACGCAGATTGGTAATGTGCCGGTCAGTTTCAGACCAAACTTAGTTAATGGCAATAATTCCTATCGCAATAACAATTCTACGCTCGATGTGATCGGTGTTTATATGCAAGACCAGATCGTGCTATCACCCCAGTGGCAGGCGATTGTCGGTTTAAGGCATGATCATATCAAGACTAGTTTCAACGGCATTACTGTGGCGACGCCGGCCGTATTCGATGTTACGGATAATTTGCTGTCACCGCGCGCTGGCTTGATCTTCAAACCAGTAGATGCGGTTTCTATTTACACCAACTACAGTCTGTCTTATGTGCCACGTGCCGGTGATCAACTGACTTCACTCACCGTCACCAATAAGTCATTTTCCCCAGAAAAATTCATCAATTATGAGATCGGCGCTAAGTGGGATGTGAACAGCCAGCTGTCACTCAATGCTGCGCTGTACCAATTAGAACGGCAGAATGTGCAGATTACTGACCCAATTAACAGCGGCTTATCCATATTAGTCGACGGTCAAACCACTAAAGGCTTGGAGTTGGGGTTAACCGGCAACATTACCGAAAAGTGGACTGCATTTGGCGGTTATGCCTACCAAGATGGTGAAATCACCAAACAGCAAGGCGCTGGAGATTCAGCAATCCTTAAAGGGGCGAAGTTAGGACAAACGCCTAGACATACGGCCTCATTGTGGAACCGCTATGACTTTAATGACACTTGGGGCGCAGCCCTTGGCGTAGTCAGCCGCTCGAATATGTATGCCGTGTCGCCCACTGCCTCACAAAGTACGATATTAGCCGGTTTCACTAGGCTGGATGCCGCAGTTTATGCAAAAATAAACAAAAAAACGCGGGTGCAAGTCAACCTAGAAAACCTGACCAATAAAGAATATGCGCTCTATGCACATAACAACAATAACATTACGCCGGGGTCGCCTATTACTGGGCGTGTGACGCTAGTATATGACTTTTAATTAAACTTGTTAACCTAAATCCGGGCGCACCGAACCTGATGAAAGTGCAGACAAATTTGTCTGCGCTTTTTAAATGGCTGGTAGTATCACTGCTACGCAAGTAGAGGATTAAGACCGCCGCAATTGTTTAAATATGCGTCATGGAAAACTATTTAGATAAACTTCATGGATTTGCATTTGGTAGCAGAACCGTTCATGCCAATCTAGTTAATCTTATGCAAAAATTTTAACAAGCAATAAATCAGTAGCAGCTAACAACAAGCTTACGTCAAACACTTAACGAACTCATGACGGCCGAAACAATAATTAATAGTAGCCAAGAAATACATTAACAGCTAAATATTCAAACATTTTCACCTTATTTGGCAGACAATATTTGAATCATATAAGTCAGCTGTCCAATCACCTAAGCCGCAACCTGACGCATACGTTCAAACATACAAACCGCAGTAGCCGCGCCGGCATTGAGCGATTCTACTGAGCCACGATGTATTTCCATCATAGGAATAGTGATACTTTTAGTGGCCGCCGCGACGGTATGTTTGCGTAAACCAGCGCCTTCATTACCAATTACAAAAGCTGTTGGTTGCGATAAATCCTGCGCATACAAAGACTCGCCTTGCATGGTGGTAGCATAACTATTACCGTCAAAACTCTCTAACGCCACCACTAAATCTGCCCGCTCGATAATAGGCAATACAAATTGCGCGCCCTGTCCGCCACGTAAAGCTTTAGGCGACCAAGCGTCGGTACAACCGGTGCTTAAATAAACCACTTCTGCGCCAGACGCTGCCGCTGTGCGCAACATACTACCCAAATTACCCGGATCTTGAATATCTTCCAACATCAAAGCAAACTTCGGTTGTTCAGGAATCGCTATTTGCGGAATGTTTACCAAAGCCAATACACCGGTCGCCTTAGATACTGGTGTAAGCTCGGCAAACATCAAGGTGGGCAACATCATGGTAGAAATATGCTCCAGCGATTGAATTAAACCGGTCGCTTCTACGCTACTCTGCCCTTCTGGAATAATAATCATGGTTGGCTCACCAAACGCCGCCATATACGCTTCAATAAGATGCACGCCATCTAAAAGTGTTTGGCCTTCGCTACGTCTTTCACGCGCATTATCTGCTAGCTTTTTTAAGTGTTTGAACACTGGATTATCACGCGAAACAATATGTTTAAAAGACATAATTTAGAAAACCTAACCTAGACAAAAGTAATATTATAAGTAAGTCATTATTGTAAGTACTTAAAGTGGCATTTTAACTTAAAGTGCCACTTTATAGACTGACCAAGCATTAAAAGCCGCTGGTTAATACTCATTAGCTGAGCAACTTACTATTTTAGCGATCTCAGTGCATGGGCTTTTTTATAGCACGCGTTATAATGCCGCATGGCTAAAAAACTCACCTTAGAACGCATCATCCACAACCAAGGCTTTGGTGCGCGTAAATTATGTAGGCTGATGGTTTGGAACAATGAAATCACCGTTAATGGCGCACCCTGCGACGACCCAAATGCCGAGTTTGATTTAGAAAACTTACTTTATACCGTGCGTGGTGAAGAGTGGAGTTATCGTGAAAAATCATATTTGATGTTAAATAAACCTAGTGATTACGAATGCTCACACAAAACCCAGCATCACCCTACCGTTTACAGCTTGCTGCCACATCCACTAGTGGTAAGAGACGTGCAATGCATAGGTCGCCTAGATGAAGATACCACTGGCTTAATATTGATGTCAGACGATGGGCAGTTTATCCATCGCATGAGCTCGCCTAAACATAAAGTGCCGAAAATGTACGAAGTGACTTGCAAACATGCTGTCGATGACGAACAAATTGCCCACATTTTAAAAGGCGTGCAATTAATCGATGAAGATGCGCCAATTGCCGCGCTAGCTTGCACACGCGTCAACGAACACACGTTACACATGACGCTCACCGAAGGCAAATATCATCAAGTAAAACGTATGATTGCAGCTATCAGCAATCGTGTGGAAAGCTTAAAACGCATACAAATTGGTGAATTAAAATTACCGAATGATTTAGAATTGGGTGACTGGCGCTGGCTAACGGCGAGCGATATGGCAAAGCTTGGCGTTGTTTAATGAGTGCTATTTAAAATGCACTAATCAGACTTGCAGATGACTAAAGCTTATTAAAATCAGGAACACCATCAAATGCGTAATTTTTTTATAGGTCTTTTGCCGCTGTTCTTTTCAGCCTGCATGGGCGTACCAGACAATGTAAAAGTAATCGCTAGCGTAGATGCTGATCAATATTTAGGTACTTGGTATGAAATTGCGCGTTTAGACCACTCGTTTGAACGTGATTTAGAAAAAGTCACGGCAAACTATAGCCTGCGTGATGATGGCGGCATTAAAGTCATCAATAAAGGTTTTAATAGCCAAACCAAGGTATGGAAAGAAGCCGAAGGTAAAGCTTACTTTGTTGACCCACCAAACCCCGACAAAACCAACACCGGAAAGCTTAAAGTATCATTTTTTGGCCCGTTTTACGGCGCTTACAATATTATCGCGCTGGATAAACCTTATTACAATTACGTGATGTTATGCGGGCCAGATAAATCGTACTTTTGGATATTGTCGCGCACACCGCAATTACCTTATCCAATTAAACAAGAACTCACCAGCCAAGCCAAAGCATTGGGTTTTGCAACTGATAAATTGATTTATGTAGATCAATCAGCAGAGGTGGTTAACTATGAATCAGGCCGCCACATGAAACATTAGGCGGCCCATGCGTTGCTTGCCTAAGTAATTACAGTTTCCACCCGTAAGCAACGCCTAAGAAATCTTGATACATTTTTAGATTCGCTTCACTAACACCAAATCCGCTGGGTGGAGAACCTGTAGGTACAGAACGGCTACCATTCACACTATTTTCAAACGCATGCATATAAGCCAAAGATAACTCTGCTTTATTTTCTAACACCCAAGTTGTCCCTAAAGTTAAGTGGTCTTGCACTACGCCGGGCGCTAAAATATTAAAC
>JBBAOU010000009.1:28058-64460 GCA_040401175.1 Methylotenera sp. | reverse complement strand
TGGTGCCCATGGCGGGAATCGGACCCGCGACCTCTCCCTTACCAAGGGAGTGCTCTACCACTGAGCCACATGGGCATTAATCTACATACTCACGTATTTAAAGCTCAATTGTTTGGAGCGGGCGACGAGACTCGAACTCGCGACATTCAGTTTGGAAAACTGAAGCTCTACCAACTGAGCTACACCCGCGCACCCATCTAAACCAACACCATCATACTCAAAACAGCTTCTAGCAACTACAACATTAAATTCAAAAACGTGCACTATCATTTGGTGGAGGGAGAAGGATTCGAACCTTCGTACTCTGAGAGAACGGATTTACAGTCCGTCGCCTTTAACCACTCGGCCACCCCTCCAAACCGAACCCGCGATTATGCTAACAATTCGACGTACTGTCAAATATGTATAAAAAGGGTTTTAGATAAAAACTGGTGCCGGATGTCGGAATCGAACTGACGACCTTCGCATTACAAGTGCGCTGCTCTACCAACTGAGCTAATCCGGCGTTATTTGAGTTGCGTATTATACTGACTTTTCGGAAAAAGTTAAGTTATTTTACGATAGTTAACGTAGGTTTTTTGATATTAGTTACTTTTTGCTTACTTTCTGGAGTCTCGTCTGATTCTTTTGACGTATTTTCACCCAATGGCGCTTGTCCAACCTCAAAAAACATACCTTGGCCACTTTCGCGAGCAAATATACCTTTGACTGCATGCATAGGAATATATAAGTTTTGTGAGTTACCGCCAAATCTTGCGGAAAATGTCACAGCATCATTGTCCATCTGTAAATCTTTAGTAGCCCCGTAACTAAGATTTAATACAATCTCACCATCTTTAACATAAGCCATCGGTACGCGTGCGTGATTATCAACAACCACCAGCAAATGTGGCGTCATATTATTATCAACACACCATTCGTGTATGGCCCGCACCATATAAGGTTTTGTAGAGGTGGCTTCCGTCATATGAATAATATCTAGTTAAAACCTTATAGAAGTAAAGTGCATGTCGCACCTTACCTTAATGAATACTACTTGCGCATTGCTTTTTCTGATGGCGTCATCGCATCTGCGTATAACGGTCTAGAAAATAGACGTTCCGCATATTTCAAAATTGCTGAGGCTTGATTAGGTAATTCAATACCGTAGTGACCTAAACGCCATAATAATGGGGTCACTGCAACATCCAGCATTGAGTAGTCATCACCAAGCAAATAGTTTTGCTTAGAAAATATTGGCACCAATTGCGTTAGATTGTCGCGAATAGTTGCACGCGCCTTGTCTGCAATCGCTTGATCATCAGATTCAACATCTTTAATGTGATCAAAAAGATCTTTTTCAAAACTGTGCAAAAACAATCTTGCCCTTGCCCGCATTACTGGATCTGGCGGCATCAATTGCGGATGCGGAAAGCGCTCATCAATGTATTCATTAATAATATTGGCTTCTGACAACACTAAATCACGCTCAACTAACACTGGCACTTGGTTATACGGATTAATAACCGCTAAATCTTCTGGCTTATTTGCTAAATCAACATCAATGACTTGAAAGTCCATGCCTTTTTCAAATAAAACAATGCGGCAACGGTGGCTATAGGGATCAGTTGTTCCCGAGTACAAGGTCATCATTTAGTGTATATCCTTCCAATAAGCTTTTTTGAGCCTGTAAGTAAGTACCAACAGTACTCCTAAAAATAGTAATACAAACCAGCCCATATGATTGCGCTGTTGTTTTGCAGGTTCTGACATGTAAGCCAGAAAATTAGTTAAGTCGCCTACAAAATTATCATACTCAATTACAGACAGTTTCCCCGGCTTAACCAAAGTCAATTCATGCGTTTCATGATTGAATTTCTGCTCGCCCTGCAACTCGTAGAGTATGTGCGGCATTGCAACTTTAGGGTAGACCACGTTATTCCAACCAGTAGCGCTATCTGCATCACGATAAAAACTACGCAGGTAGTTATAAACCCAATCAGCACCGCGCGCACGTACTTCGACCGATAAATCAGGCGGTGCAACACCTAACCATTTTTTAGCATCCGCTTTATTCATGGCGACCTTCATCGGGTCTCCAATCTTATCTGCAGCAAATAACAAGTTATCCTTGATTTGCTTTTCTGATAAGCCAATATCTAAAAGACGGTTGTAACGCATGTAATTCGCACTATGACAGTTGAGACAGTAATTAACAAAAGTCTTCGCCCCACGCTGTAATGATTCATGATTTGACGCATCAATTGGCGCCGATTCCAAATGTATATCTTCGTTTGCAAAACCGGCCTGAGGCAAAAATACGCTAGACAAAAATGCAAAAACTAACAACGCTTTCTTAATAATGTATTTCATATTGTTTATCCCGTTACCCTTTCTGGCACTGGCAAAGTTTTATCTTTTTTGGTGTACCACGGCATTAGTATAAAAAATGCAAAGTAAACAATTGTGAAAAATCTTGCCACAACCGTTGCTCTATCTGCATTACCGAGATAACCACCGAACTGACCCCATATATTTGAAGGCTCTGTACCAAGATAACCAAGCACAACAAAGCTCACAACAAAGGCAGCTAACCATTTTTTATACAAAGTACCACGATATCGAATAGACTTTACTGGACCTTTATCTAACCATGGTAACAAGGCAAACACCATGACAGACAAGCCCATTGCCGCAACACCAGGAAATAATGATGGCGGGATACCAATAATACCGATTCCAGGAAATGGTGGTACAGCACGTAAAATTGAATAATAAGGTGTGAAATACCACACCGGAGCAATATGCGCTGGCGTTACCAAAGGATTTGCGGGTACAAAGTTATTCGCTTCTAAAAAGTAGCCCCCCATTTCTGGAGCAAAGAAGATAACGGTACTGAACACTGTCAGAAACACCACTGCTCCTGATACATCTTTAACAGTGTAATAGGGATGAAAAGGGATGCCATCCAGTGGAATACCTGTTTCTTTATCTTTATTTTTTTTAATTTCAATGCCATCGGGATTATTAGAGCCGACCTCATGCAGAGCAATAATATGCGCCGCTACCAAGCCTACCAATACAAACGGCAAGGCAATTACATGAAATGCGAAGAATCGATTTAATGTTGCATCTGATACCAAGTAGTCACCACGCAACCACTCAGACACATCTGGTCCAATAAATGGAATCGCCGAAAATAGGTTCACAATCACTTGCGCACCCCAATAAGACATTTGACCCCAAGGCAATAGATATCCAAAGAACGCTTCTCCCATTAGACATAGGAAAATACCAACGCCAAATAGCCAAAGTAATTCGCGTGGCGTGCGGTAGGATCCGTAAATAATGCCACGAAACATATGCATATACACCACAATAAAAAACATAGAGGCCCCAGTAGAGTGCATATAACGAATGAGCCAACCCCAAGGAACATCTCGCATAATATATTCTACTGAACCGAAAGCTAGCTCAGCATCAGGTTTGTAGTGCATCGTCAGGAAAATGCCCGTTAAAATCTGAAGCACTAAAACCAACAATGACAAGGCACCGAAGTAGTACAAGATGTTGAAATTTTTTGGTGCGTAGTATTCAGTTAAATGTGCTTTAATATTACTGGTTAGAGGGAATCGGTCGTCCACCCAATTTAAAACATTTTGCGACAAATTTGTTCCTGCTGATTTATTTTGTTTTAATTCAGTTTTAACGGTCATAATTAAGCCTTCACTTCAGTATCAACACCAATAAGCAAGGTGTTATCTGTTAAATATTTATGCGGTGGCACAACTAAATTAATTGGCGCTGGTGAGCCCTTAAAAACGCGACCAGCTAAATCAAATTTCGAACCATGGCATGGACAAAAGAAACCACCAGGCCAAGTATCACCCATATCGCCTTTTGGCTGTAATTTTGCGCCAGGTGAGCAACCCAAATGTGTACAAATGCCGACGATAATAGCTAAATCAGGCTTGATTGAACGGTCCGCATTTTTACAATAACTTGGTTGCTGTGAAGTGACTTCACAGCTAGGATCAGTAAGTTGCGCATCATGCTTATCTAACTCAGCGGTCATTTCAGGCGTGCGATTAATAATCCACACAGGCTTACCGCGCCATTCCACAGTCATCATCGTGCCAGGCGCTATCTTGCTAATATCCACTTCAACTGGCGCACCAGCTGCCTTTGCTCGCTCACTAGGCGTCATGCTCTTTACAAACGGCACAGCCACTGTTGCACAACCAATCGCACCAACGACTGAACTCGCAATTAAAAAATTACGCTTATCTAAATCCACATTTGGATTACTTTCGGAATTTGCATGCGGCTCATCTTGATGCTTATCGCTTAGGTTTTCTGCCATACTGTCCTCGTGATTTAAATATGAAACCTCACCCATCTGACGTGGTTAGTTTCGTCAACTACTAACTTTAAAACTAAAAATTCTCATACAAACATTACTAAGCGCACAGGTAAATACAGTGGCGATAAATATTAAGCTACATTGCACCGCGCGCAATTATACATTTTTTAAACAACAATTAAAGGTTTATTTCATAAGCCATTGAAATAAAACAACTAAACAGGGTTATTAATATCGATAAATTCGTGATTTAAATTAAACTTTTCTGCCAAATGCTCACCCAATGCCTGCACGCCATATCGCTCTGTAGCATGGTGTCCTGCTGAAATATATGACACTCCCGATTCGACAGCTTGATGCATGGTTTGTTCTGAGATTTCACCACTTATATACACGTCAACAGCTAAGCCTATAGCTACATTAAAATAACCCTGTGCTGCACCCGTACACCAAGCAATTTTATGTACTATTTTATTTAAATCCCCCATAACCAAAGGCGTGCGTCCAAGCTTATTTCCAAGGTGCTCCACAAATTCACCCAATGTCATCGCTTGAGCCAAATAACCATAAGCAATTAAGTTGGCCTCACCCACGTAATCAATAGCGTCTACACCTATGATTCGGCCAAGCTGAACGTTATTTCCAAGCTGCTGATGCGCATCTAATGGCAAGTGGTATGCCATCAAGTTTAAGTCATTTTCCAATAAAAATTTAATGCGTGTTTTCTTTATGCCGACAATTCTTACCTCTTCATTTTTCCAAAAAAAACCATGATGCACTAATACTAAATCCGCTTGCGCTTGCTTAGCAGCATTGAGCAACGCCATATTGGCAGTAACACCTGTGACAATTTTACAAACATCACTTTTACCTTCTACCTGCAAGCCATTCGGGCAGTAATCCTTGAAGCATTCAACTTGCATGAGTTGTTGGGTATAATTCACTAAATCATTTATTTTTACCATTTTCCAGCACCTTTATTTGTTGTATGCTATTGATTTTAAATATTTATGCCTTATATTAGATTTTTAAATCATTTAGCGACTAAACAAGTTGCTCCATTACAACAATCAATCATCTTTATAAATAAACATCTATGAATAATCAGTTACATAAAAAATTATGGCTTATATTTTCACAAGCTGCCACCATAAGTATGGCGATACTACTTGTATTGAAAGTTTTCTCTCCTAATTTTCTCAATAAAGGACAACAAAATGTTGTAGTTAATCAGGTTGAGTCAAGCTTGAACGCAAACTTAGCGGGTTCTTATAGCCTCGCTGCAAAAAAAGCCATGCCTGCGGTTGTTAATATTTTTACCAGCAAAAAATCACCAGAGAATCCTCATCAAAAATTTTTGGATGATCCCGCATTTCGTCAGTTTTTTGGTGACCAATTAGATGACTTGGATAGCCAATCCCAACCAGAAAACAGCTTGGGATCAGGCGTTATTGTTAGCGAGCAAGGCTTGATTCTTACCAACAATCACGTAGTGGCTGCTGCTGATGAAATCGAGATTGCACTGGCAGACGGACGTAAGTTATCAGCTAAAGTGGTTGGCACCGACCCAGATACAGATTTAGCACTCATTAAAGTTGACGCAGAGCATCTCCCTGCCATTACCTTTGCTAGCTCAGACAAACTCAATGTGGGAGATGTTGTATTGGCTATTGGCAACCCATTTGGCGTTGGTCAAACAGTCACACAAGGCATTATTAGTGCGCTTGGTCGCAATCATTTAGGCATCAACATTTATGAGAATTTCATTCAGACTGACGCCTCAATTAATCCAGGTAACTCTGGTGGCGCATTAATTGACACTAACGGCAATCTGGTAGGCATTAATAGTGCAATTTACTCGCGTAGTGGTGGTTCTATGGGTATAGGTTTTGCAATCCCTGCAACATTAGCACGTCAAGTTATGGAGCAAATTGTCGCCCAAGGTAATGTAACGCGCGGCTGGATAGGTATTGAAGCACAAGACATTACACCAGAGTTAGCTGAATCATTTAAACTCAAACTAGCGCAAGGTGCATTGATTGCTGGCGTATTACGTGACAGCCCTGCGGATAAAGCTGGGCTTCGCGCAGGTGATGTTTTGTTAGCCATTGACGGGAAATCAGTTTCTGACAGCGGCAGCATGCTTAATTTGATTGCGGTATTAACACCCAATAAAAAGGCAACCATTAAAATTGCCCGTGCTGAAAAAACTGTCGACATTTTAATTCTGATTGGTAAGCGCCCTAAGCCAGCGAATGCAAAACAATAGCTAAAAGTATTTACAATTTACAAGCTGGGCGGCAGAATTTTTGGGGCTGGCGTCTGTTTGGTAAGCTTGGCTACCAAAATACCAATTTCATATAACAGCCACATTGGTACGGCTAACATAAATTGAGAAATAATATCTGGCGGCGTAAAAATGGCGCCTATCACGAACGCCCCCACAATCACGTAACCACGTGCCTGCTGTAAAGTTTGAGTGCTTACCCAGCCAAAGCGAACCGCCATCACCACCGCAATTGGCACTTGAAATGCTAGCCCGAAGGCGAAAAATAAGGTCAGTACAAAGTCTAGATAACTACCAATATCGGTCATCACAGCAACGCCATGTGGTGCAGTATTAACGATATAGCCAAATATCACTGGGAATACAAGGAAATATGCAAAGCTCATTCCCGCTAAAAATAACAAGCTACTGCCAACAATCATAGGGATCATGAATTTTTTTTCATGCGCATAGAGACCTGGAGCAACAAATGCCCAAACCTGATATATGGTATGAGGCAATGAAACAATAAATGCCGCCATCATTGCCACTTTCATCGGCACAAAAAATGGGGTAGTGACACCTGTTGCAATCATTTGACCACCAATAGGTAAAAGTTTGTTTAATAACGGCGCGGCAAGGTGCTCATAAATTTTGTTAGCAAATGGGAAAAAAGCCACAAAAACAACAACGAAGCCAATGACTATTCGTAATAAGCGATCACGCAATTCGATTAAATGTGAAATAAAATTATCGGTAGGTGTCACTAGAGGCTTCTATCCTTGGTTTGGAGATCACCAGCAGCTTCCTTATTCAGCTTTTCAGTATCGGCTTTCACGTCAGAATCCAATAAATCTTTCTTAAATGACTCCGCTTTTTGCTCTAAACCTGTTTGAACTTTAGTTGTTGTTGCTTGAATCTCTTGCTGCAGCTGCTGCAACTCTTGAAAACGCACTTCACGATTCACTTCTTCTTTGACTTGCGCCACATATCTTTGCATACGTCCAGTCAAAGCACCTAGCGTGCGTGCCACTTTTGGCAACTTTTCAGGTCCAATCACTATAAGCGCAACCACTGCGATTACGATGAGCTCAGAAAAAGAAACATCAAACATTTATTTTTAATTCTTAAAGTTGATCTAGCTGGTAGATTTTTTAAGTGCCGCTTTTTTAGGCGCCACGGTTTTAGCAACCGTTGTTTTAGTAGCTGTAGTTTTAGCGACAGTAGTTTTGGCAGCAGCAGATTTAGCTACCGGGCTTTTTGTCTCAGCGCTTACTGCGGCTTTAGATTTAGCCGGAGCACGCTTTCTAGGAGCTCCTTTTGGTGCTGGCACTTCAGCCACTGCCACTTCAATCAAATTGGTGCTTGTTTCATTTTTGATAGTGTTAAGCGAAGCATCGTCTGCACTCTGCCCTTCATTCATGGCTTCTTTGAAGTTTTTTACCGCACCACCTACGTCGCTACCCGTATTTCGTAATTTTTTTGTTCCGAAGATCAACACAACCACCAACAGTACTATTAACCAGTGCCAAATGCTAAATGATCCCATGATGACTCTCCAAAAATATAACGTTAATATTAACGTTATTAAATCACAATTAATCTAGGTTTTTGGTAATTTATTACCGCCGCCTAATACGTGTAAATGAATATGAAACACTTCTTGCCCACCATCAACACCCGTATTAATCAGGGTTTTAAAACCTGCTAAACCTTGATCTCCTGCCAACTTAGGGGCGAGCAATAACATTTTCCCTAACAAATCCTGATGCTGTATATCGCAACTAGTAAGGCTGTCAATATGCGTTTTCGGCACAATTAGAAAGTGTACTTTTGCCGATGGATTAATGTCATTAAAAGCAATCACTTCCTCATCTTCATAGATTTTTTTAGATGGGATACTACCATTCACAATTTTGCAAAAAATACAGTCAGCACTCATTATTAGGTACTTCCTTCTAGCCGTGACGCTTTTTCAACTATCCCAGACAAACCTTCACGCCTAGCCAACTCATCTAATACGTCTTGAGGTTTTAAGCCTACTTGTGCAAGCATCACCAATGTATGAAACCATAAGTCAGCTGTTTCATAAATTAGATGTTCTTTATCACCATTTTTGGCAGCAATAATCGTTTCCGTAGCTTCTTCGCCAATTTTTTTCAGTATACTGTCTAAGCCTTTAGCGTAGAGTTTAGCCACATAAGAAGACTGAGGATCAGCATTTTTACGTTGTTCTAACAATTCAGCCAAGCGATTTAATGTGTCATTCACGTTGATTAATTTCCGTCGATATTGGTGCTTAATAATATGGCTTAGTAAATATTGTCTAGTAAATATCTTTTGGATCTTTGATCACAGCTTGGTCTACAACCCAACCGCCGTTATCTAATTTTTTAAAAAAACAATCGTGTCGGCCTGTGTGGCAGGCAATGCCACCGACTTGCTCAACTTTGATGAGAATCACATCTTCATCACAATCAAGCCTAATTTCATACACATTCTGCACATGACCTGACTCTTCACCCTTACGCCAAAGCTTATTGCGTGAGCGTGACCAATAAACAGCCTGCTTGGTTTCGTAAGTTAATTGTAAAGCTTCGCGATTCATCCAGGCAAACATCAGTATACGGTCAGAATCGTATTCTTGTGCGATAACTGGCACCAAGCCATTTGCATCCCAGTGCACTTCTGCCAGCCAGTTCATAGCCTAACTTCTATGCCGTGTTGCGCCATATATTCTTTTGCCTGCTTAACAGTGTATTCACCGTAGTGAAAAATACTGGCGGCAAGTACTGCATCTGCACCACCTTGCTGAACACCATCGACTAAGTGCTGCAAGTTGCCAACACCTCCGGAAGCTATAATTGGAATATCCACTGCATCAGAAATCGCACGATTCAATGGATTATTAAAGCCAATTTTAGTTCCATCTCTATCCATACTGGTGACTAGCAACTCGCCTGCACCTAGTTTAGCCATATATTCAGACCATTTCACAGCATCTAATCCGGTAGCTTTGCGTCCACCATGGGTAAATACTTCCCATTGAAATGGTTGGTTGTCCACTTTTTTAGCGTCAATTGCTACCACAATGCACTGCGAACCAAACCGGCTCGCCGCGTCGGCCACCATCTGCGGATTTAACACCGCTGTGGTATTAATACTCACTTTATCAGCGCCCGCGTTAAGCAAGCGGCGAACATCTTCCACTTCACGTACTCCACCCCCAACCGTTAGTGGAATAAACACTTGTGAAGCCACTTGCTCGATAATATGCAGGATTAAACCCCTATTATCAGAACTAGCGGTAATATCTAAAAAAGTAAGTTCATCTGCACCTTGATCATCGTAGCGCTTGGCAATTTCAACAGGATCACCTGCATCACGTAGCTCAAGAAAGTTAATGCCTTTAACCACGCGACCATCGGTCACATCTAAGCAAGGAATGATACGTTTTGCTAAACTCATTAACTTAGTTCGTCAGCAAGTTTCTGTGCTGCCGTGAAATCTAATGTACCTTCGTAAATTGCACGACCGGTAATCGTACCAATAATACCTTCGCTAGCAACCGCACACAGCTTTCTAACATCATCTAAATTAGTGACGCCACCTGAAGCAATGACCGGAATGCTGAGCGCTTGAGCTAACGCAACCGTTGCCTCAATATTCACGCCTGTCAACATACCATCACGGCCAATATCCGTATAAACAATGGCGTTAACACCATAATCTTCAAATTTTTTGGCTAAATCAATCACATCGTGGCCAGTCAACTTAGACCAACCATCAACGGCTACTTTGCCATCTTTTGCATCTAAACCAACCATAATTTGGCCGGGGAATGCATAGCAAGCTTCATGCAAAAAGCCAGGATTCTTAACTGCGGCAGTGCCTATGATCACATAATCTATGCCACTATCCAAATAGCGCTCTATAGTTTCTAAATCGCGTATGCCACCACCCAACTGAATTGGAATATCACCGCCCACTGCTTTTACAATGGCTTTAATAGCGGCTTCGTTGACTGGCTTTCCAGCAAAGGCACCGTTCAAATCCACCAAATGCAAGCGTTTACCTCCGCGATCAACCCATTGACGAGCCATTGCTCCCGGGTCTTCTGAGAACACTGTGGATTCTTCCATTAAGCCTTGCTTTAGTCTTACACAGTGGCCGTCTTTGAGATCAATTGCTGGGATAATTAACATAATGTGATTAAGTGTAGTTAAGGTTAAATAGGGTAAATATACATTGAGAGATTGAAACTGTTTTAACAAAAATATCGATAGTTAAAATAGGTTCAGGCCTAAGGCTGCCAGCGAACAAAATTACTTAACATTTGCAGACCCGCATTAGCACTTTTTTCTGGATGAAACTGTACCGCAAATAAGTTATTGATGGCAATCGCGCTGGTAAAGGGGCTTGGATATGCACTATAGCCAGATGCAAGGCTATCATCTTCAGGCTGCACGTAATAACTATGCACATAATAAAAACGCTCACCATCAGCAATATCCTGCCACAAAGCATGTGGCTTAGCCTGATAGACCTGATTCCAGCCCATATGTGGCACTTTAAGTTTTGCGCCGCTACTATCTTTCATATCAGCCGCTGAAAAACGCTTAACATTGCCTTTCAACAATGCTAAACCTGCCGCATCACCCTCTTCCGAATGATCAAAAAGCATTTGCATGCCGATACAAATACCTAGAAAAGGCTTATTTTCTGCAGCATGTAATACGGCATCACGCAATCCACGCAAATCTAGCTCACGGATACAATCTGGCATAGCCCCCTGCCCAGGAAATACCACGCGATGCGCATTAGCAATATCATCTGGATGGCTTGTCACAAGTACATTTTTACTTGGCGCTACATGCTCCAAAGCTTTAGACACAGAGCGTAAGTTGCCCATGCCATAATCAACTACTACAATATCAATTTTTCTCATGCTGCTATATCTTCAGCTATATCGGCTTACAGACTTCCTTTGGTAGAAGGCATCATGCCTGCCATGCGCACATCAAATTCAGCGGCCATACGCAACGCACGGCCGAAAGCTTTAAAAATAGATTCAGCTTGATGATGCGCATTATGACCTTTAAGGTTATCTATATGCAACGAAATATTAGCGTGATTAACAAAACCTTGGAAGAATTCATGGACTAAGTCAACATCAAATTCCCCAATTTGAGCACGGGTGAATACGCAACCAAAGATTAATCCTGGACGACCTGAAATATCTAACACCACGCGAGACAAGGCTTCATCCAAAGGCACGTAAGCATGGCCATAACGACGAATGCCTTTTTTATCACCAATAGCTTTTGCAAAAGCTTGGCCGAGTGTAATACCAATATCTTCAACAGTATGATGCGCATCTATGTGCAAATCACCTTTTGCATTGACATTAATATCCATCATGCCATGTCGAGCAATTTGATCCAGCATATGGTCTAAAAAACCTATGCCAGTATTAAATTGGGAAACACCTGTACCATCCAAGTTAATGGCAACAGTAATTTGCGTTTCTAGTGTATTTCTAACAACTTCAGCAGTGCGCATATTTGGTTCACTTAAATAAAAAGTGTAAAACTAATTGAAATGTTATTTTAACCTAAACTAGTTGCGCTTTGTTTATTTGAAAAACTTAAGCAAGCAACAATCTGACAATACTTGAGTATAAAAGAGGTATCTTTATCATTTATGCTTAAGCAAGCCCATAAAAAAAGCCTAGTAAGATATGAATAATCTTTACTAGGCCTTTGCCTGTTAGCTTACGCTAACAGGGCTTCTCGCAATACTACCCTTAATAAACTAATTTATGAAGGTTATCGCTGTAAGAAACTTACTTATTTTGCAGCTTCAGCAGGAGCGGCAACTTCAGTAGCAGGAGCAGCCGCTTCAGCAGGTGCAGCCGCTTCAGCTGGCGCTGAAATTTCAGCAGCAGGAGCAACTTCTGCTTCTGGTGCTTTTTTAAACATAGTGAACAATGCAAACAATACTACTGCAGCGATAATCCATGGAAGGAATTTTTTAACGCCACCAGCACTTGCTGAAGCACCGTGTGCAATTGCAGTAATTTCTGCAGCTGCAGCTGCTGGATCAGCAGCGCCGTAAATTGCAGCACCTGCAACGATGATTGTCGCTCCGGCATCTTTAACTTGTTGTGTTGTAGCCGCTTTAACGCCGCCAGCCACTGAGATTTCAACACCTAAATTCAAACCAGCAACCATTGCTAAGTCATTAAATGGTGTTTGGCCTGCAGCTTGTTGATCTAAACCAGTGTGAACGCCAATGATGTGCGCGCCTAGTTTAGCAACTTCTATAGTGCGTGTTTCTTTATCAGCAACGTTGATCAAATCAACTTGGGCTTTTTTGCCATATTTATTAGCAACATCAATAACACCTTTGATAGTACCAATATCAGCAGTACCTAAAACTGTACAGATATCTGCACCAGCTTTGTAGAATGGTTCAGCTTCATAGAAACCAGCATCCATTGTTTTAAGGTCAACTAAGATTTTGTTGTTTGGGAATTTAGCACGTAAAACTTCAAGTAATTTGATGCCGTTATGCTTAATGCATGGTGTACCAATTTCCAAGATATCTACATGTGGGGCAACTTTAGTTGCTAAAGCGACAGTACCGTCAAAATCTAATGAATCTAAAGCCATTTGGGTTTGAGCCATGCTACATCCTCCAACTTAAAAGCAAATCATTTTTGATTTACTTAAGATTAAAATACAAATTAAATAGTTTTTATATTGTGTGTTAATCACACATTCCGTGATGATAACCGTAAATAGTGAGAAATTTCAAACTTTTCATGTATATTTTTATTAAATTCAAGAAAATCAACTGATTTAGTACTTAAAATTATCTTTTAAAGCTGAATATTGCCAGATTATAAGTACGTCACAAAGGACTTTTATAAAAGCGCTTTTAACACTTCAACGAGTGCGTTTGATTGCTCATCTGTACCAATAGTAATACGTAAGTAGGCGGAAATTCGACTGGGCGATTTAAAATGGCGGACGATAATACTCTTCTGACGTAATTTCAATGTGAGCTCTGCACCATCAACAACTTGATGTTTCACAAAAATAAAGTTTGCACCTGAAGGCAATACATCAAAGCCTAATGTCCTTAATGACTGAATCAGCGCTTCACGAGTTTCAATAACTTTACTACAGGTTTTTTCGAAATACTCACCATCTTGCATGGCGGCAATCGAACCTGCAGACGCAAATCTATCAATTGGGTAAGAATTGAAACTGTCTTTTAAGCGCATTAATGCTTCTATCAAATCGGCTGAACCTAATGCGTAACCGACGCGCAAGCCAGCTAATGATCGGGCTTTAGATAAAGTATGTGTCACTAATAGATTCGGGTAGCGGTTGATTAAACTAACCGCAGATTCTGTTCCAAAATCTACATAAGCTTCATCAATGACAACTACTGATTGCGTATTTCTTTCTAGCAACTTCTCAATATGACCTAATGCCAGCGGAATGCCAGTCGGCGCATTAGGATTGGGAAATATGATGCCTCCGTTTGGCTGCTCATAATCATCAATATTAATTGTAAAATCATCCGCTAGCGGGATAGTTTTATATTCAATATCGTACAATCCGCAATACACTGGATAAAAGCTATAAGTAATATCTGGAAACAGTAAAGGCTTGTCATGCTTTAACAAAGCCTGAAAAGTATGCGCCAGCACTTCATCCGAACCATTCCCCACAAACACTTGATTCACGTTTAAATGATGCACCTTAGCAATGGCCGCTTTCAACGCATCTGAATTTGGGTCCGGGTATAAACGCAGCGTATCTGCGGCCTCGAGCTGCAACGCGGCTAAAACTTTAGGACTCGGTCCATAAGGATTTTCATTGGTATTTAATTTAACTAAATTATTCAACTTAGGTTGCTCACCTGGCACATAAGGCGTGAGCTTATGGACGATATCACTCCAGAATTTACTCATAATACTACGCGGGATCTTTTAAGCGATATTCGGCACTAAGCGCATGCGCTTGCAAACCTTCGCCATAAGCTAAGGTAGCCGCCACTTTACCCAGCACTTGTGCGCCTTCTGCTGAAACCATAATTAAGCTAGAACGTTTCTGAAAATCATACACACCTAAGGGTGATGAAAATCTCGCAGTGCGCGAAGTAGGCAATACATGGTTTGGGCCTGCGCAATAATCACCAAGTGCTTCACAGGTATTTCTACCCATAAAAATAGCCCCTGCATGTTTTATTTTTTTACTGAAGGCTAAGGGCTCATCCATCGACAATTCCAAATGCTCAGGTGCAATATAATTGCAAATTTTAGCGGCCTCATCTAAATCACGCACTTGAATCAGTGCGCCACGGTCGGTTAATGACGTTCTAATGATATCTTTTCGTGTCATTTCTTGCACTAGCTTTTGAATGCTCGCGCTTACTTTTTCTAAGAATTCTGCATCTGGGCTTAATAGAATAGCTTGCGCTAGTTCGTCATGCTCTGCTTGGCTGAATAAATCCATTGCCACCCAATCTGGGTTGGTTTTACCATCGCAAATGACTAAAATCTCTGATGGTCCTGCCACCATATCAATGCCAACGATACCAAACACACGGCGTTTTGCGGCGGCAACATAAGCATTACCTGGTCCAACGACTTTATCAACTTGCGGCACAGTTTCTGTACCGTAAGCTAATGCGCCGACGCCCTGCGCACCACCTATGCAAAATACGCGATCGACACCTGAAATTGCCGCAGCGGCTAACACCAACTGATTTCTTTCACCGTTGGGCGTAGGCACCACCATGATTAATTCTTTAACACCGGCTACTTTAGCAGGAATCGCATTCATTAATACTGAAGAAGGATACGCCGCCTTCCCACCTGGTACATATAAACCTACACGGTCCAGCGAAGTGACTTGTTGACCAAGTAACGTACCGTCAGCCTCGGTATAACTCCACGAGCTCATTAACTGCTTTTCGTGATAAATCCGCACGCGATCGGCTGCAACTTGTAAAGCCTCACGCTGATCATTTGGCAATCCATTTAATGCAGCCGTTAGCTCATCTTTGCTAATTTCAAGCTCAGCCAAATTTGTTGCATTGGTTTTATCAAAACGGTTGGTATATTCCAACACGGCTGCATCGCCACGTTGCTTAACATCTTTGAGAATTTTAGCTACCACCTCATCAACGCTATCATCTTGAGCAGTATCAAAAGCAAGTAGTGCTTTTAGCTTCGCATCAAAATCAGTATCGGCAGTAGAAAAACGTCGAATATCTATATTCACAGTCATAACCTTAAACCTATTTTCTTAAATTAATTACTTGATGATTGCGCGTTCACTATTTGAGTATTATTTGCGTGCGATTGCACTTATAAACGCATCCATAATTGGTTGAATTTTTGCACGATTAAGTTTAAGTGAAGCTTGGTTCACAACTAATCGCGAGCTAATTTCACCAACTTCCTCTACTGCTTTGAGGTGATTGGCGCGTAAAGTTCCGCCTGTGCTCACTAAATCGACAATCACATCAGCCAACCCAACCAATGGGCCTAATTCCATAGAACCATAAAGTTTAATTAAATCAACATGCATGCCTTTTGCAGCAAAATGTTCGCGTGCAGTTTTCACATATTTAGTGACTACTTTTAAACGTGCACCACTACGGATAGATGCAAAATAATCGAAGTCCTCACGCACGGCCACCATCATTTTACACTTAGCAATTTTCAGATCTATCGGCTGATACAAGCCATCTCCGCCATGCTCATCCAACACATCTTTACCGGCAATGCCTAAATCAGCCGCGCCGTATTGGACGTAAGTTGGCACATCTGATGCACGAACAATAATCAACCTAACATCATCGCGATTAGTAGCCAGTATCAATTTACGCGATGATTCAGGGTCTTCCAGCGCATGAATGCCGGCCGCCGCTAGTAATGGAACGGTTTCTTCGAAGATGCGGCCTTTTGAGAGAGCGATGGTAATCATTTTTTAGACTCGTCTAACATTTGCACCAAGTGCGTTTAATTTTGCTTCTAACTTTTCATAACCGCGATCTAGGTGATAAATACGCTCAATCACAGTTTCACCACGTGCGACTAAACCAGCCAACACCAAGCTTGCAGAAGCACGTAAATCCGTTGCCATGACTATAGCTCCATCTAAATATTGCACACCTTGCACCAAAGCGGTATTGCCATCAACGCTGATATCTGCGCCTAAACGCTGCATTTCTTGCACATGCATAAAGCGGTTTTCAAAGATGGTTTCTGTGACTTTGGATACACCCGTTGCTAAAGTATTTAAGGCCATAAACTGCGCTTGCATATCGGTTGGGAACGCAGGATGTGGCGCTGTACGAATATTCACCGCTTTGAGCTTACCATCACTTTTTACGGTAATACTGTTTGCATCACTCGTGACAGTGGCACCTGCTTCACGTAACTTTTCAATGACTGCATCTAATAAATCAGCACGCGCATTGAGCAATTTAATCTCACCACCTGTCATCGCGACAGCCACCATATAAGTGCCGGCTTCGATGCGGTCGCACACTACATTATGTGTAGTGCCATGCAGCTTCTCTACGCCTAAAATGGTAATCACATCAGTGCCAGCACCTGAAATTTTTGCGCCCATTTTAATGAGCATTTCGGCTAAATCAACCACTTCAGGTTCTTTAGCTGCGTTCTCTAATACAGTTTTACCCTCAGCCAAGGCTGCGGCCATCATCAGGTTTTCTGTGCCAGTCACTGTGACCATATCCATGTAGTAACGCGCACCTTGCAGGCGTCGATTAGGTAGGTGCAGCGTACTGGCTTGAATGTAACCATGTGTAATGTGAATTGCCGCACCCATCGCTTGCAATCCTTTGATATGCATGTCCACAGGCCGAGAACCAATGGCGCAACCACCAGGCAATGAAACACGCGCCGTACCAAACCTCGCCAATAACGGGCCCAGCACCAAGATAGAAGCGCGCATGGTTTTCACCATTTCGTAAGTAGCTTCAAAAGAAGTGACATCGCTAGCATCTAAAGTCACTTCACTTTCATTGCGGGCTATCTTAACGCCCATCATGCCGAGCAATTTAATCGTGGTATCAATATCTTTCAACGCCGCGATGCTGCCAAGGTGAAGTGGTGTTTCAGCCAACAAAGAGGCACACAAAATAGGTAATGCCGCATTTTTTGCGCCAGAAATAGTGACTTCACCATTTAGGCGATTGCCGCCTTGTATTATCAGCTTATCCAATTACTTTGCCGCAACAGTATTTAACAAAGTTTGAAGCTCACCATTTTCATACATAGCGCGCATGATATCTGAACCGCCAACAAACTCACCGTTGATATACAACTGCGGGATAGTAGGCCAGTTAGCATACACTTTAATACCCTCGCGAACGGCTTGATTCGCCAACACGTCCACTGAGATGTATTTCGTATTACAAGCATCTAGAATTTGTGTAGCCATATTTGAGAAACCACATTGCGGGAACTTAGGGTTGCCTTTCATGTACAGCACTACTGGGTTACTAGTCACTGTTTCTTTAATTTGTGCTTGTGCATCCATTTGAATCTCCATTGCTTAATGTGTTAATTATTTAAATTTAATGACTGATTAATACTGGCTAAATAACGCCTATTTATTTACAGCCTAGGCCTTATTCGCCCAATGCTCAGGGGTATAAGTTTTCATAGATAATGCATGAATTTCTGCGCGCATTCTATCGCCCAAAGCGGCGTAAACCATTTGATGTTGTTGCACCATACCCTTACCCACAAAGGCTGCACTAACAATAACCGCTTCGAAATGCGTGCCGTCATCACCGAGCACTTTAATGTATTCGCAAGCTAAATGTTGGGTAATATATAACTCTAATTGTTGCGCGCTTAACACTTGTACATCACCTTTTTAATTTTCCCAACGAGCTTATGCCCGTAATTTATAACCAGATTTTAACATTTTTAGTGTAATCAGCGCTAACACTAAGAAAGCACCGCCAACAACAGATAAACTAATCAGCGGGGAAATATCACCCTTGCCGAAAAAACCATACCTAAAACCATCTATCATGTAAAAAAATGGATTAAGGTGCGACATTTTTTGCCAAAATAGCGGCAATGAATGTATCGAATAGAACACACCCGATAGAAATGACAATGGCATGATAATGAAATTTTGAAATGCAGCCATTTGATCAAAACGATCCGCCCATATGCCGGCGATGATACCAAATGTACCCAACAAGGCACTGCCTAAAAAGGCAAAAGCCACGACCAATAATGGATTAGCGATATGAATATCTACAAAGCAAAAGGCGACAAGATAAATACATAAGCCAACAACTAGCCCACGAATAATGGCTGCGCATAAAAAAGCGGCAAAAAACTGAAAATGTGTCAACGGTGTGAGCAATACAAACACCAAGTTACCCATCACTTTCGATTGTATGAGGCTGGAAGAACTATTGGCAAAGGCATTTTGCAATACTGACATCATAATAAGGCCAGGAATCAAGAACTCAGTATATGGCACACCGTTATAAATCTGCACATGACCGGTCAGCACATGTGCAAAAATCAATAAATACAGCAAGGCAGTAATCACAGGAGCAGCCACGGTCTGAAAAGCAACACGCCAGAAACGTAGTAACTCTTTTTTTAGCAGCGTCCAAGGACCTCTAAAAGAATTGCTCATACCAGAAATGTTTGTCAATTTAGCGTTATTCATGAGGCTTTTCCAACTAACGATAAAAATACATCTTCTAAATCAGCCTCGCTCAAATGCATATCAAGCACTTTTATATCGACGGCTTTCAGGGCAGATAATACAAATTCAATTTGTGCCATATCAGTCAAAGCAAAAGTAAAAATGCCTTTTTCTTGGTGACGTAGCAAACTTTGAATATTATTCGGCAGAGAAACATCGCCCAAAGTTAAGCTTAGCTTTTTACTTGCAAATTTATTCAGCAGATTAGCAGTGCTATCTAATGCGACTATTTCACCCTGCTTCATCATGCCCACACGACTACACAAAGCTTCCGCCTCTTCTAAATAATGCGTAGTAAGAATAATGGTGTGGCCTTCGCGATTTAGCTTTTTGATAAACTCCCAGAGCATTTGCCGCAATTCCACATCGACACCAGCGGTTGGCTCATCTAACACGATGACTGGCGGCTTATGCGCCAAAGCTTGAGCAATCAGCGCACGGCGTTTCATACCACCAGAAAGCTTACGCATATTGGTATGCGCCTTATCTGCCAGACCCAAACCTTCAAGAATCTCATCTACCCATGCATCATTTTCTTTTCCGCGTCCGAAATAGCCCGCTTGAAAGCGTAACATTTCACGCACATTAAAAAATGGATCAAACACCAATTCTTGTGGTACTACGCCAAGTAGTTGTCGTGCTTGCTGATATTGATTAACCACATCAAAACCCATCACAGAAATATCACCCGCATTAGGCTTAATTAGTCCGGCAAGAATGCTGATTAAAGTAGATTTACCTGCGCCATTTGGGCCTAGTAAAGCAAAAAATTCACCTTGCTCTATAGTTAAATCAATACCTTTAAGTGCATGTAGATTACCGAAGCTTTTATGTATACCATTGATTTTAATTGCTGGATTCATGTTTTTAATTTGCGTAAGGATGCAGTGTAAATGATCATTAAAACAATCGATTAAAGACACTCGCCAGTTGGAAGAATGTAGCTTTAATTACAAAAAGTCTTAACGATTCGTTAGATCTTATAGAGACAATCGATGTTATCAGCAGTAGCCCCTGATACTAACAAGAACCAGCATTTAATTGTGATTATGTGAAATAAACGTTGCGACCCCATACAGCTCAGCAAGGCTATTTAGATCTTCTGGTAAGTGTTTAAAGCTAAGGCTACAGTTTGAGCTTAACGCGCGGCGCTGCCACTCCATTAGCAAACTTAATGCGGCTGTGTCAACATCAGTAACCGCAGAAAAATCAATAACTAACTCCGCAGGCATGGCAAAAAAATTACTTAAGTTTAGTATATTATTTGCGTTGTCCATTAGCACGTCACCTGAGACTTGCCATTGATTTTCTTGCTGAGTAATATTATTCATTTTGAGTAGCTCTAGATTTAAATTTAGCGGCAATCAATCTAAATTAAGCCTTACCTGTCGCAGCCTTATTTTTATCAGCCAATTTTTTATTCAAGCTATCTAAGCCATTTTGGCGAATTTCATTGCTAAACTGACTACGGTAGTTTGTCACCAAACTAACATTTTCAATCACAATATCGTAAACTTTCCAGCCTGAATCACCTTTTACTAGGCTGTAATCTACCGCGACTGGTTGGCCACCGGATTGCAATATCTGCGTTTTTACACTGACATTCTTAGCATCTGGTTCAGAACGCAATGGTTTATATTCAATTGTTTGATCTTTGTATTTACCCAGTGCAGTTGAATAAGTACGGAGCAATAATGTACGAAACTCTTTTTGAAAACTAGCCTGCTGCTCAGGTGTCGCAGTCCTCCAATTTTTACCCAGCACCATGCGGCAGACACGATCAAAATCAAAGTTAGGTAATATTTTAGCTTCAACTACAGCATATAATTGTTGCTGATTACCGGCTTGAATATCCTTATCATTTTTGACGATAGTCAACACTTCATCTGCCGTTTGCTTAACCAATGCATCTGGTGATATTTCTGCATTTGCAACACCTAGAGATCCAACCAAGCCCAATAACAAGCTTATATTAGCTAAAAACTTTAAAAATGACTGCATATGCATCCTTTGTTATTTAATGCTTTGTTATATTGATACTTAGTTATTTCAGCAATAGGCTAGTTACATTGTGCTTAAATGCTAAATATCAAGTTAGCAATTAGGTCTGAGTGGTTAAAACGGTGCGTCGCCTAATTCGGTTGACTTAATATCCGCGCCCTTAGTTTCTGCTGGTTTGTTCGCAGTGTCTGCATCCTTACCGTCGGATTTAGGTTCAGAAGCTTTGCTAAATAAAAACTGACTAATCATTTTCTCTAATACGATAGCATCTTGTGTTTGCGAGATTTTATCACCATTTTTTAGAGCGTCATTTTCGCCACCCGCTTCAAGGCCCACATACTGCTCACCGAGCAAACCTGCTGTATAAATGTTAGCGAAAGTATCTTTAGGAAAAACATAGCGCTTATCTATATGAATAGTGACTAAGGCTTCATATTTTTTGCTATCAAATACAATGCTATCTACACGGCCAACCACTACGCCAGCACTTTTTACTGGGGCGCGCGGCTTTAAACTGCCGACATTTTCAAACGATGCAGTCACACTGTAGGTTGGTCCGATTTGACTTGAAGTTAAATTACCGACCTTCATAGCAAGACCTAACAAGGCTGCAACACCCAAGGCAACAAAAACACCTACCCATAAATCCATTGTTGTTCTATCCACTTACATACCCCTCAATTTACATATTACGTCTTAGTCTAATGATGTCACCAGAGTTATATCACTAGCATAAAAGACGTTAGAACAAAGTCTAAAGCCAACACCGTTAACGATGAAATAACTACCGTGCGTGTTGTTGCACGACTCACACCCTCAGCAGTTGGCGGTGCATCGAAACCTTCAAATAAAGCAATCATCGTACAAGCCACACCAAAGACTAAACTTTTAATTAAGCCGTTCACTATGTCTAGCCTAAAATCTACATTAGCCTGCATTTGCGACCAAAATGCGCCGTCATCTACGCCAATTAAAGGCACTGCCACTATGTATCCACCCAAAATACCAACCATAGAAAACAAAGTCGCTAATATAGGCATGGAAATAACACCGGCCCAAAAGCGCGGTGCAATAACGCGAGCAATCGGATTAACCGCCATCATTTCCATCGCTGAAAGCTGCTCAGTGGTTTTCATTAAGCCAATTTCAGCGGTAATTGCAGTACCCGCTCGACCTGCAAATAACAACGCAGTAACTACAGGGCCTAATTCACGCACAAGCGATAGCGCAACTAACACACCAATAGCCTCAGACGAGCCATATTTTTGTAAAGTGTTATACCCTTGCAATGCCAATACCATTCCAACAAAAAATGCTGATACGACTATGATCAGTAAAGACATCACACCTGTAAAATAAATCTCGCGCAAGGTTAAATGGAAGCGCTTAAAACTCTCGCCTGAATAAAATATGGTCAAGAAAAACAATCTCGCACCAGCTCCCAAACGCCAAATGCGCTCGGTCATGCGGTAACCGATGCCGCCTAAGGTTCGAGTAAGGCTATTAAGTAGCTTTGATTTAATCATTAGTTTTTAGTTTTTTTATTTGGCGTAATTTCATTTGGCAGATTTATGACCTAACAGTTCTGCTTGGTAATTAGAGGCCGGATAATGAAATGGGACAGGCCCATCTTTTTCACCATGTACAAACTGATGCACAAACGGTAAAGTAGATTGCATTAAGTCATGCGGCGTACCTTCTGCGGCAACTTCGCCATTCGCTACAAAATAAACATAATCTGCTATCAAAAAAGTTTCTTTAACATCATGCGAAACAATGATTGAGGTAGCGCCTAGTGCATCACTAAGACTGCGAATTAAATCGCAAATCACAGCCATTGAAATTGGATCTAAACCTGCAAAAGGCTCATCGTACATAATAATATTGGGGTCAAGCGCAACGGCTCTAGCCAAGGCTACACGCCTAGCCATGCCACCAGACAGCTCAGTCGGCATAAAGTTATAAGCGCCACGTAAACCAACCGCGTTGAGCTTCATTAATACCAAATCTCTAACCATAGATTCTGGCAAATCCGTTAACTCACGCATCGGGAAAGCCACATTATCAAACACACTTAAATCTGTAAAAAGCGCGCCGTGCTGAAATAACATACCCATTTTACGACGTAGCTTGTAGATGCCATCACGATCTTGCAGATGTACAACCTCTCCATCAACACGCACTTCACCTTTACTCGGCTTAATTTGGCCACCAATTAAACGTAGTAAGGTGGTTTTACCGCTACCGCTACCGCCCATAATCGCCACGACCTTTCCGCGTGGGAACACCATATTGATGCTTTTATGCAACAAGCGTCCTTTGTAACCAAAGGATAAATTATCAATTTCTACGATGTTGGAATTCATGGATAAGCTGGTGTTTTTACGGACTTTTTATCAATCGACTATTTTAGAACAATTCTACGTCTATGCAAGCGCTTAAATTGCTTTACGGCCTGTTTCGTCATTAAATTTTAAATAAAAAAAACCCACAATGTGGGCTTCTTTTATTTAAAGAAACTTAGATTCCCATACTAACTGTATAAGAGTCATTATCTACCCATGCAGTGGCTGCAGTTTCAGGAGTTGCTATCAATAAAGTAGTCGCAATAGTAGCCCTTGAAGCACCCGTGTTAGGAAAACCATCATCTAAGCTAATGTCCAGCTGTTTGGCATATTTACCTAAAATCCCTGCTGAGCACATAAAATAAGTACCTGTTAAGGCTATGATTGGCAAAATGCTACTAACACCGATACGACCACCATCCGCAATGGTTGGGAAAAAGCCTGATATAGCGGTCGCACCAGCAATAACAGTCCTACCTGGCGCCAACCCAGCAAGTCGAACATGTTCCCAAAATTTTGCTGATTCATCGGCAACCGCTGCGCTATTCCAAGCACCTTCTATCTTGCCATTGCCATCACCTACCGCAGTCGCTGCAACGTGCGCCACAACAGCAGAATCATCACCCGGCAAAGCCTTGAATTTCTCTTGATAGCCATAAATGTAAAGTGGCATGTTTTTAAAGTCTTCCGTCATATTTTTAACCTTGGCACTATTGATTAATTCTTGCCCTTTTAATACTCCGCCTAACAGCAATCCGATAATAACTAACACTATCGCCAATTCTATCAAGGTAAAGCCAACTTGTTGTTTTTTCAATGAGTTCCCCTAATCATAATTTATGATGTGTTAAGACTTTTATTATAAAAATACTTAACAACTAGGAATTTAATATGCAACATTTATACCAACGTCCTGAATACTAAAATTGCCGATAGTTATTCACATAGCGGGGAGAATGATTATAAAATACAGTAAATATCGTCGACAAACGGACGGTTACGTCCATATTTAAGGTTTTTTAAGCTCTTCCATCATTATGGCTAGGTACGTTTGGCATTAAAGATGTCGGCTATAAATGTTGCTAGTTAACTCAACAGTGATGAGATTAAAATAGTGTCATAAAAAAAGCGGCTAATAAGCCGCTTTTTTACCAATTAAGAATATCTTTCGTGACTACTTCAACCATTCAAACTTATCAACATAAAGCCGCCTTAAAGTGTGCCGTATGAATGCAGGCCACTCAAAAACATATTGACCCCAAGGAACGCAAAAGTCGTGACAATTAGACCTACTAGCGCCCACCAAGCCAACACTGGCCCACGCAAGCCTTTTACCATACGCAAATGTAGCCATGCCGCGTAATTCAGCCAAACGATCAGCGCCCAAGTTTCTTTTGGATCCCAACTCCAGTAACCACCCCAAGCTTCTGCGGCCCAAATCGCGCCTAATATTGTGGCAATAGTGAAGAAAGCGAAACCTACCGCTATGGATTTATACATGAGGTCTTCCAACACCTCCAGCTTAGGCAAACGCGAAGCTAAGATGCCTTTGTTCGCTAACAAATAGGCCGTGCTGACGGAAGCCGCTAACGAAAAAGCGCCGCAGCCAATAAAGTTAGCCGGTACGTGTATTTTCATCCAATTGGATTGCAAAGCGGGCACTAATGGCTGAATGTTGTTCGCTTGACGATCAAACGTATACCAAAGAATGAAGCCAACCGCAGCATTAATCACCAATAATACAAAACCACCTAATTGTTTGGTATTAAAGTTCTTTTCGTAATGTAAATACAGCAAAGAGGTAATCAGACAGAATGAAATAAACACTTCATATAGATTGCTGATTGGAATGTGACCGACTTCTGGTGCAATTAGATATGACTCATACCAGCGCACCATTAATCCAACAAAACCCATTAAAGCGGCACTCCA
Organism: Methylotenera sp.; assembly: GCA_040401175.1. Lineage (GTDB taxonomy): Bacteria > Pseudomonadota > Gammaproteobacteria > Burkholderiales > Methylophilaceae > Methylotenera. The sequence continues at coordinate 38,780 of JBBAOU010000009.1, read as the reverse complement.
AGTAAGCGCAGTTGCTACGCTACCAGCAAATACTGAGCGCTTAAACATGGCAAACCAATAAGTCACTATCGCTAGTACAAACAGTACATTCATCCACATAATGGCGGACTGACTAGAAATTAAAAACTTCAGCAAAAATGTCTGTGTCGTACGTGCTTGATCGCCATGATACAAGCTAATGGAAAACAAGCTAACAACCGCCACACCAATTTTCCCAACGCCTTCCACTGCCAGCCCAAATAACTAAATACAGCCGCAGCGCCAAATAAAAATACCACTTCATAAATATTCATATAGTTAGCATATTTAACGTAGGCAAAAATTGTACCCGCCACTAGCAAAACAGCATAAAGCCAATCTTGCCAATCAAGAAGTTGTAATAATTTTTTTGTTGGTAGTCCGTTATTTTATTCATAAATACCCTTAAGTCTAGCTAGTTTTACTCACTTACATTAAGTTACTCTGAGGCCACTAAATTTCTAATTTGCTCACGATATAAACTAAATTCCTGCTCGAAATCTAGATTTTTACGGTTAGACGACATACCGAAATGTACATGATGGCTACTAGGTTTTAAAAACAGCCAAATACGCCGTTCACGAATATACAGCATAGAAAATATACCTAGCACCAATAAAACTGAACCTAAATACACCCATTTTTCGCCTGGTGACTTTGTTAGTTGCAAACCGCTAGCTTCTTTATGCTCGAAATTTTTAGCTGTAAAAAATATGTTGTACCATAAAAAAACATATCACTAAAGCCATTCAAGCTATCTTGGATCATAGCCTGAGTTCCAGCATTATTGACCAACAATGGTTTATTGTTGGCGGCCAAACTCATGTTGTAAGCCTCAAATGCGGCAAGGTTAATCATCTTAATGTAGGCTCTAGCAGCTACTTCACGCTCTTTTTCCGGTACATTTATTTCAATCATTTGCGCAACTTCATTGTAGCCACCTTTGGCAAAATTTCGCAAAAGTTGAACCACACTCTTTTCAAATGGCTGATTACTCGCTACGACTTTGCCATCAGCTGCTTTATTTTTTGGCAACATTATGTACTAAGCGATGCGCAATTTCTTCAAATTTAGCATCATCTAGCAACACGGCTCTGAGATTCATGAAGCCATTAATGCTTAAATCATCATCCACTGGCAGGCGTAAATAATGGAAATCTTCCTGCACCGTTTCACACATGCCAGAAATAAAATAATACTTTCCGTCTATTTGCATGGGCTGCATATAAGTTACATACTCACGCGCTTGACCTTGAGCATCGCGTAATTTGTAGGTGATATTAGGGCCGACATTGTGCGGCTTGCCTTTGCCATCAGAAGACAAATTAATAATATTGAATTTTCGAAAATCGTTAAACTCAACGTTTACTGCATTCACACCTGCGCATTTAGTATCGCCGCCTAGTGTCACTTTTTGGAATATCGCGCCATCGAGTTTTTGCGTTAGATTATCTTTCGCAAACAAATCCCATACCTTAAAGTTAATCTTAGTACCACCATCTTGAAAATCAGATTGATAAATGGCCACACCTTTGTAAGTAAGCGGATGGTTAACACTAATAGTTTTAGTGATTGGCGTCTTGAGATCAGGGTCGGTAATTACAATATCGCTCTCAAACGATTTTGGCTGACCGGTTGCGTAATGTTCAATACGGAAGTCCTTGAGTGCGACTCTAAATGGCAACTTTTGCACTAAATAACCGTCACGCACACGAACAAAAACAACGTTATCGCTAGTGCCTTCTGGCAATGTCATATTGCCACGAAATGAAGGATTACTAGTGCTTAGGCGACTAATTGCCGGTACTTGAGATTCTGCAATATCACGTGTTTCTATGCTTTTTTGACCTAGCATTTCTTGCACTTTAAACGGCAAGTTGCCGTCTAATAAGCCACCAAAAATATGATGACCATCGCCGAATGCGTAAAAATATAACCTAAACGCTGGTGCGTACCGGCTTTAGCTGCAATCAACTCACTGCCGTCAGTTTGGGTTTTGAATTTGTACTTAAATCCCTTGGCATGCAAAAACATGAGCAACTGTTGTTTAGTGTCCGCTAAATTCGTATTTTTTGGGGATGATTTAACCGTAAAGATTTCTTGATGACTAAAAGCATTTAAGGACTTTTCCGTAGCTTGCTCTTTAAACGCACGCCATTCTTTAATCATCAACGGACTGTTACGATAAATGCAAAGACTACAGGAGGTAATCAGAAACAGTAAGATAAGCAAAAACCAGCCGCTATGGTAAACATCGTAAAGCCCTAATGTTTCAAAAATACCAAACCAAAATTGTCCAAATTTTATGATGTAATTTGAATATGGCTCGTTTTGCTTTAATACTGTGCCAATAATAGAGGCGATGCCCAACACACTTAACATACTCACGGCAAAGCGCATTAAGCTCATTAAGTCGAAAATATTTCTAGATAGTGATTGTTTAGGATTCAAAATAAAGGTGTTCAAAGATGGAGTTGAAAAGCATTAAGTATTATTTACTCAATTTTCTGATGAATATCGCGTCAAGTAAGTGTTATCAACTAAATTATCAGTGCATCTGTAGATATTATTAGGGACTAATTCAGTCGCCAATAAGTGGATAGAAAAAACCTGTAAAAAAGGGCAGCTTACGCCGCCCTTATTTAAACTCACTTGATCTAGCGCAAACCTTGAATATAATCTGCAACTGCAGTCATTTCTGCATCGGTCATTCTAGTAGCAATCGTCATCATCATAGGTGCATTAGCGCGCTCGCCAGTGCGGAATGTTCTTAATTGAGCCTGTGTATAATCAGCATGCTGCCCACCCATATGTGGGAACTGTTTTGGCAAACCTGCGCCTGTTGCACCATGGCAAGATGCGCATGCAGGTACGTTAGTGGCGGCGATGCCACCACGGTAAATTTTTTCACCTAGAGAACCTGCACCATTAGTTTTAGCTGCACCAAGCGTAAGTTTCTGACTTGAAAAATAGGCTGCTAAGTTTTTCATGTCATCTTCACTTAACATGGCTGCCATACCAGACATTACTGCGTTAGCACGCTTACCTGATTTAAATTCAGTCAATTGTTTTACAATGTATTCAGGATGTTGGCCAGCTAATTTTGGATTCACCGAGACGACGCTATTACCATCAACACCATGGCAAGCAGAACAAACTGCATTAACAATTTTTTCTGCCGCTTTTTTATCAGCTACCGCAGCAGTTGATGTAACTTTAACCTCGACAGCATTTTCAGCGGCGACTGCCGATAATGACAGACCAAATACAACGCTTAATACTAAACTGGCTAGACTGAGCTTCATTAAATGACGAACTTGCATTGCTGCTCCTAAATATCAAAATTACACGATCGAATTTACTTACGTCCGCTAGCTTAACCCAACTTAATACATGGCTAGTTGACTTACTGCTGAGTGAACCTATCTCAACTATTTACAGCTCACTCGCATGACTAATGTAAATTATTCAATCAATTAACGCACTATTTTAGCGAAAAACGCCTATTCGTGATAGCATTTTTCACTATTGTTTACACAGCCTCCAAATAGAGTGGGATATTCTATTAAGAGGCAAATAAAATCGAACTGGATTGTCATGCCCTTGTTTCAAAATGCAACATTTTACATATCAGCCCATCACTTACGCGACTTACCCATTGCCAGCGGCATTGAAGTTGCTTTTGCCGGCCGCTCTAACGCAGGTAAATCTAGCGCATTGAACACACTTGCTAATCACAATCGCTTAGCATTTGTAAGTAAGCAGCCTGGGCGAACACAACTTATCAACTTTTTCACGCTAGGCAATGATAGGCATTTAGTCGATTTACCTGGCTACGGCTACGCTAAAGTGCCAGAACATTTGCGCGCACACTGGCAAAACGTACTTGCGCGTTATTTAAGTGAACGATCAAGCCTAGGTGGCTTGGTGTTAGTCATGGATAGCCGTCACCCACTTACACCACTAGACCGCCAAATGTTAGATTGGTTTTGTCCTAGCGGTAAACCAGTGCATGTTTTATTAACCAAATCAGACAAACTCTCACGTGGCGAAGCTGGCTTAACTTTAAGCCGTGTGCGTAAAGAATTGATTGAAACGTGGGGCGAGCATTATCACAGTGAATGTACGATACAATTATTTTCTAGCTTGAAAAAACAAGGGGTTGAAGAAGCTGAGAAAGTGATAGGCAAGTGGCTGTTTGCTGAAGAACCTGAAGATTTAGTGCGTAAGACATTTAATCTTGATGAAGGTGATGCTACCGAATAGCTTGATGAGACTTATGGCTAACCTATTGATGTGCAATTAAATATAATTTGCACACACTATTCTGATTTATTTACAGGCCATTTATTTTCTTATAAACACCATATCCCAAACGCCATGCCCAAGTTTAATTCCACGATTTTCAAACTTGGTTAGCGGTCTATAACTAGGCTTTTCAGCATAGTCTTCTGCGGTATTTTTCAGTAATGGTTCGGCATTTAAAACTTCCAACACCCATTCTGCATATTCTTGCCAATCTGTTGCTACGTGTAAATAACCACCTACTTTCATTTTACTACATAGCAACTTTACAAAACCCGCTTGAATTAACCTGCGTTTATGATGGCGCGTTTTATGCCAAGGATCTGGGAAGAAAATATGCACGCCATCCAAGTTTGCCTCTGCCAGCATATTTTGCAGTACTTCTACAACATCATGCTGAATAATAAGAATATTAGTAAGCGCTAACTCCTCTATCAACTTAAGAAGGGCACCAACTCCAGGTGTATGCACTTCGGCAGCTAAAAAATCACAATCAGGCAAAGTTTGGGCTATTTTTGCGGTGGTCTCACCCATACCGAAACCAATTTCCAATATTTTTTTACTTTCGCTACGATTAAATTTAGCGTTTAAATCGATGATTTCTTGCGAGTAGTTGATACCAAATTGCGGCAAACCTGTCTCCAGCGCACGCGCCTGACCTCTTGTTAATCGGCCTTGGCGGAGTACAAAACTACGAATGCGACGGTTTTTTAATGCGTCATCTTCCGGGGCTTCAACTTGATTAGTTTCAATTTGGCTAGCTTCAAATGAGTTTTCTTGCTGTATTTGAGTGTTTTCTGTCATAAACGTAATTATACTTTATTGCTTAACAATTAAAGTGTGTGAGATTTATCACCACTAGCAAAACCCAGCAGTGGCGCTTCAAAGTTTTTACTTAGCGCAATGACTTTAAATAAATCGCCCATTTCAGCTGGGGATAATAATTTCTGCGCAGCCGCAGCGAGCGGCGCGTAACGCGCCATATCATTTGGCAATACTTGCGACATCAAATCTAAAATGCCGCAGTTCATCAAAAATTGCGCTTGGCTACAAAAACCACTTAACAATAAACCATGATTAAAGCCAGCATAGGCGATACTGGTGAAATCAACATGAGCGGTAATATCTTGTAGTCCAACATTAATTAACGGGTCTATGTGGGCGTAATGCTGATAATGGCACATAAGCGTACCCTGATTGCGCTGCGGGTGATAATATTCACGCGCCGCAAAGCCATAATCAATCATCAAAATAATACCGTGCTCTAACATACTAGCTAGACTAGCAATTAGGCCACTAGCGGCAGGGCAAATTTCTGTGAGATAGCATTCGGGTAAGTTGAGCTTATTTACTATTTCTAGCAAATACTGATCGGTGAGCGTCCTATCTTTAAATACAAAATTTTTCTCATCAAACGCCACGCCACGTGCATATAACCCTTCAGCTGTATTGTGAATAAGATGCACAGGAATTGCATCAAGGACTTCATTACCAATCACAGCGCCATTAAAAGTTTTTGGCAGACAATTAAGCCACACCACACGCTGCATAAGCTCTGTAGGAAGTCTTTTTTTCAAAGTTTCAAGCTGAACTTGACGTAAGTGGTCACTTACTTCCAGTATAAAATATTGCCTAGGTAGTGCTTTAAAATCAGCCTCTAACTGCAATAATGTAAGCAATATATCTGCCGCCAACTTTCCTGTGCCTGCTCCCAACTCTAAAATATCGCCATCGGTTTCCACGAGCACCTGTGCAATTTGTTTGGTAATAGCCTGTGCAAATAAGGGAGAAATTTGTGGTGCAGTGACAAAATCGCCACCACCATTTTTAAAGTCGCCGAACTTTTGGCTTCCGCCGCTGTAATACCCATGTGCAGTTGCATAAAGTGCAAACTGCATATATTCAGCAAAGCTTATCCAGCCACCTGCGTTTTCTATTGCGCGTTGAATAAGATACGCGAGCTGCTCGCTATGTGTTTGGGCATCCGCCGAAGGTGTAGGTAAAGTACTCATAGACTTAGATTATAATAGTTAAAAATTAAGATTGGATAATTACGTGGCTACAAAAAATACAAATAAAGTGGTTTTAATTACTGGTGGAGCCAAGCGCGTTGGTGCTGCTATTTGCCGAATATTGCATGCTGAGGGCTATTCGCTTATGGTGCATTACAAAAGCTCACTCAATGAAGCGCGGGCTTTGCAAGCTGAACTCAATTTACAGCGACCCAACTCAGTATCTATTGTGCAAGGCGATTTATTGAATGTCACTGGCATTCCCAATTTAGTGCACGAAACGGTGCAGTGTTTCGGCAGACTAGATGTACTAATCAACAATGCATCCACTTATTATGCTAGTGAAATAGGCGAGATTGACGAAGAAAAATGGCACGATTTAATGGGTAGCAATTTGAAAGCACCATTATTTCTATCTCAAGCAGCAGCTCCTGAGTTGCGTAGAAATCATGGCTGCATTGTGAATATTACCGATATGCATGTAGAGCGCCCAAAAAAAGGGTACATTATATATAGTGTGGCAAAAGCCGGCTTAGTGACGCTAACCAAATCACTAGCCCACGAACTGAGCCCAGAAGTGCGAGTAAATGCAGTCGCACCAGGCCCGGTACAATGGCCAGAAAGTAACCCACAATTTGATGAAGTTTATCGCCAGCGCGTAATTAATCAAACCCTGCTAAAACGTGTAGGCGAAGCTGAAGATGTGGCTAAGGCTGTTAAATTTTTAGTGGCAGATGCACCATTTATTACTGGCCATGTATTAGCCGTCGATGGCGGTAGGTCACTTAATCTGTAGATTTAACATCAAATAGCGATTCAGCAACAATATAATCCAAACAATAGAACCCAACATTAGAACTCAATATTAGAAACCCAATGATCAAACACTTACCAGCCAACCATTCGAATAATTTCATTAAACTACGTAACAGTCTAATCAGCGCCACGGGCAAGGCCATAGGTGATTACAATATGATAGAAGAAGGTGACACAGTGCTGGTGTGCATGAGCGGTGGCAAAGATTCACACGCAATGTTGATGATATTACTGGCCTTGCAAGAGCGCGCGCCAATCAATTTCAAGCTGATAGTCATGAATTTGGATCAGAAACAACCAGGTTTTCCGGCGGATATTTTGCCGGCTTATTTTGAGAAGTTGGGTGTTGATTACCGGATTGTTGAAGCAGATACTTATTCGATTGTGAAAGAAAAGATTCCTGAAGGAAAAACCACTTGCTCGCTTTGTTCTCGCTTAAGACGTGGCGTAATTTATACTACCGCAAAAGAACTAGGCGCAAACAAAATTGCGCTTGGCCATCACAGAGATGACATTGTTGAAACCTTGTTTTTGAATTTATTCTTTGGCGCAAAAATGAAAGCAATGCCACCTAAGCTCTCTACCAATGACAAACAAAATATCGTGATACGCCCATTGGCTTATTGTTCTGAAAAAGACATTGCTAGCTACGCGCGACAAATGGAGTTTCCTATCATTCCATGTGACCTATGTGGCAGCCAAGAAAATTTACAGCGCCAGAAAGTGAAAGAGATGCTACATGCTTGGGAGCTTGAACAACCGGGCCGCATTAACAATATATTCCGCGCCATTGGTAATGTAGAGCCCTCTCATTTAGCTGATTTTAATCTTTATGATTTTAAAAATCTGACCCAATCCAAGCCTGATGATGAAGATCCATTATTTGGCGACATTGCAAATGAAGGTGCTGCGTTGAGCCTAAAAAATACCGATGGTACACGTATTGAGTTTGTAAGAAACGTAGAATCTCACAAATAATGCAATAAATTAACGCTCAATGTTTTGTAAGTTGTTGTCTTGTAGCCATTTACCTTGCTATGATGCCAAGCTATTGTGTAAGCAAACCCCATTTATTTAGGCATTCATGTCCAAACTGCTAATTGTTGAATCTCCATCCAAAGCGAAAACGCTGAAAAAATACCTTGGAAGCGACTATGAGGTACTTGCCTCTTATGGCCATGTTCGCGATTTAATTCCGAAAAATGGCGCAGTAGATACCACTAATAATTTCGAGATGAAATATGACATTATCGAGCGTAACAGCAAACATGTGGATGCGATAGCAAAGGCGGCCAAGAGTGCAGACAGCATCTATCTCGCAACCGATCCGGACCGCGAAGGGGAAGCCATTTCATGGCATATTGCTGAGATTTTAAAATCTAAAAACCTTCTCAAAAATAAAATAATGAAACGTGTGGTGTTTCATGAAATTACCAAAAGCGCAGTTGAACACGCTATTGCCGAGCCACGCGACATTTCTATGCCTATGGTCAATGCGCAACAAGCACGACGCGCGCTAGATTACTTAGTTGGCTTTAATCTATCGCCTCTATTGTGGAAAAAGATTCGACGTGGGCTTTCAGCAGGTCGCGTACAAAGCCCAGCTTTACGATTAATTGTAGAGCGCGAGCTAGAAATTGAGGCGTTTAAATCACAAGAATATTGGTCAATTCACTTGGATGCTTTAAAACACAGTCATGGATTCAGTACAAAGTTGGTGCTACTCAACAATCAAAAAGTTGAGCAGTTCACGGTCATCAACCAAGATCAACACACTGATATTGTTGGCAAATTATTGCTGGCTAGTGCGGGTAAAACTACCGTGTCTCGGGTGGAGAAAAAACAGCGTAGCCGTAGCCCTGCGGCACCGTTTACCACTTCAACCTTGCAGCAAGAAGCAGTGCGTAAATTAAGCTTTACCACAGCACGTGCAATGCGCGTTGCCCAGCAACTGTATGAAGGTATGGATATCGGCGGCGGCACAGTGGGTTTGATTACCTATATGCGTACGGATTCATTCAATATGGCTGCTGAAGCGGTAATGCAGATTCGTGATTATGTGAAAAAGAATTTTGATGCAGAATATTTGCCAAAATCACCTGTCATGTACAAAACAAAATCAAAAAGCGCACAAGAAGCGCATGAAGCGATTCGCCCAACCGACATTTCACGCTCACCGGCCAGTGTGCGGCAGTTTTTAACAGACGAGCAGTTTAAACTTTATGAAATGATCTGGAAACGCGCGCTGGCTTGCCAAATGTCGCCAGCTAAATTTGATGCTGTAAGCGTAGATTTAAGCGTAGGTAGCGATGCAAATTTATTCCGTGCAACCGGTCAAACTTTGGTATTTCCAGGCTTCATCGCTGTGTATATGGAAGGCACTGATGATGAGGAAGAAGAAGGCGAAAGTAAATTACCGCACCTTGAAACAGGCGAAGTGCTGACGGTTGAAAAAATATATGGCGATCAACATTTTACCGAACCTCCGCCAAGATACGGCGAAGCCAGTTTAGTTAAAATTTTAGAAGAATACGGCATTGGCCGCCCTTCTACTTACGCAAGTATTATTAGTACTTTGCAAGACCGCGAATATGTAGTGTTAGATAAAAAACGCTTTACACCTACTGATGTTGGTCGTGTTGTGAATAAGTTTCTAACCGAACACTTTACCCAATATGTGGATTACGACTTTACCGCCAACTTAGAAAGCGCACTAGATAGCGTAGCCGATGGCGATCGTGAGTGGATTCCACTGATGGCTGAATTTTGGCAAGGCTTCAACCAGCAATTACTTAGCAAAGCGAACGTAGACCGTCCAGGTAATGAGCTGATAGATGAAGCCTGCCCTAAATGCGGCCAACCATTACAAAAACAATTAAGCCGTTTTGGTACTTTTATTGGTTGCACAGGCTACAACAACGAACCTAAATGTGATTACAAACGTAGCTTAAACGGTGCTGCGGCAGCCGGTAGCGACCCAATCCTAATAGGCACAGACCCTGAAACCAGCAAAGAAATTATGCTGATGAATGGTCCTTACGGCCCATATCTGCAACTAGGATTAGCGATTGAAGGTGATAAGAAAAAACCAAAGCGCGTCAGTGTACCTAAAGAAATTCCGCTTGCTGATATGAGCACGGAAACCGCAATGATGGTGTTATCTTTACCTCGCGATTTAGGATTACACCCAGTAACCAATAAAAAGATTGTGGCAAATATTGGCCGCTTTGGTCCATACGTGAATCATGATGCTAAATTTAAATCCATTCCCAAAACCGAGAGTGTATTTACTTTAGACCTAGATGGCGCGGTAGCTTTATTAGCAGCAGCGCATACCGGCCCGGCGCCATTGTGCACGCTAGGCAATCACCCCACTGAAGACGGTCAAATTGAGATATATGCCGGTCGATATGGGCCTTATGTGCAACATGGTAAGATTCGCGCTACTTTGCCAAAAAGCGTAGCACCAGAATCACTGACCTTAGATGAAGCCTTGGAGTTATTAACTGCAAAAGTTGCAAAAGAAGTACCCGCTAAAAAAGCAAGTGCCAAGAAAACTAGCGTTAAAAAA